>JAJTHE010000109.1 GCA_021298815.1 Betaproteobacteria bacterium | reverse complement strand
CAGGAAATGAACTACGTGCACAAGGCCTGACGGCCGCCAACCAACCCGACACCACGGCAGGACGATGACCCGACCCAGCGTGAGCGAACTCGAAGCCCTGGCCCGCCGCACGCGGCTGCGCATCATCGACAACTCGCACCGCACGCATACGCCGCACCTCGCGTCCTGCCTGTCGTGCGTCGACATCCTGGTCGCCGCGTACTTCGCGACGCTGCGGATCGACCCGACGAAGCCGACCGACCCCGACCGCGACCGCTTCATCCTGAGCAAGGGCCATGGCGCGCCGGCCCTGTTCCAGGTGCTGGCTGCGCGCGGCTACTACCCCGAGAAGGACCTCGAGGCCTACGGCGAGGACGGCGGCGTGTTCGCCGAGCATCCGCCCACGCCCGGCCACCTGCCGGGCATCGAGGCGGCGACCGGATCGCTCGGCCATGGCCTGCCGATCGGGCTGGGCATGGCGCTCGCCGGGCGCATCGCGAAGCGCAGCTACAACGTGGTCGCGCTGCTCTCCGACGGCGAATGCAATGAAGGTTCGGTCTGGGAAGCGGCGATGCTGGCCGCGGCGCAGAAGGTCGAGCGGCTGGCGGTGGTGGTCGACTTCAACAAGTGGCAGGCCACCGGCCGCAGCCAGGAAGTGATGGCGCTCGACCCGCTCGCCGACAAGTGGCGCGCCTTCGGCTGGAACGCCTGCGAGGTCGACGGCCACGACATCGGCCGGCTGGTGGAGCTGCTGTCGAAGGTTCCCGACGGCAGCGGCAGGCCGGTGGCGATCATCGCGCACACGGTCAAGGGCAAGGGCGTTTCGTTCATGGAAGACGACAACAACTGGCACTACCGCACGCCGACCGCCGACGAGGTGAAGAAGGCCGCGCAGGAGCTCGATCTCGCATGAGGAACGAATTCGCCGCCACCATCACCGCGCTGGGCGCGGAAGACCCGCGCGTCGTGCTGCTCTCGGGCGACATCGGCAACAAGCTGTTCGACAAGTTCAAGGCCGTCGCCGACGACCGCTTCTTCAACTGCGGCGTGGCCGAGGCCAACATGATGGGCGTCGCCGCCGGCATGGCGCTTTCGGGCCTGCGCCCGGTGGTCTACACCATCACCCCGTTCACCACCACGCGCTGCCTCGAGCAGATCCGGGTGGACGCGTGCTACCACGACGTGCCGGTGGTGATCGTCGGCACCGGCTCCGGACTGTCTTATGCGGAACTCGGGCCGACGCACCATTCGCTGGAGGACATGGCCATCCTGCGCAGCCTGCCCGGCATGTCGGTGCTGGCCCCGTGCGATGCCACCGAAGTGCGGCTCGGGCTGCGCGCGGCGATCGCCCACGACGGCCCGGTCTACATGCGCATCGGCAAGAAGGGCGAACCGGCGATCCATGCCACCCCGCCCGACTTCCGCATCGGCCGTTCGATCACCGTGCGCAGCGGCAGCGACGTCTGCCTGCTCAACGCCGGCAGCATGATGCCGGTCACGCTGGCCGCTGCGGACCTGCTGGCGGCAAAGGGCCTGAGCGTGCGGGTCGAGAGCTTCCATACCATCAAGCCGCTGGACGCCGACACGCTGGCCGACGCGTTCGCGAAGTACAAGGTCGTCGGCACGGTCGAGGAACACAGCCTGATCGGCGGCCTGTACGGCGCGGTCGCCGAGTGGCGCTGCGCCCATGCGGGCAAGGGCGCGGAACTGGTCGGCTCGGGCACCGCCGACGAATTCATGCACGAGGTCGGCTCGCAGGACTACGCGCGTGCGCGCTACGGCCTGACTGCCGCGCAGATCGCCGCGCGCATCATGGCCCGGCTTTCGGCCTGATCCGGGCGTGATGCGCATCGGGCTCGACTTCGACAACACGATCGTCAGTTACGACGCGCTGTTCCATCGGGTCGCGCTCGACCAGGGCGAGATCCCGGCGAGCCTGCCCGCGAACAAAGTCGCGGTACGCGACCACCTGCGCAAGGCCGGCCGCGAGCCGGTGTGGACCGAGATGCAGGGCACGGTGTACGGCGCGCGCATGGACGAGGCGGCGGCCTATCCCGGCGTGGTCGACTGCCTGCGCTGGCTGCGCAGCCGCGGCATACCGGTCGCGATCATGAGCCACAAGACACGGCATCCGTTCCTCGGCCCGGCATACGACCTGCACGCCGCGGCAGTCGCCTGGATAGCGCACCACCTGGTCGATGCCGACGGGCCGCTGGTCGACCCGGCCCATGTCCATTTCGAGGTGACCAAGGAAGGCAAGCTCGACCGCGTCGGCGAATGGGGCGCGACCCACTTCGTCGACGACCTGCCCGAGATCCTGCTGCACCCGGCGTTCCCGCGCGATGCGCAGCCGCTGCTGTTCGATCGGGACGGCCACCATGCGGCCCTGGATGCACTGCCGGCGGTGTCGAGCTGGGCCGCGCTGCAGCAGTACCTGGAAGCGGCATGGACGCCGGGCCGCTGAACGCGGACATCGCCGAACTGGCCGCGGCCGCGGGCCTGCCGGCAGGCGGCCTGCGCATCGATGCCTGCGCCGGCGGCGGCAACAACCGCGTGTTCGTGGTGCACGCGGGGGGCGAACGCGTGGTCGCGAAGTGGTACTTCCGCCACCCGAGCGACACCCGCGACCGGCTCGCAGCCGAGTATGCGTTCCTCGAGTACGCGGCAGGCTGCGGCGTGCGCAGCGTGCCGCGGCCGCTGAGCTGCGACCCCGCGCGCGGACTGGCGCTGTACGAGTTCGTCGAGGGCCGGCGGATCGACGCCGGCGAGGTCGGCGTCCGCCATGTCGACGCGGCCGCCGCCTTCTTCCTCGCCATCAATGCGCCGGCCGGCCGCGCCGCCGCTGGGCGGCTTCCGTTCGCCTCGGAAGCCTGCTTCTCGATCGCCGAGCACCTCGCCCTGGTCGAGGCTCGCATCGCCCGGCTGGACGGCATCGACGGCAGCCTCGCGGTCGGCGCCGAAGCGCGCGCCTTCGTCGGCGAGCTGCGTGTCGCCTGGGAAGGGATCCGCGCCGGGCTGTCCCGTACGATCGCGGCTTCGGCACCGGGCGCTGCAACGGACGTCCTCGACGAGGCCAGCCGCTGCGTATCGCCCTCCGACTTCGGGTTCCACAATGCACTGGAACGCCCCGACGGCACGCTGTGCTTCCTCGACTTCGAGTACGCAGGCCGCGACGATCCGGCCAAGATGGCCGGCGATTTCTTCGCGCACCCCGCCGTGCCGGTGCCGCCGGCGCTGAAGGACCGGTTCATCGGCCAGACCATGGCGTTCGCGCCCGATGCACCGGCGCTCGCCGCGCGCGCCCGGCTGCTGGAACCGGTGTTCCGCACCAAGTGGTGCTGCATCATGCTGAACGAATTCCTGCCCGATGCCGCGCAGCGCCGCAGGTTCGCCGACCCGGGCGCGGACAGCGACACGCGCAGGCGCCTGCAGCTCGACAAGGCCCGGCGGCACCTGCCCCGCCCCGGCGGCCACTGACCCTCCATCCACGCATACGCACAGGTTCGACCTTCCCATGGCCTACATCGACTTCCTCTCCGCGAACCACAAGAGCACCGTGCGCGACTACCTCGGCCGGGTGAACGACCCGGAGTTCCCGAAGGCGAAGGCCGCCGAGCTGGCGAAGAAGTTCGACTTCGACTACTGGGACGGCGACCGGCGCATCAACTACGGCGGCTACCGCTACATGGAAGGCCGCTGGGAGAAGGTCGCACGTCCGATGGTCGAGCACTACGGCCTGAAGCCGGGCGACAAGGTGCTCGACATCGGCTGCGGCAAGGGCTTCCTGCTGTACGACTTCACCAAGGTGCTGCCCGGCATCGAGGTCACCGGCATCGACGTGTCGGCGTACGCGATCGCGAACTCGAAGGAAGAGGTGCGCGACCGGCTGCAGGTGGGCAACGCGACGAAGCTGCCATGGCCGGACGGCCACTTCGACCTCGTGATCTCGCTCAACGCCCTGCACAACCTGCACTGCTACGACCTCGACCCCGCGCTGCGCGAGATGGAACGCGTGGGCAAGCGCAAGTACCTGTGCGTCGAGAGCTACCGCAACGAGGTCGAGAAGGCGAACCTGCTGTACTGGCAGGTGACCTGCGAGGCGTTCAACACGCCCGAGGAATGGGAATGGTGGTTCAGGCAGACCGGCTATACCGGCGACCATTCGTTCATCTACTTCGAATAGGCGGCACCGATGACCCTACCGCGCAGCATGAAGGCAGCCGTCCTGGTCGCGCAGCGCGCGCCGCTGGCGATCGCAGAGGTCGAACTGCCACCGGCCCTCGACGTGGGGCAGGTGCTGGTCCGCGTCCACTACAGCGGCATCTGCGGCTCGCAGCTGGGCGAGATCGACGGCGCCAAGGGCGAGGACCGTTTCCTGCCGCACCTGCTCGGGCACGAAGGATCGGGCGTGGTGGTCGAGGCCGGCCCCGGGGTGCGCCGGGTGGCCGTGGGCGACCGGGTGGTGCTGCACTGGCGCAAGGGCCCGGGCATCGAGGCCACGCCGGCGAAGTACGGCTGGGACGGCAAGGTGGTGAACGCCGGCTGGGTCACCACCTTCAACGAATACGCGATCGTGTCCGAGAACCGGCTGACGCCGATCCCGGCGGACAGCGACATGGAGGTCGCGGCGCTGTTCGGCTGCGCGGTCACCACGGGCTTCGGCGTGGTGGTGAACAATGCGAAGGTGAAGATCGGCGAGTCGGTGGTCGTGTTCGGCGCCGGCGGCGTCGGGCTGAACATCGTGCAGGCGGCGGCGATGGCCGGCGCATGGCCGGTGATCGCGGTGGACCTGCACGACAACCGGCTCGAACTCGCGCGCGCGATGGGCGCGACCCACCTGGTCAATGCGCGCAACGGCGATGCCGTGGCCGCGATCCGGGCGATCGTCGGCCAGGCCGGCGCCGATGTGTTCATCGACAACACCGGGCAGCCGTCGATCATCCAGGCGGGCTATGGACTGACCGGCCCGCAGGGCCGGGTGATCCTCGTCGGCGTGCCGCGCAAGGGCAACGACACGACCCTGTACTCGCTGCCGCTGCACTTCGGCAAGGTGCTGACCGGATCGCACGGTGGCGAAGCCGATCCGGCGGTCGACATCCCGCGCTACCAGGGCCTGTTCCGCCAGGGCCGGATGCAGCTCAAGCCGCTGCTCACCGAGCGCTTTCCGCTCGAGGGCATCGACGAGGCGATCGCGCGCATGCGCGACGGCTCGCTGGCCGGCCGCTGCCTGATCGACATGTCCGGCGGAGCCTGAGCATGGCCGCGAACGGGTCTTCCTGTCTTTCGTGCGGTGGTCCGGTCGACCTGCTGGTCGACTTCGGGATGCAGCCGCCGAGCAACCGCTTCGAGCAGCAGGCGACCGAGCAGCCGGAACGCCACCGCCTGCAGCTGGGGCAGTGCAACGGCTGCGCACTGCTGCAGCTGATCGATCCGATGCCGCCGGCCATGGCGAAGTCCCGGTTCGAATGGCTGACCTACAACGAGCCGGAGGGCCACCTCGACCGGCTGGTCGAGCGGCTGCGCGCCCTGCCCGGCATCGACGCGGGTGCGCGCATCGCCGGCCTCACCTACAAGGACGACACGACGCTGGCGCGGTTCAACCGCCTCGGCTTCGCCGACACCTACCGCTACGACACCGCACGCGACCTCGGCCTGGACGACCCCTGCGCCAGCCTGGAATCGATCCAGGCAGCGGTGGACGAGCCCACCGCGGCCAGGCTGGCGGCACGCCACGGCCGCGCCGACCTGCTGCTCGTGCGGCATGTCATCGAGCACGCGCACGATCCGCTTCGGTTCCTGGAGGCAGTGTCCGCGCTGGTGAAGCCTGGCGGCTACCTGCTGTTCGAGATGCCCGACTGCGGCAAGTTCATCCGCGCCTGCGACTATCCGTTCGTCTGGGAAGAGCACATCACCTACTTCAACGCCTCGACCCTGGCTGCGCTGATCCGCAACGCCGGGCTCGAACAGGTGGCGACGGTGGTCGACCCCTATCCGCTCGAGGATTCGCTGATCGCGATCGTGCGCAACGCACCGGCAGGCGCCGGCACGGCCGCGCCACCGAACAGGGACGCCCTGCTCGGCGATGGCCGCGCGTTCGCGCACAACCATGGAGCGGTATGCGCCAGCGTGCGCGCGAAGCTGGAAGCGTGGAAGGCCGCCGGCCATCGCACCGCGATCTTCGGCGCAGGCCACATCGCGGCGAAGTTCGTGAACTTCCATGGCGTGGCCGACCTGCTCGACTGCACGATCGACGACAAGCCGGAGAAGCAGCAGGTGCTGATGCCCGGCTCGCGCCTGCCGATCGTCGGCTCGGCAGCCCTGGCCTCGCGCGGCATCGACCGCTGCCTGCTGTCGCTGAGCCCGGAGAGCGAACAGAAGGTGCTCGCGAAGAACGGCGACTTCACAGGCCGGGGCGGCCGCTTCGCGTCCATCTTCGCGCTGAGCCCGATGTCGATCCGGAACCCGGAGCGGCCATGAACCTGCGCAAGGTCAGCGAAGAGGTTTTCGTCGCCGACGAAGCGATCGTGCAGGTCGGCGACGCCGACGTCGCCTTCCTCAAGCGCCAGGCACTGGCCAGCCCGCGCCGGCGCTCGCGCATCTGCGCGCACCGCTCCGGCGACGATGCGCTGCACGAGATGGTCATCGCGATCGCGCGCGACAGCTACGTCCACCCGCATCGGCACTTCGGCAAGTCCGAGTCGTTCCACGTGGTAGAGGGCAGCGTCGACGTGGCGATCTTCGAGGACGACGGCACGCTGGAGACCGTGGTCCCGATGGGCGTGCCGGGCTCGGGCCGGCAGTTCTTCTACCGGCTGTCCGACCGGCGCTACCACACGCTGTGCATCCGAACGCCGGTGGTGGTCATCCACGAGGTCACCAACGGCCCGTTCGACCCGGCGCTGACCGAGATGGCCCCGTTCGCGCCGCCGGAAGCCGACCATGGCCGGGCGCGCGAGTACATGGCGGAGGTGGCGGCGCGGGTCGACCGATACATAGCAGGGGAAAGGCCATGAGCAACGGTGGATACCTGGTGGTCGGTGGCGACAGCCTGGTCGGTGGCGGCCTGGTGCGCGCGCTGCAGCGACGCGGGATGCCGGTGCTCGCGAGCACGCGCCGCCCCGGGCAGGCGGGCCCGGGACGCGTCCACCTCGATTTCGAGGGCGATGCACCGTTCCGCATGCCGAAAGGCCACGACTACGCATTCGTGGTGGCTGCGGCGACCAACTACGACCGCTGCGAGAAGGACCCGCTGGCGCACCGGATCAACGTCGAGCTGATCCCCCGGCTGGTCGCATCGCTGCTCGACCAGGGCACCTTCGTCACGTTCATATCCACCAATTCGGTGTTCGGTGGCGAACGCCCGTGGCCCGGCGAGGACGACCCGCATGCACCGGGCATCGCCTACGCGATGCAGAAGCACCTGGCCGAAGTGGCGATCGACGAGCAGGCACGGGCGAGCGGCACGTCCGACCGGTTGAACATCGTGCGCCTGACCAAGATCCTGGATCGCGACACCTCGCCGCTGCCCGCCTGGCTCAAGGCCTGGCAGGAGGGCAACGTCGTCGCGCCGTTCGCAGACCTGGTCTTCGCGCCGATCTCGGTCGGCTTCGCGGGCGATGCGCTGGCGACGATCGGCAGCCTGCGCATCGCCGGCAACCTGCACCTGTCCGGCGCCGACAACGTGAGCTACGTCGACCTCGCGCATGCGCTGGCGCGGCACCACGGGTTCCCGGAATCGCTGATCCGGCCGACCACCGCCACCGCCGCCGGCGTGCACATCGCGTTCAAGCCGACCTACAGCGGCCTGGGCATGCAGCGCACCACCGCACTGACCGGCCTGCGTCCGCAGCCGCTCGCCGACGTCATCGGCAGCGTGTTCGGTGCCGGCCGATAGAACTGGAGAGACCCGATGCCCGTGACCGCCTACCACCGTGACACCTGCCGGCTGTGCGACTCCCCGAAGGTGGAGCGCGTGGTCAGCCTGGCTCCGATCCCGCTGTCGGAGAACTACTGTGCCGACGCGCAGACCGGGCGCGATGCCGAGCGATTCCCGGTCGACGTGTACATGTGCGCCGACTGCGGCCACGTGATGCAGCTCGACGTGGTCGATGCCGGCAGCCTCTGGGACAGCTACACCTACTTCTCCGCCGATGCAAAGGGCATGCCCGAGCACTTCCGCAAGGTGGCATCGGACATCCGCAGCCGCTACCAGCCGGCGGCCGGCTCGCTGGTGATCGACATCGGCAGCAACGACGGTTCGCTGCTGCGGCCGTTCCTCGAAGCGGGCCATGCGGTGCTGGGCATCGACCCGGCACGCGAGATCGCCCGTGCGGCGACCGAGGCCGGCATCGAGACGATACCCGCGCTGATGTCGCTCGAGCTCGCGCAGCGCATCCGCGCGGAACGCGGGCCGGCGCAGGTGGTCTGCATGTTCAACGCGTTCGCGCATGCCGACAACATGGGCGAGATCGCCGACGGCATACGCACCCTGCTCGCGCCGGACGGCGTCTTCGTGTTCGAGGCGCAGTACCTGCTCGACATCCTTGACGGCGTGCTGATCGCGACCATCTTCCACGAGCACATGAGCCACCACTCGGTGAAGCCGCTGGTGCGCTTCCTGGACCGGCACGGGCTGGAACTGATCGATATCGAACGGGTGCCGATCCAGCATGGTTCGATCGTCGGCGCGGTGCAGCTCAAGGGTGCCGGCCGGCCGGTGCGCGACTCGGTCGGCGCGCTGCTCGCGCTGGAGGCGAGCCGTGGCGCGGACCGCATCGACACGATGAAGGCGTTCGGCGCACGGGTGGCGCAGCTCAAGGAACGTACCAGCGCGCTGGCACGCAGCTGGAAGGAACAGGGGCTGGCCGTCGCCGGCTACGGTGCCGCGCGCAGCGGGCCGACGCTGATCTCGCAGCTGGGACTGACCGGAACGATAGACTTCATCGTCGACGACCATCCGCAGAAGGTGAACCGGTACTCCTCCGGCGACGGCATCCTGATCCTGCCCACCGCCGAGCTGTGCCGGCGCATGCCGGCCTACACCGTGATCCTCGCCTGGGTGCACTCTGCGAAGATCATCGAGAGCAACCGCGAATACCTTGAACGGGGCGGCCGGTTCGTCGTGCTGTGCCCCGAGACGCGCATCGTCGGCAAGGACGGGGACGTGCAGGTATGACGCTGCGCGCCGGGCCGGCGGAGGCGGACATCGATCGCCCGGTGTTCATCGTAGGCTGCGGACGCTCCGGCACCACCCTGCTCTTCGACTGGCTGGCCCAGCATCCCGGCCTGGCGCGCACCACGGGCTATCCGGACGGGGAAGACCACGAGGGCTGGATCGAACACGGCGACTGCGTGATCGCCGGCATCGGCACGCCCGACTCGCTGCGCTTCGGCAGCGGCATCAACGGCTTCCAGCCCTGCCTGCACATGACGGCCGCCGATGCGACGCCGTCGGTGCGCGAGCGGATGCGCCGGTACCATGCCGGCCTCCTGGCGACCGGCGCCCCGGCGCGGCGCGTGCTCAACAAGTGCCCGCACAACTCGAACAAGCTCGACTACATGCTCGGCATCTTCCCGGGCGCGCGCATCGTGCACATCGTCCGCGACTGCGCGCCGATGGTGGCCAGCTGGATGGCGATCATGCAGCACGTCCCCTCGGTCCTCGCCTACCTTCCGGCGGACGAGCCCCTTCCCTGCCTCTGGCTGATGCCAGCACCCGCATCGGAGACCGCGCGGCAGGTGATCGGCCGCCATCCGCGCTTCCATCCGGGCGGCGCGGCCAACGTCTGGGTCGAGTACTGGTGCCGCGCCAACCTCGGCATCGAAGCGCAGATGGAAGGCAGGCTGGACCAGCTGCTGTGCATCCGCTACGAGGACCTGATCAACGCGCCGGCGCGGACGATGGACGAGATCGTGCGGTTCTGCGGCCTGCCCGCGTTCGCGTTCGACACCGGCAACGTCGCGCTCGACACCTCGACCCGGCACCTGTCGCTGCTGGCGCCGGACATCGTCGCCGCGATCGATTCGCGCGCGTCCGCCGCGCGCCGCCATTTCGGCTACCTCCCCGCCGCGGACGGCAGCGCCGCGCCGCCCGCCGCCGCCCGGCTGTTCGTGCCGACGATCGACCACCGCCACCTGCGCCTCGACCTGCACCCCGGAATCGCGCTCGACGACGAGACCGCAGCCCGCCGCGACCGGTTCGTCGCGCACCTGGGCGGACTCGAGGAGGCGATGGACTTCTACCAGGCGGTCACCGCCCGCGGCATCACCTTCCCGCCGGACTGGGAGTACTACCTGATCCTGCTCGCGCTGGAGCGCCATCCGCTGCGGCCGGACCTGCAGCAGCGTCTGGCCGCGGTCGGCGCCATGTTGGACCTGCATGCGCGGGTGGCAGGCGCGCCGGCCGGGACGGACGCAACGGTCGACGGCCCGGCGACAGGCCCGACGGCCGGCGCCCCCTGAGTCGGCGCCCGGTTCCCGCGGTCAGATGCGCCGCGCCAGCCCGTGCAGTCCGCGGCGCAACTGCCCGCGCAAGCGGCTCGACAGCGACGGCGCGATCGCCACCGGCGCGGCGCCCGCGGCTTCGCCCACGGTCGCGCCCTCGCGATACTGCCCGGTCACCGCCGATGGCACCGCGCCGACCGACGTGCTCTGCTCGAGCGCCCCCATGAACGGCTGGTCCTTCACCTTCCGGTAGACGATGAAGATGCTCACGTCCGGGATCTGCAGCGCGGCGATGCTGCGCCCGCTCTCGGTGCCGTCGCGCTCGACCAGGGTATGGGCGAGCGAGGGGAAGTAGGTCTGGTAGTCGCGCACCGGCGCGTACAGGTCGTTCAGCCCGGCCGGCCCCTCGAACGAGAAGGTGGTGACTTCATATTCGTTGTAGCCCGCGATGTCGAAGAAGCAGCGCGGCGTGTAGGTGAGGTAGCCGTGGTTGGTGTAGCCGATCGCCGGCAGCGAATGCACGATGTAGCCGCCGACCCGCGTCGAATCGTGGATCACCTTGAACGCGTTGTACTGGTTGAGCAGGTGCTCGGTGGTGCCGAAGTTCAGCACCAGGTCGAACGCGCCGCGGAAGGCCGCCGGGGCCGACGCATGGTTCAGGTCGACGATCGTGGTCCGGTATCCGTCGGCGATGTCGATCGCGGCATAGGTCAGCCCTGCCTTCTCGAACAGTTCTCCGACGAACGCGCCGTTGAGCCCGCCGCTCACCGGGTCGTAGGCAGAACCGCCGGCGAGCCGGTCTGCGAAGGCGCGCGCATCGTCGTCCTCCGGCAGCCCGTAGTGCGAAAGGAAGCGCAGCACGCCCTCGCGCGAGGCCGAATAGAGGTTCGACGAGCCGATGTCCAGCACCGCTGCCTTGCTCCGGCCGAACAGCCCGAGGCTGTGCATCTTCTCGACAAGGTCAAGCGAGATTCCCATTGAATGCCCTTTCGTTGCGCGGCGGAACCGTGGCCGACCGCGATCACCCTGCCCCGATGGTGCCAGAGCCGGCCACATCGCGCGGACCTGCCTGCGCCGCCGCTGCGATCGCCGCCTCGACGTCGTCCAGCATCACCCCGGGGTCGACCTGCTCGTCGAACAGGTGCAGCGCCGCCTCCCGCTGCTGCCGGCGGAACGCGCCGTCGTCGCGCAGCCGGGCGACATGCGCCCGGTACTGCGCGGCATCGCGCGCCAGCAGCGCGACGCTGCGATCCCGGCGCAGCAGGTCGTCCCATGGCGTGCCGAGCATCGACACCACCGGGGTGCCCTGGGCAGCCACTTCCCTGCAGGCGTTGCCGCCGATGAACGGGAAGGTGTCGCACATCACGTCCACCGCCTGCCCGTGCACGTTGAGGTCGACGTTGCGGTGGACGAAGGTGACCCGCCCGGCGAGGCCGGGCCGCGCGGCGAACGCATGCACGTGCGCTGCGTCGCCGGTGCCGGCGATGAACAGGTGGCAGCGTGGATCGTCCGCCAGCAGCGACTGCAGCAGCGCCAGCACCTGCTCGTTCAGCTTGACCAGCCGGGCGAACACGCCGAGCACGAAGGCGCCGGGCGGGAACCCGGCGCGCACGGCGGCCACCTCGGCGGGATCCACCGGGTGGCGCAGCGTCTCCGCGGGCTGGCGCCAGCGCAGCGGGCTCGCCCGGCGCACCGGGTCGGCTGCACCGGCCATCGCCGGGAACAGCGTCCAGTCGAGGGATTCGATGTTCCAGAACGGGAAGCCGGTGTCGGCCCACAATTGCAGCGGCGCGACGCGACGCGCGAACAGCGCGGTGGCCACCGCCCGGTTCTGCTCGGAGACGACGACATCGATGCCGTCGGCGCGCAGGCTTTGCTCGATGTCGTCGAGGCGTGCATAGGCCCTGTCCTGGTGGAAGGCCCGGACTTGGAATCCCTGCCCCTCGATCGCGGACACGAAGGCCGGGCCGACGTACTGCACCAGGTAAAGGAACACCCTGCGGCCGGACCGGGTCGCATGGGACTGCGCCAGCGACAGCACCAGCGGCGACACGGCGTTGCCCTGGTCGAGGTGCGCGGTGTGCAGCAGGTAGGCGATCCCCAGTTCGCCGCGGGGATCGACCGCACGCGCCGGGCGCGGATGCGGACGCAGGGCCAGCAGCCGGCGTTCGATCGAGGGCACGATCGCATCGAAGCGGCGCAGGTCGCGCACGTCGCTCACGCCCGAGAAGTACATCCCGTGCAGCGCGTCGTGGAGGGCGAGCATCGCCGGCACCGGCAGGCCCGGGTCGTCGAGCATGCGGGCGAACTGGCGCAGGCCGAGCTCCGCGACCACCACCAGGTCGGGCGAAGGCGCAGCCATCAGGGTGTCGTGCAGGGCCAGGATCACCTCGGTCCGGCGTGCGACCGGGAGGGTCGCGAACCACGGGCTGGACAGCAGCACGCATGCATCATGGAAGCAGGCGTCGCGCGCCTGCGCAGCCGCCTGCGCATCGCCCGCCGCGGGCTGCATGCCACGGGCGAAGTGCGCCCAGGCGCGCTCCCAACCCGGCTGCACGTCGTCGGCCTCGGCCACCCGGGCGGTGTCGCGCAGTTGCCGTTCCAGCGTGTCCAGCCGGGCACGCAGGTCTTCGCGCTCGGGCAACGCACGTACCGTCACGCGCAGCACCGCGAGCTCCCACTCGACCGGGAACGGGGCACCGCGGGCGGTGAGCGCCTGGTAGAACGCCTGCCCCTCTTCCATCGATGCGATGCCCGCCTGCAGCCTGGCGAGCAGCGCCTGCTCGCCGGCGGCGAGCTCGACCGGGCCCATCGACGTCGGGAACGACGCGGCGTCCGCAGCCGCCGTTGCCTGCTCCATCCTGTTGCTCCTCCACAGCCGTGCCAACCGGTCGATCATGCCTCGCCCACCACGGTGTCGGGCGTCAGCGTGGGCAGGTAGTCCCTGGCGGCCGGACCGGTGTTGGCCACCAGGTCGAGCACGCTCACGGCGCCCTCGAAGCCGCCCCAGCGCTGCGGGTACGGCCGGTAATCGTATTGCTTGTAGCGCACGCGGATGCCGTTGCGGTTGAGCAGGTCGACGTCGAGATAGGCGCTCGCGCTCGGGCCGGACAGGTACTCGGTCGCGCCGAGCTGCTGCAGCATGGACAGCAGGCGCTCGGTCCGGTTGCCACGCAAGTCCAGTTCCCGGGAGAACGCCAGCGGCGTCCGGATGCCCAGGTACTCGTTCACGGCGCGGATGAGCCGCACGTTCAGCCGCGACAGATAGCGTTCGCCGGTGCCCGCTGCATCGAGCCAGAGCGCCAGGGCGTCGCGGTAGTAGGGCGCTTCGCCGAGCGAGGCCTCGATCTGCCGCCGGTGCAGGTCCTGCCATGCCGCCCCGGCCTGGCCGATCTCCACCTCGTCGACCGCCTGCCCCAGGTGTGCCCGGACCGGCACGGTGATCCAGCGCGGTCCTGCGGGCATCTTCAGCCGGTTCCGGTTGCGCCACGAACCCTTCGAATACTGTACGTCGTCGTAGACGACGAAGGTGTCGACGCTGGAGATGAAGTCGAAATAGCCGCGCCAGGGGATGTAGCTCGACTGTATCGCCCCTACGCGCATCTGGCCTGCACCGGCACCGGCCGTTCAGCCCCGACGGCGCGCGACGAACAGCTTGCGCGTGAGCTGTTGCGCCTGTTCGTATGCCGGCGACTCGATGATGCACTCGGTGATCGCGCGATCCACGCCGGCCGAGGTGGTGAACGCGTCGTCGAAGCAGATCCATCCGCCCGGCACCAGGATGCGCTCGACCTCGCGGATGTCGCGGCAGACCGCTTCGTAGCCATGGTCGCCGTCGATGAACGCCAGCCGGCTGCGGACGGACCTTCCGGCCGGCGCCGCGAGGAAACCACCGATGGACCCGCGGAAGGGCGTGACGGTCGCCTCGAGCCCGGCCGACGCCACGGAATGGCGGAACGCTTCGAGCGTCCCTGCGAAGCGCTCGTATACCGGCAGGATGTCGCGTTCGAACGGCTCGGCCCAGACGGTCTGCTGGTCGTAGGCGACGACCGACTCGGCGCCGGCCTGCACCTTCAGCGACCAGCTGCCATCGTCGTTGCGGTACCAGTCGTCGCGCGCCGGGAAGGGATCGATGCAGTGGACATGCGTGCCACCATCCATGGACGCGGCCAGGCCCAGCACGCACGCCGACCGACCGCACCAGGAGCCGATCTCGACGATGTCGCCCTGCACGCCGCGGCCCGACCAGGCCAGCAGGAACAGGGACATCAGCTGGTCGACCGGCGTCCAGCCCGGTATGTCGCGCACGAACTTCTCGATGCGGTCGATGACCGGGGAAGTGGTGCCCGGGGCAGCGGGGCCGGCCGCGGTCACTGGCCGTTCCCCGAGGCGAAGTCCTCGACCATGTCGGCATAGCTGCGACCCTCGCCCGGCCAGCGGGTCGAAGCCCAGTCGGGGCATTGCCCGCAGAACCCGTGGCTGCGGTAGTCGTTCGACAGGTGCGCCTCGCGCAGCGCGCGATAGAAGCTGCCGCGCCAGGTCTCCTCGACGGTCGTCGTCCGGTAGTCGGCGATCGTCGAGCCGTGCACCCAGTCGGAGGGACAGAACGCGAGATCGCCGCGCGCATTGATGACCACGCGCTCCCAGGGGTACAGGCAGGGCCGGCGCGCGCCGCGTGCGTTCTCGTCGCGGCGCACCTGCGCCAGTTCCGGCTTCGCGCCGGAGCACGAGTGAAGCCGGCGCACGACCACGTAGTCGACTCCCTGGTCCTTCCAGTAAGCCTCGAAGTCGGCCGTCTCGGCCGCGTTCCCGGGCTGCTCGACGTAGCTCACGACCACCCGGGTCGCCGCCCCGGACTCCTCGACCCAGCGCAGCAGCCGCAGCACGTTGCCGCGGGTCACCTCGAGGTCGCCGTTGACGCGGATCCTCGCGTAGGTCTCGGGCCGGAACGCATCGATGCTGATGTCGATCAGGTGCACGCCGGCCGCGAGCAGCCGGGTGGTGCGCTTCTCGTTCATGATGGTGCCGTTGGTGGTCAGCGTGACCATCACGCCCGACTCGCGCACCGCATGCTCGATCATGTCGTAGGCCTGCGGATGCACCAGCGGCTCGCCGTTGCTCGCATAGCGGATGTACTGCGTGCGGCCCTGGCCGTGCCGGCGCACCTCCTCGACCATCTTCGCGTTCAGGTCGGGATGCAGGTAGCGCGCGCCGTAGTGGTGGGAGCGCTTGAAGTCGGGATGCGGGCAGTGGGTACACGCGAGGTTGCACACCTCGGTGATGTCCATCAGGATCTGCGACGGGAAGTCGGCCGCGAGGCGCCCGCCGAAGCCGTAGGCGATGCCCGCCTGCCCGGCATGCCCCGCGCCGGCGCCGTCTACCCCGGATGCGGTCGGTGCAGTCGGTGCGGTCGGTTCGGTCATCGGGCGCCGGACGGCGCGCCGGCCAGGGCGGCGTCCATCATCTCGGTCACGTGGTCGGCGACATAGTCGACATCGCTGCAGGACATGCTCGGCCCGATCGGCAGCGTCAGGTTGCGCCGGCTCAGCGCATCGGTGCACGGCAGTCCGGCCTTCGGGGAGGCATCGTACAGCGCCATCGGATGCAGGGGTGCGTAATGGATGCTTGCCCCGATGTTGCGCGCACGCAGGCCGAGCACGAAGTCGTCGCGCGACATCGACATGCGCTCCACCGGCAGCATCACGACGAACAGGTGGCGGGCATGGCCCGCGTCGAGCAGTCCCTGCTGGCATTCGAGCCGCGGCCCGCCGGCCACCAGCCGCTGGTGGTAGCGGGTGGCGAGCTCGAGCCTGCGCGCGACGAACGACGGCTGGCGCCGCAACTGGACGCGGCCGATCGATGCGTTGAGGTCGGTGAAGTTGAGCTTGTAGCCCAGTTCGGTCAGGCCCGGCACCAGCGCCGTCATCGGGTGGCTGTAGCGCTTCCAGGCATCGGCGCTCAGCGCGTTCTGGCGCAGGCTGCGCAGCCGCGCGGCCCTGGCATCGTCGAACAGCGCGATCGCGCCGCCTTCGCCGGTGGACAGGTTCTTGTTGGCGTAGAAGCTGAAGCAGGCGAGGTTGCCCGACGTGCCGACCCGGGCACCCGACGGATAGGTGGCGCCCAGCGCATGCGCGGCATCCTCGACCAGCGCGACGCCGGACGGCAGGATGCGCCGGATCGCCTCGACGTCGGCAGCGATGCCGCCGAAGTGCACGACCATCACCGCCTTCGTGCGCGGCGTGAGCCGAGCCGCGACGCTCTCGGGGGTCACGCAGAGGGTGTGCGGGTCGATGTCGCAGAACACCGGCGTGGCGCCGAGGTAAAGCGCCGCGTTCGCGGTGGCGCACCAGGTAAGGCTCGGGCACACCACCTCATCGCCCGGCCCGACGCCCTCGACCAGCAGCGACAGGAACAGCGCGGAGGTGCACGAGTTGACGCTCACCACGTGCGGCACGCCGATCGACCGGGCGAGTTCGTCCTCGAACGCGATCGTCTCGGAGCCCATGCCGACCCAGCCGGAGCGCAGCACCCGGTTGACCGCTTCGATCTCGGCGTCGCCGAAGTCGGGCCTGCCGAACGCGAGGTAATCCGGCCTGGTCTCCATCAGGCGAAGCCCGCCGCCTTCACGGGTAGACAGCCTGCATAGCGCGCATCCATGGCGTGGATGGTACCTTAGGGACGCCCGCGATGGGAGGCGGGCCGCGACGACCCGGGACATCGCATGGGCACCAGTGCAAAGACGCTGTCGAGGCTGATCGCCTTCCACCACCAGGGCCTGCTTCCCGCGGGCGGCTCGATCGTCGAACTGGGCGCGCAGGAACTGTACTGCACCGGCGAGGAAGAGCACCTGCGCGAGGTGATCGCCTATTTCCATGGCCATCTGCCTTCGATCCGCCCGCCAGGCGACTACTCGCGCGCGGAACTCACCGCCTTCGCCGACCGGGGGATGCTGGGCAACCTGCTGGCCGCCTGCGGCTTCCGCTACCTGGCGCTGGACATCTTCGAGGCGCCCAACACGCGCCTGTTCGACCTGAACGTCGAATCGCCGGGCGCGGACCTCGCCGGGCAGTTCGACCTGGTGACGAACTACGGCACCACCGAGCACGTGGTCAACCAGTACCTGTCGATGAAGACGATGCACGAGCTCGCACGGCCGGGCGGCCTCATCCACCACGACCTGCCGATGGCCGGGTACCACGACCACGGATACTTCTGCTACAACCCGCGCTTCTTCGTCGAGCTCGCGGAATCGAACGGCTACGAGGTCGCCTTCGAAGCGTATTCGCGCTCGGCCACGGCGACGCCGGCACCCGGCATCCTGGTGCGCCACGGCTTCCCGGAGCGCGCCTACCACGATGCGGGTATCGAGTTCGCGTTGCGCAAGGTCTCCGATGCCGCGTTCCGGCTCCCGCTCGAGACCAGCACCAGCCTGGGCATCAGCCAGCGCTTCCTCGCGCCCGATAGCGGCTACTGGAGCATCGACCCGCCTGCGCTGCCGGCGCAGCCGGGTCGCCCGCCGGACGCGGTCGCACGTGCGCCCGTCTCCGTCCTGCATCGCGAACTGCTGCGCCGGTACCGCGAGCGGCTGCGCCGGCTGTTTGCGCCCGGCTGATCAGCCGGGCGCCCGGCCCGCGTCCTCGAAGCAGATGGCCACGCTGCTGCAGTGCCGGATGTAGCCGCTGGCCGGGCCGCGCGCGCGCAGGCCCGCGTTGAGCAGCACCGAGGACAGGGCATCGAACGCGAGCAGCGGCAGCACCCACGCCATCGCGAAGGGGCCGAATCGCCGGTAGTCGCGCCGGGCCCGGCGCAGGATGCGGTGGAGGAAGCGCTTCGGCTCGCCGCCGACGAAGGTGCACTTCGGCGTGCCGGGATAGCCGCCGATCACGTCGGCGGTGTAGAGCGCGAGCTCGTCGGAGAAGTTGCCGGCCTCGGCCTCGCCCCCCAGGTGGTGCACGAACACGGAGATCGCCGCGCCGCGGGCGAGCATCGGGCGCAACCGCTCGACGATCGAGCGGATCTTGCGCACGTCCTTGCGCAGCAGGTAGACGACGGCAGCCGAGCCCGGGCCGTCGACGGACGGCCCGGGCGCCTTGTCGGACAGGAGCTCGACCAGGCCCAGGGCGCGCGCCTCGACCCGCGTGCCCAGCAGCCGCTGCGCGGTGGCGGGGATCTCGGCCACCGCCAGCACCGGGCCGGCGCCGGAGCGCGCCACGCGTGCGAAGGCGCGGGCGGCATGGTCGTAGTCGCCCCAGAGCGGATTGAACGGCGACACCGGCGGCGCATCGCCGTAGACGAGCGAGCGCAGGTTGAATGCGATCGACCAGAACTGCTGGCGGAACGACGCGGTCAGCCGGGTGCGCAGCGGAAGCCGGGTCCGCAGCGGCTCGGCCACGCTGAGCTCGGGCGGCACGCTGTCGACGCCGGCCGAGCGCCGATGGAAGCGCCAGGCCTCGACCCCGCTGATCCAGTACGGATGCACCTCGTGCGGGATCGGCGGGCCCAGCCGCCTGCGCAGTGCATCGATGAACGCACCGGCCTCGGCCCTGGCCGCCGGGAGCCCGGGCGGCAGGTCCTGCATGTGGAACACGACGTCGTGGCTGGCGGCGCGGCGATGCTCAGCCGTCGTCCAAGTGCTCAGGTCGCGCACCACCTGCCCGTCGTTGGCCGCGCCGATGCGGACCATGAACTGCTCCTGGTCCGCGCGCTGGAGCTCCAGCATGAAGAACTCGTCGGAGTCGCCCATGACCACTTCGTCGCCGGACGGGCACAACTCTGGGACGAGCGCGTAGTCGCAGTAGCTGTTGATCGACTCGATGACGCGCTCCGGCTTGAGGCAGAGCATGAAGATGAGGAAGTAGCGGCCGAGCAGCGTGTTCTCGTCGACCTGCCAGAAGAACTGGTTCGGATGGGTCGTGTGGCAGAACGTCTGCGTACGCGTCTTGGCCACCGTGGTCGCATGCGGATGGGGCATGCTCATCGCGGCGAGTTGCCGCGAGGGGATCGACAGCACGCCGCTCGAGGCATCGATCGACGCCTCGAGCCCCGGTTCGACCGCCTCGGCGATCGCGCGGAAGCTGGGCGCGAGCACGATCGAACGCCCGGCCTCGATGTGCCGGCCCATCGCGCGCAGCGAGCCGTCGGACAGCACGAAGTCGGCGTTCATGAACACGAAGTGGGTGTCGAGCATCCCGCGGCCGCAGGCGATCACCGCCCGCGCATAGGCCAGGGTGAGCGTGACGCCGTACACGCTTGACGTGACGAGGTCGTCGATGTCGACGAAACGCACCGGGCAGACCCGGCGCAGCAGCTTGAACGACGGATGCTGTTCGAAGTAGGCGACGTCGGCGGACCTCGTCATGATCACCACCTCGAGGTCGGTGATCGCGGCCAGCGCAGGCAGGTTGCCTTCGGCCAGGAACGACGGCAGCGACAGCGACGCAAAGCGCCTGATGTAGTCTTCGCCCCAGACGGCGGTGAGGAACTTGGCTTTGCGCGGCACTTTCTTCCTTCGGTAACGGCACGGCAGCGCCGGCATGCGGAGCCGGCGATCGGCTGGTGGCGGCCTCGAGGCCAGGTCCGGCGACTTCAGCGGGCTGGCCCCGACAGGAATGGTCACGCAACATGCTAACATCCGCGCGTCTTCCATGATCGGCGCCCGCAGGGCAGAGACCTGCGCCGTGCCCAAGCCAAAGCCCATGCCCGAGAACGACGCCGCCAGAGCCTTCGACCCGAGCGCGAAGACCCGCGAGCCGCAGTACCAGGAATGCCTGGACGCCGTGGAGGCACGGGGGTTCGAGAGGATGGGGCTGCGCAGCAGCCAGAGCTGGCACGACGATCCGAAGCACCTGCTGTTCCGCCTGTCGCGCTACAAGTTCGTGGCCAAGATGCTGTCCGGCAGCTCGCACGTGCTCGAGGTCGGTTGCGGCGATGCCTTCGGCACCCGCATCGTGCAGCAGGAAGTCGGGAAACTCACCGCCACCGACTTCGACGCGCTGTTCGTCGAGGACGTGAAGTCGCGCATGGTCGACCGCTGGCGCTTCGACGCGTTCACCCACGACCTCCTGGCCGGGCCGATCCCGGGCTCCTACGACGGCGTGTTCGCCCTCGACGTGCTCGAGCACATCGCCGCGGCCGACGAACTCACCTTCCTGCGCAACGCCTTCGCGCCGCTGTCGGCCCACGGCGTGGGCATCATCGGCATGCCCTCCCTCGAGAGCCAGGTGCATGCGTCCCCGACCAGCAAGGCCGGGCACGTGAACTGCAAGACGCTGCCGGACCTCAAGGCCACGATGAAGCAGTTCTTCCACACCGTGTTCATGTTCTCGATGAACGACGAAGTGGTGCATACCGGCTACCACCGGATGGCGCACTACCTGTTCGCGGTCGGCGCCAACCGCAAGTAGCCGAGACGGGCCGCGCACCGTTGCACCTCCAGAGCCAGAGGGTGGATGCGAGCACACACAGCCCAGCCTGACCCCGGGCACGATCCGGTGGTGGCCGACATACGCAGGCGTGCCGTCGATGCGCAGGACATCGTCTTCGTCTCCGGCAACTTCAACGTGGTGCACCCGGGCCATCTGCGCCTGCTGAGCTTCGCGAAGGACTGCGGCGATTTCCTGGTGGTGGGCGTCAACCGCGACCACGACAGGGACACCGTGGTGCCCGAGCAGTTGCGCCTCGAGGCAGTGCAGGCGATCGGCTTCGTCGACCACGCGTTCCTGCTCGACGGCCCGGTGGAGGAACTCATCGAGCGGCTCCGGCCGGCGGTGGTGGTGAAGGGCAAGGAGCACGAGCGGCGCAGCAACCCGGAGCAGGCGGCGGTGGAATCGTACGGGGGCAAGCTGCAGTTCGGCTCGGGCGAGGTGCGCTTCTCGTCGCTCGACCTGCTGCAGCGCGAACTGCACGAGACCAACTTCTCGACCATCCGCAAGCCGCTCGACTACCCGGCGCGGCACGGCTTCCACTTGCGCGAACTGGCACCGGTGATCGACCGCTTCCGGGCGCTCGAGATGGTGGTGGTGGGCGACCTGATCGTCGACGAGTACATCACCTGCGACCCGATCGGCATGTCGCAGGAAGACCCGACGATCGTGGTGACGCCGCTGCGCACCGACCGCTTCGTCGGCGGCGCGGGCATCGTCGCCGCGCATGCCCGCGGCCTGGGCGCCTCGGTCCGCTACTTCGGCGTCGTCGGGCGCGACGAGATCGCGCACTATGCAGAGGGCACGCTGCGCGGGCAGGGCGTCGACTGCCTCTTCCTGCGCGACGATTCGCGCCCGACGACGCTCAAGCAGCGCTTCCGGGCCAGCGGCAAGACGCTGCTGCGGGTCAGCCACCTGCGCCAGCACGACATCAGCCAGGAACTGTCGGATCGCCTGTACGAGCGGGTCCTGCCGGCGCTCGAACAGGCGGACATCCTGGTCTTCTCCGACTTCAACTACGGCTGCCTGCCGCAGGCGCTCGTCGAACGGCTGGTCGTGGCCTGCGAACGCAACGGCATCATGATGGTGGCCGACAGCCAGGCGTCGTCGCAGATGGGCGACGTCTCGCGCTTCCGCGGCATGCACCTAATCAAGCCGACGGAGCGCGAAGCACGGCTCGCGATGCACGACTTCTCCTCCGGCCTGGTGGTGCTGGCCGAAGGCCTGCGGCGCAAGGCCTATGCGCGGCACGTGCTGCTCACGCTGGGCGCCGAGGGACTGCTGATCCACTCGCCCGGCGGCATCGGCCACGGCCAGGTGGCGACCGACCGCCTGCCTGCGTTCAACACCGCACCGAAGGACGTTTCCGGCGCCGGCGACTGCATGATGACCTGCTCCGCGATGGCCCTCGCGAGCGGCGCCGACATCTGGCAGGCCGCCTACCTCGGCGCCGTGGCGGCTGCGTGCCAGGTAAGCCGCGTCGGCAACACGCCGCTGTCGGCGGAGGAACTGCTGCTGGAACTTTCGCTGTGAACGCCCTGCTGCTGGCGGCCGGGCTGGGCACCCGGCTGCGCCCGCTCACCGACCGGCTGCCCAAGTGCCTCGTGCCGGTCCACGGCAGGCCGCTGCTCGGATACTGGCTGGACATGCTGCTCGGCAACGGCATCGCCCACGTGGTGGTGAACACGCACTACCTGCCGGCGCAGGTGGAGGCGTTCGTCGGCGCATCGCGCTGGGCGCCGCAGGTCACGCTGTCACCGGAACCCGAACTGCTCGGCACCGGCGGGACTGTGCTGGCGAACGCGGAACGGCTGGGCCCGGGTGCGTTCATGGTCGCCCATGCGGACAACCTATGCCGCTTCGACGTGCGCGCGTTCGTCGCGGCGCACCGGTCGCGGCCTGCCGGCTGCGAGATCACGATGATGACGTTCGCGACCGACACGCCACGTTCGTGCGGCATCGTCGAACTGGACGGGCAGGGCCGGGTGATGGCCTTCCACGAGAAGGTCGAGTCGCCGCCGGGCAACCT
>JAJTHE010000076.1 GCA_021298815.1 Betaproteobacteria bacterium | reverse complement strand
GCGAAGGTCTGCCCGCCCAGCGACGTCGTGCCCAACCCGAGCGCCGTGCCGTTGGAGGTGAAGTTGATCGTCGCCGTCGTGCCCGCGCCGATCAGCCCGGTGTTGGCCGTGTTCAGCACCACCCGCATCGCACCGCCGTTGTTGCCACCCGCGGCGAGGTTGCTCACCGAACCGACACCGCTCAGCAGGCCGGCCGACGGACCACCGAACGCGCCGAAGCTCGCGTCCAGCCCTTCGCTGAACCCGTCGGCGATCGCGGTGTTGCTGATCGTGACGAACCGCTCCTGCACCGAATTGCGCAGCACGTTGCCGAAGTTGATCGGGCCGATGTTTCCCGCCTGCGCCAGCCGGTAGCCGGTGCCCTGCACCGTCACCTGCTGCGAGGCCAGCGCGAGGTTGGCCAGGCCGCTGGTGCCCGTACCATTGCTCGCGAAGCTGATCGTCGCCGTGCCGCTGTTCAAGCCCGCCACGCCGCTGACGCCCACGCTGATCGCGTTCGAACCAGCTGCGCCCGCGCCCAGGTTCACGATCGGGCCGCCGCTGATGGTTGCCTGGCCGGTCGTCGCGCCCGTGTTCGCGTTCAAGCCCTCCTGGAAGGCCGCCGTCGCGTTGAGCAGCGGGTTGCTGATCCCGACCGCCTGCGACTGTGCGTTGCCCGCGCGGAAGTTGCCGAAGTTCACCGTCGTGGTCGACAGCGTCGGCTGCGCCACCTGGTACACGTTGCCCGACACGCCGACGTTCTGCGTCGCAAGCGCCGTCTGCCCCAGGCCGCTGGTGCCCGAACCATCGCTGGTCAGCGCGACTGCCACCGTGCCGTTGCGTGCACCGGCGCTCGCCGTGTCGATGCCCACCACCAGGCCGGTGTTGTTCGTGCCGTTCGGCGACAGCAGGTTGAAGCTGCCGCTGGCCGAAAGGCCGGCGCTCGCCGTCGAGGCCGACGCGTTCAGCCGCTCGCTGAAGCCGTCATCCGGCGCCGTGTTCGTGACCGCCAGCGCCTGGCTCGCCGCGCCACCCACGCGCACGCTGCCGAAGGACACCGGTGCGATCGCATTGGCCTGCGCCAGCCGCCAGCCGATCGCACTCACCGAAACCTGCTGCCCCGGCAGCGCCAGGTTGGCCAGTCCGGAGATCGTGCCATTGCTCGTGCGATCCAGCGTCACCGTGCCGCCGTTGTTGCCCGCGGTGACGTTGCTCAGCCCGAGGATGAGGGCACTCGATGAAGACCCAGCGCCCAGGTTCGTGATCGAACCCGTACCGCTCGCATTTCCGGTCAGCACGCCGATCGTGACATCCAGTCCTTCCTGGAAGCCCACCGGTGCAGCCAGCGCATTGGTGATAGACACCGACTGGCTCGCGCTCGTGCCCGCGCGCACGTTGCCCAGGTTCACCGCACTGACCGTGGTCGGCTGTGCCACCTGGTACACGTTGCCCGACACGTTCACGTTCTGCGCCAGCAGCGGCGTCTGGCCCAGGCCGCTGGTGCCCGAACCGTCGCTGGTCAGCGCCACCGCCACCGTGCCGCTGCGTGCACCGGCGCTCGCCGTGTCGATGCCCACCACCAGGCTGCTGTTGTTCGTGCCGCCCGCGCCCAGCAGGTTGAAGCTGCCGCTGGCCGTGATGCCGGCGCTGCCCGTGCTGGAGGACCCATTCAACCGTTCGCTGAAGCCGTCGTTCGCCGCCGTGTTGGTCACGGCAAGCGCCTGGCTTGCAGTGCCACCGACGCGCACGCTGCCGAAGGACACCGGTGCGATCGCATTGGCCTGCGCCAGCCGCCAGCCCACCGCGCTCACCGAAACCTGCTGCCCCGGCAGAGCGAGGTTGGCCAGTCCGGAGACCGTGCCATTGCTCGTGCGGTCCAGCGTCACCGTGCCGCTGTTGTTGCCCGCGGTGACGTTGCTCAGCCCTAGGCTCAGCGCGCTGGAGGAAGCTCCCGCACCCAGGTTGGTGATCGAACCGGTACCGCTCGCATTGCCCGTGAGCGCACCGATCGTGACATCAAGCCCTTCCTGGAAACCCACAGGTGCCGCCAGCGTGTTGGTGATCGACACCGACTGGCTCGCGTTCGTGCCCGCGCGCACGTTGCCGAGGTTCACCGCCGCCACCGTCGTCGGCTGCGCCACCTGGTACACGTTGCCCGACACGTTGATCACCTGCGAGGCCAGCGCCGTGTTGCCCAGCGTGCTCGCCGTGCCATCGGATACCAGGCTCACCGTCGCCGTGCCCGAACGCGCGCCCGCCGTCGTCGTATCCACCCGCACCACCAGGCTGCTGTTGTTGCTAGCGCCACCGGCCAGCAGCGATACCAAGCCGCCGTTGTTCAGCGCATTGCCCGTGTTGGCTCCGAAGCTCGCGTTCAACCCTTCGGTGAACGCCGACACCGGCCCGATGTTGCTTACTGTCAGTGCCTGCGTGAGCGCGCCACCGATCCGCTGGTTCCCCAGCACGACCGGCGACGGCGTGATCGCCCCCGCCTGCGCGAGGTTCCAACCCGTCGCGTTGATCGAGATCGGCGCCGACGAGGGCAGCGCCAGCGGGCTGAAGCCGCTGGTCGTCGTCCCGTTGCTCGCCAGGTTCAGCGTCACCGTGCCACTGTTCGCACCTGCCGCCAGCGACGACAGCCCCAGCACGATCGCGTTCGACGATGTACCGGCAGCCAGGTTCGCGATCGGCGCGCCGCTGATCGTCGCCGTGCCGGTGAGCGCGCCGGCCGACACGTCCAGACCTTCCTGGAACCCTGCCGCCACCAGCGTGTTCGTGATGCTGATCGAAGTCGTCGGCGCCGCGCCCGCGCGGAAATTTCCCAGGTTCAGCGGGCCGGTCGGCACGTTCGGCTGCGCCAGCGCGTACGCGGTACCGGTCACGTTGACCTGCTGCGACGGCAGGTTGAACGTGCCCAGGCCGCTCGTGCCCTGCCCGTCGGACACCAGGTTCACAGTGGCGGTGCCGACGCGGTTGCCCGCCGCACCACCGGCCGCGAAGCCGACGCTCATCGCGTTGCTCGATGCGCCCTGTCCGAGGAGGTTGATCGAACCGCTCAGCGTCACGCCGCCGGTCGTCCCGCCCGCTGTCGTGTTCAGCGCTTCCTGGAAGCCTGCCGGGGCGTTGTTCGTGTTGGTGATCGTGAATGGAGTGGCCGCGACGCCGTTCACGGCACGGAAGTTGCCCAGCGCCACCAGGGCGGGCAGCGTCGGCTGCGCCACCAGGAAGCCCTGCGCGGTCAGCGCGACATTCTGCAGGTTGCTGTTGATCGTCGTGAACGTCGGATCGATGAGGGCGCCGTTGGTGGTGAACTGCACCGCCAGGGTGCCGTTGTTCGTGCCGACCACGCCAGCCGATGCGGCCACGCCGATCGCAGCCGCGGACGCAGCACCCGGTGCCACGAAGCCCGCGCCGAGGTTGTTCGTCGCCGTGAAGTTGCCGGTCGCCGTCGCCGAGGCGATGCCCAGGCGCTCTGCGCCCGCGCCGCTGGTGTTGTTGGTGACCGTGAGCGTCGTCGGCGCCGGCAGCACGCCGACCCGGAAGTTGCCGAGGTCGACCGGGCTGGGCGAGGCCGTGCCCGTGGCCAGCACCGTCGTGAAGCCGGTGATGTTCAGCGTCTGCGTCGCGACGTTGCCGAAGTTGCTCACGGCAGCGACGCTCTGTCCGTTCAGTGCACCACCGGTCGCACCTGCGGTCAGCGTCACCGACAGGTTCCCCGAATTGTTGCCCGCCGCGATCGGCCCGAAGTTGCCGGCGGTGACACCGGTCCCGCTCAGCCGTGCATCGCTGATGTTGCCCAGGCCGGGCGCGCCGTTCTGCAGCGCGCCGCGGATCGAAGCACCGGTGCCGCTGTTGGCAACCTGGAAGTCGAGCGTGCTCGCCGTTCCACCACGGACATTGCCGAACGCGAGGTTGAACGTGTTCGCGCCCGCACCGGTGACATTGCCGGTCAGCGTCTGCGCGGCATTCACGCCGACGATCTGCCCGGCGCCCGACACGCCCGCGCGCGGCGCGAACGTGTTGCCGCTGCCGAAGTTCGCGTTCGTGTAGTCGGTCAGCACGTTCAGGTTCTGTGCGCCGAGGTTCAGGCTGCCGTTCTGCGCAAGCGTACCGATGGTGCTCGCCAGCACGGCGTTGGACAGATCGATGGTGCCGCTGGGATTGACCGTCATCGTCGACGCCGCACCCATGTCCACGCCCCGGGTGATGGTCAGCGTGCCGAAGCTCGCCGCGATCGAACCGTTGCCGGTCGTGCGATTGCCCACGCCCGTGGTCAGCGTGCTGTTACCGAAGCTGGTAATGGTGCCGTTGCTGGACAACGTGGTCGCGTTGAAGGTGCCGTCGTTGAGCTCGAGCAGGCCGGCGTTGGTGAAGTTGCCACCGTTGGCCGACGCGGTGAACACGCGTCCCTGCTGCAGGCGCAGCGCACCGTCGACGGCGTTGGTCACCAGCGACTGCTCGAGGGTCTGCACCACGTTGCCAGCCGTCCGGCCGCGCACCACGGACGCGGTGCCGACCAGGTATATGTCGGCGGCGTTGGTCACCACCACCCTGCCGAGCTGGGTGAATTCGAGCACGCCTGAGCCCTGCACCTGCCACACGCCGCCGGTCAGGGTAGTGGCGGGAAGGTTGTTGCTGCCACCAGCCAATGACAATGTGCCTGCACCGACCGTGACCGTCCCGCTGTTGTTGAAGGTGACACCGCCCTCGAAGCCGGTGGTGCCGGCGCCAGTCTTGCTGTAGACGCCGGTATTGTTGAAGGTCGACTGGGCACCGCCGAAATCGTTGGCGACGCGCGCGTTGAACGCCTGCGCATCGGTGAAGGTCCCGGCGTTGTTGATGGTCGACGCCGAGCCGGTGCGGATCGAGCCACCGCCGCCGAACGTGTTCCCGCTCCAGGTCGTCGTCTGGCCCGACGCCAGGTTCAACGTCCGCCCGGACTGCAGGTCCTTGACCCCGTTGCCGCTGAGCGTCACCCCGCCGTTCAGGTTGCTCGTGCCGGCGCCGGACATCGTGCCGGTAGTCCAGGTGGTCGAGCCGCCGATCGTGAGCGCGGTGGTACCACTGATCGTTCCCCCGCTCAATGCGAGTGCAGACGCGTCGAACGCACCGCCGAGCGCAAGGGTGCCGCTGGTCATGCTCAGCGTGCCGGGGAGTACATGCGCGCCGGCCGTGTTGACGGTCGCCCCGCTCACCAGCAACGTCCCGGTACCGGCTCCGAACGAGGTGCTGTTCAGGTTGTAGGTGCCGGAGTTGAACTCCAGCGTGCGGCCGGCGGCGATGTTGAAGGTCGAACCTGCGTTGGCAGTGCCGCCACCGCTCAACCGCAGCGTGCCCCCGTTGAGGTTGACCACGCCGGCTCCGACACCGCTCGACGTGTTGTTGAAGACGATGCCGATCTCGGTGGTACCGGCGCCGTTCTTGTTGTAGACGCCGGTGTTGTTGAAGGTCGACTGCGCGCCACCGAAATCATTGCCGACACGGGCATCGAACACCTGGGTATCGGTGAAGGTGCCGGCGTTGTTGATGGTCGACGCCGAGCCTGTCCGGATCGTGCCCCCACCGTTGAACGTGCTCCCGCTCCAGGTCGTGGTCTGACCCGATGCCAGGTTCAGCGTGCGGCCCTGCAGCAGGTCCTTGACCCCGTTGCCGGTGAACGCTCCGCCACCATTGAGATTGGTGGTGCCGCTGTCGCTCATCGTACCGGTGGCGAAGGTGAACGGATTGGCCACGTTGAGCACGGCGGTGCCGCCCAGGGTGCCGCCGTTCAACTGCAGCGTGTTGACCGAGGCGGCATTGGTGGTGCTCACGTTTGCCCGGCCGCTGTTCAGCACCAGGCTGGTACCCAGGGCCACCGAGGTCCCGGAGAACGTCACCGTACCGCCGCTGGTCGTGGTCGTGCCGGTCACCGTGTAGGCACCGGCGACGGTGATCGTGCCGCCGCTGAAGGTCACGTTTCCGGCCGAGATCGAAGACGTCGCCGCCAGGCCGTAGTTGCCGCCGAAGTCGAGGCTGCCGGTGCCGGTGAAGCTGCTGCCCGCGTTCGCGGTGCCGCCCCCGCTCAACCGCAGCGTGCCCCCGTTGAGGTTGACCACGCCCGTGCCGGCGCCGCTCGACGTGTTGTTGAAGACGATGCCGATCTCGGTGGTACCGGCGCCGTTCTTGTTGTAGACGCCGGTGTTGTTCAAGGTCGACTGCGCGCCACCGAAATCATTGCCGACACGGGCATCGAACACCTGGGTGTCGGTGAAGGTCCCGGCGTTGTTGATGGTCGAGGCCGAGCCGGTCCGGATCGTGCCCCCACCGTTGAACGTGTTCCCGCTCCAGGTCGTCGTCTGACCCGACGCCAGGTTCAATGTCCGGCCGAACTGCAGGTCCTTGACCCCGTTGCCGCTGAGCGTCACCCCGCCGTTCAGGTTGCTCGTGCCGGCGCCGGACATCGTGCCGGTAGTCCAGGTGGTCGAGCCCGAGACGGTGACCGTTCCGGTGCCCGCGAGCGTGCCTCCGGAGATATCCAGGCTGCTCAGCGCCGACGTTCCATTCAGACGAAGGATGCCGCCGGAGATACCTGTCGACGCTGCGCTGCCGTAGGCGCCTGCAACCGTCAGATCGCCGCCATTGACCGCAAACGCGTTCGATCCGGTCAGCGTCAGGCTGCCCACCGTGCGGGTCCCGGCCGCGCCTCCATACGTGATCGTGTTCACGCCACCGATACTGATCGTCGCATCGTCTGACGCGCCGGGGATCCCGGCCGACCAGTTGGCCGCCAGTTCCCAGGCGCCCGACCCGGCCGCCGACCACGAGATCGAAGCGGTGCTGCCCGGCTGCGGAAAGGCGAGGGCAATGGCTGCGGCGAGCGGAAGCAGGCGACGGATACGATGCGATTTCTTCATGAAGACCCCCTCGGGCACACGCGCGACGACACCGGACGCACCGCAGCCATTAGTGACCGAAAGTCTAGTCCATGGACGTCGCCGATACGTGACCGAATGCCCACCTGGAGGTAGCCCCATTGATCCTTTCGGACTAATGCGAGGCCCCTGAACGCAAAAAATCCGGGTCAGAGACGATTTAGGACACTAAATCGTCTCTGACCCGGATTTTCCTTCCTGCGGACCTTGATCAGGTGCGGCGGCGACGGCCCATCCAGCCCATCACGGCCAGGCCGCCCAGCAGCAGGAAGCCGGCAGGCGGCAGCGGGATCACCGAGGTGCCCGGGTCGATCACGTTGGCGCGCACGAACAGCGTGGCGTTGGTGCCGATGCCCAGCAGGTCGTCCGCGTTGAACGAGAAGCCGGTCAGGGTGATCGTCTGCGTGAACAGGCCGATG
>JAJTHE010000005.1 GCA_021298815.1 Betaproteobacteria bacterium | reverse complement strand
TCTTGCGATAGCGCGTCATGCCGAGCAGGCCGGGATTACCCTTGCGCACGATGAACGTGGTCAGCCGACCCTTGAGCGGCGCCCCTGCGTCGGTCTGCGCCAGCACGATGATGTAGTCGGCGGTCTCGGCGTGCGAGATGAATTGCTTGGCACCATTGAGCTGCCAGCCCCCCGCCACCGGATGGCCGCGGGTGGTCAGGGCCGATAGATCCGAGCCGGCACCCGGCTCGGTAAGCGCGTAGGTGATGGTCTCCCGGCCCGAAAGCACACCCGGCAGCAGCTGTTCGCGCTGGGCTGCACTGCAATACCGCAGCGAAAGCGGCAGATAGCCCAGCACCTCCGACAGCGGCACCGAGGTATAGGTCAGTTCCTCCAGCACCGCCAGGCGCGCGTCGACCGGAAGCCCCGGCCCGCCCAGGGACGCGGGCAGGTTGAACCCGTACAGCCCGAGCGCATGGGCTTCCGCGCGCAACTCGGCGAGCAGCCCCAGCCGGACCTCGTCGGCCGCATCGATCCCGTCTTCGAGCGGCACCAGGCGTTCCCGCACGAAGCGGTGCGCGGTCTGGCGGATCAGCGCGATGTCTTCGGCCGAGAGGGCGTCCGCGTCCGACATCTTCAGGCCGCCGGCGGTCGATCGCCCAGCAGGCGAAGCGCATTGAGACGACAGACCTTCTCCCGATCCCCAGCCGGCAGGGCATCGATCACCGGCACCGAGCGACGCCCCTCGGGATCGCCGATATCGAACGGATAGTCGCTGCCGAACACCACCCGCTCGGTGCCCATCGTCTGGATCACGAACCTGTTGCTGTCCTCGGACAGCGCGCAGGTGTCGTAGTAGAGGCGGTCGAGATACTTGCTAGGCGCCTGGGTGATGTGCTGTCGGAAGTACGGATCGGCCTCCCAGCCGGTCGCCTCGTAGGCGGAGTCCAGGCGCCCGCGCAGGAACACGAGGTCACCGCCCCCGTGCGCCAGCACGAGCTTCAGCGCCGGATGCCGCTCGAGCACGCCGTTGTAGATCAGGCGGGTGACCGCCAGCGTGGTCTCGAACGGGAAGCCGACCAGCACATGGATGCCGTACATCCCGAAGCGGTCGGAGGCGACCGCCGTGGTCGGATGCATGAAGATCACCAGGCCAAGCCGCTCGATCAGCGCGAACAGCGGCTCGAAGATCGGATCATCGAGCGGACGCCCGCCGGCCGAGGACGGCATGATCAGCGCCCGGAAGCCGTATTCGTCATATCCGCGCTGCAGTTCCTCGGCGCAGCGCTCGGGCTCGCCCAGTGCAAGCACCGCGATCGGCTCCATCAGCCCTTCCGCCTCGGCCGCGATCGTGCGCTGCATCGCATGCAGCGCGCGCACCAGTTCGACGTTGGCCGCACCGCCAGGCCAGGACACGAGGAACGGCGGCGGGCCGAACAGTTGCCGCTCCACGCCGCGCCGCTTCAGGCTGGCGAGGCGCGTTTCCATGTCGAACAGATGCGGATCGAGCGTGCTCTTCCGATCGTCGCCCGCCCGGCGGATCGCGTAGTACTCGCCTTCCTTCTGGCTGCGCAGGCTGGCGACCGGCGACTGCGCCAGGTCAACGATGAAGCGCTCGCTGAGCGCATGGGCATGCATGTCGACGATCATCACCACTCCTTGCGACGGGGCGGCCCGCGCGGCTTGTGCGCGCCGCTGACCCGGTTTTCGAAAACGATTTCGAAAGGATAGAAGAGTTTCGCGCCGACGGTCAAGCGTTCCATGGCTTAGGATAATGGCGGAGAGGATTGCAGATCGACCGGAGCGCCCATGGCGAACGCACGCATGGTCACGAAAACGATTTCGACGTAGACTGCGATGCATGGAATCAGGGCTGACCCTGTCATCGTTGTCACGCGCACGCGCGGCGTCGCCCGCGCGCAAGCCCCTGTCGCTCGTGGCCTTCGCGAAGCAGCTCGGGCTGTCACCGAGCACCGTGTCCAAGGCGATCAACGGCCGTGCCGACGTGAATGCGAAGACCCGTGCGCGCGTGCTCGAGGCGGCGGCGGCACAGCAGTTCACCCCGGACCCGGCGGGTCGACGGTTGCGCCGACAGGCGTCCGACACCATCGGGTTCGTGCTGTCGGCGCCGCAGGCGCACTTCGCCCATCCATTCTTCCTCGACATGCTGACCGGGATCGACGAGGCCCTCGAAGGCACGCCGTACCAGACGATCATCGCCTCCGCGCGCAGTCCCGAACGCGAGATGGAGTGTTTCGTGCGCCTGGTGGAACAGCACCGGGTGGATGCCGTGCTGTTCGCTCGCACCCGCCGCAACGACCCGCGCATCGCCTATCTGCTCGCGCGCAAGGTCCCGTTCGTGGCGTTCGGCCGCAGCGAATCGACGAAGGCCTATCCGTGCATCGATATCGACCACACCGTGGTCGGCAATGCCGGCTGTGCCCGCTTCATCGCGCTCGGACATCGCCGGATCGCCCAGATCACCGGGCCGAGCGACCTGATGTTCACCCACCACCAGCGCCTGGGATACAGGCAGGCCCTGGCCCACGCGGGTATCGCGTTCGACCCCGCCTTGCAGGTCGAGGACGTGCTGACGGAAGAAGGCGGGGCACGCGCCGCCGGCGTGCTGCTCGGCCAGCCCAACCCGCCGACGGCGATCGTCTGCGGCCATGACCTGATGGCGCTGGGCGTGATGCGGATGATCGCGCAGCGCGGGCTGCGGCCCGGCACGGACGTGGGCGTGATCGGCGGAGACAACCATCCGATCGGCGCCCTGATCGATCCGCCCCTGACCAGCTTCACCGCGCAGACGCGGGAAGCCGGACGCCGGATGGTGCAGATGCTGATGGCGTCGCTCGCCGGGACACCGGCGAAGCAGTTGCAGGAAGTGTGGGTACCGGAGCTGATCGTGCGCTCCTCGGATGGACCTCGCCGGCCTGCCCTGGCCAGCGAATACCGGATCGCGACCGCGAAGCCGAAGCGGGAGCGCTCCATCGCATAGTGGCATCGAGACAGGAGACGGTCATGACACGACTCGCCCGGCATCTGAGTACGCTGCGCCCTGTGGCAACGTTCGCCCTGATGGGGATGGCCACGGTAGCGCAGGCCCAGTCCTATCCCGACAAGCCCATCCGGCTGATCATCCCGTTCGCCACCGGTGGATTCGCCGACATCGCCGGACGGGCCATCGCCCAGGCGTTCGGCGAGACACTGGGTGGGAGCACCGTCCCGGACAATCGCGGCGGCGCCGGTGGCCTGATCGGTGCCGAGATCGTCGCGCGTGCCCCGGCCGATGGCTACACCCTGATGCTCGGTTCCAACGGACCGCTGACCGTGGGCCCGGCGCTATATCCCAAGGTGCCCTACGATCCGTTGCGCGACTTCGCGCCAATCAGCATGCTCGGCTTTACCCCGATCGTGCTGGTGGTCCATCCGGCCATCCCGGCGCGCAGCGCCGGCGAACTGGTCGGATTGCTGAAGGCCCGCGCGAATCAGGTCACCGTCGCCTCCCCCGGCATCGGCACTTCGGCCCATCTGGCGGGCGAGCAGTTCCAGGTCCTGACCGGCACGCGAATGGTGCATGTCCCGTACAAGGGCAGCGGCCCGGCGCTGGCGGACCTGATGGCCGGACATGTGGCAGTCTCCTTTGATCCGCTGTCCTCGTCCCTGTCCTTCATTCGAGCCGGCAAGCTGCGTGCACTGGCGGTTACGACGGCCAAGCGTGCGCCTTGGATCGACACCGTCCCCACGCTCGAAGAGGCGGGCGTGCGCGGTTACGAGGCAAGCACCTTCGTCGCCCTGCTGGCCCCCGCGGCCACCCCGCGCCCGATCATCGACCGGCTGAATGCCGCGACCCTCAAGGCCCTGGCTGGCGCCAGTGTGCGCGACCTCTTCAACCAGTTCGCGACCGTGGTCGGCGGCAGTACCCCGGAACAGCTCGGCGCCTTCCTGAAGGAAGACCTTGCCCGCTGGACGAGGGTCATCAAGGAAGCCAAGGTCACCCCCCAATAGTCGCTTCGTCCCCTACGTCCAGGAGTACGCCCATGACCGGTCCCGCGCCGCGCACGATCCTCGCTGCCAGTGCCGCAGTGTTCACCAACCTTTCCGCCGGGGGCATCGGGCCGGCGCAGGCTGCCGAGGGTTATCCGCAGCGCGCGCTGCGGATGATCGTGCCGTTCCCGCCGGGCGGTGCGACCGACACCATCGCCCGACTGGTAGGGGCCCGCCTGGCCAGCAGTTTCGGCCAGCCGGTCGTGCTCGACAACCGACCCGGCGGCGGGACGGTCACTGCGACCGATATCGCCGCGCGGGCCGCGCCGGACGGCTACACGATGCTGGTGGTGACGGCCGCCTTCACGGCCAATCCCAGCCTGCTGTCCCGCCTTCCGTACGACAGCGAGCGCGACTTCGCCCCGGTGGCGCTGATGTCCTCGTCACCGAACCTGCTGCTGGTAACCCCTTCCCTGCCCGTCCAGTCGGTGCGCGACCTCATCGCCCATGCCCGGCAGAACCCCGGCAAGCTGAGCTTCGGCTCGGCCGGCAACGGCACCAGCAACCATCTGGCGGGCGAGATGCTGCGCACCCAGGCCGGGATCGACATCGTGCATGTCGCCTACAAGGGCGATCCGCCGTCGATCACCGACCTGATCACCGGACAGATCCAGGTCCTGTTCATCGGACTGGCCCCAGTCGCCCAGCACATAAAGGCCGGCCGCTTGCGTGCCATCGGCATCGCCGGCCAGAAGCCCACCGCCCAACTGCCTGCGGTGCCGCCCCTGTCGACCAGCGGCCTTCCAGGCTTCGAATCGGCCGTCTGGAACGGGATGGTCACGCGCAGCAATGCGCCCACCGCCGTGATTCAACGACTGCATGCAGAGATCGCAAGCGCTCTCGCCAATCCCGAAACACGCGATCAGGTGATCGGGCTCGGGTTCGACCCGATCGGCAGTTCGCCCAGCGAGTTCCGGGAGTTCCTGCGCGCGGAGACGGCACGGGTCAGCAAGACGGTGAAGGCGGCGGGCATCCGCATCGACTGAGTGGGGGACGGCACCATGGCGAGGCCGATAGCACGCACGCGACTGGCCGGCGTTACTGCTCGATCCGTATATCCGCCCGCTTCACGATGTCCGCATAGCGCGCAAGCTCGGTGCGCATGAACTTGCCGAACTGCGCCGCATCCATCGGCATCGGATTCAGGCCCTGCCGGGCCATGGCAGTGCGGATCTCCGGCAAGGCCACCGTCTCCACCAGCAGCCGTGACACGCGGTCGATCGCTACCCGGGGCGCCTTCGCCGGCATCAGCATGCCGTACCAGAGGCGGATGTCGAGTCCCGGGATGCCACCTTCGGCGAAGGTCTGCATGTTCGGGAACTCCGGGTCGCGTGCCGTGCCGGTGACCGCGATCGGCCTGACCTTGCCCGAGCGGAAGACCGGGGTCATCGACGCCATCGAACCGAAGTACATGTTCACATGGCCACCCATCACCGCGGCCATCGCGTCGCCCCCGCCCTTGTAGGGAATCGGCGACATCTTCACGCCGGTGATCAGCGTGAACAGCTCGCCGGCCAGGTGCTGGTTACCGCCGATCTGCGTCGTCGCATAGGTGAGCGGCTGCGGCAGCGACCGACCCCAGGCGATGAACTCCTTCAGGTTCGAGGCTGGCACCGACGGATGCACGCCCATGCCCAGTTCCGCCACCGCCACAGCAGCCACGGGCACGAAGTCGCGGATCGGGTCGTACGGCAGCTTCATCAGCGCGCCGGAGATCACGTGGGTGGTGAGGATGGACAGCAGCGTGTGCCCGTCCGGGTTGGCGTTTGCCACGTACTGCGTTCCGATGCGCCCGTCCGCACCCGGCCGGTTGTCGACCAGCACCGGCTGCTTCAGCGACTCGGAAAGGCGTACCGACAGCAGGCGCACCAGCGTGTCGCCGGTGCCACCGCCCGAGTACGGCACGACGATGCGGATCGGGCGGTTCGGATACTGGGATGCGGGCTGCGCAGCGGCGGCGGCGACCGGCATCAGCGCCGCGCATAGCAGGACTACCCTCGTTGCCTCGTAGGGAAAACGGATCATGCACGCTGCTCCTCGATGAATGGCTCCGTGCCGAGTCTTGCAAAATCCCGGCCGCAGCGCCATCGCCGCCCGGTGTAGATTCCGGATCCAAGGAGCGCGCACCCAATGACCGACCCGGATCTGCAGGACAGGCACTACCTCGATGCACTTACGGACTTCGTCTGCGGAACCCGGCTGGAGGACATCCCCGCCGCCGTGCTGGACGAGGTGCGCCTGAACTTCGCGGATACGCTCGCCGTGATCGCGGCCGGCATGCAGACCCCGGAGCTGCAGGCGCTGCTCGCCGTGCATGCACCACTGACCGCACCGGGCGCCGCCTGCGTGATCGGCAGCGGCCGCCGGATGAACCCGATGGATGCGGCCGGCCTCAACGGCACTGCGGGCGTCTGCCTGGAACTCGACGCCGGCAACTCGCGCTCGCACGGCCATCCGGGCATCCACTGCCTGCCCTCGGCCCTGGCCCTGGCCCAGGAAACCCGCGCCAGCGGCGCCGACACCCTGCTCGCGTTCGCCGTGGGATACGAGGTCTGCGCACGTGTCGGCGGCGCCGCCCACATGCGCATCATGGTGCAGCCGCACGGCACCTACGGCGTGCTCGGCGCCGCGTTGACGGTCGCCAAGCTCCGCGGCCTGCCACGCGAACGGGTGCGCGCGCTGATCAATGTCGCGGGTGCCACGCCGATGGGCGGCAACCGGCAGACCATGCTCGACGGGGCAACCGTGCGCAACTGGTATGCGGGCCACAGCAGCCAGATGGGACAGATGGCGGTGCGCCTGGCGGAGGCCGGCTTCACCGGGCCCCATGCGGCGCTCGACGTGACCTTCGGCCAGGTGCTCGGCGATGCGTTCGATTCGACGCAGGCGGTGCGCGGCCTGGGCGAGCACTGGTATGCCGGCGAGGGCTACATCAAGCTCTATTCCGGCGCGCGCCACCTGCACTGCGCGATCGACGCGCTGCGCGACCTGTTCGACCGCCATCCGCCGGACGCGTTCGCGATCGAGGACATCGTGCGGATCGACGTGCGCACCCATCGCCTGGCGGTCTTCTGCGGCGCGAAGGTGGTGGACAGCGCCTTCGGCGGCCGCTTCTCCGTGCCGTTCGCGCTGGCGACGGTGCTGTTCCACCGCCGCTGGGATCTCGACTGCTTTGGCGAAGCGGCCGTCCGCCATCCGGCGATCCGCGATCTCATGCTGCGCATGGACCTGCAGGAAGACGAAGGCTTCACGCGCGCTTTCCCCGGCAGGCAGATCTGCGTGCTCGGCATCGTGCTGAAGGATGGCACTCGGCTCGAAGGCCGCTGCGAGGTGATGCGCGGCGAGCCGGACAATCCGCATGCCCCGATGGAGATCGAGAAGAAGTTCTTCGATCTCGCGACGCCGGTCTGGGGTCGTGGACTGGCGGAGCGTGTGCAGGCCGACAGCCTGCGCCTCGAAGCGATCACGGACATGCGCGGCTTCGCCGGCGGTGCCGACCTGTAGGGCGGACGACCGCTGCACGCGAATGCGTTACTGGCTGTTCTCCAGGCCTGCGGCGCGTATCACCTTCGACCATTTCGCGGCTTCGGCCTTGACGAAGGCGGCGAAAGCCTGCGGGCTGCTCGGGCTCGGTTCCGCGCCATCGGCCGCCATGCGTTCGCGCACATCCGCATCGCCCAGGGCCCGCGCGAGTTCCTTCGCGAGTTTCCCGACCACGTCCGCGGGCGTGGCTGCCGGCGCGAACAGTCCCGTCCAGCCGGTGATCTCCACCGTGGGATAGCCGGATTCGACCACGGTCGGCACAGCGGGGAATGCCGCAGCGCGTTTGCTGCCCAGTGTCGCGAGCAGGCGCAGCTTGCCAGCCTTGACATGCCCGGTGACGCCTTGGGTCGAAGTGAACATCAGCGCGACCTGTCCGCTGATCAGGTCCGTCCAGGCCGGCGTGGAGCCCTTGTAGGGCACATGGACCATCTTCACGCCCACGGCGCTTGCGAACAGTTCGCCGGCCAAGTGCGTCTGGTTCGCGAGGCCCGCCGATGCATACAGCAGCTCACCGGGCCGCGCCCGCGCGAGCGCCACGAGCGCCTTTACCGATGAGGCCGGCAACGACGACGTCACCACGAGGCCGAAGGTGTTGGTCGCGATCTGCGATACCGGCACCAGGTCGCGCAGCGGGTCGTAGGGCATCTGCCGGTAGACGAACGGGTTCATCGTGATCGCGCTGGGCACGCCGATCAGCAGCGTGTAGCCGTCGGGTTTCGCGCGTGCCACCGCTTCACCACCGATGATGCCGTTCGCCCCGGGACGGTTCTCGACGACGACCTGCTGGCCCCATGCTTCGGTCAGCTTCTGCGCAAGGGTCCGCGCCACCATGTCGGGGCCGGAGGCGGGGGCCTGGGCGACGACGATACGGATGGTGCGGGTGGGGTAGTCCTGGGCGAGTGCAGCGTTCACGAGCAGTGGGCCGCTGGACAGCGCAATCGATAGGATGACGAGTGGGTGCACGTGGACCAGCCCCTGGATTGCCGACATCGATTACTGCACCTTTGCACCCGAGTCACGGACCGCCTGTCCCCATCGGATGCCCTCGCTGCGTATGAAGGCGGCGAATTCCTCCGGCGTACTGGTCACGACGGGTGAACCGGGCCTTCCAGTGCCGCCTGCAGATCGATCGATATTACAGCCTTGATGAAGTCCTGGTTGGCCCGTTGCAACACCGCCTGCGGCAACCCCGCAAGACCGAGGACGCCGTACCAGGCGGCAATGTCGAATCCCTTCAGGCCGGACTCTGCCAATGTCGGCACGTCGGGCAGCGAGGAGAGCCGCCGGCCCGTGCTGACCGCCAGCACCGGGCCTTCAACGCATATGTCAGTGGCCATCCCGGTCACCACCACGGTTCGTATGCCTTTCGACCGGAGCACCAGGTCGAGGCCGGTGCCTTCGAACGCACAATAGCGGCGCTTCTGGACGATCATGTCGCCTTCGACCGGTGCGAGCGCCTCGCAGATTTTGGCGTTCCAGGTCCCTTCCCGGCACGGGTCTTCGGGCTACCGGCTGCGCCGTCGGCGCAGGCCCTGCTCCCGCCATACATCGGAGATGTACTGATTCGTGGCGGAGTTGTAGACCGCCTTCACGTAGATGACCTGGACGCCGGCAGCCCGGACTCGCTCCAGGAAGCGTTTCACACGCGGTACCAGCGCACGCGCTGAGAAAGGTCGTCACCTTCCCGACCGCGCACCCCGCCTTCTTCCACGAACTCGTTCCGCATGTCGACGACCAGAACGGCCGTGTGCTGCGGGGCAACCTTCTTCGCGAGCGAATCGAGCATGCATGCCCCTTTCAGAACGTGGCGGCTATGCAGGGCGAGGCCAATCTCCATGCCACCGAGGCCCCATGATCACGGCCGGCGCCCAGGGTAACCCTGTGACGACGCCCGGTACCCATCGCGACTCAGGCCGGTGCCACCCCCCGCAGGCAGGTTCGCTGCAGGACTCGGGGAAAACGTGCCGCGTCGAAGTTGGTATTGGCGCGATGAAGCAGGCACCGGTTGTCCCACATCAGCAGGTCGCCCAAGGTCCACCTGTGGCGGTAGACGAAACGTTCCTCCACTGCGTGCGCAGTGAGCTGTTCGAGTCGGATTCGACCGACTTCTTCCGGCAGGCCTTCGAAGTAGGCCGCGTGCTCTCCCATGAAGAGCGCCTTTTCGCCGGTTTCCGGGAGGACGCGCACCAGGGGATGGGACATCGGCGGCGCGTCCGCGATTTCTTCCGGCGTCGCCTGGCCGCCCGCACGTGCGCGGGAGATCTCCCAGCTGTGCACGACGCGCACGCCATCCAGCTCGGCCTTGTCTGCCGCCGGCAGCGCTTCATAGGCGGCGATCATGTTCGCAAAGCAGGTTTCTCCGCCATCGGGCGGCATCACCTGCGCGTGAAGGATGGTCGCGAGCGCGGGTTGCGCCCGGAACGACTTGTCGGAATGCCACCGGTCGGAAGACACCTTCCCGCTGGGCTTTCCGTCCGGGCCGAGATTGCTGACGATCTGGACCAGCGGGTTGATCTTGCCGCGATTCCGGGCAATGTGGTGTTCCAGCGTACCGAACTGCTCGGAGAAGGCGACCTGCTGGTCCTGGTCCAGATGCTGATCGCGAAAGCACAGCACGTGGTAGCGCGCAAAGTGGTCATAGACGGCACGCCGGGTGGCTTCTGCGAGCGGCTGGCGCAAATCGAGGCCGACGATGACTGCGCCGAGTCCCGGGGAAAGCGGTTCGACGAGAAACGACTGGCGTTCGAGCGAAACGGCCACGGCGTGCCTCCTTGAAGGTGTCAGGCGGAAAGTGCGCTCCCATCTGTTGGTAGCCGCGCCCGGGAGTGCCTCGAGGCGCGAATCGAGCGAACGCAGTGCATGAAGTGATATGGTAGTCCGCATTGGCCTGGGGTGACAGCACACACGGCAGAGGAGGAACCGGCGTCATGACTGCAGGTTCGAATGCATTGGCGGCGCTTGTCCTGGCCGTCTGGCCCCTCTGGGCAGGGGCGCAGGCGCCCACGGTCCAGGACTACCCGAGCCGACCGTTGCGCTTCGTGGTGCCGTTTCCGCCCGCTGGCTCCAACGACATCATTGCGCGCTCTCTGGTCCCGCGCCTGAGCGAAGAACTTCGCCAGCCCATCGTCGTAGATAATCGCGGGGGCGCCAATGGCATCATCGGCACGGAGATCGTCGCGAAGGCGCCGCCGGATGGTTATACGATCCTGATCGTCGGCAACGGCTTCACGATCAATCCCAGCCTTTACCGCAAGCTGCCGTACCACCCGGTTCGCGATTTCGCGCCAGTGTCGCTGGTCGGCAACGGCAACTTCGTACTGGTGGTGCACCCGTCCGTCCCGGCGCAAAACGTGAAGGAGCTCGTTGCGCTCGCGAAGGCGTCGCCAGGCAAGCTGACCATGGCTTCGGCAGGGATCGGCAACATGGCCCACCTGACCGGCGAGTTGTTCATGTCGATGACAGGAACGCGCTTCGTGCATGTACCGTACAAGGGTGGCGGGCCGGCAACCACGGAATTGCTGGGGGGGCAGGTGCTGATGTACTTCAGTACGGTCACCGTGGCACTGCCCCACATCAAGGCCGGCAAACTGCGCGCGCTGGCTGTGACCGGTGCACAGCGTGCATCCGTCGCGCCGGAGGTGCCGACCATGGCAGAAGCTGGCGTCGCCGGCTACGCCGTGGATGGCTGGTATGCCATCCTGATGCCCGGGCAGACGCCACCGTCGATCATCTCGCGCTTTGCCGTGAGCCTGCATCGTGTGCTTCAGGACAGCGAGGTGAAGCAGCGCCTGGCCTCGCAGGGAATCGACACCGCACTCAGTACCCCTGAGCAGATGCGCAAAGTGATTGCAAGCGATCTCGTGCAGTGGGCCAATGTAGTGCGCGATGCGGGCATTCAGCCTGAGTGACCACTCTGGATGGCCAGCGTGGGTCACCGACTTTCAGTAACCGGGAGCCCCGAGGAGACGCGCCCCGCCAGCCAGACCGGTCAGGTCAGTTCACGAATCGAGCTTGAGCTTCGCATCACGGATGAGCCGCGCCCACTTCTCTATCTCGGCCTCGATCATCGCGCGATATTCTGCGGGCGTGCTGGCGAGTGCAGTTGCGCCCATGCGGCCCCACGCTTCCTGGTTCTCCGGCCGGCGCACGATCGTACCGATCTCACGGTTCAGCCGCTCGATCACCGCGGCCGGGGTGGCCGCCGGTGCCAGCACCCCGACGAGCACCGGCACTTCGAAGCCGGTGATTCCACTGCTTTCGGCAATCGTCGGTACCTCGGGCAGCGCGATCGAGCGCTTGCTCCCGCTTGTCCCGAGCCCGCGCACCTTGCCGGCACGCACGTTCGGCGCGCCGTCGGTGAGCGTATCCATCATCAACTCGATCCGCCCGCCGACCAGGTCAAGCCTTCCTGCACCGCCGACCTTGTAGGGCACGTGGGTCATCTGGGTCGCAGTGGCCGCCTGCAGCAGTTCCATCGCCAGGTGGTTGATGCCTCCGGTGCCGGTGGTCGCGTAGTTGATCGCGCCCGGCTTCGCGCGAGCGAGCCTGACCAGGTCACGCACGGACTTCACCGGCAGCGAAGGGTGGGCGATCAGGATCAGTTCAATATAGTTGACGGTCGACACCGGTGCGAGATCGCGCAACAGGCGGTACCGGGCGTGGTTGGTGCCGATCGCCTCGGTGACCGCATGGCCGCTGGTCGCAGCCATCAGCGTATGGCCGTCGGGCTCGGCCTTGATCACGGCGTCTGCCGCAATGATGAAGTTGCCGCCGGGCCGGTTATCGACCAGCACCGACTGGCCCAGCGCCGGCTGCAGGTCGCGGGCGAGCGTGCGCATGAACGTGTCGGTGGCACCGCCCGCACCGAACGGTACGACGATTCGAAGCGGCTTCACGGGCCACGCCTGCGCGATGGCGTTGCCGGTGCACGCAGCCAGCGCGAGCAGGACGAGCCGCGCGGTTTCACTGGACGACAGATGCATGCAGGACTCCACGTAGGTCAAGACGCCCGATGCTGTTGGATCACGGACTGTCGATGAAGGCCACGATCGCAGCAGCTGCCCGTTCCGGCTGCTCGATGACGAGGTAGTGACCGCAATCTTCGATCATCACCACCTTGCAGCCGGCAACGCCGGCCGCGACCTGCGCGAAGCCGACGCCACTGTCTGCGGGTGCAACCGGGGACATGTTGTCCTCGCGTCCACCGATCAGGAGCGTTCGCGCCGTCACCTTCGGGATCAACGGTGAAAGGTCGCTGCGTTCGATGGCGCCGACCGCGGCAATGAAGGCATCGGGCGTGGTCTTGCAGAAGGCCTCACGCATCAATTCGAACTGTGCCGCGGCCTCGGGCCGGTCGAAGTAGCCCCGGCCAAACCCGGCGACCGAAGTGAGGTCTGCCACGGCAGCCATGCCACTGTCGGCTGCACAACGCTTCCAGGTCGCGCGCATCATGCGTGCGGCGTTGTCGTAACGCGCCAGGAAGCAGCTCAGCACCAGGCGGTCGACGAGTTGCGGGTGGCGCGCGGCAAGCGTCATGCCGACCACAGCCCCGAACGATGTGCCGTGCACGTGCATCCGGGGATAGCCAAGGGTGACGATCAGCTCCGCGACCAGGTCGGCGAGGTCGGCGATCTCGGGCCGGTCCGGGCCGCCGCGGCTCTCGCCGTAGCCGGGCAGGTCGAAGTCCACGACCTCGAAGTGTGGCGTCATCAACGGCGTCAGCTGTTCGAAGTTACGGTAGCCGAACGCGGACCCATGGATATGCAGCAACGGCGCGCCCTTGCCCTCGCGGCGATACCAGATGCGTGCGCCGCCGGGCAAGTCGGCAAGTGCCATCCCGTTCTCCCCATTCCGGATGGAAGACAGTGTAGACCCTGTCCCGCGATATCGGCAATCGCGTTGGCCGAGGGGGCCGGGGGTCGGAACCGGAGCCGCACCCAGGCCACATGCATGCTGGAGCCCTGTGAGCGCTCGTTGATGCGGCAGGCGCTTGCCTGCCAGTGCACGCCCCTTGCCTAGGCACGGTCATCCGCGGGAACATCGGCAGCGCCTGAGCCACTCTGCCCCCCAACCTACCGCCTGACCCACGATGACCCTACAGACTGCACTGCCGATCGCCGACCTGCACGCCCGCCTCGTCGGCGGCGGGCTGCGTATCCCCGACCTGATCGGACAGTCGCTCGCGGCCATCGAGCGGCTCAACCCGACGTATCGGGCGTTCTCGCACCTGGCCGGTGATGCGCTGGCGCAGGCCGAGGCGCTGCAGGCGGAGCTCTATGCCGGCCGCATCCGCGGCCCGCTGCACGGCCTTGCGGTCGGTGTGAAAGGCAGCATCCCCGTGGCGGGGCTGCCGTGGACCGAGGGCACCAACATCTTCCGCACGCGCGTCGCGCAGCGCGATGCAGGCGTCGTGCAGCGGGTGCGCGACGCCGGCGGCATCGTGCTCGGCACGACCACGCTGTCCGAACTTGCGATGTACGGCGTCACCAATGCGTTCGAGCCGATGGGGCTCAACCCCTGGGACATGACGCGCACTGCGGGCGGTTCGTCGACCGGCGCCGGGGTGTCCTCTGCGCTGGGCATCACCCAGGTGGACATCGGCACCGACAGCGGCGGTTCGATCCGCAACCCCGCCTGCCACTGCGGCGTGGTCGGGTTCATGCCGCGCATCGGCGGGCTTTCCGCGGAGGGAAAGGCGAACCATGCGCCGAGCCTGTCCACCATCGGCCTGATCGGGCGCAGCGTCGTGGATGTCGAGACGGCCTGGGACGTCCTGTCCGACGTGCCCGGTGCACGCATCGAGGCGCCGCGCCGCCGGCTGCTGGTGCTGCGCGAGCTGGTGGACACGATGTGCGACGACGAGACGCTCGGGCTGTTCGCGGCGGCCTGTGCGCGCATGGAAGAGGCCGGCTTCGAACTGGTCGATGGCGAGGTGCCGGGATGGATGGCCGGCGAGCATGCGGCCGGGATCGTCTCGCTGTTCGAATGCGGGCAGTCGCTGGCCCGGATGGACATCTCGCTCGCGAGCGACGGCATCCGCCAGCGTGCGGCGAACGCGGCGAAGCTGGATGCAACCACGGTCGACACCGCGCGCGCCACCTGTGCCGCGCTGCGTCGCGCGCTGCCGTCCGCGTTGCAGGCCGCGGGCGCCGGCGCGGTCTTCACGCCGACCTGGCCGTTCGCCGCGCCGGGCCTCGACGTGCAGTCGCTTGTGGTGCGCGGACGCAGCGTGCCGATCGATCCGCACCGCAACTGCTTCGTGCGTGCGGCCAATGCGGTGGACGCCTGTGCGATCTCGCTGCCGATGGGGCTCTATCGTGGTGCACGCGTGCCCGCCGGCGTGCATCTGACCGCCCCCGGTGGTGATGAACGCATGCTGCTGGCACTGGCGCGGGTGGCCGAGGGCTGCCTGCCGGCGCTGCCACCGCTGCCGGTGGTGTGATCACGAATTCCGGCCGTGTCGGTGGCGCAACGGCACGGATTTTGCAAGACTCGGGGAAGATTCCATCCATCGAGGGAGCAGCATTCGTGATCAAGTTTCCCGCCGCGACTGCCAGGGCGCTCGTCCTGTCCGCCGTGCTCGCACCGGTCGCCGTCCAGGCAGCCCAGCCCGCCGGCCATTACCCGAATCGCCCGATCCGCATCGTCGTCCCCTACTCGGGCGGCTCGTCCGATGTCGCTGCGCGCCTGCTTGCGGTACGCCTGTCCGACGCGCTGAAGCAGCCGGTGCTGGTCGACAACCGGCCGGGTGCGGACGGGCGCATCGGCACGCAGTACGTGGCCAATGCCAACCCGGACGGCCACACGCTGCTGTCGATCCTCACCACGCACGCGATCTCCGGCGCGCTGATGAAGCTGCCCTACGACCCGATCAAGGATTTCGCGCCGGTGGCGGCGATGTCGGTGGCGGAGCTCGGCATGGGCGTGCATCCGTCGGTACCGGCCTCGAACCTGAAGGAATTCATCGCCTGGGGCAGGTCGCTGCCGCAGCCGCTGACCTATGCCACGACGCAGATCGGCGGCAACCAGCACCTGGCCGGCGAGCTGTTCACGCTGATCACTGGCGTGAAGATGACGCCGGTGCCCTACAAGGGGGGTGGCGATGCGATGGCCGCGCTGCTGGGTGGCCATGTGAACATGTACTTCGGTTCGATGGCGTCGATGAACCCGGTGTTCAAGTCGGGCAAGGTGAAGTCGATCGCGGTCACCGGCACGGCGCGCGACCCGGAGTTCCCGAACATGCAGACCTTCGCCGAAGGTGGCATCCCGGGGCTCGACATCCGCCTCTGGTACGGCATGCTGATGCCGGCGAAGGCGCCCCGGGAAGCGATCGACCGTATCTCGAAGCTGGTGGTGGAAAACGTGGCGATGCCCGACTTCCGTGCTGCGCTGGCCAAGCAGGGCATGAATCCGATGCCGATGGATTCCGCCCAGTTCGGCAAGTTCCTGCGCGCCGAGGGCGCCCGCTACGCCGACATCGTGAAGCGGGCGAACATCAGGATCGAACAGTAACGCCTCAGTCGAGCGGAACGGTCCTGCCCAGGCCGCGCCGCTCGCCTTCGCGCAACGCATGGGCGGCGAACGCGACGTCGCCGATCGCCATGCCCTGGATCAGCGCCATGATCCTGTCCGAGGGCGACCGTCGGCCCGGCTTCGCGCCCGACAGCACCTCGCAGGCGAGCGCGTCGACGCGTGCCTGGAACGTCGCGCGCGTCAGGTGGCCCTGCTCGATCCAGGCGCCGCCATCGCCCATCTCGGCGGCGAAGTCCATGTCGTCGACGATGAAGCGGTCGGCCTCGGCCAGCACCCGATAGTCGACCTCGTTGTAGCTGCCCATCGAGCAGACCACCGAACCCGGCTTCAGCGTCCCGCCGAACACCAGCGGCGACGGCGACTCGGTCAGCGTGACCACCAGGTCGGCGCCGTCGACCGCCTTGCGGCCGTCGGGTTCGGCACGCATCGGCACCTTGACCTTGCCCGCCTGCGCGGCGATGAAGGCTTCCATGTTCTTCATCTGGCGCGAGGTGACCCGGAGTTCCTTCACGTCGAGCGCCTGCGCGAGCATCGGCACGATCTCGCTGGCGATGCCGCCGGTGCCGAACAGCGCGATCACCAGCGGCCCGGGGTTCACCAGTGCCTGGGCCGACACTGCGCCGAACGCGGCGGTGCGCAGCCGGCTCAGCCAGTGCTCCGACACCAGGCCGGAGATCTGGTAGCCCGCATGGTCGTACACCGCGCAATAGTTGGTGTTCATCGCGGTGGGGCCGGGATGCGACAGCAGGCGGATGCCGGACGCCTGCAGGTGGCCGACTGCGGCGGCCTTGAACTTGAACTTCGGCCCGCCGACCGGCCGTGCGTCCAGCGCCATCGCCGACGGCGAGGAGAGCAGGCTGTGTCCTGCGGCCTGGTCGACCAGGGTGCGGCGCGCGAGGTCGAGGGCGATGCTCGTGTCGAGAACCGCACGCACGTCGGCTTCGGCGAGGATGCGCAACTGGCCCATGGTCAGGACCCCTTGCGCACGATGCAGGCACACAGCCCGCCACCGGGCGGCGCCTGGTGCACGGTGTTGGCCGAGATGAAGGTGCGGGTCGAGCCGAGGATCGACCCGATGATGCCGCTCATCGCGGCGCGTACGTGCTTGTCCATGTCGAGGTGGCTGCTCTTCATCGTGGTGCGCGCGCCGCGCACCTTGCCGTCGGGCGCGGAGCCGGCCTTGATCAGGGTGGCGACCACGCGCTGCGCATCCGCCACCTGTCCGTCCGCGTCGAAGCTGCAGCCGGCGGCGGTGTACATGTCGCGCAGCCCCTTCGCGTCGAGCACGTCGCGCAGGAAGCCGGTGTGCACGCTCAGGTCGCCGGCAGCGCCGGGACGGTTGGCGAGCAGCATGATCTCGACGCAGTCGAGCTCGGCGCCCGAGAACACCATCGCGCGCTTGGCGTACAGGCTGTGGTCGGTGTTGAACGCCTCCTGCACGATCTTCTCGCGCGGCACTTCACCCAGCGCAAGGCCAGCGCCGAGCGCGCCGACCGCCTTCGAATGCGCGGAGGTGACCCGGGTGTTGCGCACCGCGCCGGCGGTGGCCGGGATGTGGCTGGTGACCGGGGTCTTCACGATCACCAGCGCGACGTCGTCGGCCTTCACGCCGGCCTCGCGCATCGCCGCTTCGACGGTTTCGGCGACGATCACCGCATGCGCCGGGGTGCCGATCTCCTCCGGCGTCAGCGAGCGGCTGCGTGCGCAGCCGAAGGCGAGTGCACTGCCCTGCCCCGCCTTCGCGGCCGGCGCGGCAGCCTCGTCTTCCAGGTCGATGAACAGGTAGCCGAACGGCGTCATCGCGCCTTCGCAGCCGGTCGAGATCAGGAAGGTCGACCGTTCGGCCAGCGCCTTGCCGCCATGGGCTTCGATCGCGGCGGTCAGGCTGAGCAGCGCGAATTCGCGCGAGAAGTCGTTGACGTCGGAGTTGCCCTCGGTCTTCACCAGCAGCGCGAGCTTGCGGATGCGCGCCGGCTCGAAGCGGGCGAGGTTGCGGCTGAAGTCACTGACATCGCCGGGGTTGGCGGTGTCGTAGGCGATCACATGGGCAGTCACTGTCGTCTCTCGGGTGGTGTGGAGGCGTGGGGTGCGGCGCTCAGGGTCGCGGCAGCCCGACATGGCGGTGGATCGGCAGCGGCATCGACCATGCGCGCCGGTTCACTTCGTCGATGTAGGGTCGTACTTTAACGTAGCCGGCCTGGAGGCGGTCGATGTCGGCGCGCACCGTCGGCATCAGGCTTTCGATCTCCGCGCGCAGCGCGGCCTCGTCGACCCGGGTGCTGCGTCCGTCCTGCACCACCACCTCGCCATCGACGACGACGCGGCGGATCGAGCGGCCGCTGTCGGCATAGACCAGCTGCCGGATCGCGCTGTTGTATGGCAGGTAGGCCGGATCGGCGAGGTCCATCAGCACCAGGTCGGCGCGGTGGCCGGCCTTGATCGCACCGATCGAGCCGGACAGTCCCGCGCTGTGCGCGCCGCCGAGCGTGCCCGCACGCAGCGCCTCCGCCGCGGTGACCCCGGTGCGCTCCGGAGTGCTCACTGCCGCGAGCAGGCAGAACAGCTTCATCACCTGCAGCAGGCTCTGCACGTCGCTGCAGCTGCAGTTGTCGCAACCCAGCGCGATGTTCACCCCGCGCTCGCGATACTCGAGGATCGGCGCCACGCCGCTCTTGAGCTTCAGGTTGCTCAGCATGTTCAGCACGACGTTGGTGCCGGTGCTGGCGACCTTGTCAAGTTCGTCGGGCTCGAGCCAGATCGCATGCGCGAGCGAGACGTGCGGGCCGAGCAGCCCGGTGTCCTCGAGCATCCGCACCGCCGAGCCGCCGTGCGCCTGCAGCCGCTCGTGCGCGAAGATGCGCTGGGTGCGGCTCTCGTAGACATGGGTGTAGACAGGCAGCGAGCGGCGGCGCGACAGGTCGGCGACCGCTTCCAGCAGGCCCGGCGAACAGCGTTGCGGCGCCGACGGCGCGAGCGCCCAGCGCAGCATGCCGCCGCTGTCGCCGATCCGTTCCATCGCGGCTTCCAGGAAGGCCATCTGCGCGGCCGGCTCGTCGCGTGCCGTGCCGATGATGCCGTGCAGTTCGGCCGGGGCGAGCGCGTCGATCCAGGGGATGGTGTCGAGCTGCGACTGGTCGCGCACCGTCATGCCGAGGATGACCCGGATGCCGGCTTCCGCGTAGGCATCGACGATGGTGTCCACCACCGCGTCGGAGAACGGCGCGGCGCTGTTCATATCCTGCACGGTGGTGATGCCGTTGTGAAGGCATTCCAGCGCACCGGCCAGCGTGCGGGCACGGACTTCCGCCAGCGAGCGCTTCGAGCCGAGCGGACCGGCCAGCACGCCCCAGTGCTCGAGCGAGAGGTCCTCGAACATGCCCTTGGCCAGCACGTCGTGCGAGTGGTAGTGCGAGTTGACCAGGCCGGGGATGGCCAGCATGCCCGTGGCCTCGACCACCTGGGCGCCATCGGGTGCGGCAAGGTCGGTGCCGACCGCGGAAATCGCGCCGTCCTCGCAGAGGATGTCCCGGACCGGCGGGTCGTCGAGGTCACCGTCGAGGTCGAGGACGCGGGCGCCGACGATGAGCAGGGGGATACGTGCCGAGGGCATGGAAGTCCTGTGATTACGGTTGGATGGTCGACATGGTCCCGGGGTGGGGATCATGGTCCCGGCGCGCGGGTCAGCCGAAGCGGGGGCCGCTGCAGGTTGGCCCGTGCAAGCGAACGATCCTCACGCGAAATAGAGGCGCAGCGCAGTCTCGCCGCCGATGATGCGCCGGGCCGTGGCGTCCGGCACCCACTGTTCGAAATGGGCCATGGCCAGTTCGTATCGCATCGAGTCCTCGAACGCCGGGAACGGCCAGTCACTGCCCCACAGCAGCCGCTCGGGGCCGGCATGGGCGAGCAGGGCGCGCGCGCAATCCTGCGCGACCTGCTGGGATGCCAGGCGATAGCCTGCCGAAAGCTTGACCCAGGTCCGGCCGTTGTCGATGGCATGCAGCATGGCCTGGAATCCCTCGCAGGCCGCACCGCCGCGCTGAGGGTGTCCGAAATGATCGACTACCAGCTTCACGCCGGCTGCCTGCAGGATGGCGATGGGAGATGCGAGCTTGTCCGCGGTCTGGTTGATGTGTACGTGCCAGTCGAGGTCCCGCACCCTGCGGAAGAACCGCTGGTACTCCGGCGTGGTGATGTCCGGCGGATCCTTGACGTTGCGCCACTGAAGACGCACGCCGACCACGCCATCGTCCCGCATCATGCGCATCACGTACGGATCGATCGTGGGCTTGACGATCACGGTCGTGCGAAGCCGCCGGTGCCGTCGCGTGGCCTCGAGTGAATAGTCGTTGTAGTCGTCGAACAGACTCGCAGCGGCGATCACGGCGTGCCTGATGCCGTGGCGATCGAGCGTCGCGACATATCGCTCGATGGTCGCGTCTGCCGGAGGCTTGTGCCACGCGTTCGGGGAAAGCGGCATGTCCGTCGTGTAGACATGCGCATGGCTGTCGACGATCGGGGCGTCTGCAATGGGCGCGTCTGGCCACGGTTCTGGCATGGTTGCATGATCGACGAATTGGACGGACGCAGGCTAGCACATCGTTCATCCGGGTACCGGGAGCCGGACCCGTGGTCGTGTTTGACCCCGTCCCGTCCGCCCTATACAGTCGTGCCATCGATCCAGGGGTGGAAGCATGAATGCAGCCAGTGGGCCGTCGCAGGAGGCGCTTCGCATCTATGGCAACCTGTCCTTGCTCGAGATGGCGCCGGTACTGTTCGCGGCTGCGGCCATCTATCCGGGCAAGGCCGTGCTCGAGCATGGCAGCGTGATGGCACTCTGGGGCAAGGCGAGTGACCTCGCCAGCCTTGTTTCCGCCGGGCAGGCCGACATCGCGACGAACTCGGAAACGCAGGCCTTGCGCGGATCGGCAGGCAATCCGGACCTGCGCTTCATCTTCACAGTTGCCGAATGTCCTTATCGCATCGTGGCTCGCCGGTCGGCGGGCATATCGCGGCTGGCGGATCTTCGCGGGAAGCGGGTCGGCACTCAACTCGAGTCCTCGGGCGAGTTCTTCCTGGATGCCATGCTGCGTACGGAGGGGCTCAGCGCCGGTGACGTGACCCTCGTGCCTTTCATGGCGCATACCGACACGCCGATCAGCCGGCTGCCCGAGGCGCTGCGGTACGGAGCGATCGATGCGGTTGCCCTCTGGGAGCCGCAGGTACAGCGTGCCAGGGCGGCCATCGGTGCCGATGCCATCGAATTCTATGATCCCGCCGTCTACACCGAGAAGTTCAACCTGTGCACGACGCAGGCCAACCTCGAAGACCCGGTGATGCGCGCGCGGATCGTCGAATTCGTGGCTGCGCTGATCACCGCATCCCGTCGGCTCAGGGTCGACCCGGGCATCGGCTGGCAGCTGGTCGCGAACGCCGCCCGGCTGGACGTGGAGACGGTGAAGGACGCCTGGCCGTACTTCGCGTTTCCAGTCGACCTGGCGTCCGACCTGCTCGACGTCCTGGCCCGGCAGGAGCCCTGGATCGCGCGGCTCCAGCGGCGCGCCCCCCGAACGCGCGAGGCGCTTGCCACCCTCATCGATTCCAGTGTCGTACGCGATGCCCGCGCGTTGAACGGCCCGCGTACCGGCAGCCGCTAGTTCGCCCGAAGATTCAGCGCGCGTACCAGCTTTCCCCATCGGAGCATCTCCGATTCGATCAGGCGGCCGAACGCCTCCGGCGTGCTCAGGGCGATCTCCACGGACATGTCGCGCATCGCCGCTTCGACGGACGGCGTACGCATGACCTTGTGCGCCTCGGCGTTGAGCATCTCGATGATCGCCGCGGGCGTACGCGCTGGGGCAAGGAACCCGAGGATCGCGTCCGATTCGAAGCCTGGCACACCGCCCTCCGCGATGGTCGGCAGCTCGGGGGACGAGGGGGATCGCTTCGCGCTGGCGATGCCCAGCGCGCGCAGCCTGCCACTCTCGATGTGCGGCTTGACCGTGAGTGCGTTGCCGAATACCGCGGCAACTTCGCCGGACAACACTGCGAACAGCCCTGGCCCCGCACCCTTGAACGGAACCTCCCTCAGCCTGACGCCAGCCATCTGGTTGAACAGTTCCGCCGTGAGGTGCGCAGAGCTTCCGCTGCCCCCTGATGCGTACAGGATCTGGTCGGGACGTTTCCGGGCAAGCGCCACGAGATCCTTCACCGATCGCACCGGCAGCGAAGGATGCACCACCAGGATGTACGGGGAAGTCGCGACCAGGGATATCGGCGCGAAGTCGCGCAGCGTATCGTAGGGCAGCCTGGCGTGCATGCTCGGGTTGACCGAATGGGGGCTGGACACGAACAGCAGCGTGTAACCGTCGGCCGGGGCACGCGCGACGATCTCGGAGCCGATGATGCCGTTTGCACCGGCCCGGTTGTCCACGAGGACCTGCCTCCTGAGCGACTCCGACATGCCAGCCGCCAGCTGCCGGGCGATCACGTCGGTGCCGCCGCCTGGTGCGAACGGCACGATCATGCGCACAGGCTTCGATGGATAGGTCTGGGCATCCGCCGCTGCCGGAACGATGGCTGCAATCGTCGCGACCGCAATGACCTGCGCGCGACAAAGGATCGTGATCATCGCTGCTCCTCCATGGTCCATCGTGTTTGCAGCGATCCTACAGGGAGTCGCCACCGGCTGTGGAACCGGTTGCCTGAAGCCACGATGCGGACCGCCAGGCGACGATGGAACGAGCACGATGGAAGCGGGATATCCTGTCCGGAGCGATCCCCCGCTTCTGCTGAAGGACCTCCGATGCCCGCCCGCCCGCTGCAGCTTCGATTCCTGCCCCTCGGCGCTCTCCTTTGCGCCTGTCCGATGCACGCCCTCGCCCAGGCCCCCGCCTGGCCCGCCAAGCCGATCCGCCTGGTCGTCCCGTTCGCCGTCGGCGGCGGCGCCGACATCCTCGGCCGGCTGTTCGCACAGAAGCTCTCCGAACAGTTCGGACGCAACGTGGTCGTCGATACCCGTGCGGGTGCCGGCGGCAACGTCGGCGCCGAGATCACCGCGAAGGCGCCGGCCGACGGCTACACCATGATGTTCACCACCAACTCGATGGCGGTGAACGTGAGCCTGTATCCTAAGCTCAACTACGATGCCATCGCCGACCTGCGGCCGGTCGCGCTGGTCGCCGCGGTGCCGCTGGTGCTGGTGGTGCATCCGCTGGTGCCGGCGAAATCGGTCAAGGACCTGGTCGCGCTGGCGAAGAAGCGCGCCGGTGGCCTGAACTTCGGCTCCAACGGCAGCGGCACCACCAGCCACCTGTCCGGCGTGCTGCTGGCCGACCTCACTAAGTCGTCGATCACCCACATCCCGTACAAGGGCGCCGGGGCAGTGATCACCGCGCTGCTCGGCGGCGAGGTCGACATGGGCTTCGTCGGCGCGGTCGGTGCGACGCCGCACCTCAAGGCCGGCCGCCTGCGGCCGCTGGCGGTGACCACCGCGCAGCGCTCGTCCAACCTGCCCGACGTGCCGACGATGGCCTCGATGTTCCCCGGCTTCGAGACCGACGCCTGGTACGGTTTCTTCGTGCCGAACGGCACGCCGGCGCCGGTGGTGTCCCGGCTTTTCGAGGAGATCCGCAAGGCACAGGCGGCACCCGACGTGAAGGCGGCCATGGCGCGCGACGGTGCAGAGCCGCGCAACCTGGGCCCAGACGAGTTCCCGGCCTTCTTCAGGCAGGAAGTGGAGAAGTACGCGAAGCTGGTGAAGCTGGCGGGCGCGAAGGCGGAGTGACCCTCGCGCCGCTGCGTGGCGGGCAGGTCACGCCGCAACGATCGCCCGGTGCAGCACCTCGACGCCGCTGAAGAAGTCCTGCAGGTCCATCGCCTCGTGCGGGTTGTGCGAGCCGCGGTCGTTGCGCACGAACACCATGCCGCACGATACCCCGGCGTTGGCGAACACCGCCGCGTCATGGCCGGCGCCGCTGGGCATCGGTTCCGTGTCGATCGCCTGTGCCTCGCATGCGCTCGACAGCTTCGCCACCCAGACCGGGTCCATCGTCGCCGGCGCGGTGTAGAGCCGGCGGTCGAACTGGAACTCGACCCCGCGCGAGCGGCCGATGCGGTCGCATTCCTCCAGCATCAGCTTGTGGAAGCGCTCGAGCACGTCGTTGTCCTGGCTGCGCACCTCGAAGCTGAACGCGACCTCGCCCGGGATCACCGACACCGCATGGCTCTTCGGATCGGTGGACACCATGCCGCAGGTCATCACCATGTCCATGCCCATCTGCTGCAGCACGCGCCAGTGCTCGTCCAGGCGGGTCATCAGTTCGGCCACTGCGAGCACCGCGTCCTTGCGCAGCCAGCGCGGCACCGCGCCGGAGTGTCCGGTCTCGCCCTTGCACAGGATGCGGTTGTGCCGCACGTTGCCGCGGATGCCGGTGACCGGTGCCACCGCCCACTTGCGCGCGACCATCGTCGGCCCCTGCTCGATGTGCAGTTCCAGGTAGGCGGCGACCTGCGCCGGGTCCATCAATCGCTCGCCGGCCTCGATGCGCGCGGTGTCGATGCCCAGTGCCTGCATGTCCTCGCGCATCGTGCGTCCGGTCTCGCGCTGTTTCAGGTCGAGGTCGGCGGCGCTGAGCTGGCCGGTGAGCGACAGTGAACCCATGTACGCCTTGCCGTACCAGGCGCTTTCCTCGCCGCGCAGCGCGAGCACATGGATCGGCCGCGGCGGCACTCCCCCGTGGCGGCTGTAGTGGAGCAGCACCAGCAGCCCGGCGACCACGCCGGCCAGGCCGTCGAAGTTGCCGCCCTGCGGCACCGAGTCGAGGTGCGAGCCGATCAGCACCGGTGCGCCGGCGGGCTCGCCGACCACCCGGATGATCCGGTTGTCGACCGCGTCGCGCTCGCAGGCGAGTCCTTCCTCGCGCGCGAAGGCCTCGACGATCGCCATTGCGCGGTTCTCGCCGTCGCCGTAGCTCGCGCGCGTGACGCCGACGCCGTCGAACGTGGCCTGGCGGACGTCGTCGAACAACTTCGCCGCGACCGCCTTAAGCGCGGGGTCGAGCCGCGCGCTCCGGACTTCATCCATGTTCGGGGGTGCCGCTCGGGACGACGCCGGCGCCGCCATGCAGCGCGGACCAGCCGACCGGGTCGGCGAGGAAGGCCTTGATCTCCTTCGCATGCTTCGGCGTGAAGTAGCTGAGCGCCTTGGTCTGGGTGAACACGTCCTTCCAGGTCGCCAGCGCATGCATGGTGAAGCCGTGCTCTTCGTACACCTGCCGGCTCTGCGGATAGACGTCGTAGTTGAAGATCACGAAGATGTCGCTCAGTTGCGCACCGGCCTGGCGCAGCGCGCGCGCGGTGCCGATCTTCGAGCGGCCGTCGGTGGTGAGGTCGTCGACCAGCAGGCAGCGCGCGCCTTCCGGCAGGTCGCCTTCGATCTGCGCATGCGATCCCCAGCCGACGGACTTCTTGCGCACATAGACCATCGGCAGGTCGAGCCGGTCGGCGATCCACGAGGCGAACGGGATGCCGGCGGTCTCGGTGCCGGCGATCATGTCGATCGAGGACCCCAGGCGCGCGCGCAGCAGTCCTGCGGCATGGTCCATCAGCAGCCGGCGATAGCCCGGATGCGACATCAGACGGCGGCAGTCGACATACACCGGGCTGGCCCAGCCGGTGGTGTAGATGAACGGCTGCCGCTCGTAGACCAGCACCGCCTTCAGCGCGAGCAGGGCCTGCGCGGTGTCGGCAGCGACAGTCAGCGTGTCGGGCGGGATCGGCGGCAGGCCGGACGAAGGCGGCGACGCGGGGTCGGTCATGGGCGGGGCATGCAGATCAGGGCAGGACAGTGTAATCCAGCCGTGGCTCGACTCGCAGCCGTGTGGCCTGTTCGAACGCATAGGCCATCGCCAGCAGCGCGCCATCCTCGCCGCGGCGGCCGATGAAGGTGATGCCCGCCGGCGTGCCGTCCGCCTCGCGCAGCCCGAGCGGCACCGTGATCGCCGGGTAGCCTGCCGTCGCGTACAGCGTCGAGTGCATGTTCTCCAGGCTCACCAGCAGGCGTGCACCGGTCTTCTCGAAGGTCGCATCGAGGATGGCCGCGGAGGATTCCCGCAACCGCAGCACGAGTGCCTCGTGCGCGGGACGGTCGAGCGGCGGCGCCTTCGACAACACCGCCAGCAGGTCGAGGCCGGACGGTGCGCGCCGGTCCGGCAGCGCGCGGTACCAGGCCAGCAGCTCGTCCAGCGTGTTCACACCGGCGGCGCGCGTCGACACGTAGCCCATCATGTCGAGGCGCATGCCGGATGCCAGCAGTTGCACGAACGGTGCGCCACCGGCCCATGCCGGCGACTGCGGCAGCAGGGTCGGACGCTGCACGGCACCGGCGGCCGCCAGGCCCTTCCTTGCGCGATCGAGCAGCGCGGCGTTGCCGCGTCCTTCCAGGATGTCGCGTTCGAGCACGCCGACGGAAACGCCCGAAAGTGCATCCTTGCGCAGGCCCGCCGCGAAACGCGTGGGCTGCAGCGCGATCGCATCGAGCAGGATGGCGGCATCGGTCACCGATCGCGCCACCGGGCCCGGCGTGTCGTTGGCCGACAGCAGCGGCACGATGCCGGTGCCGTCCACTCGTCCCCTGCCCGGCTTCATGCCGACCACGCCGTTCCACGCCGACGGTGCGACCAGCGAGCCCGAGGTCTCGCTGCCGATGCTGGCCATCGCCAGCCGGGCCGCAACACCGGCCGCCGAGCCGGCGCTCGAGCCACCGGTGACCGGCGCGCCGTGCGGGTTGATGGTCTGCCCGCCCACCGCGCTGCTGCCGCCGACGCGCGGGCCGAGCGTGATGATGCCCGCGAACTCGGACAGGTTCGCCTTGCCCAGGATCACCGCCCCTTGCGCGCGCAGGCGCACGACGAGCGGCGCATCGGCCTTCGCGACATGGTCGAGCAGCAGCGCACTGCCCGCGGTCGTGTGCATCGGCGGCGCGGTCTCGATGTTGTCCTTCAGGCTGAGCGGGATGCCGTCGAGCGGGCCGAGCGGCCGGCCGGCCTTGCGCCGCGCGTCGGCGGCGCGGGCTTCGTCGAGCGCGGCCGGGTTCAGTTCGAGGTAGGTGCGCAGGCGTTCATCGTGGCGACGGATGCGGTCGAGGAAGTACAGCACGAGCGCTTCCGAGGTCAGGCGACCCTCGGCCAGGGCAAGCTGGACCTGGGGGGTCGTCGCGTCGCGCAGGAGGGCGTCGACCTCGGCGGCCCGTCGCGGCGTGAACTGCTTCAATGCCGCCTCGAACGGCGTGAAGTCGAGGGTGCGCAGGCGCGGGCTGTTCGTCGCCGTCGGCACCCGCTTGGCTGCGAGTTCGGCCGAGTGCCCTGGTGCTGCGACAGACGACGCACAGAACAGCAGCGCCAGTGCGACGCGGCGCAGGGCTTTCGGGTGCCGTGTGGCAAGTCCGTTGTACATCGCGGTCAGGCCACCGGGGCAGCCGGTGCCTCGACGAACACGCGCGAGACGGCCCCGCTGGTCGAGTCGCGATTCCTGCTCAGAGACGGTTCCGGGGAGTTGGAGACGATGCATGCAATCGGCGTGAAGATCCTTGGTGACTGCCACGGTACGTTCGAGGCGCGTTTCCGTCGAGAATCCTCTCGAAGGGCATGGCCCGCGCTTCTCGCCCCTGCGACCAGCCTTCCCGTTGTCCACCGATGGGCTCAATACCGTCCCGGTCCCTGCGCTGGCCAGACCAGCATCGCGGGCCGCTGGCGGCCGGTGGTGACTGCGGCGAAGATCGCGTTCCAGTAGCGGGTACTGCCGACCAAGAGGTCAAGCGAGCAACTCGACCCCTGGTAGCCGGGCGGCCCGGATGTCGAACGTCATGAATCGGTTGCAGCCAAGCTGCGCTGCACGCGCTGACAGCAGGCAATCCGCGAAGTCAGCGTCGGGATGCTGCGCCCAGACGTACAGGGTCTCTTCGACGGTAGGCGCATGTTCGAACTCGACATCGCTGCTCTCGAGCAGTGCGGTCATTGCGCCGAAGATGCTCGCCTTGTCGAGCCTGTACCTGCTGCGCAGCACCCATTCGGTTTCGAGCAGGACGCCGGGCAGGATCAGCACCTGCTCCTCGGCCTCCGCGGCCTTGCCGATCATGCGACTCGCGGCGGCGAACTGGCCTTCGTCATCGCGGACGAGCAGCCGGACCAGCACATGGGTGTCGATCGCGATGCTCATCCGGCCGCGCGCCTGGCTTTGCGTCCGTTGGACGCACTGAAGGCATTCATGTCCTCGATCGCGACGCTTGGCTGGCCCTCGCGCGCCAGCGAGCCCGCGAGATCCATCAGTTTCCGTATCTTCGGCCGCATGACGACGGTCCCATCGCTGAGCATCGTGAATGCCATCTTGTCGCCGGACTTGAGGCCGAGCCTGTCGCGGATCTCCCGGGGCACGGTCACCTGCCCCTTGGTGGTCATCGTGGTCGGGTCTGCCATGGCGCTCTTCAAGTATTACGATAATGACGTATCGTAATACCGGGCATACGGGCTGTCAAAGCACTCCACGACGCCGCGTCACTCCGCCTTTATCTTCGCCTCCACGATCACCTTCCGCATCCGGTTCGTCGTCGATTCGATGAGCTCGGCCAGCACCTTCGGCGTCCCCGGCTGCGGGGTCGCCCCGAGCGCGGCCAGCTTGCCGGCGACCCCCGGGTCCTTCAGCGCCCGTGCCAGTTCCGCGTTCAGCCGCTCGACGATCGCCGGCGGCGTCCCTTTCGGCACCAGCACCCCGGTCCAGGTCGAGAAGGTGAAGCCTGGCAGCCCGGCTTCCTGCAGCGTCGGCACCTCGGGCAGCAGCGGCGTGCGCGCCGGCGTGGCGACGGCCAGCGCATTGAGCCGCTTCGCCTGGATGCGGCCGAGTGCGACCGAGAGTGCCGAGAACATCACCGGCACCTGTCCCGCCTCCACTTCGGCGAGTGCCGCGGCGGCGCCGCGATACGGGACATGCACCAGGTTGCTGCCGCTGGCCGCCTTGAACGCTTCCATCACGACATGGTGCGAGCCCCCGATGCCGGCCGATGCATAGTCGAGCCTGCCCGGGTTGGCCTTCGAGAACGCGACCAGTTCCTTCACCGTGCGCACCGGCAGCGAAGGGTGCGACACAAGCACCCAGGTACTGGTCGAGAGCAGCGTCACCGGGTCCAGGGCATCGAGTGCGTTGAAGCCCTTGCGGCCCTGGACCAGCGGCACGTAGGTCAGGGTACTGTCGCTGATGCCGCCGATCGTGTAGCCGTCCGGCTTCGCCCGGGCGAGGCGGTCGTAGCCGATCATGCCGGCCGCGCCGGGAAGATTCTCGACGATGACCGGTTGCCTCAGGTTCTCGGACAGCCTGGCCATCACCAGGCGAAGCGACGTGTCGCCGGCACTGCCTGCCTGCACCGGGGAGATCACGGTGATCGGGGCCGTCGGCCATTCCTGCGCCGCGACGGGGCAAGCCAGGCTGGCGACCGCGATGGCCAGCAGGACGTTTCCGGTCGACACAGGCTTCATGGGCGCGCCTCGGCCAGCTTCATCGCGCGCACCCCGATCTTCAGCGTCATCGCGCCGGTCATCGGCAGCACGCAGGACACGGCTTCGATCACCTGCACCCGGGTGATTCCGTGGTCGTAGGCACGGCGCATGTGTTCCGCGGCGAACTCGACCTCGCCGCGCGCGCAGGCGGCGGCGATGGTCACCAGTTCGCGCGCGCCTGGACCGAGGCGGGTGCCGGTCGTGTTGCGGCCGCCCTGGCTCAGGCAGTGGTCCACCCAGCGCGCCGCGACCCGGGCGAGGTCGGGATCCAGGCTGGCGATGTACGCGTACTCGTCCTTGCCCAGTTCGCTGTCGTCGGCATCGCCGGCAATGCGGTTGCGTCCGATGTCGAGTTCCGGGAACGGCGCCAGCTCGGCAGGTTCGCCACCCGGCGGCATCTTCCCGAACGGATAGTCGGGCTTGTTCGCCGTGATGATCGCGGTGGCGACGTGCGCGATCGTGGTCCACCCGGTCACCGGTGCCATCGCCGACGCGGCCTCGAACATCACCTTGTTGGTGACGCCGAGGCAGTACAGCCGGCGCACATGGTTGGGCGAGAAGCGGTGCTCGCCCTTGGCGCACAGCTGGCAGAGCGTGATCAGCTCGCGCATCACGCCGGAGAGCTGCTGCGCCGAGCCGGTCTTCCCGGTGTAGTGGTGCACGTAGCCGGCGGTCTTCGAGATCAGGTCGTAGGTCGCCGACTGCTCGCGGATCAGCAGCTTGAATTCGTCGAAGGTGTCGCCGCGGCGCGCGAGTGCGCGGGCCAGCACGGCATCGGGATGCAGGTCTTCGCCTTCGTCGTTGACGCCATACGGCTCGAGCGGATCGGTCATCTTTCCTCCAGGTGTTGTCACCGCAGTTCGGGGATCAACGTCGGCAGCGGCCGGCCATCGAAGAACGCCTGCAGGTTGCGGAAGCCGGTCTCGTTCATCGCCCGCCGCGTGTCGTCGGTGCCGCTGCCGTAGTGCGGCGTGAGCACGACGTTGTCCAGGCCTTCAAATGGCGCCGGATCCGCAGGCTCCTGCGAATAGACATCCAGGCCGGCGGCACCGAGCCTGCCGTCGCGCAGTGCGGCCAACAGTGCGCCCTGGTCGATGCAGCTGCCGCGGGCGATGTTGACCACGATGCCTTCCGGGCCGAGCGCCTCCAGCACGCGCGCATCGACGATGCTGGCCGTGCGCGGGCCGCCGATGCAGGTGACCGCGAGGAAGTCGACTTCCGCGGCCATCGCCGCGAGGTCCGCGAAATAGGGGTACGGCGCATCGGCCTTGCGGCGCGGACCGTGGTAGGAAACCGCCATGTCGAACCCCGATGCCCGGCGCGCGAGCGCATGGCCGATCGATCCCAGGCCGACGATGCCGAGCCGCCGCCCATGCACGCGCCGGGTCAGCGGCGCGCGCCCGATGCGCTGCCAGTCGCCCGAGCGCACATAGCGCTCGGCCCAGGTGATGCGGCGCGCGGCGGCCATCATCAGCGCGAACGCGAGGTCGGCGACATCGCCGGTCGTCTCGTCCGGCGTGTTCGTGATCCGGATGCCGCGCGCGCGCGCCTTCGCCAGGTCGACGTTCTCGTAGCCGTTGGACACCAGCACGATCAGCTCCAGCGCCGGCAGCGCATCCATCAGCGAGGGCTCCCAGCTGCTCTCGTTGGTGAACAGCGCGCGCACCACCGGTGCGGCCCGTGCCAGCAGCGCGGGACGATCCTCCGCGTCGCGGTAGTTGAACACCGTATGGCGTGCCTGCAACGCCTGCAGTGCCGGCTTCCAGTTGCTGTTGACGAACAGGATCGGTGGCTTGTCCACGGCGATTCCCCGGTGGCGGTCAGTCGACGGTGGCCCCGGCCTCGCGGATCACGCGCGTCCACTTGACGATCTCGCGCCGGATGAACTCCCCGAACTCGGCCGGCGTGTTGCCGACCACCTCGGCGCCCTGTGCGGCGAACTTCGCGACCGTGTCGGGGGCCTTCAGCGCCGTGGCCGTGGCGGTGTGCAGGCGGTTGACCACGTCGGGCGGGATGCCGGCCGGGCCGAGCAGGCCGTACCAGATCTCGCCGAGATAGCCCGGCACGGTCTCGGCGATCGCGGGCACGCCGGGCAAGGCCGCCGAGCGCTTCGCCGAGGTGACGCCGAGCGCGCGCAGCCGGCCAGCCTGGATCAGCGGCAGCGACGGCATCAGGCCGTCGACCATCAGCGGCACCTCGCCTGCGACCACCGCAGTGCGGCCCTGGGTGCTCCCCTTGTAGACGATGCCGTTGAGCCGGATGCCGGCCATGCTGGCGAACAGCGCCATGTTCAGGTGCGGCGTGGATCCGTTGCCGGCGTTCACGTAGTCGAGGGCACCCGGCTTCGCCTTGGCCAGCGCGATCAGTTCCTTCACCGACTTCGCCGGCACCGACGGATGCGCGATCAGCACCTGGGTGGTGCTGGCGACCAGCGTGATCGGCGCGAGGTCGCGCTCCGGGTTGAACGGGAGCTTCGCGCCGAACAGGCCGGGGTTGATCGCGATGTTCCCGGCCGAGGCGAACATCAGCGTGTAGCCGTCCGCCGCCGACTTGACCACGATCTCGGTGCCGATGATGCCGTTGGCGCCTGGCCGGTTCTCGACGACCACCTGGACCTTGAACGCCTCGGCCAGGCGATCGCCGACGAAGCGCGCGAGCGAATCGCCGGTGCCGCCGGCCGCGGTGGGCACGACGATGCGGATCGGCTTTGCCGGGAACGGCTGTGCCGCAGCGGTCGTCGCGGCGAGCGATGCAGCGAGCGCCAGCGCGGCGGCGGCGAAGGGTCGAAGCTGGTGCATCCGTTTCTCCTCGTGTCTGCTGCAGTCCGTGCCGCGGACCGCGGTACCGGAGCCGGCCCTGCTAGTAGCGGGCCCGTTTCTCTTCCGGCAGTCCGTACTTCTCTTCGAACGCCTTGACCCGGTCCATGCCGACCGCGTCGAACCAGTCGGTGAAGCTGGCCATGTCCTTCACGATATGGCCGACCGTGCCCTCGTCGCGCAGCGCGCGCAGGAAGCGGCGCACCGCCGGGATCGCCGACAGGATCGCGAAGTTCGGATAGATCGCCAACTTGAAGCCGAGCCGGGCGAGTTCGTCGCGGTGCAGGAACGGCGTCTTGCCGCTGGAGGCCATGTTGAACAGCGTGCCGACGCCGAATGCCTTCGGGATCGCCTCCAGTTGTTCCATCGACAGCGGCGACTCGACGAAGATCATGTCGGCACCGGCCGCCTCGTAGGCACGGCCGCGCGCGATCGCCGCGTCGAACCCCTCGACCGATAGCGCATCGGTGCGGGCGATGATCATGAAGTCGTCGTCCAGCCGCGAGTCGCAGGCGGCGCGGATCTTGTTGCACATCTCCTCCACCGGCACCAGGGTCTTCCCGGACAGGTGCCCGCAGCGCTTCGGCAGTTCCTGGTCCTCGAGGTGGATGCCGGCCACACCGGCCTTCTCGTAGGCGTTGACCGTGCGCCGCACGTTCAGCGGATTGCCGTAGCCGGTATCGGCATCGGCGATCACCGGCAGGCCGGAGGCGTCGGCGATGCGCCCGGCGTTGTCGACCATCTCGGGCATCGTGAGCAGGCCGACATCGGGCATGCCGAGCCGTACCGCCGAGGTGCCACCGCCGGTCATGTACACCGCCTCGAAGCCCTCCGAGGCGACCAGGCAGGCGTTCAATGCATCGGCGACACCGGGGGCGACGATCACGCCCGGCCGGGCCATCAGTTCCCGCATGCGCGTGGTCGCGCGTGGCTTGCGTTCCATGGAGTCTTCCCTGTTCGCCGGGCCTCAGGCCCAGCCGTGCGTTTCGCGGTAGCGCCGCTCGAAGGCTTCGATCTCCGGCAGGCAGCGCAGCGTGAGGTCGATCTGGCTCGCGCCCTCGACCAGGCAGCCCTTGCTGAAGCCGTCGATCTCGAACGGATGGCGCGTGCCCTCGACGTCGACCACCTGCTGCGCCGGCAAGTCGATGGTCAGCATCGCGCCTGGCAGTGCATGGAGCTGGCTACGGATCGTGGCGACCGTGGTTTCCGGCAGCCGGATCGGCAGCACGCCGTTCTTCACGCAGTTGTTGTAGAAGATGTCGCCGAAGCTGGGCGCGACCACGCAGCGGATGCCGTAGCGGTCGAAGGCGATCGCCGCGGCCTCGCGCGAGGACCCGCCGCCGAAGTTGGTGTTGCCGACGAAGATCCTCGCGCCGCGGTAGGGCGGCTGGTTGAGCACGAAGCCGGGGTCCTCGCTGCCGTCGGGCTGCTGCCGCAGGTCGCGGAACAGGTACGACGGATACTCCGGGTCGGTGCGCCGCTTGAGCAGGAAACGCGCAGGCAGGATCTGGTCGGTGTCGACGTTGATCCGGTCGTAAGGCGCGGCGACCGCGGAGAGCACGGTGAACGGCTGCATCAGGCACCTCCCTGCAGGTAGTCGCGGGCGTCGGCGACCCGCCCGGCGATCGCCGACGCGGCCGCAGTCAGCGGGCTCGCCAGGTGGGTGCGCGACCCCGGGCCCTGCCTGCCGACGAAGTTCCGGTTGGAGGTCGACACGCAGCGCTTGCCCGCACCCACCGTGTCGCCATTGGTGCCGACGCACATCGAGCAGCCCGGATGTCCCCAGTGGAAACCGGCCTCGATGAAGATGCGGTCGAGCCCTTCGGCTTCGGCCTGCGCCTTGACCAGGCCGGAGCCGGGCACCACCAGCGCAGGTACCGTCGCCCGGCGCCCGCGCGCGACCGAGGCGGCAGCGCGCAGGTCCTCGATGCGGCCGTTGGTGCAGGAGCCGATGAACACCTGGTCGATCGGCAGCCCGTGCATGGCCTGCCCCGGCGCGAGCCCCATGTAGTCGAGCGCGCGCTGCATGCTGCGCCGGCGGTCCGCGTCGGCTTCGCCGGCCGGGTCTGGCACGCGGCCATCGACCGCGACCACGTCGGCGGCGGTGTTGCCCCAGCTCACCATCGGCGAGAGCCGGCCGGCGTCGAAGGACAGTTCGCGGTCGAAGCGCGCACCCGGGTCGGAGGGAAGGCTGCGCCAGTACGCGACCGCCCTGTCCCATTGCTCGCCGCGCGGCGCCTCGGGGCGCCCCTTCACATAGGCGATCGTGGTGTCGTCGGGCGCGACCATGCCGCTGCGCGCGCCCGCCTCGATCGACATGTTGCACACGGTCAGCCGCTCCTCGATCGACATCGCACGGATCGCCGGGCCGGCGTACTCGATCACATGGCCGAATCCGCCGGCCGGGCCGAGCTCGCGGATGATGCCGAGGATGACGTCCTTCGCGCTCACGCCCGGCGCCCGCTCGCCCTCGACCGTGATGCGCAGGTTCTTCAGCGGCCGCTGCCAGATGCACTGGGTGGCCATGATGTGCGCGGTCTGCCCGCCGATGCCGAAGGCGAGTGCGCCGAGCGCGCCATGAGTCGAGGTATGTGAATCGCCGCACAGCAGGAACAGCCCGGGCAGCGTGATGCCCTGCTCCGGCCCGACCACGTGCGAGATGCCCATGCGCGGGTCGCCGAGGCCGAAATGCACCAGCCCGAAGTCGCGGCAGTTCTCCTCCAGCGCCGCGACCATGGTGCGCCGTTCCGCGTCGACCACGTCGGACAGCGCCGGCCCGCGGCTGGCGGCGAAATGGTCCGGCTCGCCGAAGATGGTGCGCGGATGGCGCACCTTGTAGCCTTCGGCCCGCAGCAGGTCGAACGCATGGAACGACGAGGTGTCGGTCAGGATCAGCCGGTCGACGTAGAGCAGCACTTCGCCGCTGTCCTGGTCGCGCTTCACGGTGTGGGCGTCCCAGATCTTCTGGAACATCGAGCGCGGCTGCGCCATCGGGCTTCCTCTGCTGTCGTTGCGTTGTCGTCGGGTTGGTGTTGCGTCGGTCGATCAGGCCGGCTTCAGGTGGCGGTCGAGGAAGTCCATGTACAGCTCGATGGCGAGCCGCTGCACCGGGTCCGGGCCGAAGCTGCCATCCGCCGCCGGGTAGACCAGGCAGTAGCCGTGTTCCGGATGCTCGAAGCAGGCCCAGTCGGATGCCTTGCCCGCCTCGCGCATCCATTCGTGCGCGAGCTGGAAGATACCCTGCAGGTGGTCGGTGTAGCGCCCCATGTGCAGCATCGGTGCCCGGATGCGCGCGATGCGTGCCATCGCTGCAGGCTTGTCCGCATGCCTGCGCACGACGTCGACGTCGTGGTACTGCAGTTCCCCGCCGACGCGCGGCGCGGAAGGCCCGGTGTCCACCGAGAGGAACTCGTGCGATGCACCTTCCGCGACGACGCCCGCCGCGAGGGGCGCCCCTTCGGCGGCGGCCTTCAGGATCATCTCGCCCCCATGGCTGATGCCGATCGCGCCGATCGCCTCGGGCCGGATGAACGGCAGCGCCTGCAGGTAGCGCCAGATCGCGGCCAGGTCGTCGGAGTCGAGCGTGGCGGCCGACTTGCGCACCAGGTTCTCGCCGCCGCTGATGTCGTCGGCGAGGTCCACCGCGGGACCCCGGCCGTACGCGTGCGGGATCTCGTGGCGATAGTTCACGTACGCCACCGCATAGCCGCGCCGGATCATCGAATCCATCATCGGCCGCAGCGCCTGTACCTGCGCCAGCACGTGCGGCATGCCGCCGCGGCCGTCTCCCCGCCCGAGGGTGATCACCGGGAACGGCCCGTCGCCGTCGGGCTTGCGCAGGACGATCGGTACGTAGAGTTCGTCGCGTGTCGGCACGAAGGTGCAGTGGGCCGGCCAGGGAGAGCCCTCGAGCGGTTGCACGAACACGTAACCGGACGACGCTCCCGGCATCATCGCGCCCGCCCGGCCGCGTGCAGCCTCACATCGGCTCGATGCCGGCCGCCTTGATCACCTTGCCCCATTTCACGATCTCGCTTCTCAGGAACTTTTCGAATGCTTCGGGCGTCGACGGCGACGGCTCGGCGCCCTGCCCGAGCAGGATGCTGCGCACGTCCGGCTGCCGCAGGATCTCGCCGACATCGGCACTGATCTTCTGCACCAGCGGGCGCGGGGTCTTTGCCGGCGCGAACAGTCCGAACCAGACCGAGCTGTCGATGCCGGGGAAGCCCTGCTCGGCCGCCGTCGGGATCTCCGGGGCCACCGGAAAGCGTTCGTTGCTGAACACCGCCAGCGCGCGCAGCTTGCCGGCCTTCACCTGCAGCGCCGCGGTGGTGGTGGACAGGAAGGCCGACTGCACCTCGCCCGAAACCACGCCGGTCAGCGCGAAGCCGGCGCCCTTATAGGGGACGTGCACCAGCTTCGCGCCGGTGATCAGGTTGAACAGCTCGCCCGAGAGCTGGCTGCTGGTGCCGCCGCCAGCCGACCCGTAGGTGAGCGTGCCGGCCTTCGCCTTCGCGTAGGCGAGGAACTCCTTCAGGTTGTTCGCCGGCACCGCGGCGTGCACCACCAGCGAGATGCCGGAGTTGGTGAGCTGGGTGATCGGCACGAAGTCGCGCACCGGGTCGTACGACAACTTCTTGAACAGGAACTGCGGGCTGGCATGGGTGCCGATATGGCCGTTGAAGAGCGTGTATCCGTCCGGCGGCGACCGCACGGCGATTTCGGCGCCGACGATGCCACCTGCGCCGCCGCGGTTGTCGACGACGATCTGCTGGCCCCAGCGCTCGACCAGCTTCTGCCCGACCAGGCGCGCGCTGATGTCGGCCGTGCTGCCGGGCGAGCCGGTGATCAGGCGGACCGGACGGTTCGGGAAGTCGCCGGTGCCCTGCGCCCACGCGCCGGCTGCGGGCAGCGCCGCGAGCACGGCCACGCTGCACGTGGCCGCCGCACCGGCCATGAAACCGGTCAGGAAACCGGACAGCGTCCGGGACGGCGAGCGCGATGGCGCCATGACGATCCTCCTCCGTTGTACCCCGGCGTTCTGCATGACGCCGTCGGCGATGACTTCGCCGATTCTGGCCCGTCGTGACCAGTTGCGCAACGGCGCGTGCGGGCCGGTCGGCGGCGGCGGCTGCGCATCCTGCGTCCATGCGTGGCGCCGGAAAGTGCACCCGGATGGTGCGGCGGCGGGACCGCATGTCCGGCCATGCCTTCGGCCGATGCATGTCGCCCGCGTTTCCAGGCCGCTCGGGATGGCACGCAACGTGCGTCAGCCGCATGGCTTTTTCCTCATGGAGAGTGATCGATGCGGTGCACACGCGTTTCTTCATCCCTGACCCTCGCCGCCCTCGGGTTCGCGGTGGTCCTGCCGACCCTGCTGCCTGCCGTCGCGCACGCCCAGGCCTGGCCGTCGCGGCCGGTGCGGCTGGTGGTCCCGTTCGGCCCCGGTGGATCGAGCGACATCACCGCACGGGTTTTCTCGGAGAAGCTGGCCGACCGCTTCGGCCAGCAGGTGGTCGTGGACAACCGGCCTAGCGCCGGCGGCATCGTCGCCGCCGAGCTGGTCGCGCGCGCGAACCCGGACGGCTACACGCTGGTGGTCGCCAACGTGTCACCGCACACGGTGACCCCGGTGATCTTCCCGAAGGTCAACTACGACCCGGTGAAGAGCTTCAGCCACATCGCGTTCATCGGCACGGTGCCGGCGGTACTGATCGTGCACCCCGACTTCCCTGCGAAGACGCTGGCCGACTATCTGAAGATCGCGCGCAGTTCGCCGGGCAAGGTCAACTTCGGCAGCGCCGGCAACGGCACCATCGGCCATGTGGTCGGCGAGATGTTCCAGGCGGTGACGAAGGCGAAGCTGACCCACGTGCCCTACCGCAGCTCGGTGTTCATGTTCGCCGACCTGCGCACCAACGCAATCCCCTCGTCGTTCGATGCCCTGCCGCAGAACACCGAGAACATCCGCAACGGCCTGGTGCGCCCGCTCGCGGTGTCCTCGCGTACCCGCGTCGAGAGTGCACCGGACATCCCGACCTTCGTCGAGCTCGGCTTCCCGGATATGGTGGGCGAGAACTGGCTCGGCTTCTCCGGTCCGGCCGGCGTGCCCGGCCCGGTGGTCGAGCGCATCCATCGCGAGGTGATGCAGCTGGCGAAGGATCCGGCGATCGTCGCGCGCATGCGCACCTTCGGCATCACCCACCAGCCGCTGTCGCCGGCGCAGTTCCAGGCCTATGTCGCGAAGGAGTTCGCGCGCTGGAAGCCGATCCTCGAGGCGGCGAAGATCGATGTGAACTGAAGCTACGCGCAGGCCGCCAGCGCAGCGACCAGCGCGGCGGTGCGCGGGCTCGCGCCCTTGCGGTCATGCAGGTGCGCCGTGCCGTAGGCGAAGCCCAGGCCGAGGTCCGGGTCGGCGAAGGCCACCGCACCGCCGGCACCACCATGGCCGAACGCGCGGGGGCTCGCCGGGATCGGCACGCCCTTCGCACCGCCCAGCAGCAGGCCCAGCGCCATGCGTCGCTCCTGCATCGAGGTCTGCTCGATCGCCCACCATTGCTCGGTGGTCGCGCGTACGATCGCGCCGGGCGACAGCGGCGTCGTGCGGGACCCGGCCCTGCACTCGGCCAGCTGGCCGAACAGGGTGGCCACCGCGCGTGGAGTGCCGTGGCCGTTGATCGACGGGATCTCCGCCCGCCGGAACGCGGGCGTGTTGAAGGTGTCGACATGCAGCGTCGCGACCGACGTGCAGGCGAGCGTCGCACGGTCGGTCGCGCCGAAGATCGTGTTGGCATAGTCGCCGAACACCTCGGCCACCGGGTTGGCCACCGACGCAGGGACGCCGATGAAGTAGTCGAAGCGGCCCGGCGGCCCCATCAGCTGCCTGAGGAAGGCGCCCGGCGTCAGGCCGGTGGTGCGCCGGATGAGTTCGCCCAGGATGAAGCCCATGGTGACCGGGTGGTAGGCTGGCACCGTACCGGTCGGCCACAGCGCCCGCTCGGCGGCGATCGCGGCGGTCATCGCGGACCAGTCGAACACCGCATCGCGCGGCAGCGGGTCGGCCAGCGCAGGCACGCCCGCACGATGGTCGAGGACATGGCGCACCCGGACTTCGCCCTTGCCGCCGGCGGCGAACGCCGGCCAGTAGTCGGCCACGCGGCGATCGAGGTCGAGCAGCCCGGCATCGGCCAGCACATGGACCAGGGTCGCGGTGACACCCTTGACCACCGACATCATGCAGACCAGCGTGTCGGCGGTCCAGGGCAGCGTGGCCGCCTCGTCGCGCCAGCCGCCCCAGAGGTCGACCACCAGCCGGCCGTCGCGCCAGACTGCCACCGCGGCGCCATGCTCGTCGAGCTCGGCCAGGTTGCGCGCGAAGGCGTCGCGCAGCGGCAGGTAGCGTTCCTCGCAGGTACCTGCGACGCCGGGTGCCTCGCGCCGCGCGTTCATGCCGTCCCGATCGACGTGTCCAGCCGGGGCTCCTGCCGGTGCCAGGCAGTCCGCTGCTGGTAGGAATGGCCTGCACGCAGCAGGGTCGCCTCGGAGAACGGGCGGCCGACCAGCTGGAAGGAGGCAGGCATGCCGTTTTCGGTGAAGCCGCAGGGCACCGCGAGGCCGGGCAGGCCGAGAAAGTTCATGTTGCGGGTGCAGCAGGTGAGCTGCACGATCACCCGCTGCACGTCGGCCGGCGAGCCGACCTCGGTCGCCGCGATCTTCGGCACCTGGATCGGCAGCACCGGCATGAACAGCAGGTCGGCATCGGTGAATGCCGCCGCGACGAACTGCTGCAGCAGTCGGCCGCGCAGCGCCAGGCCTTCGAGGTAGCGCGTGCCCGGCACATGGAAGCCGGACTCGATGCGGCTGCGCATGAACAGCGAGTAGTCGGCCGGACGCTCGCGCATCCAGCGGCCGTGCATGGTCGCGGCCTCGACCTTGGCCACCGCGTCGCTGATCGTGAACAGGTGCTGCTGGTCGGGCAGGTCGACCTCGACCGTCGTCGCGCCCAGGCCGCGCAGCACGGCCAGCGCTGCGTCGAGGCGCGTACGCACCGATGGGTCCAGCCCCTCGAGATAGAACGCCTTCGGCAGCCCGAGGCGCAGCCCGCGGATGCCGCCGCCGAGCAGCGCGAGGTAGTCCGGCACCGGCAGGTCGGCCGTGGTCGGATCGAGCGGGTCGCGCCCGGCGAGCACCGACATCATCGCGGCGTTGTCCTCGACCGTCCGGGTGAGCGGTCCGACCGTGTCCAGCGACCAGACCCGCGGCAGCGCGCCGTGCCGGCTCACCCGGCCGTAGGTGGGCTTCAGCCCGACCACGCCGCAGAGCCCGGCCGGCAATCGTACCGAGCCACCGGTATCGGAGCCGACCGATCCGAAGCAGGCGCGCGCGGCGACCGATGCCGCCGAACCGCTGGACGAGCCCCCGGTGATGCTGTCGCGGTCCCACGGGTTGCGGCAGTGGCCGTAGTGCACGTTGTGCCCCGCCGGGTTGGCGGCGAACTCGGACATGTTCAGGCTGCCGATCCAGATCGCACCGGCAGCCTGCATGCGCTTCGCGACCGCGGAATCGTAGCCGGCGATGAAGTCGCGGCGGATCAGCGAGCCCCCGGTGCACGGCTTGCCGCTGCGGTAGAACATGTCCTTGTGCGCGAGTGGCACCCCGTGCAGCGGGCCGCGCCAGCGGCCGGCCGCGATCTCGGCATCGGCCTCGCGCGCGGCGGCCAGTGCCTCTTCCGCCTCCAGGCGCAGGAAGCAGTTGAGCGACGGATTCACCGCGGCCGCCCGGGCGAGGCAGGCGCGCGTCAGTTCGACCGACGTCACCCTGCCTTCGCGCAGTGCCGACCCGGCTTCGACCAGCGTCCACGCGCACAGCGCGTCGTCGGCGGTAGTCGCGCCCGGCGCGGCTGCCGTTGCGGTTGCAGTTGCAGTCGTCGCCGGCGGCGTAGCCGGGTCCGCGCTGCGCAGCGCCGGCTCGCGCAGTTCCACCAGCTTCGCAAGGTAGTCGCTGGGCTGGTCGTCTAAGGTGAAGGCAGACGCAGCCGCGTACACCGCCTCGTTCAGGCGTGCTACTTCGGCCGCGATCTCGGCATCGCGTCCCGGTGCCCGCGCCGGAAGGTACTGCAGCAGCGCGGCCTCGTCGGCGATCAGCGAAGGCGGCAAGCTCGTGCCCGTGGCTCGTGTCATTGCAGGTCCCTTTCAAGTGGGCGTAGGTGCAGCGGTCAGACCTTGAGGGCGTCGAGCATGCGGCAGTACCCGGCCACTGCCTTCATGCCCGGGATGCGCAGTGCACGCAGCGGGATCGGCCCGAAGCTGCAAGTGGCCATCGTTCCCGCGTCGATCGCCTCGCCGGTGGCGAGCGCGGCTGCTCAGCCGGCATGGCCATACGCTGCGCGCGCGGCCGATGCGCTCACCTTGCCGTTGGCGATGTCCTCGGCCACCGCCGCACGCCGCCGCGGGTCTCCGTAGCCGCCACCGCCCGGCGTCTCGACGACCACCCGGTCCCCGCGGTTGAGCACGGTCAGCGCCTTCGACGGGATCACCTGCTCGCTGCCATCGGCGCGCCGGATCACCGAGCGCGCCGACGCGCCGGGCTGCCCGCCGGCGAGGCCGTGCGCGGCGCTGTAATGCCGCTCGCCGCGATGGGTGAAGGTGACGCCATCGGCGAGGATCTCGTACTCGCGCACTACGCCCAGGCCGCCGCGGAATTCCCCGGCGCCGCCGGAATCGCGGCGCAGTGCCACCCGGTGCAGGCGGATCGGGGCTTCCATCTCCATCGCCTCGGCCGGCAGGTTCATGCAGTTGCTGGCGTCGGTGTCGACCACGTCCACGCCATCGAGTCCGCTCGCCGCGCCGCTGCCCCCGGCGATCAGTTCGCCGACGATGTAGCGCCGGCCATCTGCATGGTTGCCGCCGAAGGCCACGACCAGCAGCGTGCCGGCAGCCGGTGCGCCGACACGGTCGGGCAGTACCTTCGCCAGCGCACTGACCATCGAGGTCGCGATACGCTTGATGGTCGAGGTGCGGGCGTTGACCGGGGCCGGTTCGATCGGGTTGGCGAGCGAACCCCTGGGCAGGTTGAGCGTGACCGGCCGGAAGCAGCCGCCGTTGGTCGGGATGGTCGGGTCGGTCAGCACGCGCACCGCATAGTACGCAGCCGCCTGGGAACCGGACGGCACGCAGTTCATCGGCCCGCGCACCTGCGGGCTGGTGCCGGCGAGGTCGAAGTGGATGGTGCCGTCCTTCACCGTCACCGCGACCTCGACCCGGATCCGGCGGTCGAGTTCGATGCCGTCGTTGTCCATCTCGTCGACATAGCGGTAGGTGCCCTCGGGTATCCGGCACAGCGCCTCGCGCGTCATGATCTCGGAGCGGTCGAGCAGCTCGTCGAAGATCGCCATCAGCAGGTCTGCACCGTGCACGTCGGCCAGCTCCTGCAGCCGGCGTGCGCCGACGTTGCAGGCGGCCAGCTGTGCGTTGAGGTCGCCCATCAGCGTGTCGGGCAGGCGCGAGTTCTGGCGCAGCAGCGCGACCATGGTCTCGTTGTATTCGCCGGCCTCGCGGAACTTCAGCGGCGGGATGCGCAGCCCTTCCTGGTAGATCTCGGTGGAGTTCGGCGGCAGCGAGCCCGGGGAATGACCACCGACGTCGCCATGATGGGTCATGCTGGCCGACAGCGCGATGATCCGGCCGCGGTGGAACACCGGCGTCATGATCGCGATGTCCGGCAGGTGGGTGCCGCCGCAGTAGGGATCGTTCAGGATGAAGGCGTCGCCTTCCTTCATCGTGTCGAGCGGGAAGCGCGCGATCATGCTGCGGATGGTCGGGATCAGCGTGGCCAGGTGCACCGGGATCGCGCAGGCCTGGGCCAGGGTCTCGGCCTTGACCGTGAACAGGCTGGCCGAGGTGTCCAGGCCCTCCTTCACGATCGGCGAGAAGGAGCTCTTCAGCAGCGTGAGCTCCATCTCGTTGGCGATGCCCTCGAGCTTGTTGCGGATCACCTCGGTGGTGATCGGGTCGACCACCGCTGCCCGCTGTTCCCGGTTCATGCCGGTTCTCCCTGCGTCATCACGAGGTTGCCACCGACGTCGACCTGGGCGGTCCAGCCGGGCTCGATCACCGTGGTGGTGTCTGCCTGTTCGATGATCGCCGGCCCGGCGATCGACGTGCCGGGCACGATCCGGCTACGCTCGTACACGTCGGCCTGCACGAAGCCGCCCGAGCGTTCGGTCATGATCGGTCGCCGGCCCTTCAGGGCGTCGCCGGCCTCCGGACGGTAGGTGCCCTCGAGCGGCCGGTCGTCGGTCACGCGCGCCTGGTGCACCGCGCGCAGGTTGACGAAGGTCATCGGGCCGCCGGCGCTGTGGCCGTAGATGCGGTCATGCGCTTCATGGAAGCCGGCACGGACGCGGGCGATCACGTCGGCGGGTTCGCCTGCGGCGTGCTGCATCGACACCGGCACCTCGATATGGTGCGACTGCCCGACGTAGCAGACATCGGCGAAGTAGCGCACCTCGACCCGGGCCGGATCGATGTTCTCCACCTGCATCAGCGCGGCGCACTGCCGGTCGAGGGCCGCGAACGCGCGCGCCAGATCTTCGGTTGTCGCCTGCTCCAGGTTCGAATGGAAGGCGACCGCGGCCTCGTGCTCGACAGGCGCGGCAAGCAGCCCGGACGCGGACAGCACGCCCGGATGCAGCGGCACGATCACCTTCTGCATGCCCAGGTCGCGTGCGAGCGCGGTGGCATGCACCGGTCCGCCGCCGCCCAGCGGCACCAGCCCGAAGCGGCGCGGGTCGATGCCGCGCTTGACCGACACGAACCGTATGCCCTCGGCCATGTTCGCGTTGACCACGCGATGGATGCCCAGCGCGGCCTGCTCGACGGTCAGGCCGAGCGGGATCGCAATCCTGCGCTCGATGGCCTGCCGGGACAGTTCAGGCTGCAGCTCGAAGGACCCCCCGGCGAAATAGGACGGATCCAGGTAGCCGAGCACGATCGATGCATCGGTGACGGTCGGCTGTTCGCCGCCGCGCGCATAGCAGGCCGGCCCGGGTTCGGAACCGGCCGAGGCCGGACCGACACGCAGCGATTTCGCACCGTCGATCCAGGCGATGCTGCCACCGCCGGCACCGATCGCATTCACGTCGACCATCGGCACCCGTACCGCATAGCCGTCGAGCATGCCTTCGGCAGCGATCATCGGCCGTCCGCCGCTGACCAGCGCGATGTCGGCACTGGTGCCGCCGATGTCGATGGTGATCACGTCGTCGAACCCTGCGGCCGAGCCGGCCATGCTGCCGCCGATCACGCCGGCGGCCGGACCGGACAGGAACAACCGCACCGGCCGCCGGCGCGCGATGCGCGAGGAGGCCACGCCGCCGCGCGACTGCATGATCTGCAGCTTCGAGCCCACGCCACTGGACTCGAGGTCGCGCTCCATGTCCTCGAGGTAGCGGTCGATCACCGGCTTCAGGTAGGCGTCGAACGCGGTGATGCAGGTGCGCTCGTACTCGCGGAACGCCGGATCGACCTCGCAGGACAGCGAGACCATCAGCGACGGATGCGCGGCGCGGATGATCTCCGCCGCGCGCAGCTCGTGCGACGGGTTCAGGTAGGAGAACAGGAAGCACACCGCGATCGCACGCACGCCGGCGGCCACCAGCGCATCGACCTCGCGCCGCACCGCGTCCTCGTCGAGCGCGGTGAGCTCGGTGCCATCGGCCGAGATACGCCCGGCGACTTCCCGCCGCAGCGCCCCGGGCGCGAGGAACACCGGCGTCTCCGGCTCGAGCAGTACGCTGTACACCGCGTGCCGGTTCTGGCGGCCGATCTCCAGGGTGTCGCGGAAGCCCAGGGTGGTGATGATCCCGATCGTGGCGCCCTTGCGCTCGAGCACGGCATTGGTCGCCACCGTCGTGCCGTGCACGAACCGTGCGATCGAGGCCGGCGGCACGTTCCATTCCCGGGCCATGTGCTGCACGGCATGCAGCACCCCGGCGCTCGGGTTGGCGCGGGTAGTCGGGATCTTCACCAGCCTCACCTCGCCGGTGTCGCTGCGGCAGACGACGTCGGTGAAGGTGCCGCCGATGTCTACACCGACTTCGTGGCGGGGCAGCGGCGGACGGGTCTGGGTCATGCGGGCATCCCGGGGCGACAGGGCGTGGTCGGACAGCCCCGATGATGCCACCGGCGGGACCGGGTCAGTGCCCGCCGAGCGCTTCGCCGAACGGCAGTTCGGTGCCCAGCCCCTTCTGCTTCGCCCGGCCGAGGACCCAGCGGCCGATCGCGGCATCGAGGATGCCCATCCCGGGCGACTCGTAGAGGATGATGTCGTCCGGGCCGTTGCGACCCGGCTTCTTTCCGGCGACCACGTCGCAGAACTCGGCGCAGACGTCCCCGGGACTGAAGCGCCCGTCCGCCAGCACGGTCGAGAACGGCTTGCGCGGCGGGTCGTCGCCCAGCACCTGCTCGGGGTTCGACAGGAATACGCGCGAGCGCAGGATGGTCTCGGGATCGAACTCCCCCGGGGCGAGAGACATCAGCAGCGCACCGGGCTCCAGCCATCCCGATTCGAACACGACGACATTGCCGGACGTGGCGGTGATCATCACGTCGGTGCCGCGCACAGCTTCGCGCCCCGATGCTGCGGGCTCGACCTCGATGCCGAGTTCCTGCTGCATCACGTCGCAGAAGCTGCGCACGTTGCGCGGGTCACGGCTGTAGACCTTCACCTTTCGGATCGGACGCACCGCGCACGTGGCGGCGGTCATCGCGCGGGCGTACCGCCCGGTGCCGATGATGCCGATCGAACTCGCATCCTCGCGCGCCAGGTGCTTCGCCGCCACGCCGTAGGGCGAGGCGGTGCGGATCGCGTGCAGGTGGTAGTCGGAGATGATCGACACCATCTCCATCGTCTCCCAGTCGAACAGGCAGATCACCTCGGACCGGTTGGTGCCGCGATAGCCCGAGTACACGCGCACCGCGGCGGTACCCATGCCCGGCACCATGCCCGGCAGGATGCGGATGTTGTGCCACAGGTGGCCCGGATGGTCCGGGTGGGTCATCGTATAGCGCTTCAACTGGAACGTGGTGCCGGCCGATTGCTGCCGCATCAACTCCTCGATCAGCTCCACCGATTCGAGCGCGGGCTGGCCGCCCGACAATGCGCCGATCACGTCCTGCTCGGTCAGGAACAGCATGGTGCCTTCCCCTTCTCTGTCTGGTTGCGTGCGCGCGGACTGCGGATGCGGCCGCCGACGCGGGCTGTTGACTGCGCGACCCGGGTGCAAAATACTGCAAACGCCCCTCCCGCACCGGAATCGAATGCCATGCCTGCCGGACGTCCGATCGCTTCGCATGCCGCCCTCGCGCTGGCCCTCTCGCTCGGCCTGGGCTGTGGTCTCGCCAGCGCGCAGGCCCAGCCCTTCCCCAACCGCCCGATCCGCTTCATCGTGCCGTTCCCCGCCGGCGGCGTGTCGGACGTGGCCGCGCGCGTGATCGGCCAGAAGTTCACCGAGCGCTGGGGGCAGCAGGTGCTGGTCGAGAACCGGCTCGGGGCGGGCGGCACCATCGGCACCGCGCTCGCTGCCGCGGCCCGGCCCGATGGCTACACCCTGCTGATGGGCTCGTCCACCGAGCTGGCGCTGAACCCGAACCTGTACGCGAAGCTCTCCTACGACACGCTGCGCGACTTCGCGCCGATCGCACTGATCGGCCAGGCACCGCTGCTGGCCGTGGTGCATCCCGCGCTGCCGGTGAAGTCGCTGAAGGACCTGCAGGCGCTGGCGAGGGCCCGGCCTGGCGAGCTCAACTTCGCGTCGACCGGCAACGGTTCCACGCTGCATGTCGGCGCGGAAATGTTCCTCGCCGCCGCCGGCGTGACGATGACCCACGTGCCCCAGAGCAGCAACGCGCAGCTGAGCGTGATGACCGGCCAGACCCAGCTGATGTTCTCTTCCCTGCCCGGCGGCATCGGCTTCGTGCGCGCCGGAAAGCTGCGCGCACTGGCCGTGACCGGCGCGCAGCGCTTCCCGACGGCGCCCGACATCCCGACCGCCATCGAATCCGGCTTCCCCACGGTGGAGGTCGTGATCTGGGTCGCGGCCATGGCGCCGGCCGGCACGCCGGGCGAGATCGTCGACACGCTGGGCGAAGCGGTGCTGTCCGCGTTGCGGCTGCCCGACGTGAAGAAGAGCTTCGACAACGTCGGCCTGGAGCTGACCCCCGGCGACGCGAACCACCTCGGGGCCTACCTGAAGCGCGAACTGGCGAAGTTCGGCAAGGTGGTGAAGGCGGCGGGCATCCGGCTCGACTGACGGGATCGTCACCGGGCCCTCGACGAAGCCTGGTCGTGTCGGGGAACCCCTTTTCCGGTCCTGCTGCGTTACAGGCAGGACCATGGAAAAATTCTCCCGTTCCGCGATCCCTGCCCGGCGGCCCGTCCGCCGGATCCTTCCCCTGCTCGCGCTGTGCGCCTGCGTGCTGCTGCCGGCGCTGCCTGCGGGCGCGCCCGATGCCTGGGCGCAGCTGGTAACAGCGCCGCCGTCCCCGCCTGCGATCGCGCGGCCGATGCCACCGCGCCCACGCCTGGTTGCGGCGGAAGCGCGGCTGCCGATCGAAGTCGTCCGGGTGCGTGTCGATGCCGAGGTGGTGGGCCTGGCGGCGCGCACCCGGATCGAGATGGAGTTCCGCAACCCGAACGACCGGGTGCTCGAAGGCGAGCTGCAGTTCCCGCTGCGCCCGGGACAGTCGGTGACCGGCTTCGCGCTGGACATCGACGGCGAACTGCGGCCGGCGGTCCCGGTGGAGAAGGCGCGCGGCCGGCAGGTGTTCGAGGACGTGATCCGCACGCGTGTCGACCCCGCCCTGCTCGAGGTCACCGAAGGCAACAGCTACCGCCTGCGGGTCTACCCGCTGCCGGCCAACGGCATGCGCCGCGTGGTGCTCGAGATCGGCGAGACGCTCGCACGCACGGAACAGCGGCTCGACTACCAGCTGCCACTGCAGTTCGGGCAGGCGATCGGGCAGCTGGACGTCGACCTGCAGTTCGCCGGGGTCGATCCGCGCGCGGTCGACGCGCGCCTGGGTGCGCAGCGCATCGCGGCGACGGCCTCGGGCAGCGACGGCGCGCGCGTGGCGCTCGACCGGACGTCGTTGCGCGATCCGCACCTGCGCGTGCTGCTGCCCGCCGGCGGCAACCGGGTGCATGCATCCACCCAGGCCAGCGGCAGCGACGTCTACTTCTACGCGGAGGTCCCGCTGGCGGCCACTGCCCGTGCGCGCCCTGCCCCGGCCGAGGTCGCGATCGTCTGGGATGCCTCCGGCACGGGCGCGAAGCGCGACCATGCGCGCGAACTGGCCGTCCTGGACGCCTACTTCCGCGCGCTCGGCCGGGTCGTCGTGCACCTGGTGCAGGTGCGCGATGTCGCGGCTGCGCCCGAGCGGTTCGAGGTCGCCGGCGGCGACTGGCGCGCGCTGCGCGGCGTGCTCGAGAAGGCGGTCTACGACGGGGCGACCAACCTCGGCGCGATCGCGCTGCCCGAAGGCGCCACGCTGGCCCTGCTGTTCTCCGACGGCCTGGGCAACTTCGGCCCGGATCCGATGCCCGCGCTGCGTGTCCCGACGTATGCGCTGATGTCGTCGGCCACCGCCGATCCGGTCGCCCTGCGCCATGCCGCCGAGAATACCGGGGCGGCGCTGATCGACCTGCAGCGCATGCCTGTCGCCGACGCCGTGCGGGAACTGCGCACGCAGCGCACGCGGGTGCTCGCGGCGCGTGCCGAGGGTGCCACCGACCTTGTGCAGGCCGGTATCCATCCGGAAGACGGGCGTTTCGCGTTCGCCGGGCGCCTGCTCGCCCCGCAGGCGACGATCGAACTCGACGTGATCGCGCCCGATGGCTCGCGCTCGGTGCGCCGCGTGGCCGTCTCCGCAGACGTGCCCGGTGCGCGCGACGGCGCGACCGGCAGCGCGCCCCGGCGCCCCGGCCTGGCCATGCAGCGCTGGGCTGCCCTGCGCCTGGCCGCGCTCCTGGCCGACGGCGAGCGCAACCGCGGCGAGATCCGCCGGCTCGGCATGCGCTTCTCGATGCCCACGCCCGAGACGTCGCTGATCGTGCTGGACTCGGTGGCGGACTATGCGCGCCACGGCATCGAGCCGCCGCCGTCGTTGAGGCCCGCCTACGAACGACTGGTGTCACGCCAGCGCGAGGTCGACCTCGCGGCGCGCAGCCGCCATCTCGACCGCATCGTGGCCCGCTTCGGGGAAGAACAGGCGTGGTGGGCACGCGTGTTCCCGAAGGACGAGCCGCCGAAGCCGGTCGCCAACCTGGCCTCCCCGGCGACGGGCGCAGCCGTGGGTTCGGCGCGTTCGGCCGAGTCGGCGCGTCGCCTCGAGCGTCCGTCGCCCGCCGCGGTTGCACCGTCCGCGGCGCGTGCGCCGGCCGCGCCTGCGGCAGTCGCAGCCGATGCCGCCGCCGGGCCGGCGGGGAACGCGGCGGGCGCAGGCGCTCCGGCCGCGATCCGCCTGGCCAGATGGGTGCCCGACGCGCCCTATGCGAAGCGGCTGCGTGCGGCGCCGGACGATGCGCTCTACGCGATCTATCTCGACGAACGTGCGTCGTACCTGTCGAGCACCGCGTTCTTCCTGGATGTCTCCGACCTGCTGTTCGAGCGCGGGCAGCCCGCGCTCGCGCAGCGCGTGCTGTCGAACCTGGCCGAGATGGACCTCGGCAACCGGCACGTCCTGCGCATCCTCGCCTATCGCCTGCTGCAGGCGCGGCAGGTCCCGCTCGCCCTGCCGGTGCTGCAGAAGGTGCTGGCGCTCAGCCCGGACGAGCCGCAGTCCTGGCGCGACCTCGGCCTCGCCCTGGCCCAGGCCGGGCAGCCGCAGCAGGCGATCGACCATCTCTGGCAGGTGGTGTCGCGGCCGTGGAACAACCGCTTCCCGGACATCGAACTGATCGCGCTGGCCGAACTCAATGCCATCGTCGCGCGTTCGGCCGCGGCAGGCGGGCCGGCGCTCGATACCCGTGCGGTCGATGCCCGGCTGCTGCGCAACCTGCCGCTCGACCTGCGCGTGGTGCTGTCCTGGGATGCGGACAACACCGACATCGATCTCTGGGTGATCGATCCGAACGGCGAGCGCGCGTTCTACGGCCGCCGCCTGACCTTCCAGGGCGGCCGTATGTCGAGCGACTTCACCGGGGGCTACGGCCCGGAAGCGTTCTCGCTGCGCGACGCGAAGCCTGGCACCTACGTGGTCAAGGCACAGTTCTACGGCCACAACCAGCAGATCGTGGCGCCGGCGACGACACTGATGATGCGGCTGTCGACCGGCTTCGGCACGCCCGGGCAGAAGGACGAGGACGTGGTGCTGCGGTTGAACGGGCGCGGGCAGGAAGTCACCGTGGGCACCTTCGTGGTGGGCCAGCCCGAGCCGCGTTGAGCGTCACTCCTTCTGGATGCCGGAGCCGGCGATCAGCTTGCCGAACAGCGCATGCTCGCGTCGTGCATGGGCCGCCAGCTCGGCCGGTCCGGCGCCGACGACGTCTAGCCCGACATCGGTCAGGCGGCGCCGTGCCTCGGGCACGTTGAGGGCCGCCGCCATGTCGCGATGCAATTGCTCGACGAGGGCCTGCGGCAAGGCTGCCGGCCCGTACAGCGCAAGCCAGCTGGTGATCTCGAAGTCCTTGTAGGTGCGGGCGATCGGCGGCACCCCGGGCAGCGCCGGCAGCGGCGCCGTGGCCGTCACGCCCAGCGGGCGCAGCTTGCCGGCCTGGATCGAGGGCAGCGTGCCGAGCACGCTGTTGAACTGCAGCGGCACTTCGCCCGACAGCAGGTCAGGCATCGCCTGCGACGAACCCTTGTACGGCACATGGTTGAGCCGGATGCCGGCACGGTTCTCGAGCAGCACCATCGCCAGGTGCTGCACGCCGCCGGTGCCGGAGGTGCCGTAGGACAGCTCGCCCGGGTTGCGCCGGGCCAGCGCCACCAGTTCGGCGATGCTGCGCGCCGGCAGGGCCGGATGCACCGCCAGCACCAGGCTGGACGTGGTCAGCAGGCTGATCGGCGACAGGTCGCGTTCGAAGTCGAACAGCAACGTCTTGCGCAGGTGCGGATAGGCGGTGATCGGGCCGCTGTTGGTCAGCAGCAGCGTGTAGCCATCCGGGGCACTCTTGGCCACCACGCTGGCCCCCAGCGCACCCCCGCTGCCGCCGCGGTTGTCGACCAGTACCTGCTGGTTCCAGGCGGCGGACAGGTTCGGCGCGACGATGCGCGCGACGGTATCGACCGGACCACCGGCGGCATAGGGCACGACCACGCGCACCGGCTTCGCCGGGAACGGCTGCGCCTGTGCGGCGCCGGCGGCAACGGCGACCGCGATGCCCGCCGCGGCGACGATGGAAAGCCTAGACATCGGATCCTCCTCCTGCAGTGCGGCTCTGGCGACCGTCCGGTTTGCACGAGGTTACGTCGGGACCGCGTCCGGCGCAAAGGCGTACGGCTCGGTCGAGGACCTGCGTCCGGTGCGCGCGCGGCGTCGGTACCGGGACCTTCAGGCTGGCATCCAGCCTCCGGCCACGCGACGTTCGGGTGCACTGCCGGGTGCGCCGAGCCGGAACAGGTGCAGCCAGCCGTTGTCGACCAGCGCGCGCACCCCGGGCTGCCGGTCGAGGACCTTCTCGATCGCCGCCGCCGGCGCATCGATGAACACGTGAAGCCGCAACGGCGCATGGCGCAGCCGGTCGCCGTCGTGCAGCGACTGCCAGGGCAGGCCGATGCGCAGGTCGCCGCCGTTGCCTTCGAACACGCCCAGCGTGCCGCCGACCACGTTGTGCAGCAGCTTGTTGCCGCTGCCGTATCGCACGTTGTCGACGGTGGAAGCGTAGTACTGCATGTTGATCCAGTGCGCGACCACCATCGGCGCACTCATGACCAGCTCCAGCACCGACAGCGCCGGATCGTCCGCCCAGTGGTAGTCGTGGAGGAACACCCGCCCCTGGAGGTCGAGGTGCGCGGTGCGCGCGCGCGGCGCGGCGATGAACGCGGCATTGCCGGCGAGGCCCCATTCCGGGCGGGTCTGTGCCCAGTCGTTCGCCCGCTGGCGCAGCGCGCGCAGCAGCCGCGCCGGCGCGACGCCGGCCAGCGCCGGGGACACCGTGGGCGCGCGCCTTGCCCGTGCGGCTTCGCTGGCCTGGCGCAGCCGCGCGCCGAGCCGGGCGAGCGCCGCTGCATGCGTCGGCGGCACCGGTGCGTCCTCGAACAGCACCAGCTCGTCGGTGGTGGTGTCGTGCAGCCCGGCGACGAACCAGGTGGCATCCTCGATCGGCAGGCCACGCATGCGCAATGCGTCGCGCACGCGGCGGTCGTTGAGCAGCGAGGCGAGCAGCCGTGCGTTGACCTCTCCGCCATGGCCGCCACAGGCCCCGCATTCCAGGCCGGCCGCGTGCGGATTGTTGCGGGTGCGGCTGCCGTGGCCGGCGACCAGCACCAGCGGCGCGAACGGCGGCTTCAGTCCCGATGCGGCCAGCACGCCGAGCACCGATGCGGCGAGGTCCGCCTCGCGCTGCACGGCGGCCTGGGGGCCGGCTGCCTGTCCGGGTCGCGCGCCCAGCCGCAGCCGCAGCCGGGCCGCTTCCCCGGCACGCAGGCCGTTGTCTTCGGGCCGCGGCGCACGTCCGGCCCACGGCAGGCTGTCCTTGAGCAGCTTCCCTGCGTAGGCGAGGCCGAGCGATTCGACGAAGCCGAAGGTGGATGCGGCGGCCGTGCGCACCGACGTCCAGCGGCGCTGCGCATCGAGCCTGCGTTGCCGCAGCGCGCCCAGCCTTGCGTCGGCACCGTCATGGTCGCAGGGTGCTGCGTGGCTGCGGTCGTGCACGACATCCGCACCGGCAACGGCCGGATCAGGGCATGCCGGCGCCACCGTCTCGGTCACGTGGCAGGTCGGTGCAAGCAGGCCGGGGACCTGTGCCAGCGCGGCAGGGGTCCCGAGCGGCACGAAGGCCACCGGCAGGCCGAAGAACCCGGCGAAGCCGAGCGTACGGATGCCGGGGCCGGTGGCTTCCAGCGCGCGCCGGTAGGGTTCGGATCGCACGTCGATGCAGAACATGGCCTGCACCTCGACGGCGCCGTCGTCGTGCAGGGCATCGGCGTCGGCGACCGGCTCGCGCAGCGCTTCGCAAAGCGTGCGGCAGTAGGCGTGCTCGACCGCGGACTGCAGCAGCCAGTCGATGCAGTCCGCTTCATCCGCATGCGGACCGCGCAGGTCCGCCGCCGTGCGCCATGCCGCGCGCAGGCGCACGGCGAGCCGCGGGTCGTCGCGCAGCAGCAGCCATTCCCATCCGGCCCGGATGGCGAGCAGTTCGACCAGAGGGTCGGTCGTCGCCGCATGCATCGGATCGTGGCGCGGATCGTGGAGCGCGTCGTCATCCGGTCCGAGGCCCGGTGCGCCCGTGCAGGCGGCACCTGCGCCCTGGTCGAGTCGGTGCTGGTGGCGCAGCCAGGCGCACCAGGCGGCCCAGCCGCCGACGTCGAGCAGCAGCGCCTCGCACCATGCCTCGAGTTCGTCGCCGGCGATGCCCGATGCGTCGGCGGCTTCGGCGATCACCGCCATCGGGTCGGCAGGCAATGCGGTTGCCTGGGTGCGCAGCGGCGGCCGACCCGGCCGGCCCGGCAATCCGCGGTCGAAGGCCGTCCGCTCGCGCCAGCCCGCATACAGGCCGGTACCCGCGTGCGGGCGCCATGCGGACTGGCTGCGGTCGAAGAACGCGGCGTTGTGCTGGCTGACCTGGTGCAGGGCGATGTCGGCCCAGCGCAGCGGCTGCCCGGGAAGGTGCGGTGGTTCGGCCACTGCGGTCGCCAGCGGCAGTCGCGCGCCGTGCGCCGCCGGCACGCCACCGGTGTCATCGAGCGCCATGCGCAAGGCATCGAGCATGGATCCCGCCGTACGTCGTCCGGGTCCGGCGGGCGCGCGCGGATGCACGCATCCGCCGGCGATCCATCCATCGATCGCGGCCTGCAGGTCCGCGCAGGTCAACCGTCCGGCCAGCCATTCGTCGCGGTACCAGGTGCGCGGCATCGACAGGCGTGTCCCGCACAGCCAGCGCAGCCTCGCCTGCGCCTCGGCGATCGGTTCGTCGGCATGGCCCTGGAAGGGGTTGACCGCGATCAGCCGGTCGAGCGGCCAGGCCGGTGCGATGCGCCCGGTTGCCGCCTCGACGGCTTCGGCGAGCGCGCGCGCGCGCGCGGCTGCGGGATGCATCGGTGCGTTCATGTGCGGCTCCTCGTGTCGTGCAGCGGCCATGCGGCGAAACCCGCCTGCGTCACCCGTTCATCGAGGAACAGGCCGGCGTAGAACCATGGATGCAGCCGGCGGGCGAGCGCGCCGCGCGGGCTGGAGCGGATCGCTGCCTGCAGCAGGTACAGCGCCGCGAACGCGCACAGGACGATGGCGGCCAGGAACCACGGCAGCAGCGAGCCCTCGTCAGGGCGTGCCGGCAGCCAGGCGCTGCCAGAGGCGTGCAGGCCGGCATGGACCAGGGCGACGGCGCAGGCCGACAGCAGCAGCACGGGTTGCGCCAGAACCCCGCGTGCCGGGCCGGCCAGCAGCGGCGCGAGCACGATGCAGGCCACCGCCGCGAGCGCCCACTGCACCGGGTCGATCGCCGAGGGCAGGTCGAACAGCGAGGCCCACGCGTACTGGGCCGCCGCCATCAGCGCGGCCGCGCCCAGGGCCGCGGCAAGCGCGCGTGCCATCCCTTCAGGGGCTGGCCGGTTCGCGAGCGCGAGCGCGGCCGTGCGCTGCACGCCGTCGCCGGCGGACAGGAATGCGTGCGCCTTGTACAGCGAATGCGCGACCAGGTGCAGCAGTGCCATCGCGTAGGCACCGAGGCCGACCTGCATCAGCATGAAACCCATCTGGGCACAGGTCGACCAGGCGAGCGAGACCTTGATGCTGATGCGCGTGGTCATCACGAGCGCGGCCAGTACCGCGGTGGCGGTCCCCGCCACCACCAGCAAGGCCTGCGCGGCCGGCACGGCATCGAGCAGGCCGCCCAGGCGGATCAGCACGAAGCCTCCGAGGTTCACCACGCCGGCATGCAGCAGCGCGGACACCGGCGTGGGTGCTTCCATCACCTGGATCAGCCAGCCATGGAACGGCAGCAGCGCGCACTTGAGGAGCGCGGCGAGCACGACCAGCACCATGGCGACCTGCACGGCGGCGCCGACGCCGGCGGGATCGGCCAGCGCAGGGTGGGCGAGGATGGCGTCGATGCGCAGCGTGCCTAGCGTCGACCAGAGGATGCCGATCGCCGCGAACAGGCACAGCTCGGAGAGGCGGTTGGCGACCCGCTTCTTGTGCGCGGCGATGCGCGCGGCCGGCCGCTCCCCATGGAACAGCAGCAGCCGCTGCAGCGAGGCGCTGGCGAGCATCCAGCAGGCCGCGAGCGCCAGCAGGTCGTTGGCGAGGACGACGCCGCCGACGCCGGCCAGGGTGGCCATCAGCCAGCCGGCGTAGCGGACCTGTCCCGGCTCCCCTTCCAGGCATCGGCGCGAGTAGCCTGCGATCACCCAGCCGACGAAGGCCACCAGCAGCAGCGCGACCGCGCCGGCGGTGTCCACGCGCAGCGGTGCGGACGACGCGGTCGGCAGCACGGCTGCGCCCGCCATGATGAACGTGCCGAACGAGAGGACGGCGGCGGCGAGCGCGGCCGCGCTGGCGATGCGCACGATCGTCCATGCCGCCGGCACGGACGGGCGCAGCACCGCCATGGCCAGCGCCGCGCCCGCGCAGGCCGCGGGCATCGCCAGCAGCAGTGCGCTTCGCGCCGCGGGTGCGTCCTCGATCATCGCTGCAAGCGCTGTTGTGTCCACGTCCGGCTCCGGTGCGTCGCGCGGCAGGCGCGATGGCAGCGAATCTACGCAAGGCGGAAGCATGCGTAAAATTCATTGTTTCGCACGATTCATCAACCAGGACAGAACGATGGCCCGGCTCAACTACCATCACCTGCACTACTTCTGGGCGGTCGCCAAGGACGGCAACCTGACGCGCGCCGCGGCGCGGCTGCATGTATCGCAGTCCGCCCTGTCGAGCCAGATCCGGCAGCTCGAGGCGGCGTTCGGCCAGCCCCTGTTCGCGCGCGTCGGGCGCACGCTCCAGCTCACCGAGGCCGGCCACCTGGCGCTCGCCTATGCCGAGAACATCTTCGCCTCGGGCAGCGAACTGCTCGCGCTGCTGCGCGACGGCCACAGCGAGCAGCGCCAGGTGCTGCGCATCGGCGCGATGGCCACGCTGTCGCGCAACTTCCAGGAGAACTTCGTGCGTCCGCTGCTGGTGCGCGATGACGTGTCGCTCGCGCTGCAGTCGGGCGGCCTGCAGGAACTGCTCGCGCGCCTGCGCGTGCATGCGATCGACCTGGTCCTGTCGAACCGGCGGGTGCCGGCGACCGTGGACGATCCGTGGCGCTGCCGGCGCATCGCGCGCCAGCCGGTCAGCCTCGTCGGCAAGCCGCGTCCGAAGCGGCGTGCCTTCCGCTTCCCCGACGATCTGGCCGACGTGCCGCTGCTGCTGCCCGGACGGGACAACGACATCCGCACCGGCTTCGACCTGATCTGCGAGCAGCGCGGCCTGCGCTACCGGTTGCGCGCGGAGGTGGACGACATGGCGCTGCTGCGGCTGCTGGCACGGGATTCGGACAGCGTGGCGCTGGTGCCGACGGTCGTGGTGCAGGACGAACTGCGCACCGGCACGCTGGCCGAGTACTGCGTCGTCCCCGACCTGTACGAAAACTTCTACGCGATCACGGTGCAGCGTCGGTTCGAGCCGCCGCTGCTGAAGACGCTGCTGCGGCGGACCGAAGCCGACGTGCTTGCCTTCGTGGCGCGGTGACCCGCCGCGCGGCCGGCTACTTCGCTTCCTGCAGTTCGAGCAGGCGCGCCTTCAGTTCGCGCTTGCCCAGCGCACGCAGGCGGGCGATGGTGTCGATCATCGCCGGCTGGGGCCGCGTGCTGGCGGTCTCCCAGTTGTAGATCGTCTGTTCACTGACGTCGAGCAGCTGGGCAAGTTCGCGCACCGTGAGTCCGAGCCGGCTGCGGAATGCACGCAGGCCGTCGGCGCTGAACCGGCGCCGCGGCGTGCCGGCGTCGCCGGCATCGGCGGACGCCTGCGTCGCGGATGCCTGGTGGGCGCGTTTGCTCAGCTGCGCGACCTCGCGCCGCAACGTGCTGCACTCTTCCTTCAGCGAGGCGATCACGCGCCGTTGCTGTGCCCAGCGCTTCTTCAGCGGGACGATCTCCGCGTTGATCTGGCGTTTGGCGAGCCGCGTGATCTCGTCGCGCAGCAGCGATGTCAGGTTTGCCATTTAGACAGGTGCCTTCACTACCGATGGGGCCGCAATGGTACGCCGTCGCACGCATCGCGCACACGGACACAGTGCGCGCCCGGTGCGTGGCGTTTGTCGTGCAGGGCGAGAGACCCTGGTGGCGGTGGGCGGCGTCCGACATCCGCGCCCGTCATCCGCGTCAGTCGGCGCGGATCAGCTGTCCGTAGCGTTTCATGTCGGTGCGGATCAGTGCCGCCGACTCGGCCGCCGTGTTCGCCATCACGTCCGGGCCGGTCTGCTGGATCGATTCCGTCGGCTCGGGCGTGTGCAGTTCGTCCTGCACGACGACCGTCGGCACCAGCGCCACGCTGTCCGAGTCCCGTGCCAGCAGCCGCAGCAGCGCCATGTCGCCCACCTCCGCGCGCGCTGCGACCTCGGTGCCGATCTTGCCGTGGGCGCCGCTGCGGTTGTCGACGAGCACCGGCTGGCCGCAGTCTTCGGCCAGGCGCTGTCCGATCAGGCGCGCGAGGAAGTCCGAGATGCCCCCGGTCGGGTAGGGAACGATCCAGCGGTTCGGCTTGCTCGGATGGGGCGCGGTCGACGGCTGGGCCAGCGCCAGGGCTGGAAGCAGGGTGGTACCGAACTGGAGGGCTGCAGGCAGCGTGGCCGGCAGCGCGGTGGGCTGATACGGTCGGGTTCCGGTCATCATCGCTCCTGCAGGGTGTCTTTCCACGGAAGGTCGGCCAGGCCGAAGCATTCGATGGTCGAGCGTCCATGGACCAGGATCGTCGACAGCGCGAACGGGATCGAGAACTTCGCGCCGAAGCTGGTGGTGATGCGCCGGCCTGAGAGCAGCGCCGCCATCTGGAAGGCGCGCACGTCGATGCGGCGGATGCGCGCGACGTCGAGCATCGCCTGGCGGTTGGTCGTCATCGCCATCGTCGCGGCCATGTTGATCGCATGGCGCATCTGCGTGTCGTCGAAACCCTTCAGCTTCGCGGCGGCCAGCGCCGAACCGATGGTGCCGAGGGTGGCGCGCGGATGCACCCAGGCTCTGCGCCAGCGCGACCGCCGCAGGGATCGACTAGCTGCCCGGGTGCGAACAGGCGATCGTGCTGCCCTCGTCGAAGTCATGCCAGGTGGTGGCGATGCCGTTGAGGAACGCGGCGTCGCGCGCGAAGCGCAGGATCCGGGCCAGGTACTCGGGCGGCAGCGACGGATCGCCGCCGCCCGCCGTGGGCTGCATCCCGGGGAGCGCCTGCATGCCGGGCATCAGGCGACGGCCTTCCGGAAGCGCGCGATCACCGGTCCGGTGCTGCGGGTGCGCGACTTCACCTTCGGCCGGATCACCGGCGCCCAGCGGCCGAGGTCGGACAGCACCGTCCACTCCGGCGTCAGGTGCAGGTTCTCGCTCGCCATCATGTAGATCGCGGTGTAGACCAGGAAGCCCTTTGCATTGGGCTGCGCCTCGCGGAAGCGGATCACTTCGGTCACGCCGGGCAGCTTCATGATGTTCGGCACATGGTCGTTGTCGTAGATGTCGTTGAACTCGGCCTCGTCGGCCGGGTCGATCTCGAACGTGATCATCATGCAGTGCGGCGCTTCGCCGATACGGCTGTCGATCGTTGCCATCCAGGCCCCTTTCCGTTGATGGACATGCCCTTCCCCGCTCCTGCTTCTTCGACAGGCTGCGGCGTGCGGCCGGGCATGCGGCGGCCCGCAGGTCCATGTTACGTGCAGCGCGAGCCGGCCGATATGTGCAAGGTGGCGAGCAGGATCCATGAATGTCCTTTCCCCAAAAGCGAACGCGCCAACAGAACCCCTGCCTCCACGGATTGGGCGCCCTGTCGCTGGCGCCGTGGGGAAAGGACATCCGGGCCGGTCGCGTCCGCGATGCGCTACACTGGAGCCTGCGCGTGCAAACGCCCCGCCCGCCGCCGATGCCCGGCTGCCCTTCTCTCTCACTGCCCCACCGTCAATCGCAGACCGCCCAGTACCCGATGGCCCTGCCCGATAGCCGATCGACCGATCTGTTCGCCAATGCCACCAGTGCCGGCATCGAGCGGGATCAGCAGCACGACCTGCGGCAGGACTGGCAGCAGGACCCGTTGCGTTGCACGCTGCATTGGCTGCAGCGGGAACGCCACCAGGGCGAACCATACCGGCCGGCGACCGTCCAGAAGCACCTGTCGATCGTCAGACGCTACCTCGCCATGCTCGAGCGCGAGGGTTCGACGCTGGCGCACGCGGGCGTCGAGCAGATCGCGCGCTTCCTGCACGGGCTGGAACACGTGCAGCGCGACGGCACCCCTGCCCTCACCCGCCATCGCTACCTGCGCACGCTCGAGACGCTGCACGCGGAGCTGATGCGCGCGGGCGTGCGCGCCGACAATCCGGCGAAGCGGCTGCTGCAGCAGTTCCCTGCACCGCGCACGCGGCCGCTGCCGGAGTCGCTCACCCCGGGCGAGGAAGACCGCCTGCTGTGCGCGCTGCGGACGATCGTGGAAGGCATCCCGGAGGGCCGAGGCCTCGATGCCGAAGCCGGGCCGGGCTGGCGCCAGCTGCGGGATGCAGCGATTGTTGCAGTGGCGATCGGATCGGGCCTGCAGCCACAGGAGATCGTCTCACTGCAACGCAGCGACATCCACCTGGACGAGGCACCACCCTTTCTCACCGTTGCCGGCCACGGACGGCGCCCGCAGCGCGTAACGCCCGTCAGCCCGTCGGTGCGGCCGCTGCTCGAGGCCTGGCTGGCCGTACGCCGTGCCGTGTGCACGGATGCGGCAGGCGCTGCCGTGTTCTGTGCCACGCCTGGCGGCGGCGCGCTCACCGTGCGCAGCGTCCACCGGGCCTGCGAAGGCTGGCTCGACCGCGCGGGCATCGAACGCGCGCACAAGGGTGCACGCGTGCTGCGCGGCGCCTTCGCCGCCCGCCAGCTGCGGGCCGGCAAGCCCGCCTGGGTGCTGCGCGACTGGATGGGGCTCGCCCTGGAAGGATCCGCTGCGGCCTATGCGCGCAACATCGTCAATCCCGACGGAATCGAAGTCGCCTGAAGCGCCGCGGCTGGCCAGCTGCAGCCATCTGTCTAGCCGCCACCCGCGGTCGGCTCGTCGCCGATCTCCGCTGCCAGGGCGAGGATGTCCTCCGCGGTCGGCTGGTCCCAGTGTTCGCCGATCATCGTGGTACCGAAGTAGCGGAGGAAATCCGCGCGCACCATCGGGTGCTCCCAGCCATCGCGATCGAGCCGCTTGACCAGCACCGAGCGCTGCGCCAGCAGGCCTTCACGGTATCGGGCAAGCCAGCCTTCCCGGGTCGCCTCGTCATGCTCGAGGAACATCGCGCGCATGTCGCGATAGCGGCGCTTGATCCACTCCTCGCGCCAGCGCGCCTCGCGCGACGGCGCGACGCCCTGCCCGATCCGGCGCGCATTCCAGTTGCCGGCGGCCGCCTGCCGCTTCTGTCCGGCCTCCAGCACCGCCGCGACCCAGCGCGCCGGCTGCCCGATCGGCGCGAGGCCCGTCGTGCCCGGCGCAGCCTGCCGCTGCACCAGCTGGTCCACCGCCGCGCGCAGGCGTTCGGCATCGTACTGTTCCAGCAGGCGTTCGGCCTCGGCCTGGGTCAGGCCGTTGCGGATCGCATATCCGATCACGGGAAGGTCGACCAGGTCCGCAGCCGGCGTGCCACGCGGGCGGCCGCCCTCCTCCCGCCGCCGGACATCGAACTGGATGGTCGTGATCGTCTTGTTGTCCGGCCCGCGCGCCTCGATCGGCCCGGTCACGACGATGTCGGTCAGCGCGTTGACCTCGGCGATCGCAGGCAGCAGCACGTCGCGCTTGAAGTAGCGGTACTGCGCCTGGTGCGCGTCGGCGCGGTCCGGCTGTCCGGTGAGCACCGGCTTCCACCAGCGCCACGGCTGTCGCGCGGTGAGGTGGCTGGGATTGTCGATGTAGCGCGCGCAGATCTCGTACAGGGCCAGCGCGGTATGCGAGCGCAGCCGGGTCATCAGCTCGAGCGACAGCCGTGCGTAGCGTTCGGGGCTGAGCAGCTGGGTGCGTATCTGCGGGGCATAGCTCCACTGCAGGATCACCGCCCCGCCCGCCTCGGGCGGCTTGCTGAGCGACACGCCGGACACGAGGCCACAGGCCTCCCAGCGCACGAACTCGCGATCGGTCGGGCTCTGCCACTCCACCACGGTGCTGATCATCTGGCGCAGCGTGCGCCTGAGCAGCTGGTAGTCCTTCGAGTCGAAGCGCGACAGCGTGATCAGCTCGCGCAACGGCGCCGAATAGGTCTCGGTGTCGCCCTGCTGCTGCGCGAGCCTGAGCATCACGTTGAACAGCTTGCGCGTCAGCAGCCCGATGCGCCGTTCGGTCGGCATCAGCGCGATCGTGTTGACATGCTTGCGCACGATGCCGTCGCGGTCGGCACGCATCGGCGGGTCGAGCTTGGCGCCGGCAGGGTCGTCGCCCTGCCCGTCCCTGCCGCGCGGGCGATCGGACGCGAGATCTCCGGCGACATCGGTAACGACGTCGGCCGGGTCGATCTCCGGTTGCAGGACGGGTGCGGTACGTGCCATCGTCGTAGCGTAGGCATTTGTGAACCTTGGCGCAAGGGACGGTTCACGTATGCAGCAAGGCGAGCGTCGGCGCGAGTTCCCGTAGACCCTCACATACCGGGCAATCGACCACGCCCGGGCGAGCCGGCACCGGGAGCCGGTGCCGGCCGCGCTCGACCGGCACGCCCGGCGAAGGACGGACGAGGTCCTGGTCGCACGCCTGCAGCCCGCAGCCCCGCTCGCTTCCAGGCGATCGACGCTGCTTCGCGCAGCGCAACGACATGACGCATGCGTGAGCCTTTGCAGGAACCGGTTGCCCCGCCCCGTCGGCCCTGAATCCACTCACCATCGAGCCTGTGCAGGCTCCGCAAGCGTCCTGTATCCCCTCACGTCGCATCCCGCAGGCCATCACGTGCTTTCCCGTGGACGCTCACGCGTTCGAAGGCAAGCACTTGACTTCGCTGGGATTATCGGAGCATAAAGGTTTTGAAGTACCTGAAGGTGTCTGTACAAAACCCTTCATGAAAGGGCGTGGGCGTACAGTAGAGGCTAGCCTGTAAAGAAAGCGCACGGGCTGCGCCTCGCCGTCCAGGCAGGAACCGGCACTCCGAAGTCGACGATACAGCCAGGCTGTCAACAACCATGAATTCTCCCGTGATCCACCTGACCCCGCAACCGCTCAGCAGCATCATCGAGCAGGCCGATCGCGCCGCCTTGCTCGTCTCGCAGGTGCGCGGCGCGATGCTGTCGCCCACCGCACGCAAGACGGCCCCGCGGTTCAATGCCTCGCAGGTCGCAGCGATGTGCGGGGTGGAGCGCGGACAGATCGCCTATCGCCTGACCAAGGGCGACCTGCCTTCCGGTACACCCAACGAATCAGGCACCCGTCGCGAGTTCACGCTGGCGGAAACGCGAAGCTGGGTGCGGGCGTATCGTGCCACGGCGCGACGTCCGGAACAGGCGGAAGCCTGCGTCCTGACGATCGCGAACTTCAAGGGGGGTGTCGGCAAGACCACGACCGCGATGTCGCTGGCCCAGGGGCTAAGCCTGCGCGGCCACCAGGTGTTGTGCATCGACTGCGACCCGCAGGGCAGCCTGACCACCCTGCACGGCATCCTGCCGGATTCCGAGGTCGCGGAGAACGACACCATCCTTGAGCTCTGCGCCGGCACCGAACGCTCGATCCGGCCCGCGATCCGTCCGACGTACTGGGACGGGATCGACCTGGTGGCCGCCGCGCCGCTGCTGTTCGCGGCCGAGTTCATGCTGCCGGCACGCCAGAGCCAGGATCCGGCATTCGCCTTCTGGGACGTGCTGAACCTGGGCATCGACGACGTCCGCCGCGACTACGACGTGATCATCATCGACACGCCGCCGGCCCTGTCCTACGTGACCATCAACGCGCTGATGGCCGCGAACGGGATCATCATGACGCTGCCGCCGAATGCGCTCGATGTCGCATCGTCCGCCCAGTTCTGGCGCCTGTTCTCCGACCTGACCGCGCAACTGGTCGAGCGCCGGGCGATCACCAAGGAGTTCGACTTCATCCGGGTGCTGCTGACCCGGGTGGACAACAACGACGCGACGGCTTCCGTCGTGCGCGAATGGATCGGCAAGGCCTACGAGGGCAAGGTGATGCCGGTCGAGATCCCGAAGACCGCGGTGGCCAATTCCAGCGCGGCGGAGTTCGGCACGGTCTACGACATCACGCGCTACGACGGGAACAACCGTACGTACAAGCGCGCCGCGGACGCCTACGAGCGGGTGACCGAGCTGATCGAGCAGCTGATCCAGGCGGTCTGGCGGCGGCAGGTGCAGGGGCAATGAGCGGGGGTGGCGGGGCCCGGCGAGGCGGTGGTCCGTCGGTTGCGCCGTGGTACGGTACCACGCGTGGTACCGTACCACGCACTGTTGGCGACGAGGTACAGGGCACTGCACCGGGCGACTCGCCCGTGCGGATCCGGTTCAAGACGCGCTGTGGGAGAGGGCAACGATGAAACGAATCGCGGAGAAATCCAAGCTCATCAACCTTCCGCCTGCGACTCCCCCCGCAGGCGGGCCCGCTCCCCGGCCGGACGCCGCGCGCGCCACGCCCGGTCCGGCGCAGCCCACCGCAACGAGCGCGGTCCCGGCAGGCGCCGGCACCGCGTCGCGCTCGTTCACCGGCGTCGGCGCCATGATGGCCGCACTGGGACAGGGCGGGACGCTCGGCAAGGAACTGGAGGAGGTGAAGGCGCGGCTGGCGGAATTCGAAGGCAGCGCGCCGGTGCGGCTGCTCGATCCGAAGCGGGTGCGCGCCTCCGCGTTCGCCAACCGCCACGAGACGGAGTACGGATCGCAATCCTTCGCCGAACTCAGGCGTGAGATCGAACAGGCACGGGTCAACGTCCAGCCGATCAAGGTACGGCCGACCCGCGATCCCGGCGTGTTCGAGATCGTGTTCGGTCACCGTCGACATCGCGCCTGCCTGGAACTCGGGCTGGAAGTACTCGCGATCGTCGAGGAGGTCACCGACCGCGAGCTCTGGCTGCAGATGGACCAGGAGAATCGGGGACGACGCGACCTGAGCCCGTGGGAGCAGGGCCGAAGCATACAGACCGCATTGCGCAGCGGCCTGTTTCCGTCGGTCAGGCAGCTGGCGGAACACGCAGGCATCGACTTCAGCAATGCCGCCAAGCTGCTCAAGCTGGCCGAGCTGCCGGACGATGTCGTGGCAGCCTTCGAGAAGCCGACCGATCTCCAGGTGCACTGGGCCGGCCTGCTGTCCAAGGCGCTGCAGGCCGATCCTGAATCCGTGCTCGAGCGCGCAAAGCAGATCTCGTCGCGTGGTACGGTACCACGGCCCTCGAAGCGCATCCTGGCCGAACTGCTGGGGGAAGGGGAGGGTGCTGCTCGTCGCGCAGACTCGACGGTCACCCTGACTCGCGACGGCGCAACGGTCGCGACCATCCGCCGCGGACCGGGCAAGCGGCTGCTGATCGAGATCCACTCGCCCGTCGGCGTCGAAGAAGCCGCGGCAGAGGTATCGCGCTGGCTGGGTGCATCCACCACGCGCGGATAGGTGAGGATCTACAGGAACCGTCGGATGCGCGGCGCACGATGAAGCCTGCCATGGTTCCGCCGGCACGATATCCCGCCCTGTCTCCGGACAGGTGAGCTTCTGCAGGGTGCCTCCGCGCTGAAGCGGATGGACGCCTGGTAGCGACGACCGGCATCGCCGCGCTCGACCGCCAGCCGCGGTGCATGTCGCGCCTTCCTGCCCGGGCGCTGTCGTTCCTCGCGCGGACTGCTGGTTCCCGTCCCGTTTCGCCGGCTTCCCCGGCGCGCTTCGCCCCATCCGTTCCGCCGGCCTGGCTCGCCAGGCGCGGCCAAGTCCCTGAATTTCCTGCGATCGGATCTGTCGCCATTGGCGACACCGCGATTGCCAACCGTATACTGCCTGCTTGATAATGAGAGTTATCAAGCAGACGCAGATGTCACGACACCTCTCGCTTCGCCATTTCGCCTTCTTCCGCGGACACCTCGAAGGGCTTCCGCTGGCCACGCTCGCCCAGCGCTACCTGCGCGACGAGCCGGACGAGACCGGGCCGAAGCGCACCCTGCAGTTCGTGCGCGACGCACTGCGCGCGCTGGCCATGCAGCATGGACAGTTGCGCTATGCGCGCGCGCTCGCGATCGATCCGGCGCGGCTGGTCGCCCCGGCGCCCGGCGACGGCACCGTCCCGTCGCTGGAAGCCTTTCGGCGCCAGGTGGATCCCCGCGGCTTCTACGGCGAGGCCGAACTGATCGAGCTGTTCCAGCAGCAGGCTGGCCAGCGCAGGCCGGACCGTCGGCAGCAGCGTGCCGCACGCCTGCGCACCCTGCAGCGCGAGGCGCTCGAGTTCCTGCAGGCGCGCGCGCGGCCGGAGCCGCGTCCCGGGCATCCGGTGGAGGCGTGGCTGCCGCCACGCCTTGCGGTGCACCTGATGGCGGCCGGCATCCAGACCCTCGGCGACCTGGTGACCCGGATGAACCAGGGCTATCGCTGGTGGGAGTCGGTGCCCGGCATCGGCGCGGAGAAGGCCGCCCGCCTGCGGCGCTGGCTGGCACCGTACTCGGCCATCGACGGCCTCGCCCTCGACCGGACGGCGGCGGTGCCCCGCGAGCGGCTGGGCAGTGCGCGCGAACTGCTCGCCCAGCGGGCGGTGCGTACCGAGATCGCGCCGCTCGAACGCTTCTTGCTGCCGCGCGAGCTCGATGGCAGCCAGGGACGCCTGCGCGCCGAGCCGCAGCGGCAGCAGATCGCGGCGCGCGACGACTACGAGGCGATCGCCGCCTGGCTCAATGCTCGCGCGACCAACGACAACACGTACCGGGCGTATCGGCGCGAGGCCGAGCGCCTGCTGCTGTGGTGCGTGTTCGACCGCCGCAAGGCGCTGTCCTCCCTCACCGTCGAAGACTGCGCTATGTATCGTGCCTTCCTGCAGGCGCCGCCGCCGGCCTGGGTCAGCCCGCGCAACGTGGAGCGCTGGAGCCCGGCATGGCGGCCGCTGTCCGGGCCGCTCTCCGCGCGCAGCCAGCGCACCGCCTTCACCATCGTCTCGGCGCTGTTCGACTGGCTGGTATCGCAGCAGTACCTGGTGGCCAATCCCTGGAAGGCGTTGCCGCGTCCCGGCCGCGCCCCGACCCTCGATCTGTCGCGCGCGTTCACCCATGCGCAATGGGCGGCGATCCGCCAGGCGGTCGACGCCCTGCCCGATCCGGAGCGTCGATCGCGACTGCGGCTGGTCACCGAACTGCTCTACCACACCGGACTGCGGCGGGCAGAGCTGCTGGCGGCAGACCTCGGGGACCTGCGCGAAGAGATGCTCGATGGCGAACCCTGCTGGGTGCTCACCGTGACCGGAAAGGGTGGTCGCATCCGGGAGGTCCCGGTCGTGGAGGCGGTGATGCGCCATCTCGACGACGACCTGGCGCGACGCGGCCTGCCGCCCGACCCGCGCGACGGACCGCCCGGCGCGCCGCTGATCGCGGCGATCGTGCCTACCGGCGAGCGCCCGGGCGCTCGCCACGCGGGCGCGCCTGCCGCTGGCGGGTCTGGATACCCCGTACCGGCGCAGGCCCGCCTGCCGGTGGCCCAGCTCTACCGGGAACTGAAGCGGGTATTCGCCGCCGCCGGGACGCGCCTGCAGGCCGAAGGTGCGCGCGGTGCGGCGCGGGTCGCGCAGGGTTCGCCGCACTGGCTGCGCCATACCTTCGCCACCCATGCGATCGAGACCGTCGCGCCGGACGTGGTGGGCAGCGTACTCGGCCATGCCTCGATGGCTACCACCACGCTGTACACCCGCACCGAACTGCGCCGCAAGGCGCGTGGACTGCGGGCCTTCGGCGCCCGGCCGGGTCAGCCGGACGCGCCGCGCCTCAGTCCGCCTGCATCCCGGTCTCGCGGATGATCCGGGCGAGCCGGGTGATCTCGGCCCGGGTGAACGCCGCGAACTCCTCCGGCGTGCTTTGCAGCACGTCGATCCCCAGCTCGGTGAAGCGGTCCCTCACTTCCGCGGTCTGCTGCCCCCGGCGGACCACGGTGTTCAGCTGCTCGATGATCCTGCGGGGGACGCCGGCATTGGTCACCAGCCCCCACCATGAATCGAACGCGTAGCCTGGGATCCCCGATTCGGCCACCGTCGGCAGCTCGGGCGCGAGCGGCGTGCGCTGCGCGCCGGTGACCGCCAGCGTGCGCAGGCGGCCGGTCTTCATGTGCTGGACCACCACCGGCATGCTGGCGAACACGAGCTGGATCTGCCCGGCGAGCAGATCGGTCACCGACTGCCCCGTACCCTTGTAAGGGACATGGGTGATCGGTGCCTTCGCCATGTGGCGGAACATCTCGCCGCTGATGTGCGACGGCGTACCCGCGCCGCCCGAGCCGTAGTTGAGCGTGCCCGGCTTCGACTGCGCGAGGCGGATCAGGTCGCCGACGTTCTTCACCGGCACCGAGGGGTGCACGACCAGGGCGGTCGGACCTACCGCGAGCGTCGAGATCGGCGCGAAATCCTTCAGCAGGTCGAAGCCGGGATTGCGCGACAAAGTCATGTTGATCGCGGCCGTCACGCTGGAGATCAGCAGCGTGTAGCCGTCGGGCACGGCGCGCGCGGCGAGGGCGGTGCCGAGGTTGCTGCCGGCGCCCGGCCGGTTGTCGATGATCACGCTGCCCGGGAGGTTCTCCGACATCTTCTGTGCGACCACCCGGGCGATCAGGTCGCTCGACCCACCGGGCGGGAAGGGCGCGATCATGCGCACTGGCTTCACCGGATAGGGGGGCGCCGGCTGCGCGTGCAAGGATTGCACGGAGGCGGCCCCCGCAGCGCAGGCGAGCACTGTCGCCACGACGGCACGCTTGCCGGGGGCCGATCGAACGGTGCGCAGATCCATCCAGGCTCCTCCTTGTGCGGCCTGCGTCGTCACCGATGCAGCGTGGCGCAGTCGCAGTCGCGTCGCGTGTCTCGCACGCACTACCGGGCATTCGCACGCGTTCGAAACACGTTGGACGGATTCGCGGGGGCCCGCGTCCGTTCTCTGCTTCCATATTACCCTCGCGCAGGGACGGCGCAATGCCGCCCGCCGCCCTGCGGCGTTCCGAGCCCCCTGATTTCCGCTGCTACCCTGCCGATGACATTGCCGATCAGCCTGCTGCCGGACCTGCCCGGGACGACTCCGGCCCACGACGTGCCACGGCCCTGGAGCTGCGAGCGCCTCTGCGCATGGTTCGCAGCCGAAGGCCTGCGCTGCGAACGGCTCGACCACCCGCCGGTGTTCACCGCCGACGAAGCGCAGCGGCTGGTGCCGCCGGCGCGCGGCGCCCATGCCAAGAACCTGCTGCTCGAGGACCGTCGGCAGGGCAGGGTGTTCATGGTCACCGTGCCGTTCGGCATCCGCGTCGACCTGTCCGCGCTCGCCGTGGCGCTCGGCACGAAGAACCTGCGTTTCGTGCAGGCCGAGCGCATGATGCAGCTGCTCGCGGTCACCCCCGGCTCGGTCAGCATGCTGGCGCTGGTCAATGACCCGGTGCTGGCGGTTTCGCTGGTGCTCGACCGGCCGCTGTGGGAAGCCGACGCGGTCCAGTGCCATCCGCTGGTGAACACGGCGACGCTGGTGGTCGACCATCGCGACCTCGAGCGCTTCCTCGACGTCATCGGGCATGCACCGCTGGTGCTTGACGTGCCGCGTCGTGTGCCCTAGCGTCGCGCCTTGTGCGAAGGCAGCGCCCCAGGGGCACTGCCTGCGCCGGAAAAAATGACAAGACACGCTGGAGGAGCATGAAACCGAAGATCGCCGTACTCGGTACAGGCGCGATCGGCAGCAGCATCGGGGCCGACCTGACCCTGGCTGGCCATGACGTGACGCTGATCGACCAGTGGCCTGCCCATGTCGCGGCCATGAAGACCGACGGGCTGCATGTCCAGTTCAAGGATTCTGCCTTCCACGTCCCGGTGAAGGCCCTCGACCTGTGCGACGTGGCGGCCGAAAACGTCGCCTTCGACGTGGTGATGCTTGCCGCGAAGTCGAACGACACCCGGTGGCTGGCCGAGTTCATCAAGCCGTTCCTGAAGCCCGACGGGACGATCGTCGGTACCCAGAACGGGATGAACGACGACACCATCGCATCCATCCTTGGCGCGCCGCGCGTGGTCGGCTGCGTGGTCGAACTGCAGGCCGAGCTGTTCACTCCGGGCCGGATCCAGCGCAACACCACGCGCGAGGGCACCTGGTTCACCGTGGGCGAGCTTGACGGCAGCTACACCCAGCGGGCGCGCGACATCGCCGCGCTGATCGGCAAGGTCGGCCGCTGCGAGGTCAGCAACAACATCGAAGGCGCGAAGTGGACCAAGCTGATCGCCAATTCGATGACCATGGGCCCGTTCAGCCTGCTCGGCCTGCGCAACTTCGAGGCGGTGGCGTTGCCCGGGATGTTCGACGTGTCGGTCCGGCTCGGCCGCGAATCGATGGCGGTCGGCGCAGCGCTCGGCTACCGGATGCAGCCGCTGTTCGGCATCCGCGCCGACGAATTCGCCGGCACCAGCGACGAGAACCTGATCACCACGATGAAGACGCTGATGTCGCATGTCGGCGGGGGACGCACGGCGCCGATCCACGACCACCTGAAGGGCCGGGTGAGCGAGATCGCCTTCATCAGCGGGCTGGTCGCCTGCAAGGGGCGGGAACTGGGCATCCCGACGCCGGCCAACGATGCGGTCACCGAGCTCGACCGCCGGATCAACGCGCGCGAGATCGCGATGGATGCGGCGAACTTCGACGCGCTCAAGGCGATGATCGAGCGTAGCGGGCCCTGATCCCGGTCGATCGTCCCGGCATCTTCCCCACGGAGGTTCGGATGGCCATCGTGATCCATGCAGCGGCCCGCGCAGCAACGACCCCGGTCGCTGCCTTCTTCCTGCTGCTCGGGCCCGCTGCCGGGGTGGCGAACGCGGCAGCCTTCCCCGAGCGGCCGGTACGGGTGTTGGCCGCCTCGGCCGCCGGTGGCGGCACCGACATCATCGCGCGGCTGCTCGCGCAGGGCCTGACCGATCTGTGGGGGCAGCAGGTGCTGGTCGACAACCGGCCCGGCGGGGGCGGCGTCATCGCCACGGACATCGCGGCGAAGGCAGTGCCGGACGGCCATACGCTGCTGATGCAGAGCCTGGGCATCACCTTCGCGCCCGCGCTGTACAAGCGGCTGCCGTTCGACCTCGAGCGCGACCTCGCGCCGGTGGTGATCGTCGGCAGCCAGCCGTTCGTGCTCGCAGTGCATCCCTCGGTCTCGGCGAAGTCGGTGTCGGAACTGGTCCAGCTTGCGAAGGCCCGTCCGGGCGAGCTGCGCTTCGGCTCCGGCGGCGTGAGCGGTGCGGCCCATCTCGGGATGGAGCTGTTCCGGGTGACCGCGGGCGTGGACATCGTCCATGTGCCGTACAAGGGCACCGGCCCGGGCACCGCCGGGCTGCTCGCGGGGGAAGTGCAGATGCTGATCGCCGGCATCGGCACGCTGATGCCGCATGCACGGGCCGGCCGGGTGCGCGCGCTGGGCGTGACCGGCGCGAAACGCAGCGCCGCCGCTGCTGATATGCCGACGTTGTCCGAGGCAGGGCTTCCGGGCTACGAGTTCGACGTCTGGTACGGCGTGTTCGCGCCATCGAAGATGACGCGCAACCTGCTCGCGCGCGTCAACGCCGACATCAACGCAACGCTGGGGAATCCCGAGATCGCCAGGCGGTTTGCCGCCAACGGCGTGGACGTGATCGGTGGCACGCTGCAGCAGGCGGGCGCCTACCTCAGGTCCGAGCTGGCAAAGTGGACGCGGGTCATCCGCGAGGCAGGCATCCGGGCGGACTGACGTGCTGCCGGCCCCGAGGGCCGTGCCGGCGAACCTCGCGGCTGCACGGGGCTCGCGACAGCGAATCGCCCCGTCATCGTCCCGTTATCGTCCCAATCCCGCCGCCTTGACGGCTTCGGCGTACACCGGTTGCTCGGCACGGATGATCGCGGCCATCTGCTCGGGCGTGGTGGTGGTCGATTCGACGCCGAACTGCTCGAGGCGCTCGATCACGGCCGGTTCCTTCGACAGCGCCTGGATGGCGGTGGACAGGGTATCGATGATCGCGCGCGGCGTGCGAGCCGGCGCCAGCGTGCCCTGCCAGGCGGTCATCTCGAAGCCGGGCAGCAGCTCGGCCACGGTCGGGATGTTCGGCAGCTGCCGCATCCGCTGGGCCGTGGACACCGCGATGATGCGGATCCGGTCGCTCTTGGCATTGGCCATCACTTCGCCCGAATTGCCGAACAACATCGGGATCTGGCCACCCAGCAGGTCGACCATCGCCGGACCGCCGCCCTTGTAGGGTACGTGCACCATGTTCAGACCCGCCCGTGCCACGAACAGTGCAGCGACGAGGTGACCCACGGATCCTTCGCCCGGGGAGCCGAAGTTGAGCTTGCCCGGCATCGAACGCGCGTGATCGACGAACTCCTTGAGCGTCTTTGCCGGCACCTGCGAATGGATGGCGAGGATCATCGCGCCGCGTCCGGAGGCGCTGACCGGGGCCAGGTCCTCGAGACGGTAGTTGACCTTGTCGACCATGGGCACGCTGGTCGTCTGCGCGGACGAACCGAACAGCAGGGTGTAGCCGTCCGGTGCCGAGCGTGCCACGTACTCGGTCGCGATGGCCCCGGTGGCCCCGGGCATGTTCCGGGGCATGAAGGGTTGTCCCAGCCGGGCGCTGAGCCCGGAGGCGAGCAGGCGCCCCTGGATGTCGATGGTGCCACCCGGGGCGAACGGCAGGACGAGCGTGACCGGCTTTACCGGATACGTCGCACCTGGCTGTGCGTTGGCCTCCGGCAGCGCAGCCAGCGCCAGTGCGCAGCCGGCTGCGATGCCGGCGACCGCAGCCGTGGACACGGCACGTGCCCGGCCTGCCTTGCCGGGGTCGGGACAACCAGAACGATCGGTGTTCATCGGAGCCCTCGGATGGAGACGCATGCGGAAGCGATGTCCAGGTTCGTCGCGGTCGCGCCACGGACGGTCGGCGATCATCCGGGCGCCGAAGATGGCACACTTGAATGCGGGCAGACATCGGTCCGCATCCGTACGACACGTACGACCGGCCAGCCCGCGCGCCCCCATGTTCGGCACCGCGCGCATCGTTTGTCAAGTATGTTCCGCCAGGGCGACAGCAACGGGATCGGAGGACAGGGTTGATCGACAAGACGCTCTCCACGTGCAGGGAGGCCGTATCGAAGGTGTTCGACGGCGCGACGATCATGTTCGGCGGCTTCGGCAATGCCGGCATGCCGGGCCAGCTGATCGAGGCCCTGCGCGAACACGGTGCGCGCGAGCTCACCATCGTGAGCAACGGCGCCGGCACCGGACCCTTCGCGCTCGGATCGCTGTTCGGCGACGGCCTGGCGCGCAAGCTGATCGCCTCGTTTCCCGCGCCGTCGGCGGCGCAGTTCCGCGAGCGCTACCTGAAGGGCGAGGTGGAACTCGAGCTGGTGCCGCAGGGCACGCTGGTCGAGCGCATCCGCTGCGGCGGCTGCGGGCTGGGCGGGTTCTATACCCCGACCGGCGTCGGCACCGAACTGGCCGACGGCGGCGAAGTGCGCGAGATCGACGGCCGCGAGTACCTGTTCGCGAAGGCGCTGCGCGCGGACTTCGCGCTGCTCAAGGGCCACCTCGGCGACCGCTTCGGCAACCTAATGTACCGCGGCACGATGCGCAACTTCAACATGGTGATGGCCACCGCCTGCGACACGGTGATCGCGGAAGTGGACCGCATCGTGCCGGCGGGCGAGATCCATCCCGAGCAGGTGCACACCCCGGGCATCTTCGTCGACCATGTCGTGCAGGTCGAACGCCTCCCTGAACTGGTCAAGCTGCCCAAGCCGGGAGCCCATGCATGATCCTCACCCGTGACGGCATCGCCTGGCGCATCGCGCGCGACCTGCACGAGGGCGCCTACGTGAACCTCGGCGTCGGCATACCGGTGCTGGTCTCGAACTACCTCGACCGCACCCAGGAGATCTTCCTTCATAGCGAGAACGGCATCCTGGGCGTCGGGCCTGTGCCCAAGGGCGATCACATCGACCTCGACCTGATCAGCGCCGGCAAGGGCTTCTGCACCCTGGCGCTCGGCGCCGCGATCTTCGACCAGCAGGTCTCGTTCGCCATGATGCGCGGCGGCCACCTCACCCATGCCGTGCTGGGCGCGATCGAGGTGGCGCAGAACGGCGACTTCGCCAACTGGAAGGTGCCGGGCGAGGCGGTGCCCGGCGTGGGCGGGGCGATGGATCTCGCGGTCGGCGCGCCGAACATCCTGATCGCGATGTCGCATGTCACCAACAAGGGCAAGCCGAAGATCGTCACCGCCTGCACCGCGCCGCTGACCGCCCGCCGCTGCGTGAAGCGCATCTACACCGACCTCGCGATCGTCGACGTGACGCCCGGCGGCCTGGTGCTGCGCGAGGCGATGCCCGGGCACGATCCTGCGGCGGTGCAGGCGAAGACCGACGCGCCGCTGGCGGTGGCGCCGGACTTCCGCGAGATGGCGGTGCCGCAGGTGGCCGCCAACGGTGCCAAGCTGGTGCAGTGACCTTACCCGGCGCGCGGCATCGACCGTGCCCGCCTGCCCGAACTCCCGACCAACCAACACCAGGAGCATTCGCGTGGCCGAACAAGACGTACCGCTGAGCGAGGACGAGGTCCAGCAGATCAGCCGCCTGATCGAAACCCTGAACGCGTCGACGTTCGACTACCTGCAGCTCGAGTTCGGCAACCTGAAGGTCACGCTGGCGAAGGGCGGGCAGG
>JAJTHE010000115.1 GCA_021298815.1 Betaproteobacteria bacterium | reverse complement strand
CCCGGTGCCGATCGACGTGGTGACGGTGACGACCTTCAGTCCAGTGATGCGTTCGACGGCGGGCAGCAGTCGGAGGTGGGCGGCGGTGAATGCGCCTGAAGTCATCACCCGCAATTCTTTGCTCATGGATTCGCCCGAACGCTGTGCCGATCTGCGAGCATAGCACCGCGACATCGCGGCGATGGCGGCGCAGCGACCGCGGGCATGGCAGGAAATCCTGCGGTGCGACGTCCTCCGGTCGAGGAGCGTTGTATTCCGGGGGCGCCCGTTCCGGGGTATTCTTTCGCGGTTCGCCGTACAGAGGAGGCCAGTGGGTGACCCAGAATGACAAGAGCCGTCGCCCGGTTCCGGTAGATCCCCTGGCTGGACGGGCCGCACTGGCTGCCCTGGCTGCCACCACCCTGCTCACCGCCGCTTGTGCGACCCGGGCCGCTGATGCACCCTATCCGACACGGCCGATCCGAATCATCGTGCCGTTCGCACCCGGCGGTGGAAACGACATTGCTGCGCGCTTCATTGCGCAGATGTTCCAGGATTCGTTCGGCCAGCAGGGTCTGGTCGACAACCGTCCCGGTGCCGGCAGCACGCTGGGCACCGCGATCGCCGCCCAGGCCCAGCCGGACGGCCACACCATCCTGATCACGCACAACGCGATAGCCATCAACGAAAGCCTGTATGCGAAACTGCCATACAGCGTGCGCGACTTCGCGCAGGTCGCGTTCATCGCCGAGACCACCAACGTGCTGGTGGTGCATCCTTCGATGAACGTGAAGAGCGTGAAGGAACTGCTGGTGCTGCTGCGCTCCAAAAAAGGCGTATTCAACTACGCAAGCACCGGCGCTGGCGGCACCTCGCACCTGGCGGCCGAATACTTCATGCAGATGACCGGCACCGACATGGTCCACGTGCCGTACAAGGGCACCGGCCCGGCACTGGCCGACCTGGTCGGCGGAGCGACCCAGTTCATGATCTCGGGCGCACCGGGCACGCTCGGCTTCATCAAGGGCAACCGCCTGGTGGCGCTGGCCACCACGGGCGCGAAGCGCTGGGCCCAGTTGCCCGACCTGCCGACGCTGTCCGAAGCCGGCGTCCCCGGGTACCAGTTCGACCTCTGGTACGGCGCGCATGCCCCGGCGAAGACGCCGCGCTACATCGTCAACCGGCTGAATGCCGAGATCAACAAGTCGCTGAAGGTGCCGGCGCTGCGCGCCCGGCTCGTCGACGCAGGCCTCGATCCGGTGCCCATGTCGCCGGAAGAGTTCACGAAGTTCGTGCGCATCGAGACCGAGCGGGCGCGCAAGATCATCCAGGCGTCGGGCGCCAAGCCGGAGTAGAGACCTGCGGCCTGAGTCTGAAAGCAGTACTTGCAGGCTCATGCCTCGTTGGAAAAGACTTCGACTTGCCGAGGCCGCACATCAAGGGCATCCACGAGCACCGCGACCGCGGGGAAACTTCCATGTCTCGTCCGCTCGCCCGCCGTGCGGCAAGCCCGGTGCCTGCCCTGCGCGGCGCCGCGGCCGTGATCCTCATGCTGGCCGCCGGCACGCTCGCCGCCCAGCCGTGGCCAGCGCGCCCGCTGAGACTGATTGTTCCTCTGGCTGCGGGTGGCACCGGCGACACGCTCGCGCGCGATGTCGCGCAGGCGATGGAACCGTTGCTGGGCGTCCCGCTCACGGTGGAGAACCGGGCGGATGCCAACGGCATCCTGGGCATGGAGGTGGTGGCCAAGGCGCCGGCCGACGGCTAAACGCTGGTCATGTGAGGCGTGGGCCCCGTGACCATCAATCCCTCCCTCTATCCGAAGCTGCCCTTCAACGTCGAGCGCGACTTCACCGCTATCGTGCAGGTGGCCGACACCACTTCGGTGCTGGTAGTGCCGGTGGCGCTGCCGGTGAAGACGCTGAAGGACCTGATCGCGCTGGCGAAGAAGCGCCCTTGGGAACTCTTCTATTCCTCGTCCGGGTCGGGCTCGACGCCGCACTGTTCGCCACGATGGCGGGCATCGATTCCGGCACGTACCGTACAAGGGTTCGACGCCCGGGCGCACGGCGCTGCTCGGCGGCGAGGTTTCGCTGATGGTCGACGGCCTGCTGCCATCGTTGCCGTTGATCGAGTCCGGCCGCTTCCGCGCGCTTGGCATCACCTCGGCTGCACGCTCGCCTGCCGCCCCGCAGGTCCCGACCATCGCCGAGACGTTGCCAGGGTACCAGGCCGACATCTGGTACGGGCTGCTTGGGCCGGCGGGCACGCCGCGCGAGGTGGTCGTTCGGCTCAATGCAGTGGCCAACAAGGCGCTCGCAGGCGCCGAGATTCGCGCGCGGCTCGCGAAACTGGGTGCCACCGTTGCCGGTGGCCCGCCCGAGGCCTTCGCGAAGCACATCGCTCGCGAAATCCCGAAGTGGGCGAAGGTGGTCAAGGCCACCGGCGCGCGTATCCACCGAACCGGGGAATCATTCGCTGGTACTGCGTCTGGTGCTTTGCTGCCTCTGTCTTGCCTAGTGGCTCATTCGAGTGCTTTACCTTCGCGCTCATGGATCGACTTTAATTTGCGCCAATAGCCAGCCCCGATGATTCGAATCACCGATGCTCGCAGGTGAACCGGGCCGTCAGCACGCGACCATCTACCCGACCGAAGCAGTAGAGCCGCTCCTCGGACTGGCTATGGGCGACGTCCCTGGCGATTACGCGATTCGGATCAGCGAAAGCGTACTGGGCGCCGACGAACGGAACGCCGTGCTTGCGCTGGTTATCGGCGCCCTTCTTCGGATCCCAGTCGAAGCGCGTCCTCGCCATTCGGAAAGACTGGCATGAAGCCATATCGCAAGCCATACGATGGTATGTAATTTCCTGCGAACGAGTTGAGCGTAATTGGAGGCAAAAGGCAAGACTTGACCCCGGTCTCGCGCTCGGCACCACCGAGCTCAAACCGGTCGGCTATCGGCTCTACCTGTTCCAACCGTGATCGGTTGCCAGGCGCGCTGGCCGACCTCACCAATCCTTGGGCAGCGTGCGAAGAATGTGGATGTGCCTGCCTTCGAACCGGATGTAACCGCCGGCAGTCAGATCAGAGAAGATCCGGCTCACCATTTCGCGCGTACATCCCACGCGGTTGCCTATTTCCTGCTGGGTCAGTGGCTCCGGCACCACCATGCTGCCGTCCCGGTCCACGGCCAGATCAATCAGCAGGCGCGCGACTCTGCCATACACATCGAGCAGGGCGAGGTTGCGCACGCCATCGGAGGCGACCTTCAGACGACGGATCAGCTTGCGGATCAGGTGATAGGTGGCGTCCGGATTCTGTGCAATGAACTGCCGGAACACGCTCTGACTCACGATCGACAGTTCGCAGGTTTCCAGCGCCATCACAGAAGCAGTACGGGTGCCCTCGGTCAGCGACATCTCGCCGATGTACTCTCCCGGCCCGTGCACATTGAGCACTACTTCGCGACCTGTCTCGTCAGCGAGATAGACTTTCACCCGGCCGGTGATGATGACGTACAGGCTGTCCGATGTGTCCCCTTCGGTGATGATCACCGCGTTGCGCGGAAACCGGCGCACCACGCCGTGGGCCGCCAACGCCTCGGTCAGCGCCCGGGCGCCACCGCCAGAAGTCTGATCTTCGCTCGTGTCCATCGCGTGCCTGCTGGGTGCCTTTCGGCTGCCTGTTGCGTCCCCATCGCGCGCCCATCGTCGCCATGACGATCCGGGGTCGGATCGCGCAATCTAGACTTGCGGGCGCTGCCGCGCAAGTCGAACCCACCTCAGGCTGGACCCTCGGGCGCTGCACCGGAACAGTGCGGCCCTGGCGCTGAGCGCAGAGCCGGGCAGCATGCGGCCGCCCGGCGCGAGCGCCGTCGCGCCCGCTGCGCAGCGCATCGTGTTCGATCACGGCCGTATCGTCGAATCCGGTACGCATCCCGCGCTGCTCGAGGCTGCCGGCGAGCATGCCGGGCGCTGGCACGCACAGCGCGCGCAATGATCGTGTGAAGGACCTCGCCTGCAGAGGGGTGTGAATCGGTCACATCGAATCGGTAAACCGCACACAGATGCCTTCGCGGTGACTCCCTACGGTGTTGGCAATCGCTTCCTTACGTTCCTGGCCTAGCCAGAACGCGGTCTGCGGCTCTCTCGCTCTGAAAAGGGGTATCCGTCATGAACGACCTGCACCGCGATCCGAATGTTACCGGCAGCCTGACCCGTTCGTATCCGGAGTTCGACGCTCAGGACCTGCATGACCTGCACGCCCGGGCGCGAGCAGAACGTGCCCGTCATGTGCGCCAGTGCCTTCGGGACGCCTGCGCCCTGCTCTGGCGTTCCTGCGCCCAGGTCTGGCGCGGCGTGCGGGCTGGCGTTGCCTTGTCCCTGGGAGGGAAGCGGGGGCAAGCGGGTACGTCGGTGCGGGCAACAACCAGAACGGTGCGCTCAGGCGATAGTACGAAGTCGCAATCCTGAGCCACCCGCCAGTTGAATGGCTGGGGCGGCGGGTGTCTGCAGCATTTCCGGGTGCTCGCTCCCTCGCCTGCCTTCCTGGTTATGGTGTGTCTCGGTCGCCGCGACTGTCGTGCCTGCTTGCACAGCACCCGCTGCACCGGCACCGACACGGAGCAAGGCCGGCAGGCACGCCAAAGTGCACGGCGAACGGCGAGTCGGGGCAGCCCGGCCCGACCGGATCGAACGCGCGTCAGAATGTGAAAAAGTCACAGGTTTTCCGGCGCAAACCCGCAGTAGGCTTCGGTCACCGTACGTGATCTAGGCCTTGTTTAGAGCCACGACCTCCGTCAAGATAACGCGTGGATTGAATGCGGAGATGATGCTGTGAAGCGCATCAGGCGCCATTATCGCCTCGATCGAATGGTTATCGTGGCTGCCGGAATCGGCGTGATGGCCCCAGTCAGCGCCCAGATCGTGACCGATGGGACGCTGGGTGCGGCCTCGACCCTGTCCGGTGCCAATGTGACCATCGCCGCCTCGCTCGGCAGGCAGAACGGCACCAACCTGTTCCACAGCTTCGCCGCGTTCAACGTACCCACCGGCGGCAGTGCGATGTTCAGCGGCCCGGCCTCGGTGGGCAACGTGCTCGCACGGGTCACCGGCGGCACCGCGTCCAGCATCAACGGGCGGTTGGGGACATCGATCGCCGGCGCCAACCTCTACCTGATCAATCCAGCCGGCATCATGTTCGGCAGCGGGGCGACGCTCGACCTGACCGGGTCGTTTCATGCGACCACCGCGAACTACATCCGGATGAGCGACGGCACGCGCTTCGAGGCAGTGGCTGTCGACCCGGGCTTGCTGTCGGTCGCGGCGCCGCAGGCGTTCGGCTTCCTCGGCCCGGCGCCTGCGCCGATCACCATCACCGGTTCGGTGTTGAACGGCGCGTCCGGCAAGGACGTATCGTACGTCGGCGGCAACGTCAGCATCAGCGGTGCGGCTGCGCGCGTGCGCGGGCGCGGCGGCGATCTGCGCATCGCGAGTGCGGCTGGTGCGGGCGAGTTCGCGCTCGATTCCGGCCTCACGCCCAGCGCCGGCCTGGCGCACGGAACGATCACGGTGAGCGGCAGTGCGCAGTTGAACGCCGAGAGCGTGGGCAGTCTGGCGCTGGCGCCGGGTCGCATCGTGATCCGCGGCGGACAGATCGCGATCGCCGGGGCATCGATCACCAGCGTGAACACCCAGGCGGCCGATGCGCAGCCGATCGAGATCACGTCCACGGGGGTGAGCGACGGCACGATCAACGGCGCCGGCTTCGTCGCGCGCGGGGCGACGATCGTCGCGCGCTCCAATGCCGGAGGGCGTGGCGCCGACGTGGTGATCAACGCGCCGGCGATGCAGTTCGACCAGTTCACCCGCGTGCAGACGATCGCCGGCTCGACCGGCCGCGGCGGCGATCTGCGCTTCACCGCCGGGGGCCCGCTGACCGTGCTCGCGCAGCAGGGCGATCCGAACTACACCGCGATCACCAGCTTCGCGCTGGCCGGCGGGCGCGGCGGCGACATCGTGCTGCGCGGCGACCGGGTGGTGGTGGACGCGGGGATCGTTCAGATCGATGGCCGTGGCGCCGGTGCCGGCGGCGCGATCACGATCGATGCTGGCGAGGCATCGCTCGTGAATGGCGGTTTCGTCTACGGCAACATGCGCGACACCAGCAGCGGCGCCGGCAGCAACATCAGCGTCAATGCCAGCCGCCGGATCGAACTGTCCGGCGTCGACTGGGACGGCAACGTGTCGAGCGTGCTGTCCGACACCTGGGGCAGCGGTCGCGGCGGGAACGTCCTGCTGTCGGCCCCGGTGATACTCACCAGTGGGCTTGCCGAGTACGGGACGAGGGCGGTCGGCAGCGGACGTGGCGGCGACATGGTCATCTCCGCGCAACGCTTCGCGCCCACCGATTCGCTCGGCTACACCTACAGCTACAGCACCGGTGGTGCCGGCGACATCAGCGTGACCGCGCCGCAGATAACCGTCGCCGGGGTGGGCATCATCAGTGTCGCCTTCGACCGTGGCAACGCCGGCGCGATACGCCTGAACGGCGACACGATCCGGCTGCAGCCGGGCGTCCTGGAGCGGGACGTGAACATCGAAAGCTCCAACAGTCAGTCGACCGGAGATGGCGGCAACGTCGAGATTCGTGCTGCCAACTCGTTCACGATCGATACGACAGCCGATCGCGGCAGTTTCGCGCGCGTGGCAGCGGTCACACAAGGTGGCGGGCGCGGGGGCACGATCCTGGTCGACGCCCCCTCGGTGCTGCTCGATGGCGGCGCCTTGTTCTCGCGCACGCGCTGGGGTACCGGACAACAGGGTCAAATCCTGGTGCGTGCCGATTCGCTGCGCATGGCTCACGACGGCCGCATCATATCCACCACCGAAGGCCCGCGCGACGGCAGCCTGATCGACATCTCGGCACGCAGTATCCTGATGCAGGATGGGGCTGTCATCGTTGCCTCGGCCGATCGGGACTTGAGTGGGTTCTCGCCCACGACGACTGGCAGCGCCGGCCGGATCTCCATCACCGGCGAAGCGCTGCGCATGACCGGTGCCTCGCGCATCGAAGTCAACGCCAATGATGGCACCTCCGGCAACGCCGGTGCGCTCACGATCAATCTCACCGGTGCCTTCGAGATGGTCGAACGGGTGCCGGCGTTCGGCGTCGGCTTTTCGGGCGCTGATCCCCTCTGGCCAGGCGGCCTGAGCAGCCAGGCGCGCGGCAGCGGCAATGCCGGCAGCATCAGCGTCAACGCGGCCTCCATCCTGCTCGACGATGGGCGCATCCAGAGCAACGCGCTGCTGAACGGCCGCGGCGGCTCGGTGACGCTGCGCGCAGGCGATGTCGCTCTGCGCAACGGCGCTCAGGTCGACGCGCGCTCGGCCATCGGCTCGACCGGCGCCGCCGGTTCGATCGACATCGCCGCCACCGGCAATCTGCTGATCAGTGGCCGCAGTTCGACCGACGCGGCCTTCTCCGGTCTGTACGCCGAGACGCAGGGCAGCGGTGCCGGTGGCGGCATCGTGCTGGCGGCTGACACGATGACGCTCGACCGCGGCATCCTGCGCACCTCGACCACCGGTGCCGGTAACGCCGGCCCGCTGACGGTGCGCGTTGGCGAACTGGCGGTGGTCAACGGCGGCTGGATCGACGCTGGCACCAGCAGCAGCGGTGCGGGCGGCCGCATCGACGTCGCCGCCAGCCGCTCGATCCGGGTGAGCGGTGTCGATGCGACAGCGGTGGTTGCCGACACGATAGCGCCTGATCTCGCACGCGGCGTTGCCGGCCGTGCACAGGGCCCGTTCCCGAGCACGATCTCCAGCAACAGCGCGGGCTCCGGCACTGGCGGCAATCTCAGCCTGGACGCGCCGGCAATCCTGATCAGCGACAGTGGCCGGGTCACCGCCACCGCTACCGGCACCGGCAATTCCGGGTCGATCGCGGTGAGCGCGAGCGATCGCCTGCAGCTGTTCGGTGGCACGATCAGCACCCAGGCCGCAGAGAGCGACGGCGGTAACATCGATATCACGGTGGGCACGCTTCTGCATCTGAAGGGCGGTGAAGTGAGCACGGCTGTCGGGTCGGGCGCTGGCGCCGGGGGAAACATCACGATCGATCCGATATTCGTGGTGTTCGAGCCGGGCTCGCGCATCGTCGCCAATGCCTTTGGCGGACCGGGTGGCAATATCGGTATCGTCGCCAACTACTTCTTCAACGCGCCCGGAACGTTGATCGACGCCTCGTCGGCACTCGGGCTGCCCGGCACAGTGCAGGTCAATAGCTCCGGCATCGATCTGGTGAGCGCGCTGGCTGCACTGCCCTCGGAGTTCCTGGACGCCACATCGTTGCTGCGTACCGCCTGCTCGGTGCGTGGCAGCAGCGGTGGCAGCAGTCTGCGTGCCACTGGTCGCAGTGGTCTGCCGTTCTCGCCGGAGCAGAACCTGTTCTCCAGCTACTTCGACCACCTGGATTCTTCCGGCGCTGGTGCGGCGGTCGGCGTGCCTGCGGCGCCCTTGCTTGCCTGGGCGATGCCCGCGTTCCACGTTGCCTGTCGCTGAACGAAAGCGGCGGCCGGGCTGCAGCCTCCAGTCGCTCATCCTGGCGACCGCCACGGGCTGGGCGACAGTGGACGGGTCGATGGCAAGAGCCCAGATCGCGCTGCCGCCTGCCGATCAGCCCGGCCGACCGCGTGACCTGCAGTTGCTACCAGACGAGTTGCCGCGCGCGCCGGTGCGGCCGGAGTTGCTGCTGCCGGTGGTACCGCCAGCAAGGGCACCCGAGGCAGGCAGCCTGGCCACGCGGCCAGAGCTCTTGCTGCGCGCGCTGCGGTTCGAGGGAAACACCGTGTTCAGCGCGCCCGAACTGCAAGAGGGGGTTGCCGGGTATCTGGGCACACTGGTCGGTGCTGCCGAACTCGAGGCGATCCGGCTGGCGATCACACGGCAGTACATCCTGGCAGGCTACATCAATTCAGGCGCAGTGATTCCGGATCAGGAGGTGGACGACGGCGAGCTGCGGGTGCTGGTGATCGAAGGTCGACTCACCGGCATCGACATCGTCGGCCAGCACCGTTTCCGGCCGGGTTACCTGCGCGACCGCCTCGCACGCAGCGCGGAGCCGGTGCTCAATGTGAACCGGTTGCAGGAGCAGATGCAGTTGCTGCTGCAGGATCCGCAGATCGAGCGCCTGTCGGGCGAGCTGGCACCCGGCAGCCAGCCGGGCGAAGCACGCCTGCGGGTCGATGTAACTGGCGGGCCGGTGTACTTCGCCGGCTTTGCCTATGGCAACGAGCGCTCGCCGGTGGTGGGTGCGAACCAGGTCGAGGCATTCGGTGGCACGCGCAATCTGTTCGGCGCTGGCGAAGTGATCACGCTGCGTGGTGCGAAGACCGAGGGCCTGGATGATGGGCAGTTCAGCGTCGTGATGCCGCTTCATGCGAGCGGCACCCAGGTGCAGTTTCGGCTGGCGAAGACGCGAAGCCGGATCGTCGAGGCTCCGCTCGATCAGCTCGATATCAGCGCGGAGTCGAGCGGGTTCGACCTTGCGCTGTCGCAGCCGCTGATCGCCACGCTTGCCAGATCGCTGATCGCCACTGCGACAGTTTCGAACCGGCGCACGCGCAACTATTTTCTCGGCCAGCCGTCGGTGTTCGTACCCGGTGCCCCCGATGGGGTGACCACCGTGAGCGCGCTGCGCCTCGGGCTGGACTGGGTGGGACGATCGACCGAGCGTGTCGTTGCCTTGCGCGGTCTGGTGTCCTACGGGCTGGATGCGATGGGTGCATCGGTCGCCAGCGCTCCGGGCATCGCCGACTCGAGGTTCACCTCGGCGCTCGTGCAGGGGCAGTGGATCGAGCGTTTGGGTACCCGCGGCACCCTGGTGGCAAGGGCCGAGAATCAGCAGGCCAACGACAGTCTGCTCGGCCCGGAGCGCTACGCGTTCGGCGGCATGGACAGTGTGCGCGGGTATCGCAAGGACGTGCAGATTCGCGACAGCGGCTGGTTCTCCTCGATCGAGTACCGGCATCTGGTCGGCCATGTGCGGCTTCCGGGGCAACGCGCCCAGGGCAGTACGGAAGGCGCACTGCAGCTGGCCGTGTTCGCCGATGCCGGCAGGGGCCGGCTGCGCAACGATCCCGCGCCAGCGCCCGGTTATCTGTCCAGCGTCGGGGTCGGCGCGCGCTGGGAACCCTACGCCGGCGTGCAGTTGCAGATCTACTACGGGGAGGCGCTGCACCCGGTGCGGACGCCGACCTCGACGCTGGCCGACAATGGCTGGCACATGCGCCTGACCTATGTCAGTTCGTTCTGAAACGAGCAGTCACGGTGCTGCTGCGCGCGCGCGTATCCGCTGCTCGTCCGGCCGGTCGGACGCCAGCCGCCGCCACTCGCCATCGGCCTGTTCACGCAAGCCCCAGGTATCGAGCAGGGCGGCGTAGAGCAGCCGGTCGGAAAAACCGGCATCGGCCGGCGGCTGCGCCCGACTGGCGCTCGCGCGCATGGAATCGCCGGCCACCCCGAACTCGGTCCAGCCTTCCAGCCTCGCCCCGGTCGGCAGGTGTGCCGTTACCTGCCAGGCATAGGTGCGGCCGGGCTCGAGGCCGAGTGCTGGCGGAAGGGTGACCCGGGTTTCGGTCAACGACTCGACCACATGAATCGGGGTGCCGCGCGAATCGGTGAGTTCGAACCGATAGCTCAGAGCGCCTGGCCCGGGTTGCCAGCTGAACACGCGTGGCATCTCGAGCAGCCAGGTGGCCACTGGCGAAGTCAGTCGAAGTGCCTCGGGCCGGCCCTCGCCGCGCATCGCTATGCTTGCCTGCGCAAGTCGTCCGGTGCGCAGCGACACCCCGCGCAGCGTGCCACCGAGCGGTTCACGGGTGGTGATGCGTCCGCCTCCACGCAGCGACTGCGCGCCCTCGTTGGTCCAGCGAAAATCGCCCGGACCATGCAGCGTGTACTCCACGCCGGTGACGGTGTGTACCAGCACAACCCGCGCGGCCGCATCGAGTTGCAGTTCGCTGCCCGGGACCAGTTCGCTCAGCAGCTCGATGCGCGCCTTCGAGCGCTGGCTGCTCGTGCCCTGCGTGTCGATCACCAGTGCCACGGTCGCGCTCCACGCGAAGGAGCTGCCCAGCATCGCCACCAGCGCCATCGCGATAGAACCGGCAACTGCTCGGGATACTGATCCAGCGAACGATCTGCTCATCGGGACACCTCTGCATTGGCCATACCGGCTCCGGGGGGAACCCCGGTTGCGCGTGCGGGCCATCCGAAAACCTGAACCGGAGCATGGCCCTTGAGCGCGTGATACCCCAGATCGTCGAACGCTATCCCAGGCTGCAGCGCCGACGCAACGTGATTATTCACCAGAACCGGATAGCCGAGCTCGCGGGTCAGTGCCTCCAGCCGGGCTGCCACATTGGCGCAGTCGCCGATCGCGGTGTACTCGTTGCGCTCGGCCGACCCGACCCGTCCGACCACGGCTTCGCCCAGCGCGAGCCCCAGCCCTATTGCAATGGCTGGCCGCGATTGCGCGACCAGCTCGGCATTGAGCTGATCGATCCCGGTCAGGATGTCGCGCGCAGCGCTGAAGCCTTCCTGCGCGGGGTCGGCCGAAGGCTGGGGCGCGCCGAACATGCACATGATGCCATCGCCGCGGAAGTTGTCGATCGTGCCCTGGTGCCGGTGCACGGCTGCAGTCACCTGGCTGAAGTAGCGGTTGAGCAGATCGACGACCTCTTCGGGTTCGCTGCGTTCGGTCAGCCGCGTGAAGTCGCGGATGTCACCGAACATCACGCACAGGGTGCGCCGGCCGCT
>JAJTHE010000075.1 GCA_021298815.1 Betaproteobacteria bacterium | reverse complement strand
GGACGTGCTGAACGAGCTCGCGCTCGACTATCCGCTGCCCAAGCTGCTGCTCGAGCACCGGTCGATGTCCAAGCTGAAGTCGACCTACACCGACAAGCTGCCGAAGATGGTCAATGCGCGCACCGGGCGCGTACATACCAACTATTCGCAGGCGGTGGCGGTCACCGGGCGGCTGTCGTCGAACGAACCCAACCTGCAGAACATCCCGGTGCGCACCGCCGAGGGCCGGCGCATCCGCGAGGCGTTCATCGCGCCGCCGGACAGCGTGATCGTGTCGGCCGACTACTCGCAGATCGAACTGCGCATCATGGCGCACCTGTCCGGCGACGAGGGGCTGCTCAAGGCGTTCGCTGCCGGCGAGGACATCCATCGCGCGACGGCCGCCGAGATCTTCACGACCGTGCCTGCCGACGTCAGCAGCGAGCAGCGCCGCTATGCGAAGGTGATCAACTTCGGGCTGATCTACGGCATGTCGGCGTTCGGGCTGGCGTCGCAGCTGGGCATCGAACGTTCTGCCGCGCAGCAGTACATCGACCGCTACTTCATGCGCTATCCCGGCGTGGCCGAGTACATGCGACGCACCCGCGCCGCCGCGCACGACGCCGGCTTCGTCGAGACCGTATTCGGCCGCCGGCTCTACCTGCCCGACATCCGCAGCAGCAACCAGGGCCGCCGCCAGGGCGCCGAACGCGCCGCGATCAACGCGCCGATGCAGGGCACCGCCGCCGACCTGATCAAGCTGGCGATGATCGCCGTCGACCGCCACCTGCGCACCGAAGGCATGGCCACCCGCATCATCATGCAGGTGCACGACGAACTGGTGCTCGAGGTCCCCGACACCGAACGCACCGCGATCGCCGAAGCCCTGCCCCGCCTGATGAACGGCGTTGCCACCCTCGCCGTCCCCCTGCTAGTCGAAGTCGGTACCGGCCCCAACTGGGAAACCGCCCACTAATTCGGGTCAGAGACGATTTATGCCAAATCACTAATTCGGGTCAGAGACGATTTATGCCAAATCGTCTCTGACCCGAATTAGTGACCCGGACTACGCCCAGGGCAGAGGGACGCGGAGGGTGGCTGCGAGGGTGGTGAGGTCGCGGCGGACGCTGGCGGGCAGGGCGATGCCGGCTTGCGCCTGTTCGGCGCGCTTCGTCTCGCCGCGCTCGCCGGGCAGCAGCACGGGCGACGCGCCGTTCGGCGGCAGTGCGCGGATGGTGGCGGCCAGCGCTTCGATATCGCGTCGGTAGACGGCGGGATCGACGATCCGATCGATGTCGAGCGCCATCACGAAGGCGTTCTGCACATGGGGATACTTCGTTCCGCAGGGGGTGGCCAGCGCCGGCGCGAGGATCGGGTTGGCGGTGAGCAGGCTGGCGATCACCTCGAACATGAGCGCGAGACCTGACCCCTTTGCGCCGCCGACCGGTAGCGGCACCCTGGCCAGCGCAGGATCGATCGTCGGCCGGCCCTGTGCGTCGAGTGCCCAGTCGGCCGGTATCGGCTCGCCCTTCGCCTTCGCTTGCCGCAGCTTGCCCATCGCCACCACTGCAGAGGCCATGTCGAACACGATCGATGGATGGCCGTCGCCGCGCGGCGCGGCGATCGACAGCGGTGCCGTGCCCAGCGCTGCCCGGCCGGCACCATGGTAGGCCATCAGCGGCACCGAGGCGGCGGCGGCCACGCCCAGCATCCCTGCACGCGCAATGCGCTCGGTATGGAAGCCGACTGCGCCCGTGTGCGTGGTTGCGCGAAGCAGCGCGACCGATGACCCGGCGCTGCGTGCGCGTTCGATCACCGCATCGACCGCATGCCGCATGCCGAGCGCACCGGCACAGCGGTCGCCTTCGATCACCTGCAGCGCAGGAAGATCGACGACAGTTCGGATCGTGGGCGACGCGTTCATCTCGCCGCTGGCCAGCCAGCCGGCGTACTGCGACAGGCGCGATACGCCATGCGAATGCACGCCACGCAGGTCGGCCCACACGAGCAGGTCGGCCACGCAGTCCGCGTCGCCAGCGGGCATCTGCGCCGATGCAAGCAAGGCAACAGCGAATCGGTGCAGGACGTCTTCCGGGACTGGTACCGCCATGTCTGGCCCCCTGGATGGCCGCTCAGTCGCTGAGGCGTTCAGTCGCTCAGCGGGATCAGCCGATCAGCGACTGCCCGGGCTTCACACGGCTGAACACCACCGGCCGCGTCCCGTAGTCGAAGCGGCCGCCGTCAATGCGTACTGTCGTGTAGCGCGAGTTCTCGAGGTCGCGCACGTCCGGGAAGTCGTTCCGGTAATGCGCGCCACGCGAATCCTCGCGCTGCTCGGCGGCACCCCGGATCGCCTGGCTCACCTGCACCAGGTTCTTCAGGTTGATCCAGTCGTGCCAGGTCAGGTTGAACCCGCGCTGGCCGTCGGCCACGCCGGTCGCGTCCAGGCGTGCGTCGAGTTCCTCCAGGCCGCCGCTCGCGCGCGACAGGCTGGCCGCGTCGCGGAAGATGCCGACGTCGTCCCACATCAGGTCGTGCAACCGGGTGCGGATGTCGGACAGGCCGGTCGCCGGGCCCTTCACGCCGGCGGCGAACGGCCGCATCACGCGCGCCGTACCTTCCTCGATCGCCGCATCGTCCGGCTCGTGGAACACGCCGTTGCTCGCCACCCACGCGCCCATCGTGTCGCCGGCAATGCCGCCGTACACCGTGGAATTGGCCACGCCATTGCCGCCCAGCCGGTTCGCGCCATGCACGCCACCGGTGTCCTCGCCGGCCGCGAACAGCCCGGACAGGTCGGTCGAGCAGTCGGTGCGGAACACCACGCCGCCCATCATGTAGTGCGCGGTCGGCACAACCTCGACCAGCCCCGACACCAGGTCGAAGCCGCAGTCGGCGCAGCGCTCGACCATGCCTGGGAACTCCTTGCGCACCATCACCGGGTCGAGGTGGCGCATCGTGATGTACACGCCGCCGTTCGGCCCGACGTTGCCCTTGAGCATCTGGTCGTACATGCCGCGGCTGACGATGTCGCGCGTCGCACGCTCGTTGCGCGGGTCGTACTCGCCCATGAAACGCTCGCCCCGCCCGTTCAGCAGGTAGCCGCCGACGCCGCGCAGCCCTTCCTCGATGATGGTGCCGGTGATGCGCGTGCCGGCGCCGGCCACCAGGCCGGTCGGATGGAACTGCACCATCTCCATGTCGCGCAGGGTCAACCCCGCGCGCAGCGCCATCGCCATGCCGTCGCAGCTCTTGTCGCCGGAGGGCGTGTGGTACTTGTACATCGTCGGCCCGCCGCCGGTGGCGAGCAGCACCGCCTGCGCCTGCACGAACACCAGCTCGCCGCTGCGGATGTCGATCATCAGCACGCCGGCAATCGCATCGCCGCGGCGATTGCGGATGATCTCGATCGCCCGGTGCTCTTCCAGCCGCTTGATGCCGCGCGCCCAGGTCTGCTCGGCCAGCCGGTTGATGATCTCGATGCCGGTGAGGTCGCCCTTGTGCACCGTGCGGTCGAAGGTCTGGCCGGCGAACGCCTTCTGGTGCACCGTGCCGTCTGGATTGCGGTCGAAGAAGCAGCCGAGCTCGTTCTCGAGTTCATGGATGCGCTCGATCGCCACCTCGACCAGCTGCCAGGCGAGGTCCTGGTCGGGCAGCCACTTGCCGCCCTCGATCGTGTCCATGAAGTGCCGCTCGACGGAATCTTCCTTCGCCAGCGCGACGTTGTAGCCGCCCTGGACCATGCGCGTGCAGCCGCTCTTGCCGAGCAGTCCCTTCACCGCGACGGTGATCTCGGCCTTCGGGTTCTTCTGGTTCGCATGCAGCGCCGCGAACAGCCCGGCACCGCCGGAGCCGAGGATGAGGATGTCGGTCTTGATGCGTCGCATGTCTGGTCCAACCTGTCGGTTCAGCTCTTCACGCCCAGCGAGGCCAGCACGGCCGCGCGCCGGTCGCGCGCCTGCGCGTTCACTTCGGTGTAGAGGCTCGCGCCATGGCTGTCCATGCTGACCAGCAGCGGCCCGAAGCCCTTGATGCGGAACTTCCACAGCGACTCGGGGTTGAGGTCGTGCAGGTCGACATCCTCGATCTGCTCGATCCAGGTGGTCTCGAGTGCCGCCGCGCCGCCTATGACGGCAAGGTATACCCCACCCAGGTCGCGGAAGGCATCCAACGAGCCCTGCCGAAGCCCGCCCTTGCCGATCACGATGCGCACGCCGTACTGCTCCATCAGCGGACGGGTGAAGCGCTCCATCCGGTCCGAGGTGGTGGTGCCGACGCAGACCGGCTCGTAGCCGACCGGCGCGGCGGCGGTCTCGCCGACCCAGCGCACGTTCGGCGCGGTATGCACCACCGCATGCCCGCGCAGGTCGAATTTCGTGGTTCGGCCGCGGTCGAACATGTGGATCTGCGTCGCATCGCGGATGCCGTACAGCGTGTCGTGCAGGGTGACCGTGTCGTTGACCTTCAGCGCGCGTACCTGCGCTTCGCTGACCGGCATGTGGAAATCGTAGTGCGCCATCGTCCCCGCTCCTTGCCGTCCGGCCCTGGTCACCAATCGCGACCCAGCATGCCGCGCTTGAGGTTGTCGCTGACCGGTCGCTCGCCCAGCCAGATGCGCATCAGCGCGCGGTAGAAGTCCTCGCCGACGATCGGCTCGCCCCGCGGCCGTCCGTCCACCACCACCCGGGTCATGCCGGCAGGCAACCAGTCGATCGCGATGCGGCTGCCCCGCCCGACCTTCCCGATCTCCTTCATCACCCGGTCGAGCATGGACATTCGCGGCCGAAAACGCTCGACCTCGGCCGGCGAGTGGTTCTCGCTGATTCCCTCTGCGAGCGCCGAGGAGAGTTGTGCGGCGGTGATCTCGCGCAGCACGTTCATCTCGATGCGCTTGGCACCGGGCATCTCGAGCGCCGACTCGGCGGAGCGCCCCGGCTCGGGCAGGTACAGCCCGATCGCGTAAATCTGGAATCCGTACAGCCGATGCAGTGCGAACCCGTTCAACTGCAGTTCGCCGGGGAGTTCGGGCATGCGCAGGACTCGCTCGAAGCGCACGCCGGCGACCTCGGCGACGCCGACCGCCCGGGCCGCCACGGGCACCCCGAGCGCCGCGGCTGCGGCCGAGACGGCGACCACAGGAAGGAACGCACGCCGGCGCGAGAGCACGTCAGAACCCGTACGCGAGCCCGGCCGGCGTCCAGGTCGCGCGCGCGCGGCGTGCCGAGTGGCACTGCATGTTGACCGCCACCGGGTTCATCGTGATGTGCGTGGCCGCGAGTTCGATATGCACCGCGAACGAGGTCGCGTCGCCACCCAGCCCCTGCGGGCCCACGCCGAGCCGGTTCACCGCCTCGGTGAGCTGCTGCTCGAGCGTCGCACCCTCGGCATCGCTGCAGCGGGTGCCGAGCGCGCGCGTGGCCGCCACCTTGGACAGGTGCACGCACAGGTCGCCGGTGCCGCCCACGCCGACGCCGACGATGGTCGGCGGGCAGGTCTTGCCGCCGGCATTGAGCACGCAGTCGATGACGAAGGTCTTGATCGCGTCGATGCCATCGGCCGGGATCGCCATGTGCAGGAAGGTGTTGTTCTCCGACCCGCTGCCCTTGGGGATCATCTCGATCGACAGCCGGTCCTGCGCATCGACGAAGTCGATGTTGATCACCGGCACCAGCGGCCCACACGACGTCTGCTCGTTCTTCCGGGTCACCGGATGCACGACCGACGAACGCAGCGGGTACTCGGTGGTCGCGCGCTCGCAGCCCTTGCGGATCGCCTGCTTCAGCGCGAAGCCGTCGAGCTGAACGTTGCGCCCGATCTCCACGTTGTAGATCGGCAGGCCGGTGTCCTGGCAGAGCAGGTTGTCGGTCGATTCGGCCACCGTGATGTTGCGGATCATGGTCGCCAGCACCGACTGGCCGGTGGCGTTGGTCTCGCGCTTCACCAGCCCGGCGAAACCTTCCTTGATGTCCGGCGGAAGCACCTTCAGCGCCCGGATGTACAACTCCTTGGCGGCGTCTTCCACCTGCTTGAGGTCGATCTGCATGCGGGCTCGTCAGTTCGCGGTGATCTTCCGCTCGCGGATGATCCGGCCCCAGCGGGCGATCTCGGAACGGATGTACTTGTTGAATTCCTCGGGCGAGTTGCCGACGGCCTCCATCCCCAGGCCGGTGACGCGGTCGCGGAAAGTGGTGCCTGCCGTGACCTTGGCGATGTCGTCGGCCATCCGGTTGATCAGCGCCGCAGGCGTGCCGGTGACCACCGCGACGCCGAACCAGCCGAGGTTCTCGAAGCCGGCGATGCCGGCCTCCGACACCGTCGGCACGTCGGGCAGCGACGGCGAGCGCTTCGGACCGGTCACCGCCAGCGCGCGCAGCTTGCGGTCGCGCAGGAAGTTGATCGAGGCGCCGAGGTTCGGTGCCGCCCAGTCGATCTGGCCGCCGATCAGGTCGGTGATCGCGACCACTTCGCCCTTGTAGGGCACGTGGACGGAGTCCATCTTCGCGAAGAACTCGAAGCTCTCGGCCGCGAGGTGTACCTGGCTGCCGATGCCGGCCGACCCGTAGCTCAGCTTGCCGGGCGCGGCGCGCACCGCGTTCACCAGGTCCATCAGCGTGTTGAACTTCGAGTTCGGCCCGACCGCGATCACCATCGGGCCGCTGGCCACCAGCGACACGCCGACCAGGTCGCGGCCGGGGTCGTGGCTCATCTTCCGGTACATGTGCTGGTTGGCGGACAGCACGCTGCCGGACGCGAACAGCTGCGTGTAGCCATCCGGGTTGGAACGGGCGACGATCTCGCTGCCGATGGTGCCGCCGGCGCCGGAGCGGTTCTCGACCAGCACGCTCTGGCCCCAGCGCTCGTTGAGCCCCTGCGCCAGCAGGCGCGCGACGACGTCGGTCGCGCCACCGGCCACGAACGGCACGATCATGCGTACCGGCTTCGCCGGGAAGGTCGGCGCCTGCGCCAGCGCCGCGGTTGCACTACCCAGAGCCATGGTCGCTGTCGCCACCGCGATGATCTTCATCGTCCACCGTTTCATGTCGTCCTCCTGGTGCACTTGCCGTTTCGGGGTCTCACACGCGGCTGCATCATGCCGTCTGCCGGGGGAATCCGCCAGTCCCGGGCCCTTGCCGCCCGGGTGCGCTCATCAGCCGATGTTGAGCGCGAACAGCAGCCCTGTACCGACACTTGCCGCGACCGATACCGCGAACAGCGATTTCTGCCAGTCGCGCCACGGCAGGAACTCGAGCATCAGTAGCCGCATGCCGCCGGCCAGGTGCGCCGCCAGCGCGACCACGAGGCCGAACTCGGCCACCTTGACCGCCGGGTTCGCCGTCCACGCGATGAACCCTTCGAGCGCGGCCTCGCCCGCCAGCGCCTGCCCCAGTGCCCAGAAGTGCAGCGGGATGAACGCGGCGAGCATCAGCCCGGACACCCGGTGGACGATGAACGCCCACCAGGCGGGATGGTTGCGGTTGCGCCAGGCGCGGCTCACGACGCACCTGCCCCGGGCGCATACACCGCCCACACCGCACGCAGCCCGAACAGCAGGAAGAACACGCCGATCGCCAGCACCACGAGCTCGAGGCCGCGTCCGCGCCAGGCGAAGGTCTCGGCCAGGATGTTGCGCAGGCCGATCGGAACGTGCACCGCGACCGCCACGACGAACAGCGCGTAGAACAGCATCCATGGCGTGTTGCCGCGGGTGCGCGACAGGATCTCGCCGGCGGACAGCCCGCTGCGCACGGCATAGATCATCGTCGCCAGGTGCACCAGCACGAAGAAGCCGAGCAGCGCGGCCGACGCCCGCTGCGCGAACCACAACCAGGCCTGGGTGCGGGCGCTCACAGTTCCCCCTTCAGTAGCGCCCGCGTGGTCACCCGCTTGAGGCCTGCGATGGCCGACGTCAGCGGCAGGTGCTTCGGGCAGCGCTCGGTGCAGGTCATGTGGGTGTGGCAGGCGTGGCAGCCGGCATCGCCGGCCACCGCGGCCAGCCGCTCGCGCTGCGCCTGGTCGCGGGTGTCGTTGACCAGCGTCCAGGCACGGTTCATCGCGGCCGGCCCCAGGTAGTCGGGCTTCCATTCGACCACGTCGCAGGACGAGTAGCACACGCCGCAGCCGATGCACTCGATGCCCAGGTCGACCTGCCGGCGTTCGGCAGACGACGGCGACACCACCGCGAAGTCTTCCTTCCGGGTGCGGGTACCGGTGAACTGCCCGCGGGCACGTGCCCACTTGTCGAAGAACTCGCTCATGTCGGTGGCGAGGTCGCGGATCACCGGCAGGTTGCGCAGCGGCGAGATCTCGAGCGTGCCGTCCTGCGACACCTTGTCGACATGGGTGCGGCAGGTCCAGCGCGCCTCGCCGTTGACCACCATCGCGCACGAGCCGCAGACACCGACCCGGCAGGCGAAGCGGTAGGTCAGCGTCGGGTCGAGGTGGCGCTGGATGTGGGTCACCACGTCGAGTACCGTCTGGCTCGGCTGGCGCGGCACGTCGAAGGCCTCGAAACGGCCTTCGCCGGACGCGACGCCACCGGGACCGGCGCTGCGCCACACCGAGACCCTGATCGTGCTGCCGCTGTTCGCTGGAGGAATCGCCTGGTCCATCGTGTAGCTTCCTGATCGTTGGATGTGCCGGTCGTATCGGCAGGTGCCTAGCGTACCGTGACCTGCACCGCCTGCACGGCATTGTTGCCCATGCCCGCGGTGTTCCAGTCGGGCTGCATCGGCTGCACCGAACCGTCCGCCGCGTGGGCACGGCACTGCAGCAGGTGCTCGCCGCGGATCGCGTCCCATGGGCAGGTCCATGCGCGCCAGGCATACCGGTGAATGCCCGCCGGCGCCAGCAGCGCATCGCGCCACTGCCCGTCGACCGCCACCTCGACCCGCTCGACCGGCACGCCCGACCCGGCCCAGGCCCGGCCGCGCAGCTCGATGCGTCCGGCGTCGACCAGCCGGCGCCGCGTGTACCAGTCGGGGATGCCCGGCGGCACCATCAGCGAGCGCACGCGCAACGTGGTCACCGGCACGCCCGGATCGTCGGCCGACTTGCGGTAATGATAGCCGACGGCCTGCTGGAAGCCGTCGAACGGGCGGTCGAGCACCTCGATGCGCGACAGCCACTTTACGCTGGCCATGCCGTACCAGCCCGGCACGATCAGCCGGCACGGATGGCCGTGCTGCGGCAGCAGCGGCTGGCCGTTCATCGCATGCACGACCAGCACGTCGTCGGACAACGCCAGGTCGAGCCTGAGGCTGCGTCCGTAATGATGCTCGACGCCGCGGTCGAAGCCACGGTCGAGCCCGAGGAACGCCACCTCGCTGGCCCAGCCGGCCAGCCCTGCCTTCTCGAGCAGGCCGCGCAGCGGGGTGCCGGTCCACTCGGCGGTGCCGACCGCCTCGCCGATCCACGGCATGCTCGGATAGCGCGGGCTCATCCCCGCGCGGCCGTTGCCCGCGCATTCCAGCGTGACCCGCAAGGTTCGCGTCGGCAGCTGCTTCAGTTCGGCCAGCGAGAACGACAGCTCGGCCCGTACATGCCCGCCGATCGACAGGCGCCAGGCCTGTGCATCGACCTCGGGGATGTCGAAATGCGACAGCAGGTAGTGCATCCCCTGCGGCGTGACGTCGTAGCGCAGCCCTTCGAGCGGCATGCCCGGGTTGCGGTTGGCGAGCGCCACTTCCTCGCGCGCGAACGCGCCCTCGACATGCGGCCGCGCATCGGCGCCGGCGAACGGATTGCCGGGGACGGTGCGCGCGGCGGCAGGGTCGCGGCCCCCGTCGCTGCCGGTCACGCCGCCCGCGGGGCTGCCTGCGGGCGGCACTGCCACGCCCAAATCAGGCGCTCTCGAACAGCCGGGTCAGCACGAACTCGCGATGACCCAGTGCCTCGGCTGCGGTCAGGCGGCCGTTGGCGGTACGGAACATGCACTCGAGCAGCGCATCGCCGGCCTGGTCGGGGTTCATCTCCTTGCGCAGGAGGCCCGACACGTCGACATCCACGTGCTCGCCCATCGTGCGCACCGTCTTCGGGTTCGCGCAGATCTTGATCACCGGCAGGATCGGGTTGCCGATCACGTTGCCCTGCCCGGTGGGGAAGAAATGCACCGTGTAGCCCGAGGCCGCGCACAGGGTGACCATCTCGGCCGCGGCGGACGACGAATCCATGAACCACAGGCCCGGATACGTCGGCGCTTCCGCCTTGTCGATCACGCCGTCGACCAGGCACTTGCGGCCGATCTTCTGGATGTTGCCCAGGGCCTTTTCCTCGATGGTGGTCAGGCCACCGGCGATGTTGCCCTTGGTCGGCTGCGACTCGGACAGGTCGTCGACCTTCCAGCGGTTGATCATGTCCTGGTAGCGGTTGAACATGAACATGAACTTCTCGCGCACTTCCGGCGTACGGCAGCGCTCGGCCACCAGCATCTCGCCGCCGGTGATCTCGGAGGTCTCGCCGAACACCAGCGTGGTGCCGTGCGGGTACAGCTTGTCGAACGCGTTGCCGACGGTCGGGTTGGCGCCGCAGCCCGAGGTGGTGTCGGACTCGCCGCACTTGGTCGACACCCAGAGGTCCTTCAGCGGCCGCTCTTCGCGCCGCTTCTCCGAAGCCCACTGCACGTACTCGCGCGCGACCTTCGACGCACGATGGATGGTCTCGTGGTCGCCGTGGCCTTCTATGCCGAAGCCGGTCACCGGCTTGCCGGTGGCGGCGATGCCGTCGACGATGCGCTTGGTCCAACCGTCCTCGATGCCGATCACCACCACGGCGGCGACGTTCGGGTTCGACCCGGTGCCGATCAGCGTGCGGAAGTGCAGGTCGAGGTCGGCGCCGAACTGCAGGCGACCATACGGATGCGGCAGCGCCATCGCGCCCTTGATGTTGTTGGCGACCGCTTCGGCCGCAGCGTTCGACAGGTCGTCGACCGGAAGGATGATCACGTGGTTGCGAACGCCGATACGGCCGTTCTCACGCTTGAAGCCCCAGAAGGTGGCCTTGCTCAGATCCATGGCGGAATTCCTCTAAATCGGGTGGGGTCGGCTGCCAGCCGTCGGCTACCAGCGCTTCGTCTTGATGTTGTGCACGTGGGCATGCTCGCCACGCGCGATCGGCGCGACCACCTTGCCGATATCCACGCCGTACTTGATCACGGTGTCGCCCGGCTTGTAGTCGGTCAGCGAGACCTTGTGGCCGATCGGGATGTCGCTCTTGGCGACCACCTTGATCTCGGTGTCCTGCTCCATGATCCAGCCGGTCAGCTCGGTCCCGGACTTGACGCCTTCGACGACCACGACACCGACGCCGTCACCGTCTTCGTGCACCACGAAGTGAATCATCTTTCCTCCTGGGGGATTTCAGGGTCGCCCCGGCGGCGAGGCCTGCAGGCAGGCGGCGCGTGAGGGACGAAAGGACGCCAATCATAGTGAGCCGTCCCGGGGGAGTCAAATAACTCATCTATATGAATCCGTTCCCATCGAGCCGCCCTTCGGCTAGACTGCGGAACGCCATGCCGATCGACAGCCCGCCCCGCGCAGCCTCCCGCCGGACAACCGCCACCGGGTCCGGACGCCCCTCCGCCCCGACAGCCGGCGCCCTGCCGGTCGGCGCCTCGTCGGCCGCTGCCTCGTCGGCCGGCGCCTCGCCGCTGCATGCCGACGGTGCCTCCGCCGTGCCGCTGTACCGCGAACTGCAGCGCCGCCTGACGCGCGCCCTGTCCGAGGGCAGCTGGAAGCCCGGCGAGGCGCTGCCCTCCGAGTCGAAGCTGGCCCTGCAGTACGGCGTGTCCATCGGCACCGTGCGCAAGGCGATCGACGAACTGGTCGCGGGCAAGATCCTGGTGCGCCAGCAGGGGCGCGGCACCTTCGTCGCCGCGCACACCGCCGACCGGCTGCTGTTCCACTTCTTCCATGTCGTGCCGCGCAGCGACGGCGCGGGCCGCGCGCCGGCCGGACCGCGCGAGATGCCGCGGCCGATGCTGCGCGCGTTCCGCCGCGGATCGGCCAGCGCTGCCGTCGCGCGCGAACTGGGCATCGAGCGCGACGCGCCGATCCTGCGCATCGACAACCTGCTGCTGCTCGGCGGCCGCGCGGTGATCGTCGACGAGATCTCGATCTCCGCGCCGCTGTTCCCGGACCTCGACCGGCAGCGGTTCGAGGGCCGGCCCGGCACCATCTACGGGCTGTACCAGGCCGATTACGGCATCAACGTCGTGCGCAGCAGCGAGCGCCTGTCCGCGGTCGCCTGCCCGGCGCCGATCGCGAAGCTGCTCGGCCTGCGCGCCGGCCAGCCGGTGCTGCGCATCCGGCGCATCGCCTACACCTATGCCGATCGCCCAGTGGAGTCGCGCGTGTCATGGGTCGACACGCGCGAGCATGAATACCTGTCGGACCTCTGGAAGAGCGACCCGGACCACGACCGCTGAGGTCTGGCCCTCGCGCGCCCCCGGCGTTTCCCAGCGCCTACAGCCTGTCCTCGGTCTCGACCACGACCCGCCGCAGCTTGCGCGCCTCGCCCGCGTCGAAGTCGGTGCGGGCATGGTTCACGCAGCGGTTGTCCCAGATCACCACGTCGCCCGGCGTCCACTTGTGCGCGTAGACGAACTGCGGCTGCTCCTGGTGGTCGAACAGCCATTCGAGCAGCTCGGCGCTCTCCTCGCGCGGCATGCCGACGATGTAGGCGGTCATCAGGCGGTTCACGTAGAGCGCCTTGCGGCCGGTGGCCGGATGCGTGATCACCATCGGATGCGCCGCGGTCAGCGCACTGGACGACGGCTCGATGCGCGTCAGCGTCACCGCGTTCTGCGAGTAGTAGCCCGGCTCGTAGGCATGCACCGCCTGCAGGCCTTCGATGCGCCGCTTCACGTCCTCGGGCAGCGTCTCGTAGGCCTTGTACTGGTTGGCGAAGCAGGTGTCGCCGCCCTTCGACGGGATGTCGATGCCGTAGAGCATCGTGCACAGGCAGGGATGCTCGACGTAGCAGCGGTCCGAGTGGAAGTACATCTCGCCGTCGGGCAGCGCGCCGACGTACTTGCCGTCTTCCTTCTCGTTGGTGACGTACATCACCGCCGGATGGCTCTTCTGCAGCGACGCGTACTTGCCGAGCGTCGCGGCCAGCGTGCCGAAGCACTCGCCGAAGCGCACCTGCTGCTCCTCGTCGAGCGACTGGCCGGGCACCAGCAGCACGCAGTTCTCGTACAGCAGCTGGCGCACCGCGCGCAGCGCCTCGCGCGGCATCGGCTTCGACAGGTCGAGCCCGCGCACCTCCGCGCCGAGGGCCGGCGACAGCGGCCGCATGCTGAACCCGGGATAGGACTGCAGGACTTCGGTCGCAGGCGTCGAGGCGGTATCCATCGCAGGTCTCCAGCGGGCGGTTGGGAAAAGTCGGCAGGCACGCCGGAATTTCATTGTAGCGGACAGACCTCCCGCCGACACCTGAAACAACTGCTCACCAAAAGGTCCTCCCGGACAGACTGGAAATCGGCAGTTCCGTGCGTAAACTCTACCCTCGGCGTCGGCTGGCCGGGCTCCCCGGCGCCAGCGACCCGGGCGCCATATGCCCCTCTACTGCCCTTCTCTTCCCACCCCACCCGAAACTGCCTGCCGGAGCGTTGTCCATGCCGCCCGTCCAGATCCAGCCGAATCGACCTGCCCGGCACGGGCGCAGGATGCGCAGGCTGGATATCGCCGCGATGACGGCCCCGTTCGCTGCCCTCGCCCTGCTGGCTGCGGTCACCGTTTCGTCCCGGCCGGCATCCGCCGCTGCAGCACCGCAGCCCCCGGCGCTGACCGAATCGCAAGCCGTCTGGCGCGCGGCATCTCGCCTGGGCTACTGGCCGTCGGAGGAGCGCGCGGCAGCGATCCGGGCACATGCGGGTGGCGCGCGCGGCTGGGCGCTGGACGAGATCGACCGCGCGTTCGAAGCCAGCCGGCAGCCGGCACGCGTGCCCGACCATCTGCCTGCCGTCACGACCGCGCTATCCACGGTGTTCGCCGAGGCCCGGCGCGAACGCGAGGAGCGGTTCAAGGCCGTGCGGACCGCCGCCGCCGCAGCGGCCGCCACTGCAGCGGCTGCACCCCAGCAGCAGATGCACCAAATGCCGCAGATGCAGATCCAGCAGACGCCCGCGCCGGAACGGATGCAGCAGCAGGGTGCCGCCGCGCCTGCAGCCGTGCAGCCCTCCTCGGTGGCCAGCGCGCGGCAGGCAGCCACGTGGCGGCTGATCAGCTGCTCCGACCCGACGGTGGAGAACCCGCTGCTCTCGCGCATGACCGAGTTCTGGTTCAACCACATGAACGTGTTCGCCGGACGACTGACCGTGCGCCCGTTCGTCGGACACTATTCGCTGCATGCGATCCGCCCCAACGTGCTCGGCCGCTTCGAGGATCTCCTGCTGGCGAGCGCTCGCCATCCGGCGATGCTGTTCTACCTCGACCAGAACCAGAACGTGGCCGACGGCACGCCCGGGCCGCAGGGCCGGGTGCGCGGGATCAACGAGAACTATGCGCGCGAGCTGATGGAACTGCATACGCTCGGCATCGATGGCGGCTACACCCAGCAGGATGTGCGCGAACTCGCCCGGGTGCTCACCGGATGGACGGTGGACCCGGACGGCCCGTCGGGCTTCCGCTTCGTCGAGCGCCTGCACGACACCGGCGAGAAGACGGTGCTCGGCCGGCGCTTCGGTGGCCCGGGTGCGGCGGGCGGCGAACGCGAAGGCATCGAGGCGCTCGCGATGCTTGCCGCCCGTCCGGCCACCGCGCGCCGCCTCTCGCTGCGCCTGGCGCAGTTCTTCGTCGCCGACGAGCCGCCGCGCGCGCTGGTCGACCGCCTGGCCGCGGAGTTCCTGGCCAGCAACGGCGACCTGCGCCGGGTGATGCGCATGCTCGTCGCGTCCCCCGAGTTCTGGGACCCGGCGAACGAACTGTTCAAGACGCCCTACGACTTCGCCTGCTCTGCGCTCGGCGTGTCGACCCGTGCAGCAGCGCCGCCCCCGGTGATGCTCACCCTCGGCTTCCTCGCCAGCGCAGGCCAGCCGGTGAACGGATGGCAGACTCCGGATGGCTACCGTACCGATGCCGCGACCTGGCTGACGCCGGAGTCGCTGACCCGGCGCGCCGACCTCGCCGCCGCACTGGCGCGCGGGCTGGGCGAACCGGAACACCTGCTCGCCTTCTACGCCGAGCCCACGCGCGAACGCATACGTCGCGTCGAGCCCGGCTCGCGTGCCGCGCTGGCGCTGGCGGCCCCTGACTTCATGCGCAAGTGAACGGCACCCAGACAGCCCGCGCAGCCGCGGCCACCGAGAAGGAGCCATCGATGCAGCCCGACCCGATCACCCGCCGCCGATTGCTCGGCACCCTGCTGGCCTCCGGCACGTTGGTGGCCGGTGCGCTCACCGCGCCACGCAGCTTCGCCCAGGCTGCGCCGGCGCTCGACCGCGGCCGCCTGGTGGTCGTGTTCCTGCGCGGTGCGTACGACGGCCTGTCGGCGCTGGTGCCGTGGTCGGACCCAGATTACACCAGGCTGCGCCCGACCATCGCAGTGGCCGCGCCCGACGGCACGGCAGCGACCTCGATCGAACTCGATGCACGCTTCGCCCTGCATCCGGCGCTGGCGCCGCTGCTGCCGCTGTGGCGCGAGGGCTCGCTGGCGGTGATACCGGCTGCCGGGTCGCCGAACCGCAGCCGGTCGCACTTCGAAGCCCAGCATCACTGGGAGACCGGCCTGCCCGATCAGTCGACCGGCGCGCCCGGCTGGCTGAACCGGCTCGCCGCGATGGACGACACCCGTTCGCGGGCGGTGCCGCTGATCGGCGTCGGCGAGGCGAACCCGCACATCCTCTCCGGACCGGTGCGCGCACGGCTGATCCCGCGCGGCGAGGCGGCGGGACGCGCCGGGGTCATCGGCAACGACGCGACACGCGATGCGCTGCTCGAGCTCTATTCGGGCGACGACCGGCTGTCGCGCGCCTTCCGCGAGGGCGTCGAGAGCCGGCTGATGACCTCGAAGGAACTGGCGGCCGAGATGATGGCCGCGGACAATGGCGCCGGCAATCCGGCGGGCCTGGTGCGCGAGGCGAGGCAGCTGGCGGCACTGATGCGCGCCGATCCGGCCCTGCGCATCGGCTTCCTCTCCGCCGGCGGCTGGGATACCCATGCCAACCAGGGCGCGGCCACCGGGCTGCTGGCCAGCCGCTTCGCCAACCTCGCGCGCGGCCTGGTGCAGTTGCACGCCGACTTCGACCGCCCGGGCGACCTGGTGCTGGTGTTGAGCGAATTCGGCCGCACCAGCGCCGAGAACGGTGCACGCGGCACCGACCACGGACGCGGCAACGCGCTGTGGCTGATCGGCCGGCAGGTGGCTGGTGGCCAGGCGCACGGCCGCTGGGAAGGGCTCGCGCGGGGCAACCTGAACGAAGGCCGCGACCTGCCGGTGCTGCACGACTTCCGCGCAGTCATCGCGCAGCCGCTTGCACGCATCTTCGGGTTGCCGGAGCGGCGGCTCGCCGACCTCTTCCCGGGCGCGACCTGGGACCGTTCGCTGGACGGGCTGGTGCGCCGTGCCTGACCGCCCGGCGCGCAAGCCGGTCAGTCGGCTGTGATGCCCAGTTCCCGGACCAGCCTGCCGTAGCGCTCGTATTCTTCGCGCAGGAACGCAGTGAATGCAGCCCGCGAGCGCGGCGCCGGCTCGGCACCGGTGCGCACGATCTGGCTGACCAGATCGGCCGATTCGAGCGCTTCGTTGACGGCGCGGTGCAGCCCTTCGACGATCGGCATCGGCGTGCGCGCGGGCGCGACCAGCCCGACCCACGAACTCTGGCTGAATCCCGGCACCCCTGATTCCGCCACCGTCGGCACTTCGGGCGCGGACAGGCTGCGCGCCGGACCGCTGACGGCAATGCCCTTGAGCCTTCCTGCACGGATGTGCGCCGCAGTCGCCGGCAACGGTCCGAAGTTCAACTGGGATTCATTGGCGAGCAGGGAAGCGATGGCGGGGCTGCCGCCCTTGTATGGCACCACCGTCAGTTCGATGCCGGCCTGCCTTGCGAACATCAGCCCTGCGACATGACTGGTCGATCCGGGGCCGGCGCTGGCATAGAAGACCTTGCCCAGTCGTGCCTTTACGAGCGCGACCAGTTCACGCACGTTGCCTGCCGCTAGGGACGGGTGTGCCGCAAGCATGCTGTACTGCACGACGAACAGTGCAACCGGCGTGAAGTCGCGCAGGGCGTCATAGCGCGTACCCTTCTGCACATGCGGGATGACCGAATGCGTGGCGAAGGTGGCAGCCAGTAGCGTATAGCCATCCGGCGTCGCGGCCGCGGCGATCTCGGCGCCGATCGCTCCGCCGGCGCCGCCGCGGTTGTCGATGACGATCGGCTGGCCGAGCCTTGCCGCCAGCGACTGCGCCACCAGGCGTGCCACGACGTCATTGGCGCCACCGGCGGCGTTGGGGACGATCATCCGTATCGGCCGGTTCGGCCAGGCATCGGCCGCATGGGTCATCGACGCCGTGCAGCACGACACGGCAGCAAGCAGGATCAGCCGCGGTTCCATCGATCTCACTCCTGTTGGCGGACGCACGCGATGCGCCTGCGAACGACTAGCCTTCCGCCTCGCCCCGGCCATGCTTGCCCAGCGCCCAGCCATGCTTCGCGATGTGCCTGGCGGCGGTTTCAGCCGGAACCTCCTCGAGCGGCGTGGCCATCGTGTCGTTCCACCGGTTCATGAACCCGAAGTAGGAGACCAGCCCGACGATCTCGACGATCTGGCCCTCGTTCCAGTGCTGCTTCATGCGGTCGAACAGTTCGTCGGTGACCTCGTTGGGCTGCGAAGCAGCGGCGATGGAGAACTCGATGGCCACCCGCTCGGCGTCGGAGAACAGGGGGCTCGTCGGGTATTCCCAGACCTGGTCGAGCTTGTCGGCCGCGATGCCCTGCTGGAGAGACCCCCCAGCGTTGTGGGCCATTCAGTAATGGCAGCCATGGGTCCTGGCGACGACGTAGGCGAGCAGGCGCTTGAAGCCGACGCTGACCTCGCCATCCGGATCGAACATCGCCTTCTGCAGCGCCCGCCAGGCGAGGACCAGCTTGGGACGCCGCTGCATGATCAGCTGGCTGTTGGCGACGTAGGTCCCGGATGCGAGCTGCTGCTCGAAGATTTCCTTCAGTTCAGGGGCTGCGCCGATCGGAAGCGGTTCGAGACGTGGCATCTTCTCTCCTCTGCAATCAGTTGCGGGAAAAAACCGGCGCCGGCAGGCGCTCGATCATCACGTTCACACAGGCCGGGCGCCCCGATGCAACCGCCCGCTCGAGCGCGCCCGGAAGGTCCGCGCCCGAGGTGACGCATTCGCCATGGCCACCGAACGCCGCCGCGACCTGGTCGTAGCGCGTCGCCAGCAGCTCGCAGCCCAGCGCCCGCTCGCGCCCGTACTCGCGCAGCTGGATCTGGTGTTCGGCGTTCCAGCACTGGTCGTTGCCGACCACCGCGACGAACGGCGCCCGTTCGCGTACGGCAGTGTCGAACTCCGCCGGATGGAAGCCGAAGGTGCCGTCGCCGAGCACCGCGACCACCGGCGCCTCGGGCAGCGCCAGCCGGGCCGCGACCGCGAACGGCAACGAGGAGCCGATGGAACCGGCGACACCGTTGATCACGCGGTTCGGCGCCTTCAGGCAGGCCTGCGCCCACTGGCCGATCTCGCCGCCGTCGGCGACCAGCACCGCGTCGGGATGGCTGTCGAGCAGCGGCTGGATCGCGCGGCACATCTCGACCGGATGCAGCATGCCCGGTGCTGCGGCGACGAGGGTGGGCCAGGTCGAAGGCCGGAACGCGATGGCCGAGCGCACCTCGGCGCACCAGCCGCCCGCGGCGTGACCGGCCGCGGTTGCGGCATCGGCCAGCGCGACGAGCGCGGAGGCTGCATCGGCCACCGCCGACAGCACCACCCGCTGCGCGCCCAGTGCGCGCTGTGCGCGTTCGATCATCGCCGGCTCGGGATCGATCACGATCACCTGCGTACCCTTCGGGATCGCGGCACCGAGCTTGAGCGTGAAGTCGACCGGCTTGCCGACCAGCACCACCAGGTCGGACGTTCCCAGCATCTCGGAGAAGGCACCCAGGCAGGGGTCGTTCACCCCGCGCGGGCTTTCCATCCCGACCACCGGCACCCCGCAGGCCTTCTCCAGCGCGGCGGCGCGCGCGCGGCCGGGGTGGGTCATCGACGACGGTCCGGTGATCACCAGCGGCCGCAGCGCGGCGCGCAGTTCGGCGACCACCTGTCCCGCGGCGAGCGCTGACAGGGACAGCGGCGCGGCGGCGAACGCGGCCGCATCGGGCAACGCGGAGGACAGATCGGTGCAGTCGTTCTCGAGCACGTCGGAAGGCAGCGACAGGTACACCGGACCCGGGCGCCCGCCGCGCGCGGTGGCCACCGCCTGCGCGAACTCGCGCCCGACCGCCTGCGGCGAACTGGCGCAGGTCGAGCGCTTCACCAGCGGCGCCGCGATCGCGACCTGGTCCATTTCCTGGAACGCCCCGCGGCCGACCTGGCCCAGCGGCGCCTGCCCGGACAGCAGCACCACGGGCGACTCCGACGCGCCCGCGGTGAACAGCGCCGACACGCCGTTGGCATGTCCCGGGCCGCCGGTCAGCAGGGCCACGCCCGTTTCGCCGGTCAGCCGTGCCCAGGCGTCGGCCATGTGCACCGCCGCGCCCTCGTGGCGCACGTGCACGATCGGGATGCCGACGTCGAGCAGCGCGTCGTACAGCGCCATGATGTGGTTCCCCGACAGCGAGAACACGCGGCGCACGCCGGCGCGCGCAAGGCTGGCTGCCAGTACATCGGCGCCCCGGGAACCTCTGGCCTGTCCCATCGATCCACTCCTCTTCGGTTGCCTGCATCCGGCCGGCGCAGCCCGGCCGTCGCATGCCGGCCGGCGACATCCCGGTCGCCGCATCCTATTCGCGCAGACCGATCCGGGTCAACTATATGAGTTAGATGATTCCATCAGGCCCCATCAGGACCGCTTCACGGGCGCGGCCGGCGCGGGCCCGGGCACCGGCGCCGGGCCGGCCGCCTCGCGGATACGGGCAGCCGCCACCGCGTCGCCCGCGTCTGCCAGCAGGTCGGCCACCCCATGGGCGCGCAGCCGCAGGTCGGGCCGGGTCGCACCGCCCAGCGCTGACCGCGCGGCGGCCACCGCGTCGTCGAACCGCCCGGCCCTGGCCTGCACCTCGGCGTCGGCCATCCGCCAGGCATCCGCATCCTCGCCGGGCCGCGGCTCGAGCCCGCGCCGGAACTCCGCCGCCGGGATCCACATCCGCCGCGCGGCGGCCGTCTCGGCGAGCAGCCGCCGCAGGTCGGCGGCGAACGCGGACGATCCCGTGGCTTCCCGGTCGAGGAACAGGCGCACCGCGGCGCGGGCGAGCCCCGCCTCGCGCAGCAGGCTGGCGAACTGCAGGCGGGCGGTCGCGCGTACCGCCGGGTCCTGCGCATCGACGGCAAGGAATGCGAACAGCGTGCGTGCCGCGGCCGGGTCGCGCGCGGCGAGCCGGGCAGCGGCGTCCGACCAGCCCAAGGCGTCGCCGACCAGCAGTTGCTCGCGATTGGCGACCGCGGGTGCCGCGGCGAGGTAGTCGCGCCACAACACGCGCGCCGTGGGCGCTGCGCCGGCCTCGGAGGGATCGGCCTCCAGCAGGCGCTCGGTCGCCTCGACCAGCAGCAGGGGATCGCCGATCGCGCGCGCGGCGGTACGCAGCGCCTGCCAGTCGCGCAGCGCATCGGCGCTGGCCTGGCCCGCGGGCAGGACCGTTGCCGGGCCGGTGGCAACGGTCGGGACGGTCGCGGCGCCGGCCGTCGGACCGGACGCCGTCGCAACCGCTCGCAGGGCCGCCCTAGCCTGCACCGCCGCGGTGGCCGGCGGCACCAGGCCGAGTTGCGCCTGCGCCGCGATACGCACCGGGTGCGTCTCCGGCAGCAGGGGCAGCAGGGGGACGGCGTCGGCCGCGGGGCCATGGGCTGCGATCAGCGCCACGAAGCGTGCGCTGGCCGGGATGCCGGGCGAAGGCTGGTCCTGGCGGAAGCGCAGGATGGACCGGTAGCCGGCCGCCGCGTCGCCGCCGAGGTACAGGCTCTCGATCACCACCGCCTGCGCGCGCCGCAGTTCGTCGGGGCCCGGCGCCGACGCCGACGTCCAGACCACGCGGGCGGCCAGTTCGCGCGCACGCACGGGCGAGGCATCCGGCAGGCGCAGCGCAGCCTCGGCGCCCGCCAGCCAGGCCGCGCGCAGGAAGGTCGCGGGCAACGGCGAAACCGCCGACAGCGCGTCGGCGCGCGCGGCGACCTGCGGCCAGGCACCGAGTTCGGCAAGCACGGCGAGGCGCAGCGTTTCCCACTCCGCCCAGCGCGGCCCTGGCGCCTGCGCGCGTTCGATGCGCATCAGCGCGAGCGCCGGAGAGCCTGCGGCGAGCAGCCGGCGTACCGCCGCCAGCGCATCGGGCCCGTCGCGCGGCGCATCCGGCACGGCCGTCGCCACGGACGCAGGCGCGGCCGTCGGCACGGCAGGCGTTGCGCGTGCCGGTGCCACGACCGGACCAGCGGGTGGCGCGCCCGGCGGCGTGCCGGCCGCTGCCGCGGGCCATGCAGGCGAAGGAAAGCCTGCCGCCACCCACAGGAGCGCGGCCAGCCCGGGCAGCCGGACCCGGGCGAGCGTCGACACGCGATGCGGCCGTGCCGTCACCCGCCCGCCTGCGATCAGGCGGTCTCGCCGCCTTCCGCCGCAGCGGCAGGTGCTGCTGCCGGTGCCGCGACCGCGGCCTTCGGCACGCGCGCGACCAGCTTCTCGCGGATGCGCGCCGACTTGCCGGAACGATCACGCAGGTAGTAGAGCTTGGCGCGGCGCACGTCGCCGCGGCGCTTCACCTCGATGTTGGCGATGGTCGGCGAGTACGTCTGGAACGTACGCTCGACGCCTTCGCCCGACGACACCTTGCGCACGATGAACGACGAGTTCAGGCCGCGGTTGCGCTTGGCGATCACCACGCCTTCGTAGGCCTGGACCCGCTTGCGGTCACCCTCGACCACGTTGACGCTGACGATCACCGTGTCGCCGGGGGCGAACGACGGGATATTCTTGCCCAGGCGGGCGATTTCTTCCTGTTCGAGCTGCTGGATCAGATCCATTGTTTTTCTCCTGCGGCAGGCAGAGGTTCAGGCGTCGGGTGACACCAACATGCACGGCCGGTTGATGAACTGCGTCTCTGCTACCTGCTACCCCACGCGTTCGCGCGGGACCTTCACGTCGACCCCGGCATGCTCGCGACGATACTCGTCGAGCAGCCGGGTCTCGCTTTCGCTGAGGCGGCGCCGCTCGATCAGGTCGGGACGGCGCTGCCAGGTGCGGCCGAGGGACTGCTTCAGGCGCCAGCGCGAGATCGCGGCATGGTCGCCCGACAGCAGCACGGCCGGCACGGGGATGTCTTCGTAGACTTCGGGACGGGTGTAGTGCGGGCAGTCGAGCAGCCCGTCGACGAACGACTCCTGGCGCGCCGAGTCGGCGTCGCCCAGGCTGCCGGGCAGTTGCCGGATCACCGCGTCCATCAGCATCATCATCGGCAGCTCGCCGCCGGAGACGACGAAATCGCCGATCGACACCTCGTCGTCGACCATGCGCTCGATCACCCGCTCGTCGACGCCTTCGTAGCGGCCGCCGAACAGCACCAGGCCGGACTCGCCGGACAGCTCCATCACCTTGCGGTGGGTGAGCGGCGTGCCCTGCGGCGTCAGGTGGATCACGCGCGAGCGGCGCACGCCGGTGCTGCGCTGGCGGTCGCGCGCGGCATCGAGCGCCGCCTCGAGCGGCGCGGCCATCATCACCATGCCCGGGCCGCCGCCGTACGGACGATCGTCGATGGTGCGGTAGTTGTCGTGGGCGAAGTCGCGTGGGTTCCAGCAGATCAGCTGGTAGCGGCGTTCCTCGCGCGCACGGCGGGTGATGCCCGACTCGGTCAGGGCATCGAACATGTCCGGGAACAGCGTGATGGCATCGAGTTGCAGCATCGGACTAAACCGGTTCTTCCCAATCCACGACGACCTGCTTCTTCGCGAGGTCTACTTCACCGACATGCCGTTCGACGAACGGCACCAGGACCTGCAACGGCTTCCCCGCTGCCGTGCGGCCCGGGGTATCGATCACCAGCACGTCGTGCGCGCCCGCCTCGAGCAGGCCGCTCACCACGCCGAACTTGCGTCCCGACGGGTCGACTGCATCCAGCCCGATCAGGTCTTCCCAGTAGAACTCGTCTTCTTCCGGCGGTGGCAGGTCGTCGCGCAACAGGCCGATCTCGATGCCGTTCGCCTGCGCCGCCTGGTCGCGATCGTCGATCCCGTCCAGCTGCGCGATCAATCCACTGCCATGTCCCTGCGCGTCGATCACCTCGATCTCGCGCCATTCGCTGCCGGCCAGCGCCGGCTTCGACGACCGTGCAGCCGGCGCTGCACCCTGCAGCCTGCGTGCCCCCGGCCGCTGCATCGTCGCTGCCCCTGCCGCCGCTGCGGCTGCCGGCGCGCTGCGGATCCACCAGCGTTCATGGTGCAGCAGCGTGTCGGGATCGGACGAGTAGGTCTGCACCCGCACCCAACCCTGCACGCCGAACGGCGCGCCGATACGCCCCATCACCACCCAGCGCGCGGCTGCACCTTCCACCGCGGCATCGGGAACTGACCCGGCGTCCTCGCCGGTCGGCCGCGCGCGCATGGGCGAACCTGCCCGGGCAGTCGACTCAGCCGGCGGCCGGCGCGGCTGCGGCGGCACTGACGGCCGGCAGCGCGCGGAACTTCTTCGTCAGGCGCACCACGGTGTCCGACGGCTGCGCGCCGTGCGACGTCCAGTGCTCGAAACGGTCGAGGGCGACGCGCAGGCCTTCTTCCTTCTCGGCGGCCTTCGGATTGTAGAAGCCGATGCGCTCGATGAACTTGCCGTCGCGCGGGCGACGCGAGTCGGCCACGACGATGTTGTAGAACGGGCGGTTCTTCGAACCACCGCGCGAAAGACGGATGACTACCATGGTGACCTGGCCTTGAGAAAGTGGGGAAAAGGACTTTCAGGGCCGGAACCCTCGTACCGGGATTCCGCTGAAAAGCCTGGGAGAATACCGGATACCTGCTTGGAATGCAAAGCAGCCTGCGTGAATCCGGTAGATTGAATCCAGCCCGGGCTGCAGGCCGTACCATGGGCATGATGAAACCCGAATACGACCTGTGCGTGATCGGCGGCGGCGCCGCCGGCCTGGTGGTGGCTGCCGGCGGTGCCGGCCTCGGCGCCAGGGTGCTGCTGGTGGAGAAGCACCGCCTGGGCGGCGACTGCCTCTACTACGGCTGCGTGCCGAGCAAGACCCTGCTCAAGAGCGCGAAGGTGTTCCACCAGCGGCAGCCGGCGGCGGCAGCGCTGTACGGCCTTCCGGCCCCGGCGCCGGGCCCGGCCGCGTCGATCCCCGACGTCATGGGCCGGGTGCAGCAGGTGATCGCCGGCATCGAACCGCACGACAGCCCGGAACGCTTCCGCTCGCTCGGCGTCGAGGTGCTGCTCGAGGGCGGCCGGTTCACCGATCCGCGCACCTTCGAAACCGCCGGGCGACGGATCACCGCCCGCCGGTTCGTGCTCGCCACCGGCTCGCGGCCGGTGCTGCCACCGATCCCGGGGCTCGACGGCGTGCCCTGCCTGACCAACGAAACCGTGTTCTCGCTGGACGAACCGGTGCCGTCGCTGCTGGTGATCGGCGCCGGCCCGATCGGCTGCGAGCTCGCCCAGGCCTTCGCCCGGCTCGGCACGCAGGTGACGGTGGTCGCGCGCGAGCCGCGGGTGCTGATGCGCGAGGATGCCGATGCCGCCGCGGTGGTGCAGGCCTCGCTCGCGCGCGACGGCATCGTGTTCGAGCTCGGCGCGACGCCGACGCAGGTGTCAGGCACCGCCGGCCGGATCGTGACCGCGTTCCAGCGCGCCGACGGCAGCACCGGCAGCATCGAGTCGACGCACGTGCTGGTCGCCGCCGGACGCGCGGTCAACACCGAAGGCCTGGGCCTCGCCGAGGCCGGTGTCGAGGTGGTCTCGGGCCGGATCACCAACGACGACCGACTGCGCACCACCAACGCGGACATCTTCGTCGCCGGCGACGCCGCCGGACGCCAGCAGTTCACCCATGTCGCCGAGCACCATGCCGGCATCGTGCTGCGCAACGCCCTGTTCCACCTGCCGGCCCGGGTCGAGTCGCGGGTGGTGCCCTGGTGCACCTTCACCGAACCGGAGATCGCGCGCGTCGGCCTGTCCGAGGCCGAGGCGAAGGCCACGGGCCAGCCGTTCGAGAGCTATCGCTTCGACTTCGCCGAGCTCGACCGGGCGCGGGCCGAGGGCGAGACCGACGGCTTCGCGCGCATCCTCACCGACCGCAAGGGGCGGCTGCTGGGCGCGACGCTGGTCGGCGCGCATGCCGGGGAGGCGATCGCGGAATACGCGCTGGCGATGGCGAAGAAGATGAAGGCCTCGGACATCTCCGGCGTGATCCATGTCTACCCGACGTTCGCGCAGATCAACCGCCGCGTCGCCGACCAGCGGCTGAAGGCCTCGCTGACGCCGACCGCGAAGCGCTGGATCCGCCGGCTGTTCGGGCTGCGGGGGCCGCAGTGATGCGCGGCGATGCCTGGGTCAAGATCCTGGTGGTGCTGCTGTTCGCCGGCGGCATCGCCGCCTTCTTCGCGCTCGGCGGTCCGCAATACCTTTCGCTGGACACGATCAAGGACAACCGCGACCAGCTGCTCGCGCTGACCGAACGCCACTACGCGGCAGCCGTGGTCGTCGCGTTCACCGTCTATGTCGTCGCCACCGCACTCAGCCTGCCCGGCGCAGTGCTGCTGTCGCTTACCGTCGGGCTGCTGTTCGGCCGCTGGATCGGCGCGGCGATCATCGTCGTCGCCGCGACCGCCGGGGCGACCTGCGCGTTCCTGGCGGCACGCTACCTGTTCGCCGGTTTCGCCCGGCGCAAGCTCGGCCTGGACAGCCCGTCTGCGACACCCGGCCTCGCAGCCCGCATCAACCAGGGCTTTACCGACAATGCCTTCAACTACCTGCTGTTCCTGCGGCTGGTACCGCTGTTCCCGTTCATGCTGGTGAACCTGGCGCCCGCCTTCACCAGCGTGGGCGTGCGTACCTTCGTCATCGCCACCGCGATCGGAATACTTCCCGGCGTGTTCGTGTTCGCCAACCTCGGCCAGTCGCTGGGGCGCATCGAGTCGACGGCGGAGCTGGTGTCGCCGGCCACGCTCGGCGCCTTCGCGCTGCTCGGACTGTTCGCGCTGGTGCCGATCCTGATCCGCAAGCTGCGCGGCGGCCGCGGCGCGCACGGCACGGCTCCCTGAACGCTTCCCGCTTCCCTCCCCCGCTCCTGCAGGATCCGCACGATGCATCCGACACTGCCACGCCTTGCACCCGTCGACTTCCCACCGCTGCGGCGGGGCGTGGTGGACACGCTCCAGGTCAACCTCGGCTACCTGTGCAACCAGCAGTGCCTGCACTGTCATGTCGCCGCCAGCCCCAGCCGCACCGAGCTGATGACCCGCGAGACCATCGACCAGGTCATCGCATACCTCGATGCGTCCGCGATCTCGACGCTCGACCTGACCGGCGGCGCACCCGAGATGAATCCGCACTTCCGCGACCTGGTGCGCGCGGCGCGCGCGCGCGACGTGCGGGTGATCGATCGCTGCAACCTGACCATCCTGCTCGAGCCGGGATACGAAGACCTCGCAGGCTTCCTCGCCGCGCAGTCGGTCGAGATCACCGCGTCGCTGCCCTGCTACCTCGAGGACAACGTCGACCAGCAGCGCGGCAAGGGCGTGCACGGCAAGAGCATCGAGGCGCTGCGCCGGCTCAATGCGCTGGGCTACGGCCGCGAAGGCAGCGGCCGCGTGCTCAACCTGGTCTACAACCCGCTCGGCCCCTCGCTGCCGCCGGCGCAGGGGCCGCTGGAAGCCGCCTACAAGGACGAACTCGCCACCCGCTACGGCATCGTGTTCAACCGGCTGTATGCGCTGGCCAACATGCCGATCCAGCGCTTCGGCAGCACGCTGATCTCGAAGGGCACCTTCGACGGCTACATCGACCTGCTGCGCTCGGCGCATCGCCCCGAGAACCTCGAGGGCGTGATGTGCCGCACCCTGGTCAGCGTCGACTGGCAGGGCCATGTGTACGACTGCGACTTCAACCAGATGCTCGGGCTGGGATTGCCGCTGGACACGACGATCGCGGCAGGCGGGCGCGCGCACCTGTCCGACCTGATCGGGCGCAACCTCGCGGGGCTGCCGATCGAGGTTCGCAACCATTGCTATGGCTGCACCGCCGGGCAGGGGTCGAGCTGCGGCGGCTCGCTGTCCTCGACGACGGCGGCCGCGGGGCTGTCGGCGATCCCGGTGGTCGCGCGCTGAGCGTTGCCGATGATGGCTGCACCCGGGCTGTCGATCGTGATGCCGGTGCTCGACGAGGGCGAGCGCATCGCGGCTGCGATCGACTCCCTGGCGCCGCTGGCCGCGCGCGGAGCCGAGCTGATCGTGGTCGACGGCGGCAGCGGCGACGGCACGGCCGATCGCGCGCGTGCCCGCGGTGCCCGGGTGCTCGAGGCACCCCGCTCGCGCGCGGCACAGATGAACGCCGGCGCGGCGGCCGCACGCGGCGGTTCGCTGCTGTTCCTGCATGCCGACACCCGCCTGCCCGAGGACGCCGACCGGCTGGTCGCGCAGGCGCTTCGCACCCATGCCTGGGGACGTTTCGACGTGCGCATCGAGGGCCGCCATCCGATGCTGCGCGTGGTGGCCGCGATGATGAACCTGCGCTCGCGGCTGACCGGCATCGCCACCGGCGACCAGGCGATGTTCGCCACCCGCACCGCCTTCGAGCAGGCCGGACGCTTCCCGCAGCAGCCGCTGATGGAAGACATAGAACTGTCCGCGCGGCTGCGCCGCATCGGCCGGCCCGCCTGCATCGGCACGCCCGTCGCCACCTCCGGCCGGCGCTGGGATCGCGACGGCGCCAGGCGCACCATCGTGCTGATGTGGCGGCTGCGCTACGCCTACTGGCGCGGCGCGCCGCCGGCGGAGCTGCACCGGCGCTACTACGGGCCGACGCGATGACACGGGTGCTGCAGGTGTTCGCGCGCGCCCCGGTCCCGGGCCGGTCGAAGACCCGCCTGGCGCCGGTGCTCGGCGACGACGGCGCGGCACGACTGCACGCCCGGCTGGTGGTGCGGCTGCTCGATGGCGTGTTCGAGGCACTGCCGCGCCTGCACGATCCCCGCGTCGAACTGTGGTGCACGCCGGATACGGCGCACCCGTTCTTCGACGAATGCGCGCGCCGGCATCCACTGCAGCTGCGGGTGCAGCAGGGCGACGACCTCGGCAGCCGCATGCACCACGCGCTCGGCGACGCCCTCGACGCCGGCGCACGCCCGGTGCTGGTGGGCACCGACTGCCCGTCGATCACGCCCGATGCACTCGCGGCCGCGTTCGATGCGATCGATCCCGCGCCAGGGCTGACCCCGCCCTCCGACCTGGTGCTGCTGCCGACCGAGGACGGCGGCTATGCGCTGATCGGTGCATCGCGCATCGATCGTTCGCTGTTCGACGCGATGCCGTGGAGCACCGACGCCGTGTTCGCGCAGACCTGCCTGCGCACCGACCGCCTCGGCTGGCGCCTGCATGCCCTGCCCACCGGCTGGGACGTCGACCGGCCGGAAGACCTCGACCGGCTGCGCGCCATCGCGCCCGGACTGTTCGACGCACTGGAGCTCCGATGACCCTGCCCGCTGCCGCACATCCCGCCGCGCCCAGACGTCTCGCCCGCAGCCTGGCGGCACGCAGCACCCTGGCGTTCGCCCTTGTTCTTCCCTTTGCCGTACCGGTGCAGGCACAGGCGCCCGCGCCCGTCGCGAAGGAAGCCCCAGCGGTGGTCGAGGTCGGCCGCTTCTCCGCCGAGCGCGAGGGCGCGGCGTCGCCCGCCGGCTGGAAGCCGCTGACCTTCCGCAACATCGAGCGGCAGACCCAGTACGCGCTGGTGCGCGAGGGCGGCAGCGTCGTGCTGCGCGCCGATGCGGACGCCTCGGCCTCCGGCCTGGTGCGCGAGCAGACGATCGACCTGAAGGCATTCCCGATCATCGAATGGCGCTGGCGCGCGGGCAACGTGCTGGCGAAGGCCGACGTGAAGACGAAGGCCGGCGACGACTATCCGGTGCGCCTGTACATCACCTTCGCCCACGACGCGAACTCGATCTCGCTCGCCGACCGCGCGGCACGCGCGATCTACGGCCAGCTTCCGCCACGCGCCGCGATCAACTACATCTGGGACACCCGCTCGCCGGTCGGCACCACGGTGCCCAACGCCTACACCGACCGGGTGCGGATGATCGTGGTCGAGAGCGGCAGCGCGCGCGTGGGCGAATGGATCACCTACCGGCGCAACCTGGCCGAGGACTTCCGCAAGGCGTTCGGCTACGACGCGCCGCTGGTCTCGGGCATCGCGGTGATGACCGACACCGACAACACCGGCGAGAAGGCGACGGCGTGGTTCGGGGACATCCGGTTCCTCGCGATCCGCTGAGCAGGGCACCGCCCCGGCACCGAGACGACCGATACCGAAAAAGGTACGGCCATTCCCGGCGATTGTTCCTCATCGAGTCACGACCGTGACACCGGATGATCCAGACGGATCAATCCTCATCCGGATTGATGATGCCGCCCAGTCCCGACACGTCTACGATGGGTCGAGTCAATCAGACCCACTCGGGGACAGGGAGAAGTGCCATGGCGACGATCAACTGGTCCACGCTCGTCAACGGTCAATCGATCGCCTTCAACCCGGCCGTGGACGTGCTGGTGCTGGATGGCGGCGTCAACGTCGCCAGCCTCAGCGTCTCGTTCACCAACCCGGTGTCTGTCCCGTTCAGCCTCTCTTTCGGCGGAGTGACGGTCACCATCCAGGCAGCTTTCGCCCAGGTCACCAGTTCGAACATCATCTTCCCCGGCGGCAGCCTGCTCCTGGTCGGCGACAACACCACCGGCACTGCTTCCGACAGCGCGGCGAACGTGCTGATCGGCGGCAACGGGGACGACCTGTTCTACGGCCTCGCCGGCGCGGACACGATGTCCGGCGGCAACGGCAACGACATGTTCAACGTCCAGTTTCTGAGCGTATCCGCCGGCAACGACAGCATCGATGGCGGCAGCGGGTTCGACACGCTCACCTACAACGCTTCCTCAACCGCCGCCGTGACAGTGAACCTCGTCAACGGAACGGCGACCAGCACCCAGGGCAACTTCATCCTGTCCAGCATCGAGACCGTCCTCGGCACGGCCGGAGCGGACTCGTTCACCGGTGGCGACCCTGCACATGCGATCGACGCGCTCGGAAACAGCCTCACCGAGCGCTTTCGCGGCAACGCCGGCAACGACACGATCACCGGCGCGGCCGGGCTCAACTTCTTCACCGTCGCGGACTACGCCAACAACTCCTCCAGCCAGGCCGTGGTCGTCAACCTCGGAGCCGGCACCGCCAGCGATGGCCGCGGCGGAACCGACACACTGACCAACGTCGACGGCGTGCGGGGGGGCGCCGGCAACGACGCCCTGACCGGTGGCAGCCTGTCGCGGAGCGGCGGCGGAACCTTCTTCGAGCAGTTCCGCGGCAACGCCGGCAACGACACCTTCAACGGCGGCAACGCCGCCTCCGACGGGGTCGATGCCAGCGGCGACCGGGTCGACTACGGCAACAACACCGCCGCGCAGCCGGTCAGCGTCAACCTGGCGCTGGGCACCGCGCAGGACGGGCTGGGCGGCACCGACACGCTGATCGACATCGACCAGGTGTACGGCGGCGCAGGCAACGACACGCTGGTCGGCGGCGCCGGGCGCGACGGCCTGGACGGTGGCGTCGGCAACGATTCGATCGACGGCGGAGGCGGCAGCGACACCGTACGCTTCACGCAGTCCACCGCGGGCGTGGTGGTCAACCTGAGCGGCGGCTCGATCACGGTCAACTCGACCGTGGTCGCCGCGCTCAGCGCAAACGACGGCATGGGCGGCACCGACTCCCTGGCCAGCATCGAGGGCGTGTACGGGTCGGACTTCGCGGACCACATCCGTGGCAGCGACGACACGGCCGTGGTCGAGCTCTTCCGCGGCGGGCCGGGCAACGACACGATAGACGGCGGCGCCGGGATCGACTACGTCAGCTACTCCGAGGTCCCACCGGTCCTTGGCGCGGTGAACATCACGCTCGCCGACGGCTCGGCCACGGTGAACGATCGCTACGGCGGCACCGACACGCTGTCGAACATCGAGGGCCTGGCCGGCACCCACCTGAACGACACGCTGACCGGCGGCGCGGGCGAGCAGTGGCTGCGCGGCAACGGCGGCAGCGACAGCCTGGACGGCGGCCCGGGCATCGACTGGGTGTCGTACTTCACCGACCCGTGGAGCGTGAACGTCAACCTCGCCGGCAACACGGGCACGGACGGCTACAACGGCCAGAACGGCGTGCTCGCGCTGGGCGGCACCGACACGCTGCTCAACATCGAGAACATCCAGGGCAGCGATTACGCCGACACGCTCGCCGGCAACGCCGGCGACAACGTGATCTGGGGCGAAGGCGGCAACGACGGGCGACTGCGCGGCGCCGGCGGCAGCGACACCATCCTCGGTGGCGCCGGCAACGACTGGATCGAGGGCGAGACCGGAAACGATCCGTTCGCGGGCATCGTCGGCGGCGACTACCTCGACGGCGGCACCGGCGCCGACACCATCCTCGGCGGCGGCGGCGACGACACGATGGTCGGCGGGGCGGAAATCGACTTCCTCATCGGCGAGGCCGGCAACGACTCCGCCAGCGGCGGCGCGGAGTTCGACGCGATCGACGGCCGTGCCGGCTCCGACACGCTCAACGGCGACGGCGGCGCCGACATCATCTTCGGCGACGGCCTCTACTTCAGCTTCGGATGGGCCTCGGACACGATCAACGGCGGCGACGGCGACGACATCATCATGGGCGAGGCCGGCGAGAACAGCGCCTTCGGCTCGGCCGACCTGATCAACGGCGATGCCGGCAACGACCTCCTCGACGGCAGCGCCGGCGACGACACGATCTTCGGCGGTAGCGGCAACGACGTGATCGACGGGGACGTCGGCAACGACGTGGTCACCGGCGGCGAAGGCTCCGAGACCATGCTCGGCAGCAATGCGGTCGCCTTCGGCGGCCCCACCGCCGGCAACGACCGCTTCGTCTACACGGCCATGGCCGATGCGGGCGACAACATCTACGGCTTCGACCTGCGCGTCGGCGACGCCGACACGATCGACCTGCGCCCGCTGTTCGACGCGCTCGGCTACACCGGCAGCGATCCGCGCGGCGCCGGCTACATGCTGGTCTTCCAGCAGGGTGCGAACACCGACGTCTACATCGATGCCAACGGCAGCACCAATGGCGCCGAGTGGGCGCGCATGCTCACGCTCGTCGACACCACCGCCACCAGCGTCACCGACAGCTACTTCCTGTTCCAGTAGCGCGGATCAGTCGCGCCGGCGCGCGGCCGGCCCGGCCGGTGGCGGTATGCTCGGGCTTTGGGCAGACGGGTGCGGATGGACGACGGAAGGCGCAGGCTGGTGCTGCTCGGCGGTGGCCACAGCCATCTGGCAGTGGTGGCCGCTGCCGGTCAGTGGACTGCCGCGGCCGAGGTGACCCTGGTCAGCCCGGACGTGCGCACGGCGTATTCCGGCATGGTGCCGGGCGTGATCGCCGGCCACTATGCGATCGACGACTGCCTGATCGATGTCGCACGGCTCGCCGCGCGCTCGAAGGTCCGGTTCCTGCAGGCCGCGGCCACCGGGCTGGATCCGCTGCGCCGGATCGTGCGCCTGGACGACGGCGGCACGCTCGACTACGACCTGCTGTCGATCGATGTCGGCGCGACGCCCCGGATACCGGATGCGGTCGCTGGCGCGGTGCTGCACGGGCAGTGCGGCGGGCTCACGCTGGCGCCGTGCAAGCCGTTTCCGCTGCTGATCGAGCGCCTGGACCGGTTCTTCGCGTCGCTGCCCGGCCAGCCCGGACCCATCGAAGCCTGTGTCGTCGGCGCCGGCCTCGCCGGCATCGAGGTGGCGCTCGCGCTCGCCTTCCGGCTGCGGCACCGGCCGTCGACCCGGATCAGGCTGCTGTCCGGGGAAGCGCGGCTGCTGCCGGCCGCGGCGCACGGGATCGGCTCGGCACTCGAGCGGGCCTGCCATGAAGCCGGCGTCGAGGTGGTGCCCGACTGCCGGATCGCCACGGTGGAGCCGCCGGGCACGCTGGTCGCGGCGGACGGCAGGCGCTTCCCGGCACGGCTTGCCCTGTTCGCGACCGGGGCGGCCGCACCGGCGTGGCTGGCGCACAGCGGGCTCATGCTCGATCCCCGGGGCTTCATCGCGGTGGAACCCACGCTCGCCAGCGTGTCGCATCCCGAGGTGTTCGCCGCCGGGGACTGCGCGTCGGTGCTGCAGCACCCGCGGCCCAAGGCGGGCGTGTACGCGGTGCGCCAGGGCCTGCCGCTGGCGGACAACCTGCGGCGCGCCCTTGCAGGCGAACGACCGGTCCCGTTCAGCCCGCAGCGCGAGGCGCTGGCCCTCGCGGCACTCGGCCCGCGCAGCGCGATCGCCATCCGCAACGGGTGGGCACTGGGCGGACCGGCCGGCCGGCGCTGGCTCGGCCACGGGCTGTCCGGCCGGCTGTCGCGCCAGCTCTGGCGATGGAAGGACCGCATCGACCAGGCGTTCGTCGGGCGCTACTGACGCCACCGGCGATTCCACCTCGGGGATGTCCGGAACGTTTCGCATGGAATATTTTATTGCTATAGTTCCATATGAAACCATCGTTCCACTCACGAGACGATCCGTCGGCCCATGCCAATCCGCCCTTCCGATCCGCACCCCGCCCCGGGCGCCGGGCCGGACCCTGCCGCCGTACTGACGAAGGCGACGCTGCGCGCCAGCCGGGCGCTCGGCCTGAATGGTGCCGCGCTGGCGCAGGTGCTCGGTACGAGCGAAGCCTCGATCTCGCGCATCCTGTCCGGCGAGCGAACCATCGCACCGCGAGGCAAGGAGGGCGAGCTCGCGCTGCTCCTGATCCGGGTCTACCGTTCGCTGGATGCGCTGGTCGGCAACGACGAGGCCCTGCGGCACGCCTGGCTCGATGGCCACCACCGCGTGCTGAACGATACGCCGCGCAGGCTGCTGGGCAGCATCCAGGGGCTCGTATCGGTTGTCGGATACCTCGACTCGATGCGCGCGCCGGTGTGAGCGGATCGAACGGCACGGACACGACGTGGGACCCCTCGTGGCTGGTGGACCATGGCGTCGCGCTGGAACGACTCCTCTGGCGCGGCGTCGAGGCGCAGCACCTCGTCGCCACGATGAAGCTCGTCGACACGCTCGACGAGCAGTCGGTCCTGGAGCGCCTGCTCGAAGGCAGCAAGCCGCCACTGCCCCCGGCTTCGAGCGGCCTGCATTACCTGCTTTCGACGCCCTTCCGCTACCCGTCCGTGCATCCGTCCCGCTTCCGGGCGGCCGGGCAGCCCGGGCTCTGGTACGGGGCCGAAACGCTGCGGGCGGCGGCCTCGGAGGTCGGGCACTGGCGATGGCGATTCATCATGGACAGTGACGGCCTGTCAGGACGGGAAGTCGTCACTGAACACACGTTCTTCCAGGCACGGGTAGAGGGCCGTACGGTCGACCTCGCCACGCCGCCCTGGTCTGCACTCGCGGCGAAGTGGACGCATCCGCTGGATTATCGCGAGTGCCATCGCCTCGCCGAGGCGGCACGAGCGGCGGGCATCCAGTGGATCCGCTACGCTTCCGTGCGCTGTCCCGGCGCCGCCTGCGGTGCGGTCCTCGACCCGGCGTCGATGTCACTGCCAATGCCGCTGCTGCAACAGACCTGGGTCTGCAAGGCCGGCCGCCACCAGGTGCTGATGGTGCACGAGGACGATCGCCTTGCGCTGGAATTCGACATCGATGGATTGCCGCTGCCGGTCGAACGCCGCGACTGACGCCGCTCAGCCGCCAGCCCCGAGGCCCTCGACCAGCCGCCCGATCGCCTCCACCACCTCGTCGCGCCGGATCGCGCCGTACGACACCCGCAGCAGGCAGGGGTCGTCGATGCCGAACGCCATCCCGGGGATCACCGCGACCCGGTGTTGCGCGATCAGCCGCATCGCCAGCGCCAGCGAATCCTGCGGCCGCGCCAGCCGCAGCAGGCAGTAGAACGCCCCGCGGGTGCGCGGCACGACCACGTCGGGCGCCAGCGGCGCCAGCGCGGACAGCACCGCCTCGCGCACCTCGGTCAGCACCGCGATGCGCGGCATGCACCAGTCGCGCCCCTCGGCCAGCGCGGCGGTCGCGGCCAGCTGCGACACCACCGGCGGACAGATCAGGTTGGTGTCCTGGATCTTCGCGATCGCCGGGTACAGGTGCGCCGGGATCACCATCCAGCCGACGCGCCAGCTCGCGAAGCCGTAGGCCTTGGACATCGAATACAGCGACACCGTGTGCGCGCCGGCGCCCGGCAGCGACCCGGGCGAGAACGGCGCCTCGCCCGCGTGCACGAAGTACTCGTAGGCCTCGTCGCTCACATGGTAGAGGCCGCGGCGGGCACACAGGGCATTCACCGCCACCAGCGCTTCGCGCGAATAGACCGCGCCGGTCGGGTTGTTCGGCGACACGGTGACGATGGCCCGGGTGCGCGGCGTGATCGCGCGCTCGATCGCGTCGAGATCGAGCTGGTAGTCCGCGTCGGTAGGCACGCCCACCGCGTGGCCTCCGACCAGGGTCACCGCCATCTGCTGGTTGAAGTACCACGGCAGCGGCAGGATCACCTCGCTGCCCGGGTCGAGGATCGCAAGCATCAGGTTGAGGAAGGCCATGTTGCCGCCGGCGGTGACCACCACCCGCTGGCCGGCATCGACCCGGATGCCGTTGTCCGCGGCCAGCTTGGCGGAGATGGCTTCGACCAGCGCATCGGTGCCATGCACCGCCTGGTACTTGTTGAGCGCCGCATCGCGCCCGAGCGCACCGATGGCCTCGAACACCGACGCCGGCGGCGGGTAGTACACGACGCCCTGCCCGAGCGAGAGCGTGCCCGGATGCTCGCGGATCGCCTGCGCGATCACCGGGATGATCGGCGACTGCACTGCATTCGCCCGCTGCGACACTGGCAGCGCCATGCCTGGGGTGGCCATCCGCGGCGTCAGGTCTTGAGCGTGAACGGGTTGAAGTCGGTGCGCCGGTCGTAGTAGTCCTCGTGCTCGACCCGCTTCAGCCACTTCACCACGCGGTAGGTGACCGGCAGCGCGACGATCTCCCAGCCCACCTTGAGCAGGTAGTTGGCACCCATCACCGCCAGCAGCAGCTCGTTCGACCAGACGCCGTAGAAGGCCACCGGGTAGAAGATCAGCGTGTCCACGCCCTGGCCGACGCCTGTCGAGCCGAGCATCCGCGCCCACAGCCCGCGGCCCTGCATGCGCACCTTCATGCGGGCGAGCACGTAGGCATTGACGAACTCGCCCGCCCAGAACGCGATCAGCGAGGCGACGACGATGCGCGGCGTAGCGCCGAAGATGGTCTCGTAGGCAGTCTGGTTCTGCCAGCCCGCGGCCGGCGGCAGCTGCACGACCACCCAGGCCATGAACGAGGCGAACGCGAGCGCGGCGAAACCGGCCCAGACCACGCGGCGCGCGCGCGCGTAGCCGTAGACCTCGGTGAGGATGTCGCCGAACACGTAGGAGATCGGGAAGAACAGCACCCCCGCACCGAACGCGAACGCGCCGTACCAGGGCAGGTCGATCTCCGCGACCTTGGCCGGGCCGATCAGGTTCGAGCACAGCAGCACGCAGACGAACCCGGCCATGACCAGGTCGTAGTAGCGATAGGAACGCTGCCCGCCGCCTTCCACCGGTGGCGGCGGGGAATCCGTCGCGCCCGGCTGCGCCGCCGGCGCCGCGCTCATCGCATGCCGGGCAGCATGCCCTTCATGCCGCGCATCATCCTGGCCATGCCGCCCTTGCTCACCATCTTCATCATCTTCTGCGCGGACTCGAACTGGTTGAGCAGCTGGTTCACCTGCTGCACGCTGACGCCGGCGCCCGCGGCGATGCGCCGCTTGCGCGAAGCCTTCAGGATCTCGGGCTTCGCCCGCTCGGCCGGGGTCATCGACAGGATGATCGCCTCCTGCCGCAGGATCATCCGGTCGTCCACCTTCGCGCCCTGGGCCATCTTCGCCAGGTCGCCGGGCAGCTTGTCGAGCAGCGAGGTGAGGCCGCCCATCTTCTTCATCTGGCCGATCTGCTGGCGGAAATCCTCCAGGTCGAAGCCCTTGCCGGACTTCATCTTCTGCGCGAACTTCTGCGCCTCGGCGACGTCGACGTTCTTCTGCGCGTCCTCGATCAGCGACAGCACGTCGCCCATGCCCAGGATGCGCGAGGCCATCCGCTCGGGATGGAAGGCCTCGAGCCCGGCGAGCTTCTCGCCGACGCCGACGAACTTGATCGGCTTGCCGGTGACCGCACGCACCGACAGCGCAGCACCGCCGCGGGAATCGCCGTCGAGCTTGGTCAGGATCACGCCGGTCAGCGGCAGCGCCTCGCCGAACGCGCGCGCGACGTTCACCGCGTCCTGGCCCTGCATCGCGTCGACCACGAACAGCGTCTCGACCGGCTTCACCGCGGCATGCAGCGCGCGGATCTCGTCCATCATCGCCTCGTCGATCGACAGGCGGCCTGCGGTGTCGACGATCAGCACGTCGAAGTAGTGGCGCTTCGCATGGTCGAGCGCGCCCAGCGCGATGTCGACCGGCTTCGCGTCGGCGGGCGCCTCGAAGAAGCCCGCCTCGACCTGCGTCGCCAGCGTGCGCAGCTGCTCGATCGCCGCAGGACGGTAGACGTCGGCCGAGCACAGCAATACCTTCTTCTTCTGCGACAGCAGCAGCTTCGCCAGCTTGCCGGTGGACGTGGTCTTGCCCGAGCCCTGCAGGCCGGCCATCAGCAGCACCGCCGGCGGCTGCACCGCGAGGTCGAGCCCGACGCCGGCCTCGCCCATCAGCGCGACCAGTTCCCGGTGCACGATGCCGACCACTGCCTGACCCGGGGTCAGGCTGGTCAGGACGTCCTGGCCAAGGGCCTTCTCGCGCACCCGCGCGATGAAATCCTTCGCCACCGACAGCGCGACGTCGGCGTCGAGCAGCGCGAGGCGCACCTCGCGCAACGCGTCGGCGATGTTCGACTCGGTGATCCGCGCCTCGCCCTTCAGCGATTTGACGACCCGCGACAGCCTTTCGGTCAGTGACTCGAGCATAGGGCCTCCAGCGGGCAACGGCGTGGCGGGCGGGCGCCGGCCGAGGCGAAAGCCACGTCGGGTACGCTCGGGCAGGCAACCCCCTGTCGAAGGAAAAGGTCGTTCGTGTAGACTCGAATCATGTCCGGAAGTCTACCGTATCTGTTGAGCGCGCTTGCCTATGCCGCATTCGCCGCATACCTCGGCCAGCGGTTGACGCGCCGGCGCACGCCGCGCCCGGTGCCGTCGGGCCCCGGACAGATGATCGAACTGCCCACCCGCTGGCACGCGGCCTGGGGCGAGCAGGCGATCGTCGCGGCGATCGTGCTGCTGCACGCGTTCAGCGTCGGTACCGCCGTGTTCCGCGACGGCAAGGTCTACCTCGGCGTCGGGGTGGCGCTGTCGGCCATCGTGCTCGTCACGGTGGTCATCCACTGGCTCGGCAACTTCTTCTACAACCTGCGCGGGCTGCAGTTGCTGGTGTTCCCGGTGGCAGCCCTGTGCGCGCTGGCGCCCGCCGTGCTCGGCACCGACCAGCCGATGCCGAATGCCGGGGAGGCGATGCTCGCCGCACACGTGATCGTCGCGCTGCTCGCGTACGGGCTGCTGACCATCGCGGCCCTGCATGCGCTGCTGCTGTCGGCGCTCGACCGCAAGCTGCGCACCGGCACCCTGCCGCCCGTCCTCACCGGCCTGCCGCCGCTGCTGACGATGGAAACCATGCTGTTCCGGATCATCGTCGCCGGCTTCGTTCTGCTGTCGGCGACGGTGCTCAGCGGGCTGCTGTTCTCGGAAGAACTGTTCGGGATGCCGCTCACCTTCACGCACAAGAACGTCTTCACCCTGATCTCGTGGGCGATCTTCGCGGCCTTGCTGGTCGGCCGCTTCCTGTTCGGATGGCGCGGGCGCGTCGCGCTGCGCTGGACGCTCTGGGGCTTCGGCGTGCTGGTAATCGCCTACATGGGCACGAAGTTCGTGGTCGAGGTGCTGCTGGGCCGCTGAATAGCAGCAAGGTGGTCTGACGGCGGTAGACTGGAAGTCTGGTTACACGGCCGCGGGGGCCCTTGAACGACATTCCCTTACAGACGCTGCTCATCGCGCTGTTCTTCCTGCTGCTGGTGTCGGGGTTCTTCTCGATCGCCGAGACCAGCATGATGGCGCTCAACCGCTACCGGCTGCGCCACCTGGTCAGCACCGGCAACCGCGGCGCGATCATGGCGGCCGCCCTGCTCGACCGCACCGACCGGCTGCTCGGCGTGGTGCTGCTCGGCAACAACTTCTTCAACAGCCTGTCGGCGGCGCTGTTCACGGTGATCATGTTCCGCACCCTGGGCGAGAACGAATGGGCCCTCTGGATCGGCAGCGCCGGGGTCACCTTCTGCATCCTGGTACTGTCGGAGATCACGCCGAAGATCATCGGTGCGACCTATCCGGAGCGAATCGCGCTTGCCTCGTCGTACGTGCTGACGCCGCTGCTGCGGGTGGCCTGGCCGATCGTCTGGTTCGTGAACCTGTTCGTGCAGTCCATCCTCTGGATCCTGCGCCTGAAGCGCAAGGACGACCGCGCACACCAGATGTCCCCCGAGGAGCTGCGCACGCTGGTGCTCGAGGGCGGGCAGTACATCCCGCAGAAGCACCGGAGCATCCTGGTCAACCTGTTCGAACTGGAGCGGGTGACGGTCGACGACGTGATGACCCCGCGCGGGCAGGTCGAGTGGCTGGACCTCGACTCGCCGCCGGAGCAGCTGCTCGCCGAGATCGCCACCTGCTACCACACCCGGCTGCTGGTCTGCCGCGGCGACCTCAACAACGTGATCGGCATCCTGCACGTGCGCCGCGCGCTGTCCCTGGTGCGCCAGGGCGGGCTCGCCGAAGCATCGGACATCGAGGCGCTGCTCGCCCAGCCCTATTTCGTGCCGGCGGGCACCGCCCTGTTCACCCAGCTCGGGAACTTCCAGGAGCAGCACGAGCGCATCGGCCTGATCGTGGACGAATACGGCGAACTGCAGGGCCTGTTGACGCTGGAGGACATCCTGGAGGAACTGGTCGGGGAATTCACCACCACCGCCCCCGGCCGCGGCGACACCTTGGCCCGCAGCGAGGACGGCAGCGTGCTGGTGGAGGGCAGCGCGACCCTGCGCAGCCTGAACAGGAAACTCGGCCTCAAGTTGCCCCTGGATGGTCCGAAAACGCTGAACGGACTGATTGTGGCTCATCTGCGCGACCTGCCCGAGCCGGGCACCACGGTGAAGATCGCCGGACACCCGCTCGAGGTGGTGCAGACGCAGGAACGCTCGATCCGTTCGGTCCGCGTCTACCCCCGGGTGGACGACGGATCGCCGGACATCCCGCTCGATCGCAGCGGCTGACCGGCCCGAGCCAGCCCCGGTGCCAGGAGCGCCTTTACAAACCGGGGTTTAGAAAGCAACATGGATGTAGTACCTTACCCCGGTTCTCGCACCAGGCGGAGCGCAGTCGATGGCCACAACGATCACCCAGGGCCGCAAGAAGGAAGTCCAGGACTACCTGTATTCATGGGTGGGCCAGGACAAGAGCGGCAAGGCCGTACGCGGCGAGATGCGCGCGAACGGCGAAAACGTGGTGATCGCCCAACTGCGCCGCCAGGGCCTGTCCTTCGTCAAGGTCAAGAAGCAGCGCGTCGGCTCCGGGCGCAAGATCACCGAGAAGGACATCGCCATCTTCACGCGCCAGCTGGCCGTGATGATGAAGGCCGGCGTGCCGCTGCTGCAGGCGTTCGACATCGTCGGCAAGGGCCATTCGAACCCGTCGGTGCAGAAGGTGCTGATGTCGATCAAGACCGACGTGGAGACCGGCTCCAGCCTGAACCAGGCCTTCCGCAAGTTCCCGGAACAGTTCGACGACCTGTTCTGCAACCTGGTCGCCGCCGGCGAGCAGGCTGGTATCCTCGATTCGCTGCTGGACCGCCTGGCGACCTACAAGGAAAAGATCCTCGCGATCAAGGGCAAGATCAAGTCGGCCCTGTTCTACCCGGTCGCCATCATCGTGGTCGCGTTCATCATCACCGCGGTGATCATGATCTTCGTGATCCCGTCGTTCAAGCAGGTGTTCTCCAGCTTCGGCGCGGAGCTGCCGGCGCCGACCCTGATCGTGATGACGATATCTGACTTCTTCGTCGCCTACTGGTGGGCGATCTTCGGCGCGGTGGGCGCGGCCGGCTACGGCTTCGGCGCTGCGTACAAGAAGTCCGAAGCCATGCGCAACAGCATGGACCGGCTGCTGCTGAAGATGCCGGTGTTCGGCGAGATCATCCAGAAGGCGTCGATCGCACGCTGGGCACGGACGCTGTCGACCATGTTCGCGGCGGGCGTGCCGCTGGTCGAGGCCCTGGGCTCCGTGGCCGGTGCCGCCGGCAACGCGGTCTACATGCAGGCGACCAAGCGCATCCAGCAGGAGATCTCCACCGGTACCAGCCTGACCGTGTCGATGCAGGGCGTCGACGTGTTCCCGAACATGGTGATCCAGATGGTCGCCATCGGCGAGGAATCGGGCGCGCTCGACAGCATGCTGTCCAAGGTGGCCGACTTCTACGAAGCCGAGGTCGACGACGCGGTCGACGCGATGTCCAGCCTGATGGAGCCGATCATCATGGTCGTGCTGGGCACGCTGATCGGCGGCATGGTGGTCGCGATGTACCTGCCGATCTTCAAGATGGGCCAGGTGGTCTGATCCGACCCGCCACCCCATGGACGACGTGATCGAGCTGCTGCGCAGCGAGCCCGCGCTGTGGATCGGCATCGCCGTGCTGTTCGGCCTGTCGATCGGCAGCTTCCTGAACGTGGTGGTCTACCGGCTGCCGAAGATGATGGAACGGGAGTGGGCCGCGCAATGCGCGGAACTCTCCGGCCAGGCACCCGAGGAACAGCCGACCTTCAACCTGGCGAAGCCGCGCTCGCGCTGCCCGTCGTGCAGCGTGCCGATCGGCGCGCTGCAGAACCTGCCGCTGGTCAGCTGGATCGCGCTGCGCGGGCGCTGCGCCGCCTGCGGCGTGGCGATCCCGAAGCGCTATCCGCTGGTCGAGCTGGCGACCGGCGCGATCGCCGGCTTCCTCGCCTGGCACTACGGCTTCGGGCCTGCGGCGGTGCTCGCCTTCGTGTTCTGCGCGACCCTGCTGGCGCTTGCCCTGATCGACTTCGACACCCAGTTGCTGCCGGACGGGCTGACGCTGCCGCTGATCTGGGCGGGCCTGCTGGTCAACATCTGGGGCGTGTTCGCGCCGCTGCAGGAAGCGGTGGTCGGGGCGGTCGCGGGCTACCTGTCCCTGTGGACGGTGTACTGGGCCTTCAAGCTGGTCACCGGCAAGGAAGGCATGGGTTATGGCGACTTCAAGCTGCTGGCGGCCATCGGTGCCTGGCTCGGCTGGCAGGCGCTGCCGCTGGTGATCCTGCTGTCGTCGCTGGCCGGTGCCGTGATCGGCATCGGCCTGATCGCCGCGGCCCGCCTCGGGCGCAGCGTGCCGATGCCGTTCGGCCCGTACCTGGTGATCGCCGGCGCGGTCGCGCTGGTTTGGGGCGATGCGATCGTCGCCGGGTACCTGAAGCTGCTGGGCTGAGCGCCCCGGTGGAAGCCACCGACGCCACGACCAGCGCGACGCGTCGGGGCAGCCTGTTCGTGGTCGGTCTGACCGGCGGCATCGGCAGCGGCAAGTCGACGGCGGCCCGCCTGTTCGTGCAGCACGGTGCCGTGCAGGTCGACACCGATGCGCTGGCGCACCAGCTGACCGCGCCCGGCGGCGCCGCCATGCCGGCGATCGTCGATGCATTCGGCCCGCTGTCCGCGCGTCCGGACGGTGCGCTCGACCGCGCCTGGATGCGGGAACAGGCGTTCGGCGATCCGTCACGGCGCGCCACGCTGGAAGGCATCCTGCATCCGATGATCCGGGCGGCGGCCGATGCCGAACTGGACCGCGTGGACGGGCCGTACGCGCTGCTGGCGGTGCCGCTGCTGTCGGAACGGGGCGGATACCGTGAGCGGATGGACCGGATATTGGTGGTAGACTGCTCGCTTGATCGACAGATCGCCCGGGTGATGCAGCGCAGCGGGCTGACCCGGGAGCAGGTGATGGCCGTCATCGCGGTACAGCCGACGCGAGCGCAGCGGCTTGCGATGGCCGACGACGTGATCGACAACGACGGCGAAGAGTTCGCGCTCGCGCCGCAGGTCGAGATTCTGCACCAGAAGTACCTGCGCCTTGCGCAAGCGAAACGGACGGCAGCGGGCCCCGGCCATCCGGACGACTGAACTGAAGAGCCCTGCGTCGTTGATCTCCGCGATTCCTGCCGTGAGATCCTGCGAAACAGCATGTTCGATTCGCACACGCTACCCGAGCAGACCGCAGCTATCGTGATCGACTACGAGTTTCCACTGAATGAGCGCACGCGAACGCTGCTCAGGCTGGAAGACCTCTACGACAAGCTCGCCTACTTCGTCTCGCGCGACCATCCGCTCGAGCACCATACGGCGCTGGTCACCCTGTTCGAGATCATCGAGGTCGCGAGCCGCGCCGACCTGAAGTCCGACCTGCTGCAGGAGCTCGAGCGCCAGAAGCATTCGCTCGAGGCGCTGCGCAGCAACCCGCAGATCTCGGTCGACGCCCTCGATGCGGTGCTGCGCGACATCGACCATGCGGCCGGCAGCCTGTACAACCTGACCGGCAAGATCGGCCAGGACGTGCGCGACAACGAATGGCTGATGAGCATCCGCCAGCGCTCGAACATCCCGGGCGGGGTCTGCGAGTTCGACCTGCCGACCTACCACTACTGGCAGCATCGTCCGATCGAGGAGCGCCGTGCCGACCTCGACCAGTGGATGGGGCCGTTCCTTCCGCTGCGCGACAGCCTGACCATCGTGCTGCGCATCCTGCGCGACAGCGGCAAGTCGTCGCAGCGGGTGGCCGCCCAGGGCGTGTTCCAGCAGATGCTCGCCGGCCGCGCGGTGCAACTGGTGCGGGTGCGGGTGGCACGCGAATTCCCCTGCGTACCCGAAGTCAGCGCGAACCGCTACATGCTGAACATCCGGTTCACGCAGCAGGTGCCGGGCAGCGACCGGCCGAAGGCGATCGAGGCGGACATCCCGTTCGACCTCACCTTCTGCAACCTGTAGCACCCGGGGAACCGGGCCCCGGCACTCGCCTCCTCGCCCGCACCTGCATGCCCAGCGGCGCCGGTGCCGGCCACCCGGCGCGCGCCGGTCAGAACTCGGACCGCTTCCTGCGATCGACCTTGCTGCTGCGGCGCCCCGTGCGGCGTTTCCCGTCCGCCGCTGCACGGCGCTCGATCGCGCGCCGGTCGTCGCTGCGCCGGCGGTCGGCCAGCCGGACATGCTGCGCGGCCTTGGCCGCGGCCAGCCAGCGGATGCCCTCCTGGTCGATGTAGAAGCATTCCGAGAAGTCGATCACCACGCGGTCGTCCTGCGCGATCGCGCGGTGGTACATCGCCTCGATCACCGGCAGCGAACCGTAGTACAGGTTGCCGCGGATCTTCAGCACGTTTCCGCTCAGGCTGATGTTCGGGTGCGCCTGCTCCCACTTCGAATAGGCGATCGCCAGCAGGGAACCGACGATGACCGCGCCGAACAGGTCGAGGAACAGCACCGACAGGAACGAGGCCATGAACACCACCGCCTCGCGCCGGTCCTTGAAGTGGGGCTTGATGTCCTCCCAGTTGATCATGTTGGCGCCGAGCAGCATGATGATCGCGGCCATGGCGGGCATCGGGATGATGGCGATCAGGGGCGCGAGATAGAGCACCATCAGCAGCAGGATCAGCGCCGATACCGCAGACGCCCACCGGCTGTGGCCGCCCAGGCTGAACACGAGCCACATGCGGTTGAAAGACGCGCAGGTCGGCAGCGACGACAGGAAAGGCAGTACGCAATTGGATACCGCGTCGGCCAGGATGCCCTTCCGGCTGTCGGTATAGCTGCCCATCTTCCGGTTCATCCGGCGCATGGCTGCCACCGTCTGGAACAGGCCGAGCAAGGCAAGGGTGACCGCACCCGGGAGGATGGTGATGATGTCCGCCATCGCTTCCTGGCTGAAGGAAGGCAACGACGGCAGCACGAAACCCACGTACGACAGGTTCGCGATCTGCTCGATCAGGGTGTTCTGTATGCCGACGGTCGCACTCAGGTACTCCGAGTAAGCGGTGCCTGCCACCACGCCCAGCAATATCGCCCAGTTGCGCAGCGGGCGCCACTGCCGCACGACCAGGCTGGTGATCAGCGTCACCAGCCCGATCTCTATCGCATACAGGTTTCCGATCTCGAGCACGGCCACGAAGGACTGCCAGGCGATCCACAGCGGCCACTCGACCTGGGTATTGATCGGCAAGCCGGCGAAGCTGGTCAGCGACTTGCAGATGAGGAACACGCCGATGCCGCAGATCAGGCCGTTCACGATCGGCTCGTTGATCAGGTCGAGCGTGCGCCCCAGCGGCCGGATGAGGACGAAGAGCATCTGCACCAGCCCGGCGAGCAGGATCAGCGTCAGCGCGTAACCGATGTAATCGGCGCCGAACTGCGGTGCGATCGGAAGCAGCGTTATGCCGATCGCAGCCGACATCGTCGTGTTGGGACCGCCGCTGAACACGCTGGAAGGATTCAGGAGCGCGGTGAACAGCACCCCCCAGATCGCGGCATAGATGCCGAAATGCGGGGGAAGCCCGGCAAGCGTGGTGGAGAACGCGATCGCCTGCGGCAGAGTGACCACCGCGAGGGTGAGCCCGACGACGAAGGTCCCGCGCAGGGGGGGCATGCTGCGCAGGAGTGCACCAACGGATGTAGTCATCGGCGCCCGGTCAGTGAGCGACTGGCCGCGGGCTGCTGGATCGCAGGGAATCTGCATATGCGGTCAGCGGCGGCATGACGATCATCATCAACTGCTGCCACACGGCATACAGCGGCCCCTGGAGGTCCCCTGCCGGACGCGGCAAGGTGCTGAGGAAGTACGCGATGTCTCGACAATCCTGGCCCTCCAGCGTGCCTTCCGCGCCGGGCGGCATGTTGCGGCAGATGAACCCCGGCATGATCGTGTTCACGGCGGCGAAGTTCATGCGCGAGTCGAGGCTGAACGAATTGCGCCCGGCCACGGCCGGGTAGATCACGCGACCGTCCTGAACAAGGCCGAAACCCTGCTGGCCATGGCAGGACGCGCACTGTTCACGATAGATGTGGGCCCCGCGGACATAGTCGTCGCCGCGCCGGTTGGTCGCGGAGGCGGGGATTTCGTCCATGCCCTGTTCGAGATACCGATTGCCGATCTTCAGGTCGAGGGCGGCGGCGATGAACCGGCTATAGGCGGTGACGTCGCGCAGCAGGTCGTCGGCGATATTCGGCTTGAATCCGTTGGAGGAGTTGATGTAGCACTGCATCTGGCGCAGTTCATGGGAAAGGATCAGCCCGGTGAAGCGGTCGTACATGTCCGCCATGACCCATGAAGCACCGAGGTTGTTGGAACCCTGGATGCGGTTCCCCTTCTCGTCCTGCTTGTCGCCCGCGTTCTGGTGGCAGTGAGAGCAGGTCGTGTGGGTCCCGCGGACGAAGCGCGTCGCGTTCCAGCGCTGCCCGAGTCCCTCGCCGCCGGCGACGAATCCCTGCAGGTCGTCGATGATGTTACAGCCCCGCTGGATCGCCCGCACGTCCTCCTCGCTGTAACCGCTGACCTCGACGGCTTCGCCACCTACCCTGACGAGATAGGGCGACCGGTACACCGGACCGGCGGCAAGCCCGTACGCCTCCAGCTTGGCCTTGCAGTCGGGCGTGAGCTCGACCGCTGTCTGACGTATCCGGTCGCGCTCGTCGTGCTTAGCGACGGCGACCAGATAGAGTCCGCCAAACAGGACAACCGCCAGGAATACCTTCAGGAACTTGGCTGCGATCGTGTTCACCTGCTCAACCTCCGTCCTTGCGTGCACCCTCGCCCAGCTGGAGATGGTTGGCGACGGCGCGGGCAAGAATGCGTATGTCGCGCACTGCCGGATCGTAGAGCGTCGGCACGAACCCGTCCAGCGGGCCCAGGTAGCATCTCATGACTCGCTCCTCGAAGGACACCCTGCGCCCTAACGTCGTATCGAACCGGTCCGAGTTGACCAGGCCATAGGCGAGCGTCTCCACGGTATGGCAGCCGGCGCACGAATTGATCGCGTCGCGCTCGGTTTTCCTGGTGAAGCGAGTGCCGTAGACAGGCGTGAAGTGAAACAGATTGTAGCCATTCTGCACCGCACGCGTGAAGTAGCCGTCGGCGCCGAACTTGTCTATACCGTAGGACGCGCGGAACGCCTGCCAGCCCGGCGCCGACGAGACCTCTGCCCGGAACGCGGGAACGCCCGAGCCCAGGTGCGCCCAGGCCGCGAACGCGACGACGCCCGCGACGGCAAAGGCGAATCGCACACGCGATGGCTTGCCACCGGCTTGCGCAGCCTCCATGTTGCCCCCCCTGCCTGCCCGATTCATCACTTCACGGCAGGGCTGCACTCCCGGCGACAGCCCGCACCATGATCCGATGCGGATTGTAGTCCTTGTCTTCCGCTCTTCCGATACCGCTGAGCACTGCCGACTTGAGGACTCTTCTTCCGGACTCGCTGTTCTCGAGGTCGACCAGCGCATTCTGGATCGTTTCGCGCAGCTTCGATGGCATGTTGCGCCTCACTGCCCAGGGCAGATGGAGCAGTTGCTCCGTCACCGCCAGGACGACGAGTTCATCCGTGTTGATCGCCTTGCGAAGCGCCGGCTGCTCGACGACGGCGTCGCCGGAACCGGCGGCATCCGCCAGTTTCCGGGCAACCCCGATCACCGAGTTGAGCGGATTGACCGCGAAACGCGCGGTGATGTCGTTGCGCGTCAGGCCGGCCTTGAGCAGCAGGTACATCGGCGCGATGTAGCCGATCATGGCGTCTTCGCCGCCGCCGAACAGGACCGTGCGCCCGCGCAACTGGGCGAGGCTGGTTATGTTGCTGTCCTTGCGCACGTAGAGCGCCCCGGCCAGCGTGCTCTTGCCGAACTCCTTGTTGTGCGCGACCACCTGGTACGTCCTGGACGAACGGATGTAGTGGAGCTGGTTGTAGAGCACGATGTCGAAGCGCTGCTCCTCGACACCCTGCCAGAACGCATCGAAATCCCTGGACACCACGAGGGTGACCTTTATCCCGAGCCGCTCGGAAAGGTGCTCGGCCATCGGCGTGTAGCGCGTCGTCGTCTCGCTTGCGTGCAGGCGCGGGAAGACCCCCAGCACCAGGCCCTTCTCAGACCCGTGGGCGGCGCCGGCGACGAGCGCGAGCGCGACGGCCAGCCCGGCGAGGCCCCGGGAAGGGCTGGGGAACGACAGCAGGGACCGCAATCGCTTCAGCATCGTTGCACCTGGAGCACAGGGTCGGGGCTGTTCATGTCAGCCCGCCCGCACGATTCTTTGCTTGTTTCGATTGCGCGGCAACTGGACGACGCCCTCGCCCACCGGGATGTTCTCCAGGAAAGCCGCGTAGGCCTGGCGATCCATCGGACGCGCAAGGAAGAAGCCTTGCGCAAGTGCGCAGCCCTGCTCGGTCAGGAAATCCAGTTGTTCGCGATGCTCCACCCCTTCCGCGACCACGGCAAGTCCGAGCCCCTTGGCCATCGCCAGGATGGCATTGACGAGGGACACGTCCTCGCCGTTGGTCGGCAGTCCCGCCACGAAGCTGCGGTCGATCTTGAGCACGTCGAACCGGAACCGCTTCAGGTAGCTGAGCGAAGAATACCCAGTGCCGAAATCGTCCAGGGAAAGCGTCACCCCGATGGCGCGCAGGCTGTTCAGTTCCTCCGCGACATGGTTGTGGTCATCCAGCAGCACGCTTTCGGTGATCTCGAGTTCGAGCGCGCTGGGCGGTACCTCGTAGATGGCGATGAGTTCCGACAGGCGCCGGGAAAACCGCTTGCGGAACTGCACGCGCGAAATGTTGATGGCCAGGAACTCCGGGCCGAGGCCCGCCCGGTGCCACTGAGCCCAGTAGCGGCATGTCTGCTCCAGCACCCAGTCTCCGATGCCGACGATCTGGCCGGTCGCTTCGGCCAGGGTGATGAACACGGCAGGGCTGATGCTGCCGCGCTCGGGGTGCTGCCAGCGAAGCAGCACCTCCGCGCCGCGATGGCGCCCGGACGCGGTATCGAAGATCGGCTGGAAGTAGAGTTCGAACTGCCCCAGCTCGAGCGCCTGGTTGAGATCCTGCTCCATCTGCATGCGCTCGCGCAGGCGGGTGTTCATGTCCTCGGTAAAGAAGATCGCCGAACCCTGGCCGGTCGCCTTGGCCTGGTACATGGCGTTGTCGGCGTTGGCCATCAGGGACGCCACGGTGTTCCCGTTTTCCGGGAACAGGACGATGCCCACGCTGCAGCGTGCGACGACCTTCCTGCCGCTGAGCGTGTGCGGCTGGGAAATCGCACGGACCAGGCGCTCGGCGATCTCTTCGGCCTGCAACTCGTTCACCACGTCGGGAACGAGCACGAGGAATTCGTCCCCGCCGAGGCGAGCAACCGTATCGGCGTCCCGCAGGATGGCCTGCACCCGGGCCCCGGTGGCGACCAGCAGTTCGTCGCCCACCGCATGCCCCAGCGAGTCGTTGACGCTCTTGAAGTTGTCCAGATCGATGAAGAACAGCGCGAACTTCTCGGACGACCTGCTGGCGCGGCTGATCGCGTGGTTGATGCGATCGAGCGCCATCAGGCGGTTGGGCAGTCCCGTGAGGGTGTCGAAGTTCGCCTGGCGGTGTAGCTTGGCCTGTTCCTGGCGGACCTCCTCCGCCATCGCATTGAACGCAATGGCCAGCTGTCCGAGTTCGTCCTCGGTCTTCACTTCGACCATCGCGTGCTGGCCGCGTCCCACGTCCCTCGACGCGGAGATGAGCGCCTTGATCGGGAACAGCACGCTGTGGCGGAACGCCAGGAAGATCGCCATGCTCAGGAAGAGGACCAGCGCCGTGAGCGCCATCAGCTGGACCTCAAGCTGGCGGCGGAACTCGTTGTTCAGGGTCGTCTTGCTGATGCCGACCAGGAACCGGCCGAGGTGCGCGTCGTTGTGCACGATCGGGAACTCGAGGCGGATCAGGCCCGGATCGCCGTCGAGCTTGCGCAGCAGCCCGAGCACGTCGTCCGACGCAGTCTCCTGCGTCCGCTCGCGCACGAGGGGGTCTCCCCTGTCGATGTACGCGCTCAGCGGGGCGCCGTCCGGACTCAGGATCACCCCGTACACGACGTCCGGCTGCGCCGAGACCTGGCGGGTGTATTCGTTGAGCAGCAGGAAGTCGAAGCTCAGGATGGCTTCCGGACTGACCAGGGAGATGAGACGCCCGAGCGCGCGCCCGCGTTCGACGAGCTGCTTCTCGTGGAAGCGCGTCGAGGTGTAGAGCGAATACAATGCGTTCGCCGCCATGGTGCAGGCGAGGATGGTCAGCACCGTGAGGGTAAACTTTGCACCAAGACCCAGCCGCATCACACGTCCCTGCCCTTGCATGGTTCGTTCCTGCGCGCCGTCCACGTCAGAACGACCGGCGCGCCGGACAGCCGAAACGGAAGCGGGTCGCTCCGGACCCGGGTCACCCGCCACAGTTGCGTAGTCGCCAGTCAGCATAACTTATGCATTATCGTCTGCAAACTGCTGATCTTGAACGCCTCGTTGATTCGCAGCATGACCTGTTGCCGGCTGCCGCGGCACCCTGATGCATGCTGTCGATCCTGACGGAACCGGACCGCGGCGCGTCGCTGCAGGTACACTCCATGCGTATCGCATCCGCCGGTGCTTTCCGTCCTTTCCGCCACGGCTGCGGCGCCGTCCTGCGAAAGCACGGCGCCTGCAGCGAATACAGCGAACGCCATGGCTCCCGAGCCCAACCGCCCCGAACCGAACCGGATCCGCAAGGTCGCCTGCCCGGGCTGCGGCGCGACCGCGGAATGGAGCCCGGCGAACCGGTTCCGTCCGTTCTGCTCGGAGCGCTGCCGGCTGATCGACCTCGGCGCATGGGCAAGCGAGGACTACCAGGTAGCTGACGTTTCCAGCCCGATGGACGAATCCAGTGAATGATCCGCACGGCGCCGGCGCACCGCATCCGCCCGCGGTCCTTCCGCCGGCGGTCAGCGGCGAACGCCTGCAACTGGATACGCCGTCGGGGCGGGTGAACTGCTACCGCGCCGGGCCGGCGGCGGCACCCGGCATGCCCGCGCCGCCGCCGATGCTGCTGGTGCACAGCGTGAACGCCGCGGCGTCGGCCTACGAGGTGCGGCCGCTGCACGAGTTCTTCGCGTCGTCGCGCACGGTGTACACGCCGGACCTTCCCGGCTACGGACTGTCGGAGCGCCGGCCGGGCGAGTACACGCCACGGCTGATGACCGACGCCCTGCACGCAGTGGTCGCCCTGATCCGCCGGGAACACGGGCCGGTGCCGGTCGATGCGCTCGCCCTTTCGCTGGCGTCGGAATTCCTGGCGCGCGCGGCGAACGAGGATCCTGCCGCGTTCCGCAGCCTCGCGCTGGTCAGCCCCACCGGCTTCAGCGGGTCGAAGCGGCGCTACGGGCCGCCCGGCGGCACGCGCAAGGTCGATGCGCTGTACCGGCTGTTCAGCCGCCCGGGCATCGGTGCCCCGGTCTTCGGCTGGCTGACCCGGCCCGGCGTGATCCGTTACTTCCTGCAGCGCACCTGGGGCGGGAAGGACATCGACGAGGGCATGTGGGCCTACGACGTCGCCACCACCCGCCAGCCCGGCGCGTGGCATGCGCCGATCAGCTTCCTGACCGCCTGCCTGTTCAGCGCCGACGTGAACGCGCTGTACGAGAAACTGGAGATGCCCGTCTGGATGAGCCACGGGGTGCGCGGCGATTTCGTCGACTACCGCGGCATCGACACGGTGCGCGGCCGGTCGAACTGGACGTTCACCGTGTTCCAGACCGGCGCGCTGCCGCACTTCGAGGTCGGCGCGTCCTTCCTCTCCGAGTACGAGCGCTTCCTGGCCGTCAATCGGCCTTGATGCCCGCGGCCTTCACGACCTTCGACCATTTCGCGATCTCGGACCGGATGTAGGCGGTGAACTCGGCCGGCGTGCTAGGGATCGCCTCGATGCCCTGGTTCGAATAGGTCTCGCGCAGCCCCGGCGAGTTCAGCACCTTCACCAGTTCCGCGTTCAGCCGGTCGATCACCGCGCGCGGTGTCTTGGACGGGGCGACGATCCCGTACCAGTTGTTCGCCTCGAATCCGGGCAGGCCGGACTCGGCGATGGTCGGCACGTCGGGCAGCAGGGTCGAGCGTTTCGCCGTGGTCACCGCGAGCAACCGCGCGCGCCCGGCCTTCACCTGGGGAACCGCCCCCGGCACGACGGTGATCACGATCGGGATGTTGCCGCCGATCAGGTCGGCGATCGCCGCGGCACCGCCCTTGTACGGCACATGGGTGAGCGACATGCCGCCGAGCAGCGCGAGCAGTTCGCCGGCGAGGTGGCCGGCGCCGCCGATGCCGGAGGTGCCGTAGTTGAATGCATTGGGCTTCGCCCGGACCAGCGCGATCAGTTCCTTCATCGTGGCCGCCTGCACCGACGGATGCACGATCAGCACGTTGACCGGCGAGGCGGCGAGCGTGATCGGCGCGAAATCGCGCACCGGGTCGTAGCTGAGCCGCTCGAAGATCATCGGATTGATCGCGAAGTTGGCGATCGTGCCGAACAGCAGCGTGTGCCCGTCGGGATTGGAGCGCGCGACGATGTCGGCCGCGACGTTGCCGCTGCTGCCGGGCCGGTTGTCGACCACCACCTGCTGGCCGATCGCTTCGGCGAGCCGATGGGCGACCGGCCGCGCGGCGGTGTCGGCGCCGCCACCCGGGGTGAAGCCGACCAGGAGGCGGATCGGCCGGTCGGGGAAACGCCCGGCCGCAGCCTGGCTTGTCGGCTGGCCTGCACCCTGGACCGAGGCCGGCTTCGAAGCTGGCTGCGCGACCGACTGTGCGATCGATGCCTGCGGCAGCAGCGCAACCAGGCATGCAGCCATCCCTGCAACCACCCTGGCCTGCCGCCCGGCGCAACTCTCCGCATCCATCATCCATCCTCCGGCTGTCGCTGTTGCTGTATCGGCATCCTACCGCAGCCCCGGGCGGACGCAGGATCCCGGGCACAGGGTCAGGATGCCGATCCGGGCGCGGAGCCCCCTGCGAAGCGGCGCACCATCCGCGGCAGCACGCCGCCGTGCTGCAGCCAGCCCAGCTCGCGCGAGGATTCGAGCACGCACCAGAGCACATGCGTCGAACGGCCGCCGCCCGGGCGGATCACTTCCAGATCCACCCGGTTGCGGCCGACGGCGAGCGTGTCCAGGCCCTCGAAGGAGAACGTCTCCCGGCCGTCACGGCACAGGTCGTGCCGCGTGCGGCCGGGGTCGTAGAGCAGGGGCAGCACGCCCAGCGCGAGCAGGTTGCTGCGATGGATCCGCTCGAAGCTTTCCGCGACCACGATGCGCACGCCGAGCAGCGCCGGCGCCTTGGCGGCCCAGTCGCGGCTGGAACCGGCACCGTAGTTGCGCCCGGCAAGGATCACCAGCGGCACCCCTGCCTCGCGGAACGCCGCCGAGGCCTCGTACACCGGCAGCACCCGCGAGCCGGTGAGGTCGAACGCATGTCCGCCGGCCGGGGTCGTCTCGGCCGACAGCACCTCGTTGCGCAACCGGCGGTTGCTGAACGCGCCGCGCAGCAGCACCTCGTGGTTGCTGCGCCGGGTGGAATACTGGTTGAGGTCGCGTTCCGCAGTCCCGCGCGCCAGCAGGTAGCGGCCGGCCACGCTCGCGGCCGGGATGGTGCCGGCCGGCGAGATATGGTCGGTGGTGATGTCGTCGCCGAGCTTGAGCAGCAGGCGCGCGTCGCGCACCGGCCGCAGCCCGGGCGGCCCGGCCCGCAGGCCGTCGAAATAGGGCGGGCGGCGGATGTAGTCCGAGGCCGCTTCCCAGGCGAAGCAGGTGCTGCCCGGCGCGTCGATCGCCTGCCAGGCTGGCGGGCCGTCGGTGATGCCGCGATAGGCCGCCGCGAACAGCGCCGGCGACAGGTGGCGCTCGACCACGCCGCGGATCTCTTCGTCCGGAGGCCAGAGATCGGCCAGCCGCACCGGCCTGCCCTCGGCATCCTCGCCCAGCGGGTCGTGCACGAGGTCGATGTCGACGGTGCCTGCGATCGCATAGGCCACCACCAGCGGCGGCGATGCGAGATACGCGCCGGCGAGGTGCCCGTTCACCCGGCTGTCGAAATTGCGGTTGCCGGAGAGCACGCCGATCGCGCACAACCCCTGCCGCTCGACGGCCTCGACTACCGCGGGCTCGAGCTGCCCCGAGTTGCCGATGCAGGTCATGCAGCCCAGCCCGGCGACGTTGAAGCCGAGCGCATCGAGGTCGTCCTGCAGCCCGGACGCGGACAGGTAGCCCGCGACCACGCGGGACCCGGGGGACAGCGAGGCCTTGACCCAGGGCTTGCGCCCCAGCCCGCGCCGACGCGCATTGCGTGCCAGCAGCCCGGCACCGACCAGCAGGGCCGGGTTGGAGGTATTGGTGCAGCTGGTGATCGCGGCGAGCACCACCGCGCCGTCGCGCAACGGCGGCCCGCCATCGACCGGCAGGAAGGCGCGCGGCCGGCCGGCCTCGGGCAGCGGCGGGCTCGCTGCGCTGCGCGGCGCCGGCGCGAGGGCGGGCAGCGCCTGGAGGAAGTCGACGCGCACCGATCCCAGCGGCTTGCGTTCGTGCGGATAGCGCGGACCGGCCACGATCGGCGCCAGCGTGGACAGGTCGAGCACGATCGATTCGTCGAAGCGCGGGTCTGCATCGCCGGCCTCGAGCCAGGTACCCTGGGCCCGCGCATGGGCCTCGACCAGCGCCACGCGCGCCTCGCCACGGCCGCTCGCGCGCAGGTAGTCGAGCGTAGCCCGGTCGATCGGGAAGAACGAACAGGTGGCCCCATACTCCGGCGCCATGTTCGCCACTGTCGCGCGATCGGCGACCGACAGCGCGCCGACGCCGGGTCCGCAGAACTCGACGAAGCAGCCGATGACCCCATACGCACGCAGCATCGCGGTGACATGCAACGCGAGGTCGGTGGCGGTGACGCCGGGCGCCAGCCTGCCTTCCAGGCGCACGCCGACGACCTTCGGCACCTGCATCGCCAGCGGCTCGCCGAGCATCGCGGCCTGGCCCTCGACGCCGCCGACGCCCCAGGCCAGCACGCCCAGTGCGTTGACCATCGGCGTATGGCTGTCGGTGCCGACCAGCGTGTCCGGCCAGGCGAGCGGCGGGTCATTCCCGGGCAGCGCCGACACCTTCACCACCTCGGCCAGGAACTCGAGGTTGATCTGGTGCAGGATGCCGCTGCCCGGCGGCATCACGCGGAAGTTGTGCAGGCTCTGCTGCGCCCATTTCACGAAGCAGTAGCGTTCGGCATTGCGCCTGAAGTCGACCTCGAGGTTGAGCCTGGCCGCATCCGCGCTGCCGTGGTGCTCGACGGTCACCGAATGGTCGATCACCAGGTCCACCGGGATCACCGGGTTCACCCGCGATGGATCGCCACCGAGCGCCGCCACCGCATCGCGCATCGCCGCGAAGTCCGCCAGCGCCGGCAGGCAGGTGGTGTCGTGCATCAGAACCCGCGACGGGAAGAAGTCGAGCTCGCGGCTGCGGTCGATCGCGCCGTCGGGCCCGACCACCGCGGCCAGGCGGTCGGGCGCGTGCAGCGCCGCGTTCTCGAACAGCAGGCGCAGCGTGCGCGGCAGCCGATCGAGCGCCGCCGCCGGCAGCAGGCGCGCGAGGTCGATGCGCCGGTGCAGGCGTCCGCCCACGTCGAACGTGGAGAGGAGCGCGGCATCGGGCTGCACGGGCAGCGGGGAGGACGGGGCGGCGGGGCTCAGGGTGTGCTCCGTGTCGGCTGGAGGTGGTTGAAAGTGGTTCGGCGTGGCTGGACGTGGTCGACGGTGGCCGCACGTGTCCGGATTGTGCCTTCGATGCCGATCCGGCGGACGACCGCACGCCCGGCACGGCCGGCACGCGCCGTCGGTTGCCGCGCCCGGCGCGTCACGCTATACAGTCCGCCATCCAGGCAAGCGCAGGAGCGCCGACATGCATGCACTCACGGGCGAAGGCTTCGGCCCGCTGCTGTTCCGGTTTGCGGTGATCGCAGACACCCATGTGAACCCGCACGATGGCCGGACCTCCTCGCCGTTCGCCACCAATGCGCTCGCCAACGAACGTGGCAGCTCGGCGATCGCGGACATCGACCGCCACGACCCGCTGCTGGTCGTGCATGTCGGCGACCTGGTCCACCCGGTGCCGGAGCTGCCCAGCTTCGAGCCGGCCTGCGAGCGCTTCCGCGAGATCGCATCGACCCTGCGCGCGCCGCTCTACCTCGCCGCCGGCAACCACGATGTCGGCGACAAGGCGGTCGACTGGATGCCCGCGGGCACCGTGACCCAGGCCGCCGTCGACAACTACCGGCGCCTGTTCGGCCCCGACTTCCACTCCTTCGACGCGGCCGGCTGCCACTTCATCGTGATCGATGCGCAGGTGATCAACTCCGGTCTGCCGGCCGAGGCCGAGCAGCGTGCCTGGCTGGAGGAGGACTTCGCGCTCAACCGCGGCAAGCGCACGTTCTTCTTCACCCACTACCCACCGTTCGTCTGCGACCGGCACGAGGCGAGCACCTACGACAACATCGACGAGCCCGGCCGCAGCTGGCTGCTCGACCTGCTGCAGCGCTACCGGCCGGAGGCGCTGTTCGCCGGCCATGTGCACCACCAGTGGTACGACATCTTCGAAGGCACCGAGTGCTACATCCTGCCGTCGACCGCGTTCGTGCGCCAGGACTACACCGAGCTGTTCAAGCTGCCGCCCGGCGGCCCGGAACACGGCCGGGACGAGTCGCCGAAGCTCGGCTGGTACCTGGTGGACGTGCATGCGAACGGCCATGTCGCGCACTTCATGCGCACCGATGGCCGCCTGGACACCGCTGCCCCGGCTGCCCCCGCGCTGCCGCCGGTGCACAGCCGCACCAACCCGCATTCGCCCGCCGGCGTCGACCTGCGCCATCCCTGGGTCGAGTGGATGGACATCACGGCCACCGGTGGCGTGCAGGAGTTCGAACGCAAGCGCACGCGCAACGACTATCCGCTGGTCGCATTGTGGGAGGCCGGCGTGCGCCGGCTGCGCGTGCCGCTGCAGGACCTGCTCGATGCGCAGGTACGCACCCGGATGTCGCTGCTGTGCCGGCTCGGCCACCGGTTCACCGCGTACGTGTTCGGCGTGCCGGGCGGCGCGGCGACGGCCGCGCTGCACGAGCACCGCGGGCTGGTCGAGACGCTCGAGGTGGTACTGCCCTGGCGCGATGCCCAGGCTGCATTGCCGAGGCTCGCACGCCTGCGCGCCGACCTCGGCCTGCGCGTGCTGCTGTCCAAGCTGCGACTGCATGAAGACGCCAAGTACGACGGCAGCACGTTCAACCACTTCATCAACCATGGCTTCGTCGCCGCCGAGGTCGAGCAGATGCAGGCGCTGCTCGCGCTGGAGGGCGCGCGCGCGGCGGTCGACGGTTACGTGATGCGCATCCCGCGCGGCCAGGCGCCGGGGGACGGCCTGGCACAGGCGCGGCGGCTCGCAGCCTCGCTCGGTACCGCGATCGTGCCGCATGTGCGGCTGGCCGGGGACGATCCGGCGACGCCGCTGTTCGACGAACGGGCCAACGCCAACCGCGTCGCGGAGGCGATGTTCTGCGCGCTGGCCGGCGCCGGCACCGAGCTGTTCTTCGACACCTTCGTCGATGTCGACCGCGGCTACTTCCCGCACGGCGGCTTCGTCGACCGCCGCTTCGACCCGCGCCTGGCCGGACGCGTGATACGCCACCTGCATGCGGCGTTCGCCAGCGAGGCCGCGGGCCTGAAGGCCGTCGAACCCGGGGTCGATGCCACGGCGGCGGCCGTCGTCGAAGACGAGCACGGGCGCTGGCTGTGCCTGCAGGCGGCCACGGCGCGCTGGCTGCTGTGCCTGCCGCCGGCCGCGTCGACGCCGCTCGCCGCGCTGGCCGGGCACCTGCCGCCGGCGCTGGCGGGCACGGCGCGCGCCGCCTGCGTGATCGACCTGGGCAGCGGCACGGTGGCGATGCCGGATGCCGCCGGACCGCTGCAGGGCCCGGCACTGCTCAAGCTGGTCAGCCGCGCGGGGAACTGAGGCCGGGGGCGGCCGCCGGTCGCACCGGGTCCGCCCTGCCCTGCAAGGTCCAGGCGCCGCGCTGGAAGGCGACGCCCTGCGCACCATGGCGGCGCGCCGCTTCCAGGTCCTGCGGTGTCATCCCGCCCAGGGCGTACACCGGCATCGTCGACGCAGACACCAGCGCCGCGAACGCCAGCCATCCGAGCGGCGGCGAACCGGGATGGGTGAGGGTCGCGGCAACCGGGCCGAGCACCGCGAAGTTGCAGCCCAGCGCGTCGGCCCGCGCCAGCTCGGTCGCGTCATGGCATGACGCGCCGACCAGCGGCAGCGCCGGCCGCGCGGCCAGGGTCGCGAGCTGCGCCGCGCGCAGGTGCACGCCATCGGCGCCCAGCGCCTGCGCCAGCTCGATGTCGCCATTGACCAGCACGCGCGCGCCGGCACGATGCGCGCGCGCGATCGCCTCGCGTGCGAAGGCGGCCAGCGCGTCGCGCGCCATGCCGGGTTCGCGTACCTGCAGCAGGCGCAGGCCGTTGGCCAGCGCGACATCGAGCGCCGCCAGTTGCGCGTCGATGCCGGTGTCCATCGCCTGGGTCAGTGCGTATTCGAACGGCAGCCGCAGCGCGGCCAGGATCGGTCCGTTCGCAGGCAGCATCGGCGCGACCGCCGGCGCCTCGGCAGATTCCCAGCTGAAGGCCTGGCCTTCGTTGCCCCGCACGTCGCCGCGCCATTTCGGGATGCGCAGGAAGCGCAGCTCCACCGTCGCATGCGGATAGACGAAGCGGCGGCGCAGCCAGGGGTGGGCGACCTCGACCTCGATAGACAGTTCCTCGCGCAGTTCGCGTGCGATGGCCTCGAACGCGGTTTCGCCCGCCTCGACCTTGCCACCGGGGAACTCCCAGTAGCCCGCATAGACCTTTCCTTCCGGCCGCTGGGTGATCAGCACCCGGCCATCGGCGCGCTCGAGGATACCGGCCACCACCTGCAGCACAGGTGCGGCGGCCGGGCCTGCCGCGTCGTGCGTCCCGGCCATGCTCAGCCGCGCGGCCGCTTCTGCTGCCCGCCCGGCTTCGGCTGTCCTGCCAACTGCTGGCGGCCCGCCCAGTCGCGCGCGAAATGCCAGGCGATGCGTCCGCTGCGCGAGCTGCGCCCGAGCGCCCATTGCAGCGCCGCTTCGCGCACCTGCGGCGAGCCGATGTCCTTCACGCCGAAATGCGCCAGCCAGTGGTCGACGATCGCCAGGTACTCGTCCTGGGTGAACGGCCAGAACGAGACCCACAGGCCGAAGCGCTCGGACAGCGAGATCTTTTCCTCCGAAGTCTCCCCGGGATGGATCTCCTCGCCCACGTGCCTGTACTCGAGGTTCTCGTTCATGTACTCCGGCATCAGGTGGCGCCGGTTGGAGGTCGCATAGACGAGCACGTTCTCCGAAGCCGCCGAGATGGAACCGTCGAGCACGGTCTTCAGCGCCTTGTAGCCCGGCTCGTCGGCTTCGAACGACAGGTCGTCGCAGTACAGGATGAAGCGCTCGGGCCGGGCACTGATCGCATCGACGATCTCCGGCAGGTCGAGCAGGTCCTGCTTGTCGACCTCGATCAGCCGCAGCTTCTTCGGCGCGTACTTGTTGAGCACCGCCTTCACCAGCGACGACTTCCCGGTGCCGCGCGCGCCGGTGAGCAGCACGTTGTTCGCGGGCGTGCCCTGCACGAACTGGCGGGTATTCTGGTCGACCAGCTTCTTCTGGGCATCGACCCCCTGCAGGTCGGCGAGGTCGATGCGATGCCGGTGGGTGACCGGCAGCAGCTGTCCCTGTCCGTTGCGCCGGCGCCAGCGGAAGGCGACCGCCGCGCTCCAGTCGATGGTCGGGGCCGGGGCCGGGGCAAGATGGGCCAGCCCTTCCACCAGCCGCTCGGCCGCGTCGGCCAGGCGCGTCAGTGCGGCAGCCGGCAGTTCGACGGCGTGCGCAGCAGGCCTCGCGCTTTCAGGTGCGGTATTCCGCGTTGATCTTGACGTAGTCATAGGAGAAGTCGCAGGTCCAGACCGTGGTGGCCGCGCTGCCGCGGCCGAGGTCGATGTCGATGGTGATCTCGGCGGGCTTCATCACCCGCGCGCCGTCTTCCTCGCGATAGCTGGCCGCGCGGCCGCCATCCACGATGACCTTCACGTCGCCCAGGCTCACCTGCACGCGCGAGGTGTCCAGCCCGGCGACGCCGGCGTTGCCGATCGCCATCAGAAGCCGGCCCAGGTTCGGGTCGGAGGCGAACAGCGCGGTCTTGACCAGCGGCGAGTTGGCCACGCCGCGCGCGACGCGCAGCGCCTCGGCCTCGTCGGCACCGCCGTGCACGTCGACCGTGATGAACTTGGTCGCGCCCTCGCCGTCGCGCGCGATCGCCTGCGCCAGCCGCGCGGCGACATCCACCAACGCCGCCTCGAGTGCCGGCAGCCGCGGATCGACGTCGCTCGCGATCGGCGCGCCGCCAGCCTGGCCGGTGGCCATCAGCACGAACGAATCGTTGGTGGAGGTGTCGCCGTCGACCGTGACCCGGTTGAACGACCGGTCGGCGACGCGCCTGACCAGCGCCTCGAGCACCGGGCCCGCGACGGCGGCATCGGTGGCGAGGTAGGCCAGCATGGTCGCCATGTTCGGCTGCAGCATGCCGACGCCCTTCGCGATGCCGGTCACGGTGACCGCCACGCCGTCCAGCGACACCTTCGTCGACGCACCCTTGGGCACGGTATCGGTGGTCATGATCGCCGACGCAGCCTGCGCCCAGTTGTCCGCGGCGAGGCTCGCTACGCAGGCTGGCAGCCCGGCCTGGATCTTCGGCATCGGCAGCGGCTCGAGGATCACGCCGGTGGAGAACGGCAGCACCTCGCCGGGCTTGCAGCCGATCGCGGCGGCGACCCAGTCGCAGGACTGGCGCGCATCGGCCAGGCCGCTTGCACCGGTGCCGCAGTTCGCGTTGCCGGCATTGACCACCAGCGCCCGGACTTCGCCGCGCAGGGCAAGGTGCTCGCGGCACACCTGCACCGGTGCGGCGGCGAAGCTGTTCTGCGTGAACACGCCGGCCACCCGCGTGCCGGGGGCGAGCCGCACCAGCATCAGGTCGCGCCGGCCGGCCTTGCGGATGCCGGCTTCCGCGAAGCCGAGTTCGACGCCGGCGACGGGCGACAGGGATGCAGGGTCCGGCGGTGAAAGATTGACGGGCATCGGTTCAACTCCTGTGGATCGGACGCACGCGGCGGGAAGGCCCTGCCGCTGCCGCGCGGCCGCTGGCCGTTCCCCTGCGCAGGCCGACCGGCGCAGCGGCGCCGCCGGCAGGCCGGTGCCTCAGCTCAATCGGCCGTGGCAGACCTTGTACTTCCTGCCGGACCCGCACGGGCAGGGATCGTTCCGGCCGACCTTCTGCCCGGGACGTACGAAGGGCTGGGCGCGTTCCCCGCCGGCGAGGCCACCTTCGGCCTCGGCGTAGCCCGGCATCGGCGGCTGGGCATCGTCGGCGGCCACGGGCGCCAGCGCCTCGGTCGCCTGCGCATGCTGGTAGGTCACGTTGTGCAGCTGCGCCGGCTCGTCGACCTTCGCGACTTCCTCGGCGCTGCGGATCTGCACCAGCATCAGCGTGCGGGTGACGTCGGCCTTGATGCGATCGAGCATGTCGCTGAACATGGTGAACGCATCGGACTTGTATTCCTGCTTAGGGTTCTTCTGCGCATAGCTGCGCAGGTGGATGCCCTGGCGCAGGTGGTCGAGCGCCGAGAGGTGCTCGCGCCAGTGGGAATCGAAGCTCTGCAGCATCACCGCACGCTCGTACTGGCGCATCACCGGCGCCTCGACGTTCGCGGTCTTCGCCTCGTACTGCGCGGTCGCGGCCGACAGCACGCGCTCGACCAGGGCCTCCTCGTCGAGGTTGTCGTCCGCGGCCAGCCACTGCGTCACCGGCACGTCGAAGTTGAACTCCGACGCCAGGAACTTCTCGAGCCCGTGCCCGTCCCACTGCTCGTGCACGGTACCCGGCGGCACGTACTGGGCAACCGCCGCGCGCAGCACGTCGTCGCGCATGCCGGTGACGCTCTCCTGCATATCGTTGGCGGCGAGCAGTTCGTCGCGCTGCTGGTAGATCACCTTGCGCTGGTCGTTCGACACGTCGTCGTACTCGAGCAGCTGCTTGCGGATGTCGAAGTTGCGCGCCTCGACCTTGCGCTGCGCGTTCTCGATCGCGCGCGTCACCCAGACATGCTCGATCGCCTCGCCCTCTGGAAGCTTGAGTCGGGTCATGATCGCCGCCACCCGGTCGGAGGCGAAGATGCGCAGCAGCGGATCCTCGAGCGACAGGTAGAAGCGGCTGGAGCCCGGGTCGCCCTGGCGGCCGGAACGGCCACGCAGCTGGTTGTCGACGCGCCGCGACTCGTGGCGCTCGGTGCCGATGATGTGCAGGCCGCCGGCGGCGATCACCTGCTCGTGCATCTTCTGCCACTCGGTGCGCAGCGCGGTGATGCGCGCTTCCTTCGTGGCGTCGTCGAGCCCGGCGTCGGCGCGCACCTTGTCGATCTCGCGCTCGACGTTGCCGCCGAGCACGATGTCGGTGCCGCGGCCCGCCATGTTGGTGGCGATGGTGATCATATTCGGACGGCCCGCCTGGGCGACCACGTCGGCCTCGCGCGCATGCTGCTTCGCGTTCAGCACCTGGTGCGGCAGCTTCTGCTTGTCGAGGAGCTTCGACACCAGCTCGGAGGTCTCGATGGAGGTGGTGCCCACCAGCACTGGCTGGCCGCGCTCGTAGCAGTCGCGGATGTCGGCGGTCACCGCGTCGTAGCGTTCCTTCGACGTGCGGAACACCTGGTCCATGTTGTCCTTGCGGATCATCGGACGGTGGGTCGGGACGATCACCGTCTCGAGGCCGTAGATGTCCTTGAACTCGTAGGCCTCGGTATCCGCCGTGCCGGTCATGCCGGACAGCTTCGAGTACATCCGGAAGTAGTTCTGGAAGGTGATCGACGCGAGCGTCTGGTTCTCCTTCTGGATCGACACGCCTTCCTTCGCCTCGACCGCCTGGTGCAGGCCGTCGGACCAGCGCCGGCCCGCCATCAGGCGCCCGGTGAACTCGTCGACGATGATCACCTCGTCGTTCTGCACCACGTACTGCTGGTCGCGGTGGAACAGCGAATGCGCGCGCAGCGCGGCGTTCAGGTGGTGCATCAGCTGGATGTTGGCCGCCGCATAGAGGCTGGAGCCGGGCTCGAGCAGGCCGGCGCCGGCCATCAGTTCCTCGGCATGCTCGTGGCCGGCCTCGGACAGGATGATCTGGTGCTGCTTCTCGTCGACCCAGTAGTCGCCCTCGCCCTCTTCTTCCTTCTGGCGCACCAGCTTCGGCACGATCACGTTGACCTTGTTGTACAGGTCGGTCGTGTCGTCGGCCTGGCCGGAGATGATCAGCGGGGTGCGTGCCTCGTCGATAAGGATCGAGTCGACCTCGTCGACGATCGCGTAGTGGAGCGGCCGCTGGCGCTTCTCGGACAGCTGGTACTCCATATTGTCGCGCAGGTAGTCGAAGCCGAACTCGTTGTTCGTGCCGTAGGTGATGTCGGCGGCATACGCGGCCTTCTTGTCGCCGGTCTCCTGCTGGGTCAGGATCACCCCGACTTCGAGGCCGAGGAAGCGGTAGACCCGGCCCATCCAGTCGGCGTCGCGCTGGGCGAGGTAGTCGTTGACCGTGACCACGTGCACGCCCTTGCCGGCCAGCGCGTTCAGGTACGCGGGCAGCGTGGCCATCAGCGTCTTGCCCTCGCCGGTGCGCATCTCGGCGATCTTGCCGTTGTGCAGGACCATGCCGCCGATCATCTGCACGTCGAAATGACGCATCCCGAGCACCCGGCTGGATGCCTCGCGCACCACGGCGAACGCCTCGGGCAGCAGCGCATCCACCAGTTCGCCGTTGGCCACCCGTGCCTTGAAGGCCGCGGTCTTCGCCGCGAGATCCGCGTCGGACAGCGACTTCAGCGACGGCTCCATCGCATTGATGCGCGCGACCGTCTGGCCGTAGGCCTTGAGCAGCCGCTGGTTGCGGCTGCCGAAAATCTTCTTGAGTAGGTCTGAGAACATCGGTCGCTGCTGAAGGGTTGGCTGAGGGCGGCCACACTGGCCGGAAAACCCCCTAGTTTAACCGGGTCGACCCCGATGTCAGCGGACCAATTACCGGAATCGTCGAGATTGCGGCCCCGGCCGGCTTTTCAAGCCCCTGCCGGGACGATCAGCCGGTCGTCTTGAGGAACCGGTTGGGGTTCTGCGCCAGCCCGCGGTGCCGGACCTCGAAATGCAGGTGCGGGCCGGTGGAGCGGCCGGTCGAACCGACGTCGGCGATCCGGTGCCCGCGCCGGACCACGTCGCCCACCTTCACGTGCAGCACCGAGGCATGGGCGTAGCGGGTGATCAGGTCGCTGCCATGGTCGATCTCGACCATGTTGCCGAACTGCGCATGGAATTCGGCCACCGTGACGACCCCACTGGCGGCGGCGACGATCGGGGTGCCCGGCTCGGCGAAGAAATCGACGCCGTCATGGAACGTGTTGCGGCCGCTGAACGGATCGATGCGCCAGCCGAAGTTCGACGAGAACTGGCCACCGACCACCGGCATGCCGCTGGGCACGAAGGTGCGGCGCGCGAAATCGAGGCTGACGATCGACTCGATGATGCCCAGCCGCTCCGCGCGGTCATCCACCTGGCGCGACAGCAGGTCGAGCTTCTGGCCGAGTTCGCCCACCGACAGTTCGCGCGGGATGGCGACCCCCGGGCCGGGCGCCACCGCCGGGCCGGCCGCGCCGCGGCCGGTGGACACGGTCGGTGCCGCACCGCCGCGCCCGGGGGCCTGGTCGAACATGAACTCCTGCGGCTTGAAGCCGGCGCTGCGTGCGAGGCGCTCGCCCAGCGTGTCGAGGCGGAGCAGGCGCGCCTGCATCTCGCCCAGCCGGGTCGCCATCATGTCGATGCTCTCGCGCAGGACGGTCTGGCCGTCGTCGGCATGCAATGCGGCGGCGTCGCCGAACATCGTGTCGCTGCCGCTGAAACGTCCCATGGCGGCCTGGGCACCGGTCACCAGCATGGCAATGGCGAGCGTCAGGACCGCAAGAAGGCCTGCAACCTGGTACCCGTTCAGTGCTATCGTTTTTCCGCTACCTAGATTTCCTGAAACAATGATGACGTTCAATCCTGGTACCTCCGCTTCATCCCACCCGTGCCGGCATTGCCGCCGCCGTGGCAACACGATGCTCGGGCGGTCACTCCAGGTGACCCGGCCACGATGAGCTCGCGATCGGTCGGCGACTTCGTGCAGTCGGAAGACCGACTGCGGATCCTGCACGGAGAAGCCCGGCGCCTCGGGAGGCTGCAGGCTCGACTGGACGAACTGCTTCCGGTTTGGGTTTCGGGTTGTGTTTCGGTCGCCGCTTTGCGCGACGGCGTACTGACAATCGTGACTTCGAGCCCTGCAGTGGCGACCTCAGTGAGTCAAATGGCACCGAGGCTTGCGGCAGAAATCCGCAAAAGCGAGCGGGAGGTTACGACAATCAAGGTGCAGGTGCAACCGGGCGAGGCCCGTGCAGGCACGGTCGCGGAGCTGCCGCCGCCTTCGCCCTTATCGGACCGTACGCGCGCAGACTTGATGGACCTTGCAGCGAACGTCAGCGATCTTCGGCTGAAAAAGGCCCTGGAGGCCCTCGGAACGCGAAAACCGGCCCGGCGCTGATACAACCCTGACGAAGCCGGCGCGGGTGAGCTTGTCGTCTAGATAGCCAGGACGACCCGTTCCAGGATCAGTAGCAGGCCCATCGCGAGCAGGAAGATCACGCAGATGCGGAACGCGTTCCAGGCGAAGGTCAGGTACTTCCGCTGACCGGTGAACACATAGGCGACCAGCGACACGCCGATCGTCGCGATCACCGCGAACAGGATCAGGCGGATGACGATCGCCACCGGCGTTCAGCCGAGGGCAGGCTGCAGCCGGGCGAACGCGGGCGCGCGGTCCTGCTGTTCGAAGGTGACGGTCTCGAACGCGCCGGCATCGGCCAGCAGCGCACGCAGCAGCTGGTTGTTCATCGCATGGCCGGTCTTGTGGCCGGAAAAGGCGCCGATCACCGGATGGCCGAGCAGGTACAGGTCGCCGACGCAGTCGAGGACCTTGTGCTTCACGAACTCGTCGGCGTAGCGCAGGCCGTCCGGGTTGAGTACCCGGTATTCATCCATCACCACCGCGTTGTCGAGCGTGCCGCCCATCGCAAGCCCCTGGGCGCGCATAGCCTCGACATCCTGCATGAAGCCGAAGGTGCGGGCGCGACTGACTTCCCGCAGGTAGGACTGGTCGGCGAAATCGACGACCGCCTTGTTGCCCGAGCGTTCGAACACCGGATGCTTGAAGTCGATCGACAGGGTGATCCGGAAGCCTTCGAACGGATCGAAGCGTGCCACCTTGTCGCCCTGGACCACCTCGACCGGCTTGATGACGCGGATGAACCGCTTGGGCGCGGCCTGCTCCTCGATGCCGGCCGACTGCACCAGGAACACGAACGGGCCGGCGCTGCCGTCCATGATCGGCAGTTCGGGGCCGGACAGGTCGACATGCAGGTTGTCGATGCCCAGGCCGGCCAGTGCCGACATCAGGTGCTCGATGGTCCAGACCTTGTTCTCGCCCTCGCCCAGGCAGGTCGCCAGGCGGGTATCCGTCACCCCGTGCGCAAGCGCCGGCAGGTCGGCCGCACCGGGCAGGTCTGTCCGGTGGAACACGATGCCGGTATCGGGCGCAGCCGGGCGCAGGGTCATCTCGACCTTGCGGCCGGTGTGCAGGCCGACGCCGGTTGTGCTGATCTTCGTCTTGAGGGTGCGTTGTCTGAGCATTTTTCTGGTCTGGCTCCGGACTCGCTATACTAAAGCCGGCATCTGGATTTTAACGCTTATCCGGCGAGGACAACCGGGAAACGGGGATGCCCGGCGCATCCCCGCTCCCTTTGCAGCCCTGCCCGGTCAGTCCGCCTGCTTGCGCAGGAAGGCGGGGATGTCGTACATCTCCAGCCCGGACTGCTTGAGCGCCTCGACCGTCGCCGATGCGTCGCGCGTCTTGCGCCGGAACACCACCGGCACGTCCAGTTCGCCGTAGTTCACGCCGGCAGCCGCACCGGCGCCATGTGCGACCATCTCGACCGGGCTGTTGTCGGTCCCGGTCTTCACCACGGTGAACGCCTTGGGCTGGGCGCGGTTGACCGCGTTGCCCAGGCCGGTGGCGACGATGGTTACGCGGATCGAGTCGCCCATCTCCTCGTCGAACACCGAACCGACGATGGTGGTGGCGTCGTCGGCGAGGAATTCGCTGACGGTGTCCATCACCTCGTGGATTTCGCCCAGCTTCAGCTTGGACGCCGCGCCGGACACGTTCACCAGCACGCCGCGCGCGTTGTTCAGGTCGATGTTCTCGAGCAGCGGGCAGGCCACGGCCTGTTCGGCGGCGATCTTTGCGCGGTCCACGCCCGAGGCGCTGCCCGAACCCATCATCGCGATGCCGGTCTCGGACATCACCGTGCGAACGTCGGCGAAGTCGACGTTGATCATTCCCGGCAGCGTGATGATCTCGGCGATGCCGGCCACCGCGCCGTGCAGCACCTCGTTGGCCGCCTTGAACGCGTCCTGCATCGTCACGTCCGCGCCGAGCACTTCCATCAGCTTGTCGTTCGGGATCACGATCAGCGAGTCGACGAACTGCGACAGCGCCTCGATGCCTTCCTGCGCCACGCGCACCCGCTTGCGCTCGAAGGTGAACGGCTTGGTCACCACGGCGATGGTCAGGATGCCCATCTCCTTGGCGATCTCGGCCACCACCGGGGCTGCGCCGGTGCCGGTGCCGCCGCCCATGCCGGCGGTCAGGAACAGCATGTCCGCGCCGCGGATCGCCTCGGCGATGCGCTCGCGGTCCTCGATCGCCGCCTGGCGGCCGATCTCGGGGTTCGCGCCCGCGCCCAGGCCCTTGGTCAGCGCGCTGCCCAGGTGCAGCTGGTTCTTCGACTGGCAGCGCTTGAGCGCCTGCGCGTCGGTGTTGGCGCAGATGAACTCCACGCCGTGCACGCCACTGAGGACCATGTGGTCGACCGCATTGCCGCCGCAGCCGCCCACGCCGATCACCTTGATCACCGCCTCTTGATTCGACGAATCGAGAATCTCGAACATCGATTTCTCCTCTTGCCGGGTTGAACTCATGTAGGTACTGCCGATGCCGTTGCTGCCGTCTTGCTGCCTGCTTCCTTGCTGCCGTCGCGTTGCTTCACCGTCTGCCGGGGCGCCCGCCGTCGCGCGCGCCTCAGAAATTCCCCTGGAACCATCCCTTCAGGCTCGCCAGCGCATTGCCGACCGGGCCGCGCGAGGCGCGCGAGGTCGACATGCGCATTACCTGCCGCTGCCCTGCCACCAGCAGCCCGACGCCGGTGGCGAAGCGCGGGTTGCGCACCACCTCGGACAGGCCGCCGGCATACTGCGGCACGCCGGCACGCACCGGCATGTGGAACACCTCCTCGCCGAGCTCGACCATGCCGAGCATCGCCGCGCTGCCGCCGGTGATCACGATCCCGGAGGACAGCAGTTCCTCGTAGGCGGTGCGGCGCAGCTCCGCCTGCACCAGCGAATACAGTTCCTCGACGCGCGGCTCGATCACCTCGGCCAGCGTCTGGCGCGACATCTCGCGCGCGCCGCGGTCGCCGACGCCCGGCACCTCGACCATCTCGCGCGCGTCGGCGAGCTTGGCCAGCGCGCAGCCGTAGCGCACCTTGATGTCCTCGGCATCCTTGGTCGGGGTGCGCAGCGCCATCGCGATGTCGTTGGTGATCTGGTCGCCGGCGATCGGGATCACCGCCGTGTGGCGGATCGCACCCTGCGAGAACACCGCGATATCGGTCGTGCCGCCGCCGATGTCGACCAGGCACACCCCGAGGTCCTTCTCGTCCTCGGACAGCACCGCCCAGGCCGAGGCCAGCGGCTGCAGGATCAGGTCGGCCACCTCGAGCCCGCAGCGGCGCACGCACTTGACGATGTTCTGCGCGGCCGACACCGCGCCGGTGACGATGTGCACCTTCACCTCGAGCCGCACGCCGCTCATGCCCAGCGGCTCGCGCACGTCCTCCTGGCCATCGATGATGAATTCCTGGTTCAGGATGTGCAGGATCTGCTGGTCGTTCGGGATGCTCACCGCCTTGGCGGTCTCGATCACGCGGTCCACGTCGGTCTGGGTGACTTCCTTGTCCTTGATCGCCACCATGCCGTGCGAATTGAAGCTCTTGATGTGGCTGCCCGCGATGCCGGCGTAGACATCCTTGATCTTGCAGTCGGCCATCAGCTCGGCCTCCTCCAGCGCGCGCTGGATGGAGAGCACCGTCGAGTCGATGTTGACCACCACGCCCTTCTTCAGGCCCCGGGACGGGTGCTGACCCATGCCGATGATCTCGAGCTCGCCGCCCGGCTTCACCTCGGCGACGATGGCAACGATCTTCGACGTGCCGATGTCCAGGCCGACGATCAGGTTCTTGCTATCTCGGATCTTGCTCATGACCGGCGCTCCACAGGTTTCGGTTCGACGCCGCGCGGGCTCGGCCTGCCGTCGCCGCGCCTGTCCTTCGCCGCTTCGCGTGCGTCGCTGATGCGCACCGCGAAGCCGTTCGGGTAGCGGAGGTCGACGTAGTCCAGGCGGGTGGACACGGGTGCGACCGTGCCCTCGTACACCGACAGGAAGGTCGCCATCCGCTCGTTGACCTGGTCGCGGCCCAGCTTCAGCAGCAGGCCGCTGGTGAGGCGCAGCTCCCACGCACGGCGCTGCGACAGCGTGATCTCGGCCGGCGCCTGGCGCACCCGCGCCAGTTCCTCGCGGAACCAGGCATAGCGGCGCGCGATCTCGGCGGCGCTGCCCGGCGGGCCGTTGAACACCGGCAGCCGCGCATCCGAGGCAGCGGAGAACACCTCGCCATGGGAATTGACCAGGCCGGAATCGCCCCAGCGCGCGATCGCGACATGCTCGTCGAGCGCGACATGCAGGCGGTCGGGCCATACGCGGCGCACTTCCACCCGGCGCACCCACGGCAGGCGCTCGAACGCCTTGCGCGCACCGGCGATGTCCACGGTGAAGAAGTTGCCGGTGAGCTGCTTGCGCACCGTCACCTCGATCTGCTCGCGGGTGACGTTCTGCAGCTCGCCCAGCACCCGCACTTCCTTCACCGGGAAGATCGGCAGGTGGATGACCAGGAAGAACAGCGCATACAGCCCGAGCACCGTGGCGATGCCGTAAAGCGTGTTCGCGGCGGCGTTGAGCAGGCCTGGACGGTCCCAGGCGTCAGCCAACATGGGCCATCTCCAGGATGCGCAGCACCAGCTGCTCGAACGACAGCCCGGCCTGGCGCGCCGCCATCGGCACCAGGCTGTGGCCGGTCATGCCGGGCGAGGTGTTCATCTCGAGCATCTGCACCGAGCCGTCTTCGCGCAGGATCAGGTCGGCGCGCCCCCAGCCCTCGCAGCCGAGCAGCGCGGCGGCGCGCATCGTCAGCGCCTGGATCGCCGCTTCCTGCGCGGCATCGAGCCCGCTCGGGCAGTGGTAGCGCGTCTCGTCGCTGAAGTACTTGTTCTGGTAGTCGTAGTTGCCCTGCGGCGCCTCGATGCGGATCAGCGGCAGCGCCTGGTCGCCGAGGAAGCCGGCGGTCAGCTCGCGCCCGGCGATGAACGCCTCGGCCAGCACCAGCGGGTCGAACGAGGCCGCGTGCTGCCAGGCGGCATGCACCTGCGACGCGTCGGTCACCTTGGTCAGGCCGAGCGTCGAACCCTCGCGGCCGGGCTTCACGATCATCGGCAGGCCGACCTTCGCCACCACCGCTGCCGGATCGGACGCCGCGGTGAGCACCTCCCAGGCCGGGGTCGGCACACCGCCGGCCACCCAGACCATCTTCGTGCGCAGCTTGTCCATCGACAGCGCCGAGGCCGCGACGCCGCTGCCGGTGTACGGGATGCCGAGCAGTTCCAGCGCACCCTGCACCGTGCCATCCTCGCCGTAGCGCCCGTGCAGCGAGATGAACGCGCGGTCGAAGCCTTCGGCGGCCAGTTCGAACACGCTGCGCTCGGCCGGATCGAACGGATGCGCGTCGACGCCGCTTGCGCGCAGCGCAGCCAGTACCGCATTGCCCGACAGCAGCGAGATCTCGCGCTCCGCGCTGCGTCCGCCGAGCAGGACCGCCACCTTGCCGAACTTCGCCATGCCGCTCATTGCCGCTCTCCGACGATGCGCACTTCCGGCACCAGTTCGATCCCGGTGTCCGCCCGCACGCGTTCCCGCACCGCCACGATCAGTGCCTCTATATCGGACGCGGTCGCGCCCCCGCGGTTGACGATGAAGTTCGCGTGGCGCGCCGATACCTCGGCACCGCCGACGGCCATGCCCTTGAGCCCGCACGATTCGATCAGCCGCGCCGCATGGTCGCCGGGCGGGTTGCGGAACACCGAACCCGCATTGGGCTGCTGCAGCGGCTGGGTCGCGATGCGGCGCGACAGGAAGGCCTTGATGCGCGCGCGTGAACGTGCCCCGTCTCCCGCATCCAGGCGCATCGTCGCGCCGACGAACCATTCGTCCTCGCCCAGCACCGGCGGCGTGGAAATGGTCGCGGGAGTCGTGGCGTTCGTGCCGGCCTTGGCGGTCGTCGCTGCGGGCGCGAGCGCCACGTGACGGTAGCCGAGGTCGAATGCATCCGGCATCCGCTCGACCAGGGCCCCGTCGCGGGTGACCATCGTCGCGCGCATCACCCGCTCCCAGGTCTGCGCACCGTAGCAGCCGGCGTTCATCGCCAGCGCGCCGCCCATGGTCCCCGGGATGCCGGCGAGGAATTCCGCGCCCTCCAGCCCGTGCATCGCGGCGAAGCGCGCGACCTTCGGACAGGCGACGCCCGCCTCGAAGCACACATCGACCGGCGCATCGTCCACGTGCGCACCGGCGTTCGCCGAAGGCACCAGCGAGACCGAGGACAGCACTGCGTGCAGCAGCACCACCGTGCCGCGGAAACCACCGTCGCGCACCAGCAGGTTGCTGCCCAGGCCGACCACCAGCACCGGCTCGCCGCGCGGCGTCGCGCGCAGGAAGGCGGCGAAGTCGGGCAGGTCGGCCGGTACGTAGACACGGTCGGCGCTGCCGCCGGCGCGCCAGCTCACATGCCTGGCCATCGGCACGTCGCTGCGCAGCACGCCGCGCAGCGACGCCGGCTTCGAGGTGAACTGGAGGGTCTCGGCCATGTTCATCCTGCCGCCTGCTGCAGCGCGCGCAACTGTGCCGGGACGCCGCCGATCGAGCCGGCACCCATGGTCAGCACGACGTCGCCGGGCTGCACGATGGCCGCGATCGCGCCCGGCAGTTCGCCGATCGACTCGATGAACACCGGCTCCACCTTGCCGCCGACGCGCACCGCGCGCGCCAGCGCACGTCCGTCCGCCGCGACGATCGGCGCTTCTCCGGCCGCATAGACATCGGTGAGCACCAGTGCATCGACGGTCGACAGCACGCGCGCGAAATCCTCGAAGCAGTCGCGGGTGCGCGTGTAGCGATGCGGCTGGAACGCCAGCACCAGCCGGCGCCCGGGGAAGGCACCGCGCGCGGCGGCGAGCGTCGCGGCCATCTCGACCGGATGGTGCCCGTAGTCGTCGACCAGCGTGAAGGTTCCGCTGGTGCCGGGCACGCCGACCTCGCCCCAGCGCTGGAAGCGCCGGCCGACGCCGCGGAACTCGGCCAGCGCACGCACGATCGCCGCATCGTCGACGCCGACTTCCATGCCGACCGCGATCGCGGCCAGCGCGTTCTGCACGTTGTGCACGCCCGGCAGGTTGAGCACCACGTCCAGCTCCGGCCAGGTGGTGCCATTCACGCGCGCCACCTTGAAGCGCATCCGGCCTCCCTCGATGTGCTCGATCGAATGCGCCTGCACCTGCGCACCGGGCGCGAGGCCGTAGGTGGTGATCGGCTTGGCGATCCGCGGAAGTATCTCGCGCACGTTGGCATCGTCGATGCACAGCACCGCGTTGCCGTAGAACGGCAGGTGCTGCAGGAAGTCGACGAAGGCCTGCTTCAGGCGCCCGAAGTCCTGGCCGTAGGTCTCCATGTGGTCGGCGTCTATGTTGGTGACGACCGACACCACCGGGGTCAGGTACAGGAACGAGGCGTCCGACTCGTCGGCCTCGGCGACCAGGAACTCGCCGCTGCCGAGCTTTGCGTTGCTGCCAGCCGCTTCCAGGCGGCCGCCGATGACGAAGGTCGGGTCCAGCCCGCCTTCGGCGAGCACGCTGGCGATCAGGCTGGTGGTGGTGGTCTTGCCGTGGGTGCCGGCGATGGCGATGCCCTGCTTCAAGCGCATCAGTTCGGCGAGCATCAGCGCGCGCGGCACGATCGGCGTGCGCGCGGCACGCGCGGCCACCAGTTCAGGGTTGTCTTCCTTCACCGCGGTCGACACCACCAGCGCATCGGCGCCTGCCGCATGGCATGCCGCATGGCCGATGTCGACGCGGATGCCGACCTTCTGCAGCCGGCGCGTGGTCGCGCTCTCGGCGAGGTCGGAGCCGCTGACCGAATAGCCCAGGTTGGCCAGCACCTCGGCGATGCCGGACATGCCGCTGCCGCCAATGCCGACGAAATGCACGTGGCGCACCTTATGACGCATGGGCGAGCTCCATGCAGACCTCGGCGACGCGGCGTGTCGCTTCGGGTTTCGCCACCTCGCGCGCCCGCTGCGCCATCTCGAGCAGTTTCGGACGGTCGAGTGCGTCGAGTTCGGCGGCCAGCCGTTCCGGCGTGCACTCCGGCTGAGGGATCAGCCAGGCGGCACCTCGCTCGACCAGGAAGCGCGCGTTTACCGTCTGGTGGTCGTCCACCGCATGCGGGAAGGGCACCAGCACCGAGGCGAGCCCGACGCAGGCGAGTTCGGCGATGGTGGTCGCCCCGGCGCGGGCGATGACCAGGTCGGCCTCGGCATAGCGCAGTGCCATGTCGTCGATGAAAGGCAGCAGCGTCGCCTCGACGCCGGCGCGTGCATAGTGTTCCTGCAGCGCATCCAGATGGTCGCGGCCCGACTGATGCACCACGACCGGCCTGCGCTCGATCGGAAGCCTGGCGATCGCGGCCGGCACGCAGGTGTTGAGTGCCTGCGCGCCCAGGCTGCCGCCGATCACCAGCAGCCGCAGGGGGCCGCTGCGATCGGCGAAGCGCTCGGCCGGCGGCGCCACCGCGGCGATCCCCTCGCGCACCGGATTGCCGGTCCACTCGGAGTCGACCGACCTGCCGAGCGCGCCCGGGAACGCGCACAGCACGCGGTCGGCGATGCGCGCCAGCACGCGGTTGGCCAGCCCCGGCACCGAGTTCTGCTCGTGGATGACCAGCGGCCGGCGCAGCAGCGAGGCCATCATGCCACCGGGGAAGGCGATGTAGCCGCCCATGCCGAGCACCACGTCGGGCCGACGCCGGAAGATCACCCGTGCGCACTGCCAGAACGCGAGGTTCAGGTCGATCGGCAGCCGCAGCAGGCGCAGCGCGCCCTTGCCGCGCACGCCGCCGAAGCGCACCGGCTCGATCTCGAAGCCGTACTGCGGGACGATGGTCGACTCCATGCCGCGCGGCGAACCGAGCCAGACCACGTTCCAGCCGGCGCTGCGCAGCCACTGCGCCACCGCCAGCGCCGGGAAGATGTGGCCGCCGGTGCCGCCGGCCATCACCATCAGCGTGCGGGGCGCGCTCATGCCGGCCCCTCCGCGGCGCAGCCACTCATGCCATTGGCGAGCCGTCGGTGCCCGCCAGCAATCGCCTTGCCGTCGATCCCCGCTTGCGCGGGGCCCCTCGCCAGGTGGCTCATGCCGGCATGCCCTTCATCAGCCGCCGGTTCTCGTAGTCGACGCGCAGCAGCAGCGCCAGGGCGAGGCAGTTGGCGAGCACCGCGCTGCCGCCGAAGGACAGCATCGGCAGCGTCAGGCCCTTGGTCGGCAGCACGCCCATGTTCACGCCCATGTTGATCACCGCCTGCGCGGAGATCCACAGGCCGACGCCCTGCGCGACCAGCGCCTGGAAGCCGCGCTCCAGGCGCGCGGCCTGGGCGCCGATGGCGAACGAACGCCAGGCGATCCAGGCGAACAGGGCGATCACGCCGGCCACGCCGACGAAGCCGAGTTCCTCGGCGATCACCGCGAGCACGAAGTCGGTGTGCGCCTCGGGCAGGTAGAACAGCTTCTCGACGCTGGCACCGAGGCCGACGCCGAACCATTCGCCGCGGCCGAAGGCGATCAGCGCATGGGACAGCTGGTAGCCCTTGCCGAACGGATCGGCCCAGGGATCCATGAAGCCGATGATCCGCTGCAGCCGGTAGGGCGAGGTCACGATCAGCGTGACGAAGCCGGCGGCGAGCAGCACCAGCAGGCCGGCGAACAGCCGCCAGTTCATGCCGCCGAGGAACAGGATGCCCATCGCGATCAGCGTGATCACCGCGAACGCGCCGAAGTCGGGCTGGCGCAGCAGCAGCGCGCCGGTGAACAGCATCACCAGCAGCATCGGCAGGAAGCCCTTCTTCAGGCTGTCAACGTAGGCGGCCTTGCGCACGGTGTAGTCGGCCGCGTAGACCACCGCGAACAGCTTGACCAGCTCGGACGGCTGCAGGTTCAGCACCACCAGCGGCAGCCAGCGGCGGGCGCCGTTGACCTCGCGGCTCACGCCGGGCACCAGCACCAGAATCAGCAGCAGCACGCCGAAGCCGAACAGCCAGGGCGCGGAACGCTGCCAGATGGCCGTCGGCACCTGGAAGGCGAGCGCAGCCGCCACCAGCCCGATGACGCAGAAAACAGACTGGCGCATCAGGTAGAAGTGCGAGCGGTTGCCGGTGAAGCGCTCCGCCTCGGCGATCGCGATCGAAGCCGAGTAGACCATCACGATGCCGATCGCCATCAGCAGCAGCACGCACCAGACGAGGCCCTGGTCGTAGTCGGCCATCACCCGGCGCGGGCGTTCCGCTTCGTAGTAGACCGCGCTCATCGCCCGCCCTCGCCGGCGCTCCCGCCACCGGCGGGCAGCGGCTGCAACGCGCTGACCGCCTTCAGGAAGACCTGGGCGCGGTGCACGTAGTTGCGGAACATGTCGTGGCTGGCGCAGGCCGGCGACAGCACCACCGCATCGCCGCTGCGCGCGAGTTCGCGCGCACGCTCCACCGCCGCCTCCAGCGTCGGCGCACGCTCCACCGGCACCGGGATTCCGTCGAGCGCGCGCGCGATGCGCTCGCCATCCACGCCGATCAGCACCACCGCGCGCGCGGCCTTCGCCACCACCGGCGCCAGCGGCGAGAAGTCCTGGCCCTTGCCGTCGCCGCCGGCGATCAGCACCACCGGCTTCGGGAACCCACTCAGCGCCGCCACCGTCGCGCCGACGTTGGTCCCCTTGGAATCGTCGTAGTAGCCGACGCCGTCGAGCTCCGCGATGCACTGCATCCGGTGCGGCAGGCCACGGAACCCGCGCAGCGCGTCGAGCAGCGGCGCATAGGGCAGGTCGATCGCGCGTGCCAGCGCCAGCGCGGCGAGCGCATTGGACACGTTGTGCAGTCCCGGCACCGGCAGGTCGGACACCGGTATCAGGCGCTCGCCGCCCTGGGCGAGCCATGGCCCCGCGGCAGCCGGGCCGCCGGCGCCCCCGACAGCCACGCCCCAGTCGAGTCCACCGGCCGGCCGGTCGACGCCGAAGGAATGCAGCACGCGTCCGTCGATGCGCATCGCCATCGACGCGGGATCGTCCCGGTTGAGCACCTGGATGCCGTCGCCCTGGAAGATGCGCGCCTTGGCGGCGCCGTACTCGGCGATGCCGGCGTAGCGGTCGAGATGGTCCTCGGACAGGTTGAGCATCGCCGCGGCATCCGGGCACAGGCTGGCAGTCGACTCGAGCTGGAACGAGGACAGTTCCAGCACGATCGCCTGCGGCGCTGCGGCACCCTTGCCCGCCTCGACCTCGCCCAGCGCATCGAGCACCGGCAGCCCGATGTTGCCGGCCACCAGCGTGCGCAGCCCGGCCCGGCGCGACATCTCGCCGGCCATCTCGGTCACGGTGCTCTTGCCGTTGGTGCCGGTGATCGCAATGGTCCTGGCGCCCGGCATCACCGCATGGCGGTGGCGGGCGAAGATCTCGATGTCCCCGAGCACCGGGACGCCGCGGCTGACCGCGCGCGCGAGCGCCGGCTCCGAGCGCGGCATGCCGGGCGACAGCGCGATCCAGTCCACGCCATCCAGCGCCTTCTCGTCGATCGGCCCCAGGTGCATCGGGATGTCGGGCAGCGCCGAGCGCAGTTCGCGCGCGCCCGGCGGATCCTCGCGCGTGTCCCAGGCCTCGACCCGGGCGCCATGGCCGGCGAGGAAGCGCACGCAGGACACGCCGGTCGCCCCGAGCCCGACCACCGCGACCCGCTCGTCCGCATGCCTGCGCCCGGCGGCACCGGTGCCGATCGCGCGCATCGCCGCGGCCGATGCGCCGGCCATCGCCGCGGCGGCGCGGGCACCGGGGGTGGCGGGGGCGGCGGGGGTGGCGGTCATCGGGCGCTCAGCGCAGCTTCAGGGTGGACAGGCCCGCGAGCACCAGCAGCGCGGTGATGATCCAGAAGCGAACCACGACCTGGTTCTCTTTCCAGCCCTTGAGTTCATAGTGGTGGTGCAGCGGCGCCATGCGGAACACCCGCTTGCCGGTGAGCTTGAACGACGCCACCTGCAGCACGACCGACAGCGTCTCGACCACGAACACGCCGCCCATCACGAACAGCACGATCTCCTGGCGGGTGATCACCGCGATGGTGCCCAGCGCAGCGCCGAGCGCGAGCGCGCCCACGTCGCCCATGAACACCGCCGCCGGATACGCGTTGAACCAGAGGAACCCGAGCCCGGCTCCGGCGATCGCCGCGCAGAACACGGTGAGTTCCCCGGCACCCGGGATCAGCGGGAAGCCGAGGTACTTCGCGAACACCGCGTTGCCGGCGACATAGGCGAAGATGCCCAGCGCCGAGCCGATCATCACCGTGGGCAGGATGGCCAGCCCGTCCAGCCCGTCGGTGAGGTTGACCGCGTTGCTGGTGCCCACGATCACGAAGTAGGTCAGGATCACGAAGCCGACCGCGCCCAGCGGATAGGCGAAGTTCTTGAAGAACGGCACGATCAGCTCGGTCTGCGCGGCGCTGCCGCTCCAGGCGATGAAGATCGCGGCGGACAGGCCGATCACCGACTGCCAGAAGTACTTGGTGCGCGCGGACAGGCCCTTCGGGTTGCGGTGGACCACCTTGCGATAGTCGTCGACCCAGCCGATGGCGCCGAAGCCGAGCGTGACCACCAGCACCACCCAGACGAAGCGGTTGGTGAGGTCGGCCCAGAGCAGCACGGTGATCGCGATCGAGACCAGGATCAGCGCGCCGCCCATGGTCGGCGTGCCGCTCTTCGCGAGGTGCGACTTCGGGCCGTCGTCGCGCACCGACTGGCCGATCTTGTACAGCGTGAGCTTGCGGATCATCGCCGGCCCGACCATCAGGCAGATGAACACGGCGGTGATCGTCGCCAGCACCGCGCGCAGCGTGAGGTAGCTGAACACGTTGAACGCGCGTTCATACTGGGCGAGCCATTGGGCGAGCGCGAGGAGCATGGGTCAGTGCGCTCCGTCCAACGGCGCGGCCGAGAGCTGCCCGACCACCCGTTCCATGCGCATGAAGCGCGAACCCTTCACCAGCACCGTCACCTGCGGATCGAGCAGGCGCTTCGTCGCCGCCACCAGTTCGTCTACATCGCCGAAATGGCGGCCGGGCGAGCCGAAGGCCTCGCTCGCGCGGGCCGCGTCATCGCCCACTGTCAGCACCAGGTCGAGCCCGAAGTGCCGGGCGGCGGCGCCGACCTCGGCATGCATCTGCGGCGCGCCCGGCCCGAGTTCGCCCATGTCGCCCAGCACCAGCACGCGCACGCCTTCGCGCTCGGCCAGTACCTCGATCGCGGCGAGCGCCGAGTCCGGGTTCGCGTTGTAGCTGTCGTCGATGATGGTCGAGCCTTCCAGCCCGGGCAGCAGCCGCAGGCGGCCGGCGACGGACTGGAAGCCGTTCAGCCCGTTGAGCACGGCATCGAGCCCCGCGCCGCAGGCGATGGCGGCGCTGGTCGCGGCGAGCGCATTGCGCACGTTGTGCACGCCCGGCACGCCGATGCGCGCCTGCACCTCGCCGATCGGCGTGCGCAGGCACAGGTCGGAACCCTCGGCGTCGAGGCTCCAGCGGGCGCTGACCGAGGCGGCGTGCTCGAGTCCGAAGTCGACGATGCGGTTGTCGCCGGCAAGCCCGCGCCAGAACCCCGCGAAGCGGTCGTCGGCGTTGATCACCACCGTGCCGCCGGGCTTCAGCCCTTCGATGATCTCGCCCTTGGCGGCGGCGATCTCCTCGCGCGACCCGAGGTTCTCGATGTGCGCGACGCCGGCGTTGCCGATCACCGCCACGTCCGGCTGCGCGATCCGGGTCAGCCGCGCGATCTCGCCGCGGTGGTTCATGCCCATCTCGATCACCGCGTAGCGGTGCGCGGGGTTGATCGACAGCAGGGTCAGCGGCACGCCGATCTCGTTGTTGAGGTTGCCAGGGGTTGCCAGCACGGAGGCGGCCGCGGCCGCCTCGAGCGCGGCCGGGTCCGCCGAGACCGCCAGCGGCGTCGTGCCATGCAGCGCCGCCTCGGCGCGCAGGATGGCGGCCGTCATCTCCTTGATCGTGGTCTTGCCGTTGCTGGCGGTGATCGCGACCAGCGGCCCGCGCAGCCGTGCGCGGCGCGCGGCGGCGACCTGGCCGAGCGCCACGCGGGTGTCCTCGACGATCACCAGCGGCAGGTCGAGCGCGTTCTTCGCACGCCCCTGCTCGAACGCGTCGCGGCTCACGACCGCGGCGCAGGCGCCGGCGCGCGCCGCCTGCTCGACGAAGTCGTGGCCGTCGAAGTTCTCGCCACGGATCGCGAAGTACAGCGCGCCCGGGGCGAGCCTGCGGCCGTCGATGGTGACCGACTCGACCGGCACGTCCTGGCCGCTGAGCCGGCCGCCGGTGGCCTGGACCACGTCGGAGAGCTTCATGATGGCCATCTCACCGGCCTCCTTTTCCCGCGCGCGCGCGCAGCGCGGCAGCCGCTACGATCCGGTCATCGAACGCATGCCGCACGCCGGCGATCTCCTGCCAGGCCTCGTGGCCCTTGCCTGCGACCAGCACGATGTCGGCCACGCCCGCTTCGGCCACGGCCTGTTCGATCGCGGCCCCGCGGTCGACTTCCCGCCGCGGCGGCGAACCGGCCGCCGCATCGATTGCACCGGCGAACACTTCGTCGATGATCCGGCCGGCCGGCTCGCCGCGCGGGTTGTCGCTGGTCACCCATATGCGATCGGCCAGGCGCGCGGCGATCGCGCCCATCACGGGACGCTTGCCGGGATCCCGGTCGCCGCCGCATCCGAACACGCAGCACAGCCTGCCCCCGTCGGGCAGGGCCGCGCGCAGCGTCTCCAGCGCCTTGGCGAGCGCGTCGGGAGTATGCGCATAGTCGACCACCACCAGCGGCAGCGCGCCCGCGACGCCCGGATCCACGCGCTCCATCCGGCCTGCAGGCGCATCCACCGCGCCGAGCAGTTCGCCCAGCCGCGCGGCATCGACGCCGGAGGACACCAGCGCACCGGCCGCGGCCAGCAGGTTGGAGGCGTTGAACTCGCCGAGCAGGCTGCTCGAGACCGGCACCCGCGCGCCGCCGATGGCGATCTCCAGGTGCAGGCCGCGGCGGTCCAGGCGCAGGTCGTGGCCGGCGATCGCGGCCCCCGCCTGGTGCAGCCCGAAGCCGAGCACCGGCACACCGCGCGCGGCGACGCGCGCCGCGAGCCCTCGGCCGAATTCGTCGTCGAGGTTGATCACCGCGCTGCCGAGGGTCGGCCAGGCGAACAGCTTCTCCTTCGCCGCGCCATAGGCCTCGAAGTCCGGGTGGTAGTCGAGGTGGTCGTGGGTCAGGTTGGTGAACACCGCCACGTCGATCTTCACCGCGTCCAGCCGGTGCTGGTCGAGCGCGATCGACGACGCCTCGAGGGCCACCGCATGCGCGCCCTCCCGCACGAAGCGCGCCAGCGCCGCATGCAGGGTCACCGCATCCGGCGTGGTGTTGGCGAGCGACTGCATGGATGCATCGCCAGGATAGCCGGCGCCGAGCGTACCCACCACCGCGCACTTGCGGCCGCTCGCGGCCAGTGCCTGCGCGATCCAGCGGGTGACGGAGGTCTTGCCGTTGGTGCCGGTGACAGCAATCACCGACAGGGCATGCGACGGGTGCCCGTAGACATGGCTGGCCAGCGCGCCCAGCCGCGCCTGCAGGCCTTCGATCGGCAGGTTGGGTATCTGCCAGGCCGGGTCCCAGCGGAACGCATCCGATGCGTCCCAGAGCACCGCGGCCGCGCCCCGTGCGATCGCCTGGCCGATGTAGGCACGGCCGTCGGTGGTGCGGCCCGGGCAGGCGACGAACACGTCCCCGGGCAGCACGCGGCGGCTGTCGAGCGCGAGCGAGGTCACCGGCATGCCCAGCGGGGCAAGGGTGGCCGGATCGAAGGTCGGCATGGCGGAGGCGTGCACGGTCACACTTCCTCCTTCACTTCGGCGCCCGGCGGCGGCAGCACCACGTTGTTGACCGGCGCATCGTGGGCGACGCCCAGCATGCGCAGCGCACCGGCGGTGATCTGGCTGAACACCGGCGCGGCGACCGCGCCGCCGTAGTACGCACCGTTCGAAGGCTCGTCGATCATCACCGCGACGATCACCCGCGGCGCGGATGCCGGCGCGAAGCCGATGAACGAGGCCACGTAGCGCGACACGTACACGCCATTCTCGATCTTGCGCGCGGTGCCGGTCTTGCCGCCGACGCGGTAGCCGGCGACCTGCGCGCGCGGCGCGGTACCGCCGGGACCGGTGGCGAGCTCGAGCATGTGCCGTACGTGGCGGGCGGTCTCGGGGGAGATCACGCGCGTGGCCGCCGGCGGGTTGTCCACGCGCACGATCGAGATCGGGCGCATCTCGCCATCGGTGGCGAAGATCGAATAGGCACGGGCGATCTGCAGCAGCGTGACCGACAGCCCGTGGCCGTAGGACATCGTCGCCTGCTCGATCGGCCGCCAGGTGTTGGGCGCGCGCAGCCGGCCGTGTCCCTCGCCGGGGAACCCGACCTTCGTCGGCAGCCCGAAGCCGGCGTCGCTGAAAGACTGCCACAGCCGCGCCGGCGGCAGCTGCAGCGCGATCTTGGCGGAGCCGACGTTCGACGACTTCTGCAGCACCTGGATCACGCTGAGCGCGCCCAGCGGATTGACGTCGCGGATCGTGTTCGGACCGATGGTCAGCGAACCCGGGGCGGTCTGGATGATGCTTTCCGGGCGCACGATGCCCGCCTCGAGGCCGGCGGCGATGGTGAAGGCCTTCATCGTCGACCCTGGCTCGTACAGGTCGATGATCGCGCGGTTACGCGTCTGCTGGCCGGTGAGCTTGCCGCGGTTGTTCGGGTTGAAGGCCGGCAGGTTGGCCAGCGCCAGCACCTCGCCGGTCTGCACGTCGATCACCACCGCGCTGCCGGCCTTGGCCTTGTGCTGGGTGACCGCGGCCTTCAGTTCGCGAAAGGCCAGGTACTGGATCTTGCGGTCGATCGACAGCGCGAGGTCGCGCCCCTGCTGCGGCACGCGCAGGCTCTCGATGTCCTCGACGATCTGGCCGCGCTTGTCCTTGATCACGCGTCGGCTGCCCGGCTTGCCGGCCAGCCATTCCTGGTACGCGAGCTCGATGCCTTCCTGGCCGTCGTCGTCCACGTTGTTGAAGCCGACCAGGTGCGCGGCCACCTCGCCCGCCGGATAGTAGCGGCGGTATTCGCGCTGCAGCAGCACGCCGGGGATCTTCAGCTGCAGCACCCGCGCCGCCTGGTCGGGCGGAAGCTGGCGCTTCAGGAAGACGAAGTCGCGCGTGCTTTCCGCCAGGCGCCTGCGGATGCTGGCGGCATCGGTCTCGAGCAGCTTTGCCAGTTGCACCGCCTGTGCATCGTTCATCCTCACGTCGTCGCGGCTGGCCCACACCGACTCCACCGGCGTGGAGATCGCCAGCGGTTCGCCGTCGCGGTCGGTGATCACGCCCCGGTTGGCAGGGATCTCGATCACCCGGGTGAAGCGCGCTTCGCCGCGCGCCTGCAGGAAGTCGTCGTTCATGCCCTGCAGGTAGAACGCGCGGCCGAGCATGATCGCGAACGCGGCCATCACGCAGGCCAGCAGCAGCTGGGCGCGCCACTTCGGCAGCTTCACCGCGACCGGCGGCACCGACGATGCACGGGAGACGCTCATCGTGCACCGCCCTGCGCCGGGCCGCTCGCGGGTTTGGCCGCCGGCGTGGCCGCGGCGGGCGTGCCGGACGCTGCGCCTCGCGCGGCGCCGGGCTCGCTGCGCGCCACCACCTGCACCTTGGCCGGCACCGGCATCTGCATCTTCAGCTGCGCCAGCGCGACCTTCTCGATGCGCGCGTGCATCGCCCAGGTGCTCTGCTCGAGCTGCAGCTGGCGGAACTCGGTCTCCAGCCGCTGCTGCATGACCTTCTCCCGGTCGAGCTCGGCGAACAGCCGCCGCGCCTTGTGCTGCGAGGCGACCGTGCCCAGCGCGGAGGCGACGAGCAACGCGAGCAGGATGAGGTTGACCCGTGTCATCGCGCGCTCAGTGTCCGGTGCCGCCGGCGGACGCCGCCGAAGGCAGGCGCTCGACCCAGCGCATGACCGCGCTGCGCGCGCGCGGGTTGGCAGCGACTTCCGCGGCATCCGGGCGCACGGCCCGGGCGGGACGCCCGACCAGCGGCGCCGGCATCTCGGATGCGCGCAGCGGCAGCCGCAGCGGCGGCTGCGCCGGCTGCGCGGCTGCGCGCATCGCATGCTTGACGATGCGGTCTTCCAGCGAATGGAAGCTGATCACCACCAGGCGTCCGCCGGGATTGAGCACGTCGATGCATTTCGGCAGGGCTATCTCGAGGCGCGCAAGCTCTTGATTGACGTGAATCCGTAGAGCTTGAAAGGTGCGTGTCGCCGGGTCCTTGTCAGGCTCCCGCGTGCGGACCGCAGACGCCACGAGTGCGGCAAGCTGACGTGTGCGAGTGATCGGCTGCTGCGTTCTTGCCGCAACAATCGCTCCTGCAATCGATTGAGCATACCGTTCTTCGCCATAGTCCCTGATCACCTCGCGGATGTCGCGTTCACTGGCGCGCGCGAGCCACGCGCTGGCCGTCTCACCCTGTGTGGTATCCATCCGCATGTCGAGCGGACCGTCGTTCCTGAAGCTGAAGCCGCGCTCAGCCACGTCGAGCTGCGGCGAGGACACGCCCAGGTCGAGCAGGATGCCGTCGACGGCATCGATGCCGCGCGCGCGCAGCCGCGCGTCGATCGAGTCGAAGCTCGCATGCTCGATTTGGAACCTTGCATCCATGATCTCCCGCGCATGTTCGACCGCGTCCGGATCCTGGTCGAACGCCACCAGCCTGCCCCCAGCACCCAGGCGCCCGAGCAGCGCGCGGCTGTGGCCCCCGCGGCCGAACGTCCCGTCCACGTAGGTTCCCGCCTGCCTGACCGCCAGCGCCTCCATCGCGGCTTCCAGCAGCACGGGGGCGTGCCGCGAGCCGTCGTTCACAGCGAAAAGCCCTCCAGTCCCGGCGGCATGCCACCCCCGGGAAATCCCGAGACGCGCGCGCTCTGCTCGCTCCAGCGTGCGCTGTCCCATATCTCGAACTTGCGGCCCTGCCCCACCAGCGTCACCGCGCGCGTGATCGACGCGAACTCGCGCAGCGCGGGACCGACCAGGATGCGGCCCTGGGAATCCATCTCGACGTCGTCGGCATAGCCGCCGATCAGGCGTTGCAGCCCGCGCACGCGGTCGTCGAAGCTCGGCAGCTTCATCAGCTGGTCGTAGATCGGCTCCCATTCCGGCAGCGTGTAGAGCAGCAGGCAGCGGCTGGGGTCGGCGGTGACCACCAGGCGGCCGTCGCCCTGCGCCAGCAGCGCATCGCGATACTTCGTCGGGATCGCCAGCCGGCCCTTGCCGTCCATGCTGAGCTGTGCGACACCTCGGAACACCCGGACTCCCCTGGACCCGACGGTCCTGTCTTTGTCGAAAGGGGAGAAGGTGCTGCCGGATTTCCAGCCGGGTTTAGCCTGAAATCTCCGCAAATCACCACTTCTCCCCACCTACCCCCACGTTAACCCTAAACATTCCGCGGGTCAACGGGCGCAAACGCGATTTCCCGTCTGCGAACAAGGACTTAAGTTGCACGTCCGTCCGGCACTAAAAAAGTGCATTACCCGAATGAAATGAGTCATGTAACCACTGAACTGAAGGTATTACCTTAAGTTCAGGGCAGCTGACGAGGCCGTTCGGAGGCCTGGAAGGTCAGCAGACGGGCAAGACACGGGTGGCGGGCGGGAATGCCGGGGCCGGAGCCCGCCGCGGATGCGAAGATGGGGTGCGTGAAGTCGGCCGATAAGCCGGGTTCTGTCGAGGACAGTCATTCATCTGGGCCGCCGGTTACCCGACGGCTCGAGCGACCTACCCGGGGGCAACGCGAGCAGCGCCAATGCCCCCCTATTTGGTCTTGCTCCGGATGGGGTTTGCCGTGCCGTTCGCGTTGCCGCGACCGCGGTGCGCTCTTACCGCACCGTTTCACCCTTGCCTGTGCCTCTCGGCCATCGGCGGTCTGTTTTCTGTGGCACTTTCCGTCGCCTTGGGCGATGGCTTGCGCCACCGCTTGCTGCGCCCGGCCGTTAGCCGGCATCCTGCTCTGTGGAGCCCGGACTTTCCTCCGCACCGCGGACGGTACGGCGACTGTCTGGCTGGCTTCACGCACGACGAGTGTAGCCCAATGTCCGCCAGCCGCCGGATGTTTCGCCGCCGCGGCCGCGCCTGGCCCCGGCTGCAATCAGCCGGCCTGCGCGAGCCGCCACTGCAGCGGCTCGCCGGCGCGCAGCGGCACCAGCGTGTCCGCGCCGTACGGATACTCGTCCGGGGCATCCCAGCGCTCGCGCACCAGCACCACCTTGCCGGTATTGCGCGGCAGCCGGTAGAAGTCGGGGCCATGGAAGCTCGCGAACGCCTCGAACCGGTCGAGCGCGCCGGCGCGGTCGAACGCCTCGGCATAGAGTTCGAGCGCGGCATGTGCGTTGAAGCAGCCGGCACAGCCGCAGTCGGTCTCCTTCGTATGCCGCGCATGCGGCGCGCTGTCGGTGCCGAGGAAGAACTTCGGGTTGCCCGAGGCGGCCGCGTCCATCAGCGCCTGGCGATGCACCTCGCGCTTGAGCACCGGCAGGCAGTAGTAGTGCGGCCGGATGCCGCCGACGAAGATCGCGTTGCGGTTCATCAGCAGGTGGTGCGGGGTGAGCGTGGCGGCGACGTTCGGCCCGCAGGATTCGACGAACGCAACCGCATCGCGGGTCGTGATGTGCTCCATCACCACGCGCAGGCCGGGCATGTCGCGCACCAGCGGCGCCAGCGTACGTTCGATGAAAGCGAGCTCGCGATCGAACAGGTCGACGCTCTGGTCGGTGACTTCGCCATGCACCAGCAGCGGCAGGCCGAGGCGCTGCATCGCCTCCAGCGCCGGGCGCGCGCGGTCGACATGGGTGACGCCGGAGTCGGAGTTGGTCGTCGCACCGGCCGGGTAGTACTTCACCGCCTTCACGATGCCCGAGGCCACCGCCGCCTCAATCTCGGCCGCAGTGGTGCGGTCGGTGAGGTAGAGCGTCATCAGCGGCTGGAAGTCGCTGTCTGCTTCTGTTCCTTCCGGGAGCGCGGCGAGGATGCGCTCGCGGTAGGCGATCGCCATCGCGGTGGTGGTGACCGGCGGGCGCAGGTTGGGCATCACGATCGCGCGCGCGAACTGGCGCACGGTGAACGGCAGCACCGCCGGCAGGTAGTCGCCGTCGCGCAGGTGCAGATGCCAGTCGTCGGGCCGGGTGAGTTCGATGCGGTCGACCGTCTTGCCGGCGGTCGCCGTGGATGCAGGGGAAGCGGCGGTGGCGTTCAAGGCAACATCCTTCGCGATGGCAGTCTTGTCTGGCGTGCCTGCCGAGCTTAGCGGCTCTTCAGCGCGAGTGCGAGCCTGTACGCATGGTCGCGCGGAACGCCGCACAGCCGCGACGCGACATGGGCGGCCCGGCTCGCCGGCAGCTCCGCGAGCAGTTCGGACAGCACGCGCTCGGCCTCGACATCGCCGGCCGCCGGCGCTTTGGCGGGCTCGTCCACGACCAGCACGAACTCGCCGCGGCGATGGTCCGCATCCGCCTCGAGCCAGGCCACGGCGTCCGCCAGCGGGCAGGATGCACCGACTCGAACAGCTTGGTCAGCTCGCGTGCGATCACCACCGTGCGCGCGCCGCCGAGCACCGCGCACAGATCGGCCACGGTCTCGACGATGCGATGCGGCGACTCGTAGAACACCAGTGCCGCCGCCGCATGGCGCACCGCCTCGATCGCCGCGCGCCGCCGCTCGCCGGTGGCGGGCAGGAAGCCGCAGAACAGGAAGGCAGCCGGCGCCAGGCCGCTGACCGACAGCGCCGCGATCGCGGCGTTGGGACCGGGGACCGCGAACACCGGCTGCCCGGCCTGCCGCGCCGCACGCACCACCACCGAACCCGGGTCGCTGATCGCCGGCGTCCCGGCATCGCTGACCAGCGCGATCGTCGCCCCGCCCCGCAGCAGTTCGACGACGCGCTCGGACTGTGCATGCTCGTTGTGCGCATGCAGCGGCAGCATGCGCCCGCGCGGCGCCGCCGCGCCCGCGGAGAACAGCTTGCGCGTCACTCGCGTATCCTCCGCCGCTATCCAGTCGGCGGACTCGAGTATCGAACGCGCCCTCGGCGATAGATCGCCCAGGTTACCGATGGGCGTAGCCACCACATATAATCCACGCGAAACCGTGGCCGGCCGCGCCGGATCTTCCCCGTCATGCTGCATCTCGTAGCCCTCGCGTTGCGCCGCCAAGTCTGCGGCATCCGCACCCTGGTGACCAGCGTGCTGTCTGCGGCCGTGCTGTGCGCCGGGGCATCCGCGCCGGTGGCGGCGCAGCCGCAGGCGCCGATCCGCATGGAAGCCGCCCGCCCGCCGGAGCCTGCCGCCGCGACGACACCTCCCGCGCCGCAGGCGTTGCCGCCGGCAGCGGCACCCCAGCCGCCCACGCCGGGAAGGCGTCTGGTCGCCGTGCTGCTACCGCTCGAATCCCCGGTGTTCGGTCGTGCCGCCGCGCATGTGCGTAACGGCCTGTCCGCCGCCTGGGCGCAGTCGCCGCGCAAGGGCCAGGTCGAGTTGCGCTTCATCCCGGTCGGCGACCAGCCGAGCGACGTGATCGCGGCCTACAACGCCGCGCTGGCGGCCGGCGCACAGGCGATCGTCGGGCCGCTGATCCGCGACCAGGTCATCGCACTGGCCAACGGCCTCGCGCAGAGTGCGCCGGTGAGCGTGCCGACGATGGCCCTGAACATCGTCGAAGGCGTGCCGCGACTGGTGCCCAACCTGTTCCTGTTCGGCCTGTCCACGGAAAGCGAGGCGAGGCAGGTGGCACGCCTCGCGCTGCGCGAAGGGCACAAGCGCGCGCTGGTCCTGACCCAGCCCACCGCATTCTCCCGCCGCCTGCAGCAGGCATTCATCGAGGCCTTCACCGATAACGGCGGCTCGATCGCCGCCCAGCATGCCGCGGTCACCGACCTCGCGGCGATGAACCGGATGCGCGCAGCCAGCGCGAACATCGGGGCCGACATGATCTTCATCGCCGCCGATCTGGTCACTGCGCGCACGGTGCGGCCGTTCCTCGATACCCAGCTGCCTACCTATGCCACCTCGCAGCTCTGGTCGGGCCCGATCGACCCGAACGCCAACCTCGACCTGAACGGCACCCGGCTGCTCGACATGCCCTGGCTGCTCGAGCCCGACCATGCGGCCGTGATGGTGTTCCCGCGCAGCCAGCCCGCGCTGCCGCCAGAGAACGAACGTCTCTACGCGCTGGGCATCGATGCCTACCGGCTGGCCGAGATGGCGATCGAGCGCGGCATCCAGCCGGGGCTGTCGCTCGACGGCGTCACCGGACGTATCACGCTGGAGCGCAGCAACTGGCTCGTGCGTGAACCGGTACCCGCCCAGGTCTGGCAAGGGCAGATCGTCCCGGGTACCGAACGCCGGTAGCCTGCCGCGACATGGCGCGCACGACGCGGCAGGTGGACGGCAGCGACGGCGAGGCCCGCGCTGCCGACCATCTCGAACGGGCCGGGCTGCGCGTGCTGTCGCGCAACTGGCGTTGCCGCACCGGCGAACTCGACATCGTGGCGCGCGACGCCGACGGCACGCTGGTCTTCGTCGAGGTGCGCCGACGTGCCTCCTCCGCCTTCGGCGGTGCCGCGGCCAGCATCACCCCGGCCAAGCAGTTGCGCCTCGCGCGCGCGGCGGAGTTCTACCGCCAGGTGATGCGATGCACGCACCTGCCCTGCCGATTCGACGTGGTGCTGATCGAGGCCGGCCGGCTGGAATGGATCCGCGACGCGATACGGCCCGGGGGCTGACGCGGCAACCGGCAAGGACGCAGTGCACCACGGGAGCGGATGCCCGCATGCGTGTTGCGTCGTAGAATGCGCGGATGGAACCCAAGGAACTGCTCGAACGCATCGCCATGCGATTCGAGGAAAGCGCCCGCCTGAAGCGGGAAGCCGCCCCGAAACTCGCCGCGCCGATCCTCGCGGCCGGCCGCATGATGGCCGCGGCACTGGGCGCCGGAGGCCGCGTGCTTGCCTGCGGCAACGGCGGCTCCGCCGCCGATGCCCAGCACTTCGCGGCCGAACTGCTGAACCGCTTCGAGACCGAACGCCCGCCGCTGGCCGCAATCGCGCTGACCACTGACAGTTCGACGCTCACCTCGATCGCCAACGACTACGACTACAGGCAGGTATTCTCGAAGCAGGTGCAGGCGCTCGGTCGCCGCGGCGACGTGCTGTTGGCGATCTCCACGTCCGGCAATTCGCCGAACGTGGTCGCCGCGATCGAGGCGGCGCGCAATGCCGGCATGCAGGTGGTCGCGCTGACCGGGCGCGACGGCGGCAGCATCGGGCGCGACCTGTGCGACGGCGACATCGAACTGCGCGTGGCGCATCCGAGCACCGCCCACGTGCAGGAAGTCCACATACTCGCGCTTCACTGCATCTGCGACACGATAGACCAGATCATGTTCCCGAAGGAGCCCCAATGAACCGCGTGAATCGTCGCCTGGCAGCATTGGCCATCGCGCTTTCCGGCCTCGTCGCCAGCGGCTGCGTGCCGCTGGTCGTCGGCGGCGTCGCCACCGGCGTGCTGATCGCGGACGACCGGCGCACCGCCGGCACCGTGGTCGACGACCAGAACATCGAACTGCGCCTCGGCAACGAGATCAGCACGAAGTTCGGCAAGGTCGCCAACACGAACGTCACCTCGTACAACCGCGTCGTGCTGATAACCGGCGAAGCGACCACCGAACAGGTGCGCGCGGGCATCGAGGCGCTGGCCAGGGCGCAGCCGAACGTGCGCCATGTGCAGAACGAGATGCGCATCGCCGGGCCCAGTTCGCTCACCGCGCGCAGCAACGACTCGTTCATCACCGGCCGGGTCAAGGCGCGCATCGTCGACAACCAGGCACGCGGCAAGGACCCGCGGGTGCAGGCGAACCACGTCAAGGTGGTCACCGAGGCTGGCGTGGTCTACCTGATGGGGCTGGTGACGGCCGCCGAGGCCGACCAGGCGGCCGAGATCGCGCGCACTACCAGCGGCGTCGCGCGCGTGGTGCGCGTGTTCGAGCTGATCAAGCGGCCGCCGGTCGAGCCGGCAGCAGCACCGCCGAAGTGACCGTGTCGGCGCGCAGGCCGCGCCGGACGACGTTCACCGCGCGCGCAACCTGCCCCTGATCAGCCGCAGCACGCTACCCAGCAGCGGCAGCGTTTCGTAGAGTTCTCCCGCCGCGTCCCAGTAGTCGCGATGGTGGCAGACGCATCCGTCGCCATCGAAACGCAGCTGCGACGCGCCGTGGATGCGGCGCACCGGCTGCCCCGGCTTCAGCCGGTACTCGAGGTCCCAGGTCAGCCAGGCCGTGTCGCCATCCACGGCCCGCTCGAGGATCACGAAGCGCGGCGCATGCAGCTGGTCGAACATGTGCGAGAAGATGCGCTCGATCGCCGCCGCGCCCCGCACTTCGTTGAACGGGTCTCTGAAGTACGCATCGGCCGAATAGGCATCGCGCAGCGCGCCGGTGCCCTCGGGCGCGAGGCCCGCGTAGAGTGCCTCGATGCGCGCCAGCGCGGCGCGCGTGCCTGCGGTGGCCTGCGCGGCAGGCGCGGGCGCGTCGGCCGGCGTGGCAGCCGACGCACCGGACGCCGCGGGATCCGTCGCCATCGTGGTCAAAGCCCGGTGGCGCGCCGGACCAGCCTGAAGTACAGGCCGTACGGCAGCAGGCGCAGCAGCTTCAGCCAGCGCGTGAACCGCTTGGGGAAGTGGATGTCGAAGCGCCCGCTGGCGAGGCCGGACACGATGTGCGCCGCCGCCTCGTCGGCGCTGATCAGCGCCGGCATCGGGAACTCGTTGCGGTCGGTCAGCGGGGTCTTCACGAAACCCGGGTTGACGATCCACACGCCGATGCCACGCGGGGACAGGTCCATGTACAGCGTCTCGGCCAGGTTGATCAGCGCCGCCTTTGTCGCGCCATACACCAGGCTGGTCGGCAATCCGCGGTAGCCGGCGACCGACGAGCAGATCGCGATGCCGCCACTGCCCTGGCGCAGCATTTGCGGCAGCACGACCGCCAGCGAGTCGAGCACCGACAGCAGGTTGGTGTCGACCAGCCGGTGCGCGACCGCGGAATCGAGCGTCCATGCACGCACCGGCTCGTGCGTGCCCTGAAGCAACAGCGCGATGTCGATGCCGCCCCAGGCGCCGGTCATCTCGCGCAGGGCCGCCTCGAGCTGGTCGATACGCGTGGCATCGAGCGGCAACGGCAGCACGTTCGCCGGCTTGGTCCCTGCGGCAAGCTCGTGCAGCGCGGCTGCATTGCGTGCGGACACGGCCACCTTCGCGCCGCGGGCGATCAGCAGCCTGGCCAGTGCGAGTCCGATGCCGCTGCTCGCGCCGATCAGCCAGACCCGCTTGCCTTTCCAGTCCTTGATCGGGGCGTTCAACATGACGGTGTGCAGCGGTCGGAGGCGTGGAACGGAGTGTTCGAAGGCATCTTCGGAGGTCCTCCGGGGTTCAGGCCGCGACGGCCGTGACGAACGATGCCAGCAGGAACGCCAGCAGGACGCCCGAGGTCAGCCACGAACGCAATGCAAGGTACCACGCAGGCAGGCCGAACGTCCCGGCAACGCGCCAGTCCACGGTGAGCTGCACGATGAAGCCGGTACCGAGCATTCCGAGCGAGACGAGGAACGAGGGGAACAGCGCGAACCATCCCCACATTGCGGGAAGCACCGACCACGCGAAGCGCGCGCCGGCGGCGGGTTCGCGCGCCGCCATCAGCCCGATGCCCCAATGGATCGCGCCGACGAATGCCAGGATCACCGCACCGTATGCGACCAGCGCCCGCTGCAGCAGCGGATGCCAGCCGGCGTCCAGGAACAGCGGCAACACGGCGCACGCGAGAAGCGGCATCAACCCGGCCAGGCCGGGCCACAACGCGGCGTGGGGGGCACCCAGCAGTACGCCCGCGGAAGCCGGCACGCGCGCGTTCATTTTCGGCTGAAGCTCAGCGTGACCTGCCCGAGGCGAATGCCCCACTTGCTCATCACCGCGGTGTTGAGCATCACCTTGTCGTCGATCAGGTACATCCAGTCATCGAAGCGCACATGCCAGATGCGACCCGAGACCGGCAGCGCAAGCGTGTACGTCCAGTACAGCGCATTCCCCGACGCCCGGCCCTGCGCGACCCCGACCACGTCATCGGCGGTACCGGTGTAGGTCCCGGCATCCACCCGGGTGATCGTCCATACCCGGCGCTGCTTCTCGCCGTCCGACCATACGAAGCGTTCGTCGAGCGTGCCGACGTTGCCCTCCCACCTGGCGTCGATGGTCACCACGAATCGCCGCTCGACCTTGCCTGAACGGCTCTGGAACATGCCATGCCCGACGAGCGTGCCGTTGAAGTAGGTCGGCAGGTCTAGCACCGGCTTCTCGCTCGCGTAGGACTGCGGATCGACTGCGGCGCAACCGGCGAGCATCGCAGCCACCACCAGGGCGGCCAGCAGCGCGCGCAATCCGCGCGCCACGCGGCACTGAAACCATGGAAAACGGGAAATAGTCATTCGTTGCCTCCGGGGACGATCAGAATCGGGCCTTGCGCCAGGCGAACCAGAGCAGCCCGGCGGCGATCAGCTTCAATGCACAGGGGACCAGCGCGTAGGTGAAGGCCAGCGCAGACAGCGCCTGCAGGTCCCGGGACCCGCTGAGGTAGCCCAGCCCTTCGAGCAGCGGCAGCGCGATGCCACCGGCGATGGCCAGGGTCAGCTTGTTCACGAAGTTCCACAGCCCGAAGTAGGCGCCCTCGCGCTGCCCGCCATGGCCGTTGGCATCGATCACACGTGCCAGCAGGGCCGGTGGCAGCGCCAGGTCGGCTCCGAACCCCAACCCCGACAGCACACAGATCGCGGCGAAACCCCAAAGGGCACCGGCATCCAGCCAGTAGGCCCAGACGAATGCCGCCACCGACGCCACCATGCCGATCAGCCAGACAACGTGCAGGCTGTAGCGCGTGGCGAGCTTCATCCAGAGCGGCATGCTGGCGGCCCCTGCGATGAAGTAGAGCGCAAGGAAGGCCGGGGTGTAAGCGGCGAGGCCGAGCCGGTCGGCGACGAAGAACTGGAACACCGTCGCGGTGATCGAGGGCGCGATCGCGTTGAGCGCGAACACCAGCAGGAGCCAGCGGAATCGTCCGCTCGCCAATGGCACTACGAAGGCGGCGAACGGATTTGCGCGCGGGGCCGTGGTGTCCGCCTCAGCGGCCGGCACGCGGCGCAGCGGCCGCGGCGAGAAGCGTGCGAGCACGAACACGGCCAGCGCCAGCGCGGCCAGGAACACCACGATCATCGACTGCATCCCGAACACCTGGGGCAGCACCGCGCCGGCCAGCACGCCGACCAGTCCCGCCCCCTCCCGGCTGCCGGTGATGCGCGCACGGCCAGCGTCGTCATGGGCCAGTTCGGAACCCCACGCCTGGTAGGCGACGATCGCCAGCGAATAGCCAAGATAGGCGGTGACCAGGGTCATCGTGAGCCATGCAGTGGACAGCAGGTCCCCGCCTGCCTCGGGTGGCATCAGCAGCAGCGCGAACCCGATCGCCAGCACCGGTGCACCGATGAGCACCGGCGGCAGGTAGGAGGCGCGCTGCTTCTGCGCGTCGACCCAGGCTCCGAGCAGCGGGTCGGCGACTGCATCGACCAGCCGGGTGAGGAAGAACACGATGCCGATCAGGGACAGCGAAAGGCCCGTGCGTTCGTTGTAGAACGCGGGCAGCAGGATGTTGATCGGCAGCGCGGTCATCAGCAGCGGCACGCTGAACAGGCTGTACGCCGCCAGGCGCGACGACGACAGCCGCTCCAGCGGTGCCTGCCCGTGCTCCGCGGCCGGCTGCACGGTCAGACCTTGCCGAGCAGGCGGTTGCGCAACTGCGGTTCGCGCGTGCGCGGATCGAGCCAGATCGCGAAGAACGCGCGCGCGAACAACGGGTCGTCGATAGTGCCCAGGGCGCGATCCTGGTTGAAGAAGGCGGCGCCGGCACCCTTCAGGTTCAATCCGACCAGCCGGTCGCCGCGGCCGACGTCGGGGAACGTGCGGACCATCGCGGGCAGCCAGCGCGCGTGCTGCGCCTCGTCGGTGAAGCCGACGCGCTTCATCTCGGTAATGCTGCTGTCGGCGAGCGCCTTGCCGGCGATGTCGCGCGCATAGACGATATCCAGCACGAAGGTGTCGGCCGGATCCCACGTTGCATCACGCACCCACAGTGCCGCGTCATACACGTGCAGGCCGAACCAGCGCATGGTGCCGACGCCGAGCCGGCGCAGTTCGCCCGCCTGCGCGGTGACCGCGGGCGGCAACCGGGACAGGGACTGCGAGACGGCCGCGGAGGCGCGTCGAGGCATCGCCCCGGTGGCCAGTGCCGGCAGCGCGAGCATCGAAGCAGGCCGGGACAGGATCGCCGCGCCAGACAACCCGAGCAGCCTGCGCCGGCCGGCAGCGTGCGCGCGGCTCACCGCGCCACCCCCTGCACCGGACGCGCCAGTTCGAAGTGCAGTACGTCGGTGCGGCCCGAGTCGAAACCGGCCGCGCAATACGAGAGGTAGAAGCGCCACATCCGGATGAAGCGCTCGTCGAAGCCGAGCGCCCGCACCCGCGGCTCGCACTCGGTGAACGCCTTGAGCCAGCGGCGCAGGGTTTCCGCGTAGTCGGGGCCGAACGCTTCGCTGGCCCGCAGGTCGAGTCCGGCACGCTCGCCCTGCTTCGCGAACGCGGCCTCGGAGGCGAGCATGCCACCGGGAAACACGTACTGCTGGATGAAGTCGGTGCCGCGGCGATAGCGGCCGAACACCTCGTCATGAATGGTGATGCCCTGGATCACCGCCCGGCCGCCCGGCTTCAGCAGATCGCGGATCGCCCGGAAGTAGGCTGGCCAGAAGCGCTCGCCGACCGCCTCGTACATCTCGATCGACACCACGTGGTCGAACTGTCCCTGCACGTCGCGGTAGTCGGTGTAGGACAGGTCGACCAGGGCGGACAGCCCGGCGTCCGCCATCCGTTTCCGCGCGTACTCGAGCTGCGCGGGCGACAGCGTGATGCCGCGCACCCGGCAGCCGCGTCGCGCAGCGGCTTCGGCAAAGCCGCCCCAGCCGCAGCCGATCTCGAGGATGGTCTCGCCCAGCTTCGCACCGAGCCGGTCGAGGATGCGTTCGTACTTGGCGTGCTGTGCGCGGTCGAGGGGCTGCGACAGGTCACCCGCGAACCATGCGGATGAATAGCTCATCGTCGGGTCGAGCCAAAGCTGGTAGAACTCGTTGCCGAGGTCGTAGTGCGCGACGATGTTCCGCCGGCTGCCCGAGCGGGTATTCGCGCGCGACCAGTGGCGCAGGCGGTACCAAAGCACGGCCGCCCAGTTGCCGTAGAACGCGCGTTCGATGTGCTGCTGGTTGAGCAGTGCGATGGTCAGCAGGTCGGCAGGACGGTCGATGTCGCAATCGCCCGACATGTATGCTTCCGCCAGCCCGATGTCGGCGGTGCGCAGGATCTCCTCGGCCGCCTTCCATGAACGCAGGGTCAGCGTGGCATGGGGCCCCGCTTCGCCACCGAAGGAAAGCCAGTCGCCCTCGGGGGTCACGAGGTCGATGCGGCCGACCTGGATTCGATCGAGCACGCGCAGGAACAGCTGCCCCGCCGGAGGCATGGCCGCACGGATGCGGCGTACCGCCTCCTGGTCGGTGACCTGCTGCGCATCGGCACCGCGCGACTGCTCGACAGTGACTTCAGTCATCGATCTAACCTTTCTGCATGTATCGGGCGTGATGCAAGACCGTGCACGACACGACCCAAGACGGCGGCGGCCGAGTCAGCGCGTCGTCGTTTCAGCGGGTGGCATGGGCTTGCGATGGAACACCGCCCCCTTCCACCACAGTTTCAGGGCCTGCAGGTGGATGCGTGCGATCACGCCCACCATCAGCCATGGCAGGCGCAGGAACGCGCGCAGCAGGCGCAGGTCGGTCGGCATTGCGGCCCTGCCGGACAGCGAGGTGTTAAGCTGATGCTGGCCGCCGCGGTGGTACTCGATCCTGAACAGGCATCTGCCAGCCGATTCATGGAAGCGGAAGCGGTACTCGCCATCCACCGGGAAGAACGGCGAGACATGGAACACCTTGCGCGCGCGCAGGCACGCGCCGCTGCCGATCGGGCCGCCATCTCCGCTCGACACCAGGTAGTTGTGGTGCTCGCCGAACGTGTTGCTGACTTCGCACAGCACTGCGCGCAGGCGCCCCTGCCGGTCATGGCACATCCAGAAGCTCACCGGGTTGAACGCGTACCCCAGCACGCGCGGCAGGGTGTAGAGCACCACTTCGCCGTCCGCGTCCCGCAATCCGTTGTCGGTCAGCAGGCCGCGGATCCAGGGCAACAGCGGCGAACCGTCGCGCGCACCGTAATCGCGGCGCATCACGCTGAACAGGTTGAAGCGGTCGATGCCGAGCAGGCGGGGGCGATCCTGCGGCCGGCCCGACTGGAGCCAGGACAGTGGCAGGCGAAGGAAGAACGCCGGATAGCGAAACGCGTGACCGACCGGCGCGAACCGCCGGTGCAGCACCTCGCCGGCACACAGTGCAGGCGTGAGCGGGCACTCGCTCATCGCGGCACCCTCATGCCGAGGCCGCCGTGGCCGACCGGACCGACGTGGCCGCCGCGACCTCAGGCTGAGGCGCGCCGACGGCCGGACTGGCCCAGGGCGCCTCTACGCCGAGGGCCGCCGCGACTGCCAGGGCCGATTTCAGGCCATCTTCATGGAACCCGTAGCCGGTCCAGGCACCGCAGTACCAGGTGCGGCGGGTCCCCTGGATCGACGGCAGCCGCTGCTGGGCGGCGAGTGCTGCCGCATCGAGCATCGGATGTGCGTACTCGATGCGACGGATCACCTGCGCCGGGTCTACCGGACGATGCGGATTCAGGGTCACCATCACCGGTGTCTGCACCGGCAGCGGCTGCAGGCGGTTGATCAGGTAGGTCACGCTGACCGACGCGGCCGCCTCGGCGCCGGGCGCGGGGCCAGGCCTGCCACCGGTGCCAGTACCCGCGTAGTTCCATGCAGCCCGGGCCACGCGCGCACGCGGCAGGAACGACTCGTCGGTATGCAGCCACGCCACGTTGGGCTGGTAGCGCACCGCGCCGAGCAACGCGGATTCCTCGGCCGAGGCATCGGACAGCAGCGCGAGGGCTTCGTCGGAATGACAGGCGAACACGACCTGGTCGAACCGTTCGACGCGCCCGGCGGCGGTGACCTCGGCCCCGTCTGCCAGCCGGCGCACCCGGGCGACCGGCGTCGACAGTCGCACGTCGGCAAGGTCGGCACACAGGCGGCGTACATATTCACGCCCGCCGCCGGTGACGGTCATCCAGCGCGGCCGGCGCGTCACCTGGAGCAGCCCGTGGTTCACGAAGAAGCGGATGAAGCTCGCCACCGGGAACGCCCGCATGGTGTCCACCGGGCAGGACCAGATCGCCGCCGCCATCGGCAGCAGGTACCAGTCGCGGAACGCGTCGCCATAGCGGCCGCGTTCCAGGAAGCTGCCGAGGTCCATCGGGCGCGAGGGATCCGGCTCGACGAAGCCGGGCGCCTCGCGGTTGAAGCGGGCGATGTCGGAGAGCATCCGCCAGAAGCGCGGGCTGAGCAGGTTGCGCTTCTGCGCGAACAGCGACGCGATCGACGTGCCGGCCCACTCGACCCGGGGCTGCTCGATGCAGACGCTGAACGACATCTCGCTGGTGGTCGACGGCACGCCCAGCAGATCGAACATCGCGATCAGGTTGGGGTAGGTCCGTTCATTGAACACGAGGAATCCGGTGTCCACCGGAAAGCGCAGCCCTGCGACATCCACGTCGATCGTGTTGGTATGGCCGCCCGGCCGGTCGCCGCCCTCGAACAGGGTTACCTGGTACCGATCGCGAAGGAGCCAGGCCGTAGCCAATCCGGATATGCCGGAACCCACCACTGCTATCGTTGTCTGCTGCACCCGCCGTCATCCTTCTGGTTTGTGCCGGGATCTTCTGGCCGCACGCCAGCCTGGCCGGCGTCAGGCGATCTTAATCGAGCGTTGTATCCTGACAACCCTGTTTACAGGGGCTCGACATGTGCTTCATGATCTGCGCCCCCGGGTTACCGGACGGCTACCGCGGTCGTTCGTCGACCGCTTCCGCTACCGGAAAGGCCTGCTCGCACAAATCGCTTGTCCTAGTCAGTATCGCCCGCCTGATGTAGCCTCAGCAAATCCCTTTGCTTGTGTCTAATCTGCGCCATGGACAAGAAAACTTCGGTGGTTGAGGAAGCGGGTGCTGAACGCGCTCCGGTGAACATCAGTTCCGTCGAGCGCGACACCGGCCTTTCCAAGGATGCCCTGCGCGTCTGGGAGCGCCGCTACGGCTTCCCCCAGCCCTATCGCGACGCCCATGGCGAACGGATTTATCCGTCCGACCAGGTCGACAAGCTGCGCCTGCTCAAGCGCCTGCTCGACCAGGGGCACCGGCCGAGCAAGATCATCGACAAGTCTCTGGACGAGCTCAACGCGCTGTGCAACGAGGCGGAAAGCCCTGTGCACAGCGAGGACGTCGATGCGCTGCTCAACCTGGTGCGCTCGCACAAGTCGCTCGAACTGCGCCAGATGCTGACCCAGAACCTGCTGCGCGACGGCCTGCAGCGCTTCGTGCTGGAGATCGTCGTCCCGCTCAACCGCGCCATCGGCAACGCCTGGGTGCGCGGCGAGATCGCGGTGTTCGAGGAACACCTGTACACCGAGCAGATGCAGGGGCTGCTACGCAATGCGATCGCCAGCATCCAGCTGCGCGGGCATTCGCCGCGCGTACTGCTTACCACCCTGCCCGGCGAGCAGCACGGCATGGGCCTGCTGATGGCCGAGGCCCTGCTCACGCTGGAAGGGGTCTACTGCGTCCCGCTCGGCGTCGAGACGCCGGGCACCGATATCGTCGCGGCCGCCCTGGCGCACGACGTGGACATCGTCACGATTTCGTTCAGTTCGGCTTTCCCTGCCCGGCTGGCCACCGGTAGTATCCGGGAACTGCGCGAAATGCTGCCCGCCCGCATGGCCCTCTGGGTCGGGGGCGAGGCCATGTTGCGCGCCCGTACGCCCGGCGAGGGCATCGAAGTACTGCGCGGGCTGGACCAGATCATCTCCGCCCTCGGCGAATGGCGGGCCCGCCTTTCCGACTGAACCCCCATGCTCTATCCGAAGATCTTCCGCCAGATGGAGAAAGTCCGCTGGAACATGGCAGATGACGTTCCGTGGGACACGTTCGACCCCGCCCTGCTCAGCGAAGAGCAGGCGCGGACGATCAAGATGAACGCGATCACGGAATGGTCGGCGCTGCCGGCGACCGAGATGTTCCTGCGCGACAACCGGCACGACAGCGATTTCTCCGCCTTCATGTCGGTCTGGTTCTACGAGGAACAGAAGCACTCCCTGGTGCTGATGGAGTACCTGCGGCGCTTCCGGCCCGACCTGCTGCCCTCCGAGGAAGAACTGCATGCGGTGCGCTTCGAATTCGATCCGGCTCCCTACCTCGAGACGCTGACCCTGCATTTCTGCGGCGAACTGCGGCTGACCCAGTGGTACCAGTGCGCAGCCGAATGGCATACCGAGCCGGTGATCCAGCACATCTACCGCCTGCTTTCGCACGACGAGGCGCGCCATGGCGGAGCCTACCTGCGCTACATGCAGCAGGCGATCGAACGGCTGGGCGACGACGCGCGCCGGGCGTTCGCCAAGGTGGGCGTGCTGATGGCCTCGGCCGGACGCACCGGGCAGGCGCTGCACCCGACCAACCTGCACGTGAGCAAGGCCCTGTTTCCGAACGACACGGTGCAGAGCCGCCTGCCCGACCCAGCGTGGCTCGAGCACTGGCTCGACCAGCAGATCCGCTTCGACCGCGACTGGGAAGCCAAGGTGGTCGGCTCCATCCTGAAGAAACTGTCCACGCTGCTCGGCGAGAACTTCGACTCCGTGCAGGCGCTCAATCGCTATCGCAAGACGCTGAATGCAGGCGCGGTGCCCGCCGCTGCCGCGGCGCCGGCCTGAGTCGATGCCGCACGGGGCCGAGGCCGGCCGGACGGCGCCGCCTGCCTTCGAGCGCAAGCTGTGCCCGCCAGGCGAAGTCGCGGCGCGCGCGGCGGCGCTTGCGGCACCGGTCGTGTTCACCAACGGCTGCTTCGACCTGCTGCATCGCGGCCATGTGACCTACCTTGCGCAGGCACGGGCACTGGGCGCGTCGATGGTCGTCGCCCTCAACAGCGATGCCTCGGTGCGCCGCCTGGGCAAGGGCGACGATCGTCCGGTGAACCCGCTCGCCGATCGCATGGCCGTGATGGCCGCGCTGGAGTGCGTCGACCTCGTCACCTGGTTCGACGCGGACACGCCGCTCGATCTGATTGTCGCCGTGAAGCCGCAGGTGCTGGTCAAGGGCGGCGACTGGGCGGTCGAGCGCATCGTCGGTGGCGCGGAGGTGACTGCCGCCGGCGGCCGCGTGGTGTCGATCCCGTTCGTGCACGAACGTTCTACGACCGCCCTGCTGGAACGCATCCGCGCGCTCTGAGCGGGGTTCAGAAAACCCGGTAGTGCAACCCGAAGCCGGACCGGCTGCGCGGGCCGTGGAACATCGAGCCGCCCCAGGGACCGCAGAACAGCGGATCGAAGCAGCGCGGCCCGTACCAGCGGGGACCGAATGCACCGTAGCCCGCGTAGGGATGGGGATGGCGCGGGGCGGTGCGGAATTCGTCGCGTGCCAGCGGCGCCGGCTGGATGTTGACCGGCGGCCCGACTTCCTTCGACGGCGGCAGCGTGCCCTCGGGCAACCGCTCGGTACGGCCGAGGTCCGGAGTGGCCGCACACCCTCCTGAGAGCAGCGCGATGCCTGCAACGGCCGCGGCAGCGGCCGTGCGCTGCGCGCGCGCTGCGTCGCGCGGCGACGGACAGGATCGAGGACCCGATGGTCGGTGCATGGCGAGTGTTCTCCCTTCGACAGACAACGCATCTGCGCAGGGAGGGTTTACCGCATCCGCGGGCCGCAGCGTAGAACGCAAAGCCTGTCCGAGGCTTCCAGCGCATCGTTCGATCCCGTACCATAGCGGCTCCACGCAGGCGATCCCGGGCAGGCCTTACCACATGAGCAGCGACGAGTCCCGCACCGAGACCCGCACCGACGCGACGGCCCAGGCCGCCGCCGGCATCGCGGTGCCGGCCGACGGCATCGCGGCGCGAGCCCCCGATGCCGGCCTGCCGCCGCAGCGCGAACTGATCGCAAGCCGCGTGCTGCTCGGCATGATCGCCAGCGGCGCCAGCCTGCCCGACGTGCTCGGCGCGCTGTGCAAGAACATCGAAGCGCAGGCGCCCGGTGCCCTGTGCTCGGTGCTGCTGATCCAGGACGAACGCGTCCATGTAGCGGCGGCACCGAGCCTGCCCGAAGCCTACAGGCAGGCGATCGACCGGCTGCCGATCGGGCCGCAGGCCGGTTCCTGCGGCAGTGCCGCCTACAGCGGCCGGCAGGTGGTCGTCGAAGACATCGCGACGCATCCGGCATGGGTCACCTATGCGCCGATCGCGCTCAAGCATGACCTGCGCGCCTGCTGGTCGACGCCGATCCTCGGCGCCTCCGGCAAGGCGATGGCCACCCTCGCGGTTTACTACCGCGAGTGCCGCCGGCCCACGCAGCGCGAACTCGACCTGGTCAACGGCGCGACCGACCTCGCGAGCATCGTGATCGAGCGCGACCGATCGGCGGCGGCGCTGCGCGACAGCGAGGCGAGCTACCGCGCACTGGTCGAGACCGCGCCGCTGGGCATCTTCGTGCTGACCCGCGACCGCTTCGTCTACTCCAACGCGGCCCTCGCCCGCATGGTCGGCGCGGCCAGCACCACCGAACTCATCGGCCGCAGCATCGTCGGCCATGTGCAACGCAACTCGCGGCCCGGCCTAGCGGAACGCCTCGCCCATACGAGCAAGCGCGGCACCACCACGCGCGTCGAGGTGAAGCTGCTGCGCATGAACGGCACCGAGTTCGAGGCCGAACTGATCGCCACGCCGATGAGCTTCGGCGGCGCGCACTCGATCCAGTGCATGGTGTCCGACATCTCGGAACGCAAGCGCACCGAGAAGCGCATCAACTACCTCGCGCATTACGACGACCGCACCGGGCTGCCCAACCGCAACCTGTTCGTCGACCGGCTGTCGCAGGCGCTCGGGCATGCCCAGCGCAGCGGCAAGGCCGTGGCGCTGCTGTATCTGGACCTCGACCGCTTCAAGACGCTCAACGACACGCTCGGCCATGCAGCCGGCGACGTGCTGCTGCGCGCGGCCGGCACACGGCTCACCGAATGCGTGCGCGCGCACGACACGGTTGCGCGCCTGGGCGGGGACGAGTTCGCGCTGATCCTCGCCGATCTCGCCCAGGTGGAACACGCCGAGATGGTAATCGCCAAGATCTTCCAGGCCTTCGAGCGCCCGTTCACCGTCGAGCGGCGCCAGCTGTTCGTGTCGCCGTCGATCGGCATCGCCGCCTATCCGCGCGACGGCGCGACGCCGGAACTGCTGCTCAAGCATGCCGACATCGCGATGTACCGCGCGAAGGCGGCGGGCAAGAACACCTACCGTTTCTACCTGCCGGCGATGGGCCTGGGCCTGTCCGAGAGCCTCGCCCTCGAGACCGACCTGCCGGGCATCCTGGAACGCGGCGAGCTCGAACTGCACTACCAGCCGCAAGTCGATGCCCCCGACGGCAAGATCATTGCGGTCGAGGCACTGCTGCGCTGGCAGCATCCACAGCGCGGCGAGCTCTATCCCGACGCGTTCATCCCGCTGCTGGAGGAGACCGGCCTGATCCGCAGCGTCAGCGCCTGGGCACTGCGCCGCGCCTGCCGCGAGACGCGCGCCTGGGTCGATGGCCAGGGCCGTCCCCTGCGCCTGGCGATCAACCTGTCGGCGAGCCAGTTCAAGGACCCGCGGCTGGCCGAACTGGTCGAACAGATCGTCGTCGACACCGGGTTCGATGCGAAGCGCCTCGAGTTCGAGATCACCGAACACACGCTGATGGAAGACACCAAGGGCACGCTCGACACGCTGCGTGCGCTGGCCCGCCTGGGGGCGTCGATCTCGGTGGACGACTTCGGCACCGGCTACTCGTCGCTGTCCTACCTGAAGCGGTTCTCGGTGCAGCGGCTGAAGATCGACCGCTCGTTCGTCGCCGAGATCACCGAGAAGCGCGATACCGCCGCGATCGTCGAGGCGATCATCTCGCTGGCACGCAGCCTGTACATCGAGGTCGTCGCCGAGGGCGTCGAGACCGAGGCGCAGCGCGACTTCCTGGTCTCGCACCGCTGCGCGCTGATGCAGGGCTACCTGTTCCATGCGGCGATGCCGCCGGCGAAGATGGAGGCGCTGCTGAAGGCAGGCGAGCTGGCGCGCGCGCAGGCCGGTGAAGCGTCCGCGGGCGAACCCGCGGATCGCGCGGACGATGCGTCGGCATCGGCATCGGCATCGGCATCGGCGACAGCGACAGAGACTGCGATCGCATCCGCTGCCCTGCAGGCCGTGCCGACGGCGGCCACGACCGGTGGCGCCGTTACGCCGTTCCGGCCGCGCTCCGTGCAGTCCTGACGCCGCGGCTGGACGCAACCTTGCCGGTACAGGTGCCCTGCCTCAACGCGTGGCGTCCAGAGGACATTCGATCGCGCCCAGTGCGCTGTCGGGGAAGTTCGCCTGCTTGATTTCCAGCACGCGGGCCATCACCGCATCTCCGGGCTCGCGCACCAGCCATTCGATACCGGTGCGGCCGCGCCGCTCGCCGGCCTGCGCCGTGCGCACGCCGCGCTGCCGCAGGTACGTCAGGTAGTCCCGCGCGCGCGCTTCGTCGGGGAACACCCCGAGCTCGATCGCGTTCAGCCATTCGTTGTCGGCCTCGACCAGCGAATATCCGGTGATGCCGAGGCCCTTCAGCTCGGCCATCTTGCGCTGCGCCTCGGCCCGGCTCTTCTGCGGCGGCATGAACACCCACCACGACGGCGCTCCGGCCAGCGCGCGCGAGTTCACCGCATCGGCGGGCACCAGCGCCGACAGCAGCTCGCGCGCACGCGCGGCATCGGCCTCGTTGAACGGCCCCCAGGCCAGGCAGGCCGCAGGCACGGCGGCCGGCTTGCCCTTCGCCGGCGGCTGGTCCTGGCCGCCGCCGACCACGCGCACCTGCTGCGCGTTCATCTGCAGGTCGAGCAGCTGCGCATCCGGATTGCGCGCCGGGCCGCCGAAGCCGACCAGCGCACCGAACAGGATGTTGGCCACCAGCAGCAGCGCGACCAGCCAGCGCATCATCGCCGCATCCCCAGTGCCGCCGGCGCGCCATCGCGCGGCGCCGACGCGTCCGCGCACCCGCCACGGGCGAGCATCAACAGGCCCTCGAGCACCAGCGCGGGTGCCTCGACCGGACCGTATGCCGACAGCGGTTCGCGCAGCAGCGGCGCGCAGCCGCCGGTGAGCAGCAGGCAGGGTGCGACCTCCCCGGCCGCGACCATCGCATCGTACGTGCGCACGACCGCCCCGGCCATCGCCTGCAGCGCGCCGGTGACGATCGCATCGTCGGTCGACCGGGGGAACGGATCGAAACGCCCCGTGGCGACCGGCAGCCGCGCGGTGCCGCGCGCCAGCGACGCGCGCATCAGGTCGTAGCCGGGCACGATCAGCCCGCCCAGGAAACGGCCGTCGGCGGCGAGCGCGTCGACCGTCATCGCGGTGCCTGCATCGACCACCAGCGCCGCGCCGTGCGTGCGGGCACGCGCACCCGCGAGCGCCGCCCAGCGGTCGGCACCGAGGCTTGCCGGCTGGCCGTAGAGGTTGCGCACGCCGGCGGCTTCGGCGACCGGACGGATGCGGTGCACCGGCACCGACAGGCACGCGGCGATGCGGTCGACCGCGGCATCGGTGGCCGACCCGGCGACGCTGCAGGCGACGATCGCCTCCGGCCAGCCCCAGTCAGACCAGCGCGCCGGCAGCGCATCGATCGCGCCGGGCTCGCCAGGCACGATCGCGCCTTCGGCCAGGAAGCGTCCCGCGACCGGCAGGTCGCCACGATGCAGGCCCCACTTGAGCCGCGTGTTGCCGAGGTCGAGGGCGACGATCATTCGATCTCCGCCTGCTGGGGCCGGCGCGGCGCGGCGCCGTCGGCCTTCGCGCGCGCGGCAGCGGTCGACGGCTCGAGCAGTTCGCCGCTGAACACGCGCCGCGTCTCGCCATCGACCTCGATGCGCAGCGCCCCCTGCACATCCACGCCGAGCATCGTGCCGCGCACCACGCCGCCATCGGGCAGCACCACGCGCACCGGGCGGTGCAGGCTGGCGCAGTGCGCCTGCCATTCGCGCCGGAACGGGGCGAACCCTTCCCGGCCGAAGCGGTCGAGCGCGGAGGCCAGGCCCGACAGCACCGCGCCCAGGATCGCATTGCGGTCGAGGTTGTCGAGTCCGCTGCGCGCGAGATCGGTCACTGGCTGGTCGATCGCATCGATGGTCGACTGCGGCAGGCGCACGTTGAGCCCGATGCCGATCACCGCCGCGCATGGACCGAGCATGTCGCCGCGGATCTCGGTCAGCACGCCGGCGAGCTTGCGTCGGCGCACCAGCACGTCGTTCGGCCACTTCAGCCGTACCTCGCGCAGCCCGAGCACGCGCAGCGCATCGGCGATCGCCAGGCCCACGACCAGGCTCAGCCCGGCCAGCGCGGCGCCCTTCTCGAAGCGCCACAGCACCGAGAAGGTCAGCCCCGCGCCCGGCGCGCTCGACCAGCGCCGGTCGAAACGGCCGCGCCCGGCGGTCTGCCATTCAGCGAGCAGCACGGTGCCGTGCGGCGCACCCGCCTCGGCCTGGCGCGCGAGCGCGGTGTTGGTCGATTCGCAATGGTCGAGCACGGTCAGGGCCAGCCCGCGTGCCGACTGGCCGAGCGTCGCCTGCACGCCAGCCGCGTCGATGAATTCGATCGACTGCAGCAGCCGGTAGCCGCGGCCCAGGCCGTGTTCCACCGCCACCCCGGAACGTTCGATGTCGCGCACCGCCTTCCAGATGGTCGAGCGGGACACCGACAGTTCGCGCGCCAGCAGCGTGCCGGAGGTGAAGGCCGATGCGCCGAGACGACGCAGCACCTGGAACGACAACGGCCGCATCGCCTGGCGCGCAGCCAGCCGGGAGGCATTTGCGAGTGTCCGCCTGGAGGGCCGGTCGTCGCGCTGTCGTTGCGGGCCGCGGTTCACTGGATGGTCGCTCTCTTCGCGAGGATGCTAGCACACGCGCGCAGGGGCCCTGCCAAGCCCCGGGGCGCGCGATCCGCCGGGCGCTCGCCATGCGCTGGACAGGTGCGCCACGTGCGGTGCTAGACCGACGCAACCATTCACGGTGGCGAGGGCACAGCCCGAACAGACCGCCGGCCGGTTTCACACAGCATCGTCCGCGTGTCGGCGCGGACGACAGTCCGTCGGCCCATGGACGCGAGGCAAGTGCACCGGTCGCCCGAAGCCCGGCGTGCATGTGCCTCCGTCTGCGGCTCGCGCGCACGAGGGGGCGTCGATGCCTTTGGATACGCAGCAGATCGGACCGGGTGCGATACGCATGTGCCCGAATGACAACGTGGCCGTGGCACGCGCCGACCTCGAACCGGGGCATGCATCGCTGGAGCACGGCCCTGCCTGCGTGCAGCCGGTGCCGCGCGGACACAAGGTCGCGCTCCAGGCGATCGGTGCCGGGGAGCCGGTGGTCAGGCTGGGCACCTCTATCGGCCGCGCACGGCACGCCATCCAGTCCGGCCAGCATGTGCATGTACACAACCTGTCGGCGGAGCCGACCGTGCAGCCGGACGAGAGCGAATTCTGCAGCGCACGCCGCCCGCTGGAACAGGTGCCGGCTGAGCGGCGCGCCGTGTTCCATGGCATCGTACGCGAAGGCGGCCGCGTCGGCACGCGCAACTTCATCGGCCTGATCCCCACGGTGAACTGCTCGGCGACGGTCGCCCGCCGCATCGCCGACCATTTCAACCGCGGGCCCGGCTGGCTGCCCGGCACGATCGACGGCGTGCTGGCGCTGACCCACAGCACCGGCTGCGGCCTGTCGGCCGACAGCACCGGCTTCCGCCTGCGCGAACGCACCCTGGCCGGCTTCGCCCGCCATCCGAACTTCGGCGGCCTGATGCTGATCGGCCTGGGCTGCGAGACGATGCAGATCGAGCGGCTGCTGGCCGTCCATCCGCTCGCGGTGGCCGGCGGCCGCCTGCGTAAGATCACCGTGCAGGAGGAAGGCGGCTCGCAGTCGACGATCCGCCGTGGCATCGCGGAAGTCGCCGCGATGCTGTCGGCTGTGGCCGATGTCAAGCGCGCCCCCGTGGATGCGAGCCACCTGACCATCGGCCTGCGATGCGGTGGCGCGGACACGTTCTGCAGCCTGTCCGCGAACCCGGCCGTCGGCCATGCGATCGACCTGCTGGTGCGCCAGGGCGGTACCGCGATCCTCGCCGAGACGCCCGAGTTGCTCGACGCGGCGCAGCTGCTGACCCGCCGCGCAGAGACGCCGCACGTCGCCCACGCGCTGCTCGAACGGTTCGACTGGTGGGGCACCTATGCCGGCAGCGAGCTCGGCCACGGGGCGACGAGCCATGCCCCTGCCGCCGGCAGCGGGCGCGCCCTCGCGGGCGTCGAACATGCGCTCGGCACGCTGCTCAAGGGCGGCAGCAGCAGCCTGCGCGCGGTCTACCAGTATGCCAAGCAGGTGACCGAACGCGGACTGGTGTTCATGGACTCGCCCGGCTTCGACCCCTGCTCCGCGACCGGGCAGATCGCCGGTGGCGCCAACCTGATCTGCTTCACCACCGGCAGCGGTTCGCCGTTCGGCTGCAAGCCGGCGCCCTGCCTGAAGCTCGCCTCGACCTCGCAGCTCTACCATGGACAGGCCGAGGACATGGACTTCAACTGCGGCACGGTGCTCGAGGGCGACGAGACGCTCGCCGACTGCGGCGCACGCATATTCGCGCGCAGGCTGGCCGTCGCCTCCGGCGAGCGCACCAAGAGCGAGGCGCTCGGCTACGGCGACAACGAGTTCGTGCCCTGGCAGGTGGGTGCCGTCTGCTGAGTTCCGGTAAGCTGTGACCGGTGTCGGGTTCATGCTGCCGAAGAGCAGGCGGGCCCGGCGCGACGCACACTCGAGGAGACCTGCGATGCATCGAGCCACTGCGGTATCCGCCGCGGCACTGACTGCGGCGTTCGCCCTGCTGTCCGCGGCCGCGGCCGCGCAACCGGCCTATCCGTCGAAGCCGTTGCGCATGATCGTGCCGTTCACGCCGGGCGGCTTCACCGACCTGATGGCGCGAACGGTCGGCGAACAGCTGGCCCGCTCGCTCGGGCAGCCGGTGCTGATCGACAACCGGCCGGGCGCGAACGGCATCATAGGCGCCGAGGCCCTGTCCAAGGCCACGCCCGACGGCTACACGACCGGCATGGTGATCGCAGGCCATTCGGCCAGCCAGTCGCTGTACGCCAAGCTGCCCTATCATGCGGTGAAGAGCTTCGAACCGGTATCGCTGGTCGGCGTGGCGCCGCTGGTGCTGGTGGCCAGCAACAGCCTGCCGGCGAAGGACCTGAAGGAATTGCTGGCGGTCGCACGCGCGAAGCCCGGCACGATCTCGTTCGGCTCCAGCGGCATCGGCGCCGCCGCCCACCTCACGATGGAGCTGCTCGCACAGCAGCAGGGCGTGAAGATGACCCATGTACCCTACAAGGGCACGACGCCGGCGCTGGCCGACCTGATGGGCGGCCACATACAGGTGATGTTCGACACGATGTCGGCGATGCTGCCGCAGGTGCGCTCGGGCAAGATCCGCGCGCTCGGCCTGTCGAGCGACACCCGCTGGCCGACCGCCCCGGAGATCCCGACCATCGCCGAGGCCGGCGTGCCCGGCTTCGTGTCCGGCTCCTGGGCCGGCGTGCTGGCACCGGGCGGCACGCCGAAGCCTATCGTCGACCGGCTGTCGAGCGAGATCGCGAAGATCGTTCGCCTGCCCGACGTGCGCACCCGGCTCGCCGAGCTCGGCGTCGAACCTTCGGGCAACACGCCGGCGGAGTTCCGCGCGTTCATGGAAGCCGAGGTCGCCCGCTGGGCGAAGGTGATCGATGCAGCGAAGATAAGGCTCGACTGATGAAGCGACTCGCACTGCTCACGCTGGCCGCGCTGCTGCCGGCCGCCGCCGTCGCCCAGGCCTGGCCGAACCGGCCGGTGCGCATCGTGGTGCCGTTCGCGCCTGGCGGCGTCACCGACATCGTCGCCCGGCTGCTCGCGGTGAAGTACGGCGAATCGATGGGCCAGCCGTTTTCCGTCGACAACCGCGCCGGGGCCGGCGGCAACATCGGTGCCGAACTGGTGGCCAAGGCACCCGCCGACGGCAGCACGCTGCTCTTCTCGTCCGCGGCGCTGGCGGTGAACCCGAGCCTCTACACGAAGCTCGGCTACAACCCGCTGAAGGACATCGTTCCGGTCACCGGCGTGGTGTCCTCGCCGCAGCTGCTGGTGGTGCATCCGTCGGTGCCGGCACGCAACGTGAAGGAACTGGTCGCGCTGCTGAAGAAGCGCAAGGGCGGGCTCAACTTCGGCTCCAACGGCATGGGCACCACCAGCCACCTCGCCGGCGTGCTGTTCGCCTCGCTCACCGGCGCCGAGGTCACGCACGTGCCTTACAAGGGCGCGGGCGCGGTGGTCGGCGCGGTGGTGGCGGGCGAGGTCGACATGAGCTTCTTCGCCACCGTGGTCGCGATGCCGCACCTGAAGACCGGGCGGCTGCGCGCACTGGCGGTCACCACGGTGAAGCCGACCGCCCTGCTGCCGCAGCTGCCGACGCTCGACAGCATCCTGCCTGGCTTCGACACCGACAACTGGTTCGGCATGTTCGTCGCTGCCGGCATGCCGCAGGCGATCATCGACCGGCTCAACGCCGAGACGCTGAAGGCGATGCAGACGCCCGAGATGCGCGCCGCGTTCGAACGCGACGGGCTCGAACCGCTGGGCCTCGGCCCGGCCGAGTTCCAGCGCTTCTTCCTGCGCGAGATGGAGAAGTACGCGAAGCTGGTGAAGCTGTCGGGGGCCAAGGCGGACTGAATGCCGGACGAAAACCAGATCGCCATCCCCCGCCCGTTCATCGACCTGTTCATCCCGAAGGGAGCGATCAAGCCGAGCGAACCGCGTGCGGTGATCGCCGAACGCTACGAGCTGTGCGAGGACATGGCGCAGATGCTCACCGAGCATGCCACCCGGCGCAAGCTCGACCTCGGCGTACCGGAGGAGATGGTGCTCGAGCGCATCCATCGCGGGCTGGTCGCCGAGGGCTCGGTGGTCAGCGGTCCCGAGGCCGGATGGGTCGTCTGCCGGCTGGCGGAAGTGCTGGGGTGGCCGATGCCCGACTGGGCGGTGATGCCGCCCAGCTAGCGCTTCACTTCTCGCAGGTGATGACCGAGAAGGACGCGCAGAACACCTGGCGGCAGACCTGGTCCGTGCCGATCAGGCGGGTGGCGATGCCGCGCTCGCCGACGTTCACGATCGGGAACTCGAGAGCCTTCGACAGGCCGCGCGCCCGGCACCATGCGCTTGCCGCGGGCTCGCCGCACAGTTCACCCCACTTCAGGCAGGCGTCCAGCCGCAGGTCGCCCTGCATCGGGTCGGCGAAGGATACGACCTCCCGCCTCGCGTGCGGTGCGGGAACTGCAGGTGGCGTGGCTGCCGGCTGCGGTGCCGGTGCCGGTGCCGGCACCGGTTCCGGCTTCGGGTTGAGGAAGACGGCGAGGGCAACGAATGCGATGCCGACCAGTGCCGACATCGCCCGCGCCACGGGCCCGATCTGCGGCAGCTTGAGTTCCTTGATCTCGAGGCCGCCGCCGAAGAGCCCCGCGCCCAGCAGGATTCCCCCGAGGATGAAGGACATCGTTTCAAGCGACATGCGGCTCTCCTGCGCGCGCGGCCATGCAAGGACATGGGACCGCCGGACGCCTGCCGGGCGATGCCTCGGCGGCGAGTCGATCCAGGTGATGCTGCGGGCTGCGCGTGATCCGGTCAAGAGGGAGCCGCCTCAGCGGCGCGCGGGCGCGAGCAGCCGGTCGATGTCGAACGCTTCGAAATCGCGGATCGCCCGCAGCAGGATCCGCTCCGGTAGCGCAAACGACTGCCAGGTTTCGCGGAAGCGTTCCCCGCGCGTTCCGTCAGCGTCCGTGTCGACCTGTTGGCGAATCCGGATCCTCCGGGTCATGAAGTTCATGCTGACCGAACGCTCGGTGACCGGCCCGCGGTTCTCGCTCCGGTCGAAGCCGATCAGTTCGAAGTCGCCTCCCTGGTACCGGAACGTGCAGGCCCAGTAGCCGTAGCGGCCATGCGCGTAGTGCACGACGAGCGAGCCCCTGCGGATCTCGACGCTGGGCTCCGGCGCGAAGTAGACACCGCCGTCTTCGTTCTCGGACGAGAAGCAGTCGAGGTTCGACAGCACGACTTCGTGTCCGCCCCGGTTGCCCAGCGCAATGATGATGCCGCGCCGGTTCCGGTCCAGCAGGCCGCGCTGGTCGTGCATGAAGAAGTATTCCTTGCGGGTTCCCTTGACGATGAGGACGCGGTCTTCCTCGCCGTCCCTGTTCAGGTCACCCCGGATTTCCCCGGTGACGACGAATCCGGACGGGACCAGTGATGCGGGCGAACCCGCTGCCCGAGGCACCGGTTGGCCCGAGGCCTCCGTTCCGCGAACGAGGAAAACGGCCAGGGCCAGGGCAAGGGAACGTGCCAGCGGGGTCATCCGGCGTTCGCAGGCTGTGCGCCCCGCTTCATGTGGACTGGATGATGGCCGCGTGCTCGCGGCTACGCGGCTACCTCGCCGCGCACCTGCCCAACTGCGGCCCGAGGTTCGCGATCACGATCGTGTGGCCGACTGGCGTGCCTGAAGGACTGTCCGTCCATGCGACCGCGCGAGTGGCCCAGTCCGGATACACCTGGATCACGGATTGATGCTCCTTCTGCACCGCCGCAAGTTCTGCCGGGTACCTGCACATGCAGGGCTCCGGCGGGAGCTTCTTCTCCACGCAGACCATGACCTGCTTGCCCAGTGCGTCCATGCGGGCATTCAGCGACCGCAGGGCACGGATGCCTGCCGGGTCGGTCACCCGCAGCGTGGGACTGCCCGGCCGGGCGCTGGCGAGCGGGCTGCCGAGCGAAGTGACACGGGCGACGACGATCGTATGGCGTATGGAAGAACTCCCGAGGTGGCGCGTGAATGCTACCCGCTCCCGAACTGCAGCTCCGCCAGCCGCGCATACAGCGGGCTGTTCGCCATCAGTTCCGCATGCGATCCGATGGCCTGGATGCGTCCCTGCTCCAGCACCACGATCCGGTCCGCGCTCTGCACCGTGGACAACCGGTGCGCGATGACCAGCACAGTCCGGTCCTGCGCCGCGCGGTCGATCGCCGCCTTCACGAAAGCCTCGCTCTCCGAATCGAGTGCACTGGTCGCTTCATCGAGCAGGAGGATCGGCGGATCCTTAAGGAGTGCACGCGCGATCGCGATCCGCTGCCGCTGTCCACCGGACAGTCGCACGCCGCGCTCCCCGAGCGGGGTGTCATAGCCTTCCGGCAGGCGTGCCACGAACTCCTCGACCGCAGCCATGCGCGCCGCCGAACGCACCTCGTTCTCGGTGGCGTCGGGCACGCCATAGCGGATGTTGTCGCGCACCGACGCGGCGAACACCACGCTGTCCTGCGCGACCACGCCGAGCAGGGTTCGCAGCCGCTGCAGGTCGATCGCGCGGATGTCCACGCCGTCGATCAGGATGCGGCCGCTGGTCACGTCGTAGAAGCGCATCAGCAGCTGGAACAGCGTCGTCTTGCCGGCGCCGGACGGACCGACGATGGCCAGCGTCTCGCCCGGCGAGATGTCGAGCGTGACGTCGGCGATCGCATCGACATCCGGCCGCGACGGATAGCGGAAGCCGACCTGCTCGAAGCGCACCGCGCCGCGATCCAGCGGCGCGGCGGACGGCAGCGCCGGCGCGGTGATCTCGGACTTCGCGTTCATCAGTTCCAGCAGCCGCTCGACCGCGCCCGAGGCGCGGTTCAGTTCGCCCCACACTTCGGCCAGTGCGCTCACCGAACCGGCGGCGACCACGGCATAGAGAACGAAGGCCGCGAGTTGCCCGGCAGTCATGTTGCCGGCCAGCACGTCCTGCGCGCCCAGCCAGAGCACGACCACGATCGAGCCGAACACCATCACGATCACCGCCAGCAGCAGCGATGCGGTGGCCTTCGCGCGCTTGAGCGCGGTGGCGAACGAATGTTCGATCGCCAGGCCGAAGCGGCGCGACTCGCGCGCTTCCTGCGCGAAGGCCTGCACGGTGGTCACCGCGCCGAGGGTCTCGCCGGCCAGCGCGGAGGCTTCGGCCAGCTTCTCCTGGCTCATCCGGGACAGCTTGCGCACGCGGCGGCCGAACACCACCAGCGGCAGCACCACCGCGATCATCAGCACCAGGATGTAGCTCGCCAGCCGCGGGCTGGTGATCACCAGCATGCCCAGGCCGCCGAGCAGCAGCAGCCCGTTGCGCAGGCCCATCGAGAAGCTGGTGCCGACCGCGGTCTGCACGGCCGTGGTGTCGGCGGTCAGCCGGGACAGGATCTCGCCGCTGCGCATGGTCTCGAAGAAGCGCGGCGACAGGCGCATCACGTTCGAGTAGACCGCATTGCGCAGATCTGCGCTGACCCGCTCGCCGAGCCAGCTCATCAGGTAGAAGCGGGTGCCGGTCGCCGCGGCCAGCACCACCGCCACCACGAACAGCGCGACGAAGTAGCCGGTGATGCCGCCGGTGTTCCCGGCCGAGAAGCCATGGTCGATCAGCCGCTGGAAGGCAGCGGGGATGGCCAGCATCGAGCCGGCGGCAACCAGCAGCGCGCATAGCGCGATGACCACGCGCTTGCGATAGGGCTGCACGAAGGGCCAGAGCTGCAGCAGCGGGGCGAGGCGAGCGTTCATGTATCCTTCATCGGGAAGGTTCGAGCGTGAAGCCGTCGAGCGGGATGACCGGCGTGCGCGCGGCCACGAGGTCGGCGACCACCTGCGCACTGCCCATCGCCAGCGTGAAGCCGAGTGCGCCGTGGCCGACGTTCAGCATCAGGTTCGGATACGGTGTCGCGCCGAGCACGGGCGGGCCCTTCGGCGTCGCGGGACGCAGCCCGCACCAGGCATGCGCGCCCTCGTAGTCGCCGGCGCCCGGGAAGCGCGAGGCGGCCTGCCGTGCGAGCAGGGCGATGCGCTTCGGATCGGGGTCGGCCGAGTGCCCGGCGATCTCGGCCATGCCGGCCACGCGCAGGCTCTCGCCCAGGCGCGCATACACGACCTTCTGCGCATAGTCGGTGACGCTGACCCGCGGCGCGCCGGCGTCGTCGGCGATCGGCACGGTCAGGCTGTAGCCCTTGAGCGGGTACATCGGCAGGCGGATGCCGACCTCGCGCGCGAGCGGCACGCTGCGGTTGCCGGTGGCCAGCACGTAGGCATCGCCTTCGACCGCGCCCTGCGCGGTCTCTGCAGCCACGACACGACCACCTTCAGCGCGCAGCCGCTGCACGGTCTCGCCGAGCAGGAAGGTGGCGCCGGCGGCACGCAGCAGGCGTTCCATGCCGACGCAGAACAGGTAGCAATCGCCGGCATCCTCGCTCGGGGTGTGGATGCCGCCGGCGAGCAGCGGCCGCATGTGGGCGAGCGCCGGCTCCAGCGCGACGCAGGCATCGGCATCGAGCGCCCGCTGTTCGCAGCCGAGGCTCGCCTGGTAGTCGAGCAGCCGGCAGGCGGATGCATGCGTGGTGGCATCCGAATGCACGACCAGCTTGCCGCTGCGCGCATAGGCGAAGTCGAGCGACTCGCGCTCGACAAGCTCGCGTGTCAGCGCGCGGCTGTAGAACGACAGCGCGAGCAGCTGGCGCGTGGTCAGGTCGGCCTGCTTCTGGGTACAGGCGAGCAGGAAGGCGAGGCAGAAGCGCCACTGCTGCAGGTCGGCTTCCGGCCGGAAGCGCAGCGGCGCATCGGCGCTGAGCAGCCAGGGCGGCAGCCTGGGCAGCACGCTCGGGCTCGCGAGCGGCGCGACATAGCTGTACGAGAGCTGCCCGCCATTGGCGTAGCTGGTCTCCAGGGCCACGCCCTGGTTGCGCTCGACGAGCGTGACCCGGTGCCCGTCGCGCGACAGGCACCAGGCGGTGGCCAGACCGATCACACCCGCTCCGAGGACGACGACATGCATGGCCCGATTGTCCCACAGGCATGGCCGGGTGCCTGCCGCCGCTCGACATTGACGGCACCCGGGGTGCCGCAGACAATCGGCGCGATGTCACGCAACCCCGCACCCAACCCCGCAACGACCGTCGCCCATGCCGCGCCATAAGACCATCCGTATCGGCTGCGGCGCGGGTTTCCAGGGCGACAGGATCGACCCGGCGGTGATCCTCGCGGCGCAGGGCCGGCTCGACTGGCTGGTGCTCGAATGCCTCGCCGAGCGCACGGTGGCGGCCGCTCAGTTGCGCCGGCTCGCCGATCCGGAGCAGGGCTACGACCCGCTGCTTCGCGCACGCATGACGGCGCTGCTGCCGCTGCTCAAGCGTGGCCGCTGCCGGCTGATCAGCAACCTCGGCGCGGCCAATCCGGTGAGTGCCGGGCGGCAGGTGGTGGCGATCGCGCAGGAACTGGGCCTGTCGCTGAAGGTGGCGGTGGTCACCGGCGACGACGTGCTCGACCGGCTCGACCCTGACGCCCCCACGCTCGAGACCGGGCAGCCGGTGCGCGAATACGGCCCGCCGATCTCAGCCAATGCCTACCTCGGGGCCGAGGTAATCCTGCCGGCGATCGCTACCGGCGCGGACGTGATCATCACCGGCCGGGTCGCCGATCCGTCGCTGTTCCTGGCGCCGATGATCCGCGAGTTCGGCTGGCCGCTCGACGATCCGACGCTGCTCGCGCGCGGCACGGTGATCGGCTACCTGCTGGAATGCGCGGGGCAACTCACCGGCGGCTACTTCGCCGATCCGGGACTGAAGGACGTGCGCGACCTCGCCCACCTCGGCTTCCCTTTCTGCGACGTCGACGCCGACGGCAACGGCACGCTGTGCAAGGTAGCCGGCACCGGCGGCATGATCACGCTGCGCACGGTGAAGGAACAGCTGCTGTACGAGGTGACCGATCCGACCGCGTACGTGACGCCGGACGCAGTGGTCGACTTCGGCACTGTCGACCTGGTCGACCTCGGCGAGGACCGGGTGCGCATCGAGAACGCGAACGGTACCTCGCGCACCGGCACGCTGAAGGTGAGCGTCGGCTACCGCGCCGGCTTCATCGGCGAGGGAGAGATCTCCTATGCGGGTCCGAACGCGCGTGCCCGCGCGGAGCTCGCGGGGGCTGTGCTGTACGAGCGGCTGCACCACGACCTGCCCGACCTGCGCATCGACATGGTCGGCATCGACTCCACCCATGGCACCAACTTCGGGCATGGCGTCGATCCGTACGAGGTGCGCCTGCGCGCCGCGGCCAGCGGCGGCACGCGCGAACTCGCCGAGCGCGTCGGGCTGGAGGTGGAGGCGCTCTACACCAACGGCCCGGCCGGCGGCGGCGGCGCTCGCAAGTCGACCACCGAGCGCATCGGCATCGTATCGACCCTGATGCCGCGCGATGCGGTGCACAGCAGCGTGGTGCGCCTGTCGACCGACCGCGTGCCTGCACCGGCCGCATCGGGGAGGCAGCCATGACCGGCCGGCCCGCACGCATCGCACCGCCGGCCCGTGCGCCCGGCACTCGGCTGCTGCACGAACTCGCGCACTGCCGCGCCGGCGACAAGGGCGACACGTCCATCCTGTCGCTGTTCGCCTACCGCGCCGACGACTTCCCGCTGCTGGTGCAGCAGGTGACCGCCGAAGCGGTGGCCGCGCATCTGGAACACATCGTGCATGGCGAAGTGCGTCGCTACGTGCTGCCAAAGCTGTGCGCGCTGCAGTTCAGCTGCGAGCATGCGCTGGGCAGTGGCGTCACCACCTCGATCGCCCTCGATACGCATGGCAAGGCGCTGTCGTTTGCGCTGCTGTCCATGCCCATCGCACCCATCGCACCCATGGTACCCATGGCGCGCATCGACCCCCTGTCACCGCCGGAGCCTCGATGAACATGCCTCTCCAGGCGGTCGCGAAGTGCGCGACTGCCGCCATGCTGGTGCTGTCCTGCGCCGCCGTTTCCAGCGCCGTCCTTTCCACGCCCGTCCACGCCCAGGCCACCTGGCCGGTGAAGCCGGTCCGGCTGCTGGTGCCGTTCTCCGCCGGCGGCGTCACCGACCTGCTCGCGCGCTCGGTCGCGCAGCGCATGGGCGAAGGACTCGGACAGTCGGTCGTCGTCGACAACCGCCCGGGCGCGAACACGATCATCGCCTACGAGATCCTCGGCCGCGCCGGTACCGACGGCTACACGCTGATGCTGGAAGGCTTCAACGGACTGGTGCTCAACCCGCTGCTCTATCCCAAGCTGCCCTACAGCCCGGACAGGGACATCACCCCGGTCGGCCTGATCGGCTTCTCGCCGGTGATGGTGGTGGTCAACCCGCAGCTGCCGGTGAAGTCGATCCGCGAGCTGGTCGACTACGCACGCGCCAACCCGGGCAAGCTCAACTTCGGTTCGTCCGGCATCGGTGGCGTTGTGCACATTTCCACCGAGTGGTTCATGTCGCTCACCGGCACGCGCATGACCCATGTGCCATACAAGGGCGGGGCCTCCGCGCTGCCGGACCTGATGGCCGGGCAGCTGCAGGTGCTGTTCAACCCGCCGATCACCGCGATCCCGCTGGTCAAGGCGGGCAAGCTGCGCGCGCTGGCGGTGTCGTCGTCGAAACGGCTGTCGGCGATGCCGGACATCCCGACCGTGGCCGAGCTCGGTTATCCCGGCTACGACGCGGCGACCTGGTTCAGCCTGCTCGCACGGCGCGGCAGCCCGCAGCCGATCGTCGACCGGCTGGCCGCGGAACTGAAGAAGGTGGTCGACACGCCGGCGCTGCGCGAGCAGTTCGCCGCGCAGGCGATCGAGTTCCAGTGGGGCGATTCGGCCGCCGTCGCCGCGCTGGTCAGGAAGGACCTCGCCCGCTGGGGCGAGGTGATCCGCAAGGGCAACATCAAGGTCGATCCGCTGCAGTGACCGCCACGCCCGTCCCGGACCCGGCGTCCCGGACGGCCCGCTGCATCAGAGCTTCGCGCCGCTTTCCTTCACCAGCTTCGCCCACTTGACCATGTCGGCGAGCATGTACTTGCGGAAGGTCTCCGGATCGTTGCCCACCGGCTCGGAGCCATCGGCGAGGATGCGCTCGCGCACGTCGGACATCGCCAGCATCTTCAGCAGTTCGGTGTTCAGCCGCGTGACCAGGGGCTTTGGCATCTTCGCCGGGCCGGCGATGCCGTACCAGCCGACCAGTTCGAAGCCGGGCAGCGTCTCGGCCATGGTCGGCACGTCAGGCATCGCCGCGACCCGCTTCGGCGTGGTCACGGCCAGGCCACGCAGGCGGCCGGCGCGCACCAGCGTCTGCGCCGCCTGCATGCCGGCGAAGTTGTACTGGTACTGGCCACCGAGCAGGTCGGCCAACGCCGGGCCGGAGCCCTTGTAGGGGATGTGCTGCGCCTTGATGCCAGCCATCAGGTTGAACAGTTCACCCGCGAGGTGGCCGCCGCTGCCGATGCCGGCGGAACCGAAATTGAGCCCGCCCTTGAAGCTGCGCGTCCACTCGACGAACTCCTTCGGCGTCTTCACCGGGCTGGCCGGATTCACGACCAGGAACAGGCCCGCCGAGGTGAGCTGGCTGATCGGGGTGAAGTCGTTCACCGGGTGGTAGGGCAGCTTCGCGTTCAGCGCCGCATTGATCGTGTGCTGGTGGTAGACCAGCAGCAGCGTGTAGCCATCGGGCGCCGCGCGCGCGGTGATCTCGCCGGCATTCACGCCGGACGCGCTGGCACGGTTGTCGACGATCACCTGCTGGCCCATGGTCTCGGTGAGCTTGGCGGCGGTCAGGCGCGCGAGGATGTCGGTGGTGCCACCCGGTGCAGCCGGCGTGATCAGCCGGATCGTGCGGTTCGGGTAATCGGTCTGCGCCAAGGCGGGCAGCGCCGCTGCCGCGAGCAGCGCGAGGGACGCGCAGCGGGCACCGGCCACTGAAGTGAACGAACGGAGTTGCATGGTGTGTCCTCCCTGGAACATGGCCTGCCGGCTCGGTTTTGGTCGCGCATCCATCTACGCGCGGCTTGGCGCTGGGCAGTATCCGCCAGCGTACCGCAGCGTGCCTGCCCTCGGGTTGCCTGCAGTCGACCCCGCGGGGCAGCCTGATGGCTGACCTCCTGAAGCCTGCCGCTACTTGAGCTTCGACATGATCTGCTCGAGGTAGCCGAGGATCAATGCCGAGGCAACGAACGCGAGATGCACGATCGTCACCCACATTATCTTCTCGTTGTCGTACTGCGGGGCGTTCAGGAAGATCTGCAGAAGGTGGATCGACGAGATTGCGACGATCGACGAGGCGACCTTGATCTTCAGGCTGCCCGCATTGAGCTTGCCCAGGAACGACACGTCGTCTCCGCCCTGGTCGAATCGGCTCACGAAGTTCTCGTAGCTGGAAATCATCACCATCACCAGCAGGCTGGCCACCAGCGCGGAATCGATCAGCGCGAGCATCGCGAGGATCATCTCGCTGTCGCTGAGCGTGAACATGCCGCCGGCGACCTTCGCGAACTTGTAGAGGAACGACACCGCATACACCGCCAGCGCCCCCGCCAGGCCGAGCAGGAACACCACCAGGATCCAGCGGCTGGCGAGGATGATGCGTTCGACGATCAGTTCGACCGACTTCATGGGTGCAGGTACTCCATTTGACCGATACTGGACATCGCGGATGCTCGCCGGTGTCGTCCGGCAGTCGACTGGGCGCGATGATACTCAAAGATCGACGCAATGCCGGTGACATCGTCTCCATCCTCGGCGAGGCGGCGTTCGGCACTACCATCGGGATCCGGAGCACGGACGCAGCCCTTCGCCGCGTCCCCACATGGAAAGCAGGCACAGAGATGTCGATCGGATGGTTTCCCGGCCACATGGCCAGCGCACGCAAGAAGGCGGCCGAGACGCTGGCGAAGGTCGACCTCGTGGTCGAGGTGGTCGATGCGCGCCTGCCCGGCGCGAGCAGCAACCCGATGATCGACTCGCTGCGCCGGCACCGCCAGCGTCCCTGCCTGAAGGTGCTGAACAAGGCCGACCTCGCCGATCCGCAGGCCACCGCGGCCTGGATGCGCGCGCTGGTCGACAGCGCCGAGAAGGGCGACAAGGTGCAGGCGGTGGCCCTGACCTGCCGCAAGGCATCCGACGTGGCGCGCATCCCGAAGCTCGCCCAGGCGCTTGCGCCGCACCGGGACAACCCGCTCAAGCCCTTGCGGCTGATGGTGATGGGCATCCCGAACGTCGGCAAGTCGACCCTTATCAATGCGCTGGCGAAGCGCCGGGTGGCCAACGTCGGCGACGAGCCGGCGGTCACCAAGAGCCAGCAGCGAATCGACGTCACCGACCAGCTGGTGCTGTTCGATACGCCGGGCCTGCTCTGGCCGCGCATCGAGCATCCGTCCGACGGACTGATGCTGGCAGCCAGCCATGCGGTCGGCGTCAATGCCTACATCGACGAGGAAGTCGCCAACTTCCTGGGCGAGACGCTGGCGGCGCGCTACCCGGCGCTGCTGGCCGCGCGCTATCGCTTCGACCCCGCCGGCATGGACGGCCCCGACGTGATCGATGCCGTCGCGCAGCGCCGCGGCTTCGTGCTCAAGGGCGGCGTGCCCGACCGGGAGAAGGCGGCACTCGCGCTGCTCAACGACTACCGCAGCGGTGCGCTCGGCCGCATCAGCCTCGAGACGCCGGCCTCGCGCGCGGCGATGCTGGCTGCGCCGCCGCCGCCACGCAACCCCGAGGCCGACGATCCGGGGCAGGACGCCGCGGCCGGCTGATCAGGTCTCGCCCAGCGCGCCCTGGAACCGGCGCAGCAGCGGCCGCGTGAGGTAGGCGAGCAGCGAGCGTTCGCCGGTCTTGACCATCACCGTCGCCTGCATGCCCGGCTGCACCCGGATGTCGCCGAGCCGCTTCAGTTCCGCGCCCGACACCGCGACCCGCATCGCATAGTAGGGAATCCCGGTACGCGGATCGACCAGCGCATCGGCCGACACCACCTTCACCGTGCCGGTGAGCACCGGGCGGTCGACGCGGCTCATGTAGGCGTCGAAGTGCACGTCTGCCGGCTGCCCCGCGACCAGGCGGTCGATGTACTGCGGAGGCACCTGCGCCTCGATGATCAGTTCGTCGCCGTCGGGCACGATGTCGAGGATGCGGTCGCCGGGCTTGATCACCCCGCCCAGCGTGGAGTAGGCGAGGTCGATCACCGTGCCGCCTGACGGCGCACGCAGCACCAGGCGGCGCACCGTGTCGCGCTGCGCGGTCAGGCGCTCGCCCAGCGTGGCCAGCACCTTCTGAACCTCGGCGTACAGGGCCTCGACCTCGCGCCGGTACTCGATCTCGCGCTGCGCGCCGCGCATCCGGAACTCCGACAGCCGTGCGCCGACCTCGGCCATGCGCGCCAGGTCTTCGCTCTGCTTGGTCTGCACCTCGGCCAGCTGGCGCTCGATGTCGATCAGCTGGTTGCGCGACACGAACTTCTCGGCATGCAGCTTGAGGAAGGACTCGTACTGCTCGGTGAACAGCCGTATCTGCAGCGCCCGTCCCTCCATCACCCGTTCGAGGCTCTTCATCTGCAGTTCGAGGCCGCGCACCGATTCGCGCACGATCGCCAGTTCGCCGGCGAGCGCGCCCTGGCGCGAACGGAACAGTTCCGACTGCGTGCGCATCGCCGCGGCGGCCTCGGGATCGCCGGCGGCATCGAGCAGCGCCTTCGGGAACGCGATGGACCGTGCGCCGGCGCGTTCGGCCTCGAGGCGTGCGGCGGTCGCGGCCGCAACGCGCCACTCGCCCTCGATCGCATTGAGCGCCGCCTTCGCCTGGGTCTCGTTCAGCTCGACCAGCGGATCGCCCTCGGCCACCACCTGCCCGTCGCGCACCAGGATGCGCTCGATCAGGCCGCCGGTAAGGTGGTCCACCCGCTTGCGCTTGGACTCGACCGCCACCACGCCCGCGGCGGGCACGCCTTCGTCGATCGGTGCCAGCGCCGCCCATAGCAGGAAGCCGCCGAGGCCAACCACCAGCATCAGCACGCCCAGCCGCACCGGCCTGCGGTAGTCGGCATCGGGTGGTGGCGGCGGCGCGACGGGCCGCGCCGGGACGCCCGAGGCCTGCGCGGACGCCTGTACGGGCGCGTTCATGACGGGGTCCCCGACGGCGCACCGGCATCCGGCTTGCGGAGCATCGATGCGAGCACCGCGTCGCGCGGGCCCTGCGCCTTGATCGTTCCGTCCACCATCACGACGACCCTGTCGGCCGCGCGCAGCACGCCGACCCGGTGGGTGATCACGAAGGTGGTGCGCCGGCGCTCCTTCAGGCCCTGCAGGGCCTCCAGCAGCGCGACCTCGCCGGCGTCGTCCAGGTTGGAATTCGGTTCGTCCATCACCACCAGCGCCGGGTCGCCGTAGAGGGCACGCGCGAGCGCGATGCGCTGGCGCTGGCCGCCCGACAGCACGCCGCCCTCGGGGCCGATGCGGGTGTCGTAGCCCTGCGGGAAGCGCAGCACGAGTTCATGCACGCCTGCGCGTCTCGCCGCCTCGACCACCGCCGTGGAATCGACGTCGCCGAAGCGTGCGATGTTCTCCGCGATCGTGCCCTCCAGCAGTTCCACGTCCTGCGGCAGGTAGCCGATCCACGGGCCGAGCCTCGACTTGTCCCATTCGTGCACGGCGGCGCCGTCCAGGCGAAGCGCGCCCTCCATCGGCGCCCAGACGCCGACCAGCGCGCGTGCCAGCGACGACTTGCCGGAACCGCTCGGCCCGATCACCGCGGTGAAGGTGCCTGCAGGCACGGCGAAGGACAGGCCCTTCAGGATCGGCTCGCGGCTGCCCGGGGCCGCGACCACCAGCCGCTCGGCCGCGACGTCGCCCGCGGGCCGCGGCAGCGCCAGGGCCGGCGGGCGGGCTGGATGGGCGGCGAGCAGTTCGGACAGCCGGCCGTAGGAGTCGCGCGCCGCCTCGAAGCCGCGCCAGGCCGAGATGGCGAGCTCCACCGGTGCCAGTGCACGGCCGAGCAGGATCGACGCGGCGATCATGCCACCGGGCGTCATCTGGTTCTCCAGCACCAGCAGCGCGCCCAGCCCGAGGATGCCCGACTGCAGCGTGAGCCTGAGGAACCGGGCGAGCGCGTTCAGCGACGCCGCGCGATCGCTGGCCAGGGCCTGCCAGGACAGGAACCCGGCCTGTCGTTCGAACCAGCGTTCGCGCACCCGGCCGAGCATGCCCATCGCCTCGATCGCCTCGGCACTGCGCAGGTTGCTGCCGGCGTAGTTCGCCGCCGCCGCCGCGAGCTGGGTGGCCTGCAGCAGCGGCGGTGTCGTCCAGCGTGCGGTGGCCAGCGCGACCAGGGTCAGCAGCACGGCCGCGACCAGCGCGAACAGGCCCATCCAAGGGCTGAGCAGGAAGATCACGCCGATGTAGATCGGCGTCCAAGGGGCATCGAAGAACGCGAACAGTCCCTGGCTGGTGGCGAACTGGCGAACGTTGGCCAGATCGCCCAGCGCCTGCGCCGGGTTACCGCCGCGCTGGCGCAGGTGGCGCTCGAACGAGGCGTCGAACACCCGCGAACCCACCTTCAGGTCAAACGCGGTGCCTGCACGAACCAGCACGCGGGAGCGCACGAACTCCAGCATCGCCTCGAGCATGAACAGGCCGACCACGATCAGCGTTAGGACCGCGAGGGTCACCTCGTTGCGGCTGGTCAGCACGCGGTCGTACACCTGCAGCATGTAGATCGACGGCGTGAGCAGCAGCAGGTTCACCGCGCAGCTGAACAGCGCGAGCGCGCCGACCACGCCGCGCAGGCTGGCGAGGATGCTGCCCAGTTCGCCCCGGCGCGGGGACCGGGCGTCGGGATCGGTACCCGGTGACGGTTGGGAATAGGCCATGCACGGATGCTAGCCGATGCGCCCCCCCCTCGCGCGGCATCGCGTCACGGCAACGTACAAATGGAAACACCTGCGCACCCGGCGGAAATCATTCGCTTACATCGGGGTGGTCCAATGGGTCCCGTACACCCCGCGCGCTTCCGACACCCGAGGCGATCGGCGGGGGTCGAACCGGGACCCTCCCGGCGTCCAATCTCACAGGAGAATCCACGATGAAGAGAACCCTGAAATCGCTGCTGGCGGCAACCGGGCTGGGACTTGCGCTCGCCTCGCCGCTTGCCCTCGCGCAACCCGTCTCGCCGTTCCCCAGTTCCTCGGAAGATCCGTCGATCCCGGCTCCGTCCGCGTCCCAGGGCAGCCGTGGCCAGCACGGCCGCCACGGTGGCGACGCGATGAGCCAGGCCGACCGCGAGGCCCGGCGCGCGGCGATGGACAAGCTGACCACGCCCGAGGAGCGCACCGCGTTCCGCGAGAAGATGCGCAGCGCCACGCCCGACCAGCGTACGCAGCTGATAGAGGCGCGCCGCGGCGAACTGGAGCAGCGCGCGAAGGATCGCGGCGTGGCCCTGCCGGTGATGCAGCCGCGCGGCGAACACGGCGGGTCGCGCGGTGGCCAGCGGGGCGAGCGCGGTGGCCATCGCCACGGCCAGCACGGCGGCGGCCAGGCCACCCCCGTGCCGAGCCCGGCACAACCTGCGGCGCCGGCTGCGATGTAACGCAGCCGCGCAGCCCGACGCCGTCGATCGAGGCCAGGCCTCCGACCGGGGGCCTGGGTTTTCGCCGATTCCGGCCTGGCGAAGCGGCCCGCCGGGTTCCGGGGCTTGCGCGCCACAGCGCTGCCCCGGTTGGCGCAGCGCCCCTACGCCGCCTTCACCAGGTTGGGCTCGTACCCAAGGTTCGGCGCCAGCCAGCGCTCCACTTCCTGCACCGACAGCCCCTTGCGCTTTGCATAGTCCTCGACCTGGTCGCGGTTGATCTTGCCCACCGCGAAGTACTGCGCGTCGGGATGCGACAGGTAGAAGCCCGATACCGACGAGGCCGGCATCATCGCGTGGCTCTCGGTCAGGGTGATGCCGACCTCGGGCGCACCGAGCAGCTCGAACAGCGCGGGCTTCTCGGTGTGGTCCGGGCAGGCGGGATAACCCGGCGCCGGGCGGATGCCGCGGTACTGCTCGGCGATCAGCTGCACGTTGTCGAGCGTCTCGTCCTTCGCATAGCCCCAGAAGTCCTTGCGAACCCGCTTGTGCAGCATCTCGGTGAACGCCTCGGCCATGCGGTCGGCGATCGCCTTCAGCATGATCGAGCCGTAGTCGTCGTTCGCGCGCTCGAAGGCCTCGAGGTGCTTCTCGATGCCGATGCCTGCGGTGACCGCGAACGCGCCGATGTAGTCGGCGATGCCGCTCGCTTTCGGTGCGATGAAGTCGGACAGGCACTGGTTCGCCCGGCCATCCGGCTTCTGGTTCTGCTGGCGCAGGTTGTGCCAGGTCATCAGCACGCGGTCGCGCTTCTCGTCGGCGTAGATCTCGACGTCGTCGCCGACCGAGTTCGCCGGGTACAGCGCGAACACGGCGTTGGCGGTGAGCCAGCGACCCTCGACCACCTTCTTCAGCATCGCCTGGCCGTCGCGGAACACGTTGCGCGCGGCCTCGCCCACCACTTCATCCTCGAGGATCTTCGGATACGGGCCGGCGAGGTCCCAGGTCTGGAAGAACGGACCCCAGTCGATGTACTGCGCGATCTCGGCGAGGTCGTGGTTCTTCAGCTGGCGCACGCCGGTGAAGCCGGGCTTCGGCGGCACGTAGGACGGCCAGGCGAACGGCTGCAGGTTCGCCCGCGCGCGCGCCAGCGGGATCAGCTCGGGCCCGCGCTTGTTCGCATGCTGCTCGCGCACCTTCGCGTAGTCCTGCTCGAGCTCGTCGAGGTAGTTGCGGCGGACGGTCTCGTCCTCGGCGAGCAGGTTGGTGCACACCGCGACGCTGCGCGAGGCATCCGGCACCCAGACCGTCGGCCCGCGCGTGTAGCCCGGGGCGATCTTCACCGCGGTGTGCGTGCGCGAGGTGGTTGCGCCGCCGATCAGCAGCGGCTGGGTGAAGCCCTGCCGTTCCATCTCGCGCGCGACATGGCCCATCTCTTCCAGCGACGGGGTGATCAGGCCGGACAGCCCGATGATGTCGCACTTCTCTTCCCGCGCCTTGTCGAGGATCTGCTGGGCGGGGACCATCACGCCCATGTTCACCACTTCGTAGTTGTTGCACTGGAGCACCACCGACACGATGTTCTTGCCGATGTCGTGCACGTCGCCCTTCACGGTGGCGATCAGGATCTTGCCCTTGGCCTTGGTGTCGCCCGACAGCGCCTTCTCGGCTTCGATGAAGGGCACCAGGTGGGCGACCGCCTGCTTCATCACGCGCGCCGACTTCACCACCTGCGGCAGGAACATCTTGCCGGCGCCGAACAGGTCGCCGACGACGTTCATGCCGTTCATCAGCGGGCCTTCGATCACCTCGATCGGGCGGCCGCCGCGCTCGGCGATGCGCGCCCGCGCCTCTTCGGTGTCCTCGACGATCCACTGGGTGATGCCGTGCACCATCGCATGCGCGAGGCGCGCGTCGACATCCTGCTCGCGCCACTCGAGGCTCTGCTCCTGCTTCGCGCCGCCGGCCTTCAGGGTGCCGGCGAAGTCGATCATCCGCTCGGTGGCATCCTGGCGGCGGTTGAGCACCACGTCCTCCACCCGCTCGCGCAGCTCGGGCGCGAGGTCGTCGTAAACGCCGACCATGCCGGCGTTGACGATGCCCATGGTCATGCCGTTGCGGATCGCGTGGTACAGGAACACCGTGTGGATCGCCTCGCGCGCCGGGTCGTTGCCGCGAAAGCTGAAGCTCACGTTGGACACCCCTCCGCTCACCTTCGCATAGGGCAGGTTGTCGCGGATCCACTTCGTCGCCTGGATGAAATCGACGCCGTAGTTGTTGTGTTCCTCGATGCCGGTGGCGATCGCGAAGATGTTCGGGTCGAACACGATGTCTTCCGGCGGGAAGCCGACCTGGTCGACCAGCAGGCGGTAGGCGCGTTCGCAGATCTCGATCTTGCGCTGGTAGGTGTCAGCCTGGCCCTGCTCGTCGAAGGCCATCACGATCACCGCCGCACCGTAGCGCCGGCACAGCTTCGCCTGGCGCAGGAACTCGGCCTCGCCTTCCTTCATGCTGATCGCGTTGACGATCGCCTTGCCCTGCACGCCCTTCAGGCCTGCCTCGATCACCTCCCACGTGGAGGAATCGATCATCAGCGGCACGCGCGAGATGTCGGGCTCGGAGGCGACGAGGTTCAGGAAGCGCACCATCGCCGCCTTCGAATCGAGCATCGCCTCGTCCATGTTGATGTCGATCACCTGCGCGCCGTTCTCGACCTGCTGGCGCGCGACCGCGAGCGCCTCGTCGTACTGCTCGTTCCGGATCATCCGGGCGAACGCCTTGGAGCCGGTGACGTTGGTGCGCTCGCCGACGTTGACGAACAGCGACGACTCGTCGACGTTGAATGCTTCGAGCCCGGAAAGGCGCATCTTGTGGTCTGGCGCGGCGATGGTGCGCGGCGTGATGCCCTGCAGCTGCTGCGCGATCGCGCGGATGTGGTCGGGCGTGGTGCCGCAGCAGCCGCCGGCGATGTTCACGAAGCCACTCTCGGCGAACTCGCGCACCAGCGACGAGGTGATGTCGGGCGTCTCGTCGAAGCCGGTGTCGCTCATCGGGTTGGGCAGGCCGGCGTTCGGGTAGATGCAGATGTTCGTGTCGCAGATCTTCGCCAGCTCTTCGACGTACGGGCGCATCAGTGTCGCGCCGAGCGCGCAGTTCAGGCCGATGGTGATCGGGTTGGCATGGCGCACCGAATTCCAGAACGCCTCGACCGTCTGCCCGGACAGGATGCGGCCCGAGGCATCGGTCACGGTGCCGGAGATCATCACCGGCAGGCGCGAGCCGTGTTCCTCGAAGAAGGTGTCGATCGCGAACAGCGCCGCCTTCGCGTTGAGCGTGTCGAAGATGGTCTCGACCAGGAAGAAGTCGACGCCGCCCTCGACCAGCGCGCGCGCCTGCTCGAGGTAGGCCGCGACCAGCTCGTCGAAGTTGACGTTGCGCGCGCCCGGGTCGTTCACGTCGGGCGAGATCGACGCGGTCTTGGGCGTCGGGCCGAACGCACCGGCGGCGAAGCGCGGGCGGCCCGGGGTCGAATGCTTCGCGCAGGCAGCCTTCGCCAGCCGGGCCGCCGCCACGTTCATCTCGTAGACGAGATGTTCCATGTGGTAGTCGGCCTGGGCGACGGTGGTGGCGCCGAAGGTGTTGGTCTCGATCAGGTCGGCGCCGGCCGCCAGGTACTGCTCGTGGATTTCCTGGATGACGTGCGGCTGGGTCAGCACCAGCAGCTCGTTGTTGCCCTTCACGTCGTGCGCGAAATCGGCGAAGCGCGTCCCGCGGTAGTCGGCCTCGCCCAGCTTGTAGCGCTGGATCATGGTGCCCATGGCACCATCGAGGATCAGTATGCGCGAGGCGAGCTGCTGGCGGAGGGTGGCGAAGATCTCGGATTCGGGAAGGGACATGGGACGGTTGGGGATCCAGTCGAATTAACCCTTGATGCTAGCATGCACCCCCCTCGCGCCGACCGGTACGGTCCGTGCCGAGCCGCGTGCGGAATGTCACGCGGGCGCGACGTCCTTCCCGTCCTTCCCGCGCCGGGTCAGGCGCAGGTAGTTGAGCCAGCATGCGGCACCTAGCGCCATCGCGATGCCGGAAGTGACCGCGAGCGAAAGCTGCGTGCCTGCGACCAGCGGCGACACGATCCCGGCGAGCAGCGCGTTGGTCATCGACTGGGTGAATCCCTGCACCGAGGCGGCCAAGCCCCGGTTGCGCGGGAACAGGTCGAGCGCAAGCAGCGTGATGCTGGGCATCGCCAGCGACATGCCGAGCGAATAGAGCATCAGCGGCAGCACCGTCCACGGCACCGCCGGCGGCAAAGCCAGGTGGTAGCCGATGCTCAGGCAGGCGGCGGTGGCCATCACCGCGAAGCCCAGCGCCACCGTGCGCTCCGGCGTCGCGCGCCCGGCCATTCGCCCGGACAGCCAGGCCCCGATCATCACGCCGCCGATGCCGGGCACGAACAGCCAGGCGAACTCCGTGGCCGACAGGCCCAGGTGCCGGTAGATCACCGCGGGCGCGGACACCACGTATATGAAGAAGCCGGCGAAGTTGAAGGCCACCCCCAGGGCAAGCATCGCGAAGCGCGCGCTGCCGAACACCTTGACGTAGCTGGCGAACAGCGGTGCAGCGCGGAACGGCTGGCGGTCCTTCTTCGGCAGCGTCTCGGGCAGGGTCCAGGCACAGCCTGCCCAGGTCAGGAAGGAGAACAGGGTCAGGAACACGAAGATCGAGCGCCAGCCGAAGGCGATGTCGAGCAGCCCGCCGATCACCGGCGCCACCGCCGGGGCGAGGCTGAACAGCATCGTCACCTGCGACATCAGCCGCTGGGCCATCGGTCCGTCGTAGGTATCGCGGATGATAGCCCGGCCGACGACGATGCCCGCGCCGGCCGACATCCCCTGCAGCGCGCGGCAGGCGAGCAGGGTCTCGATGGTCGGCGCCAGCGCGCAGCCGATCGAGGCGACCACGAACACCAGCAGGTTGACCAGGATCACTGGCCGGCGCCCGAACGAGTCGGACAGCGCGCCGTGGAACAGGGTCATGATCGCGAAGCTGCCCATGTAGGCCGACAGCGACTGCTGGACGTACAGGTCGTCCACCGCATAGTCGCGTGCGATCGACGGGAACGACGGCAGGTAGGTGTCGATCGAGAACGGACCGATGGTGGCCAGCGCGGCCAGCAGCCAGGGCAGCAGCGTCCCGTGGGTGCGATGCTGTGCGCGCCCGGGAGGACCCGCGGCCATCGGACGGGCGTCCTCGCGCGCGCTCAGCGGAGCGGGACCGCTGCGACCACGTCGACCTCGACCAGGAACTCCGGCTCGATCAGGCTGGCCACAACCAGCGCGGTGTTGGCTGGCGGCGCCTGCAGGTGGCCCAGGCGCTCGGCACGCACTTCGCGCATCGCCGCGCGGTGGGCGATGTCGGTGATGTAGGTGGTGGTCTTGACGATGTCGGCCAGCGTCGCGCCGGCAGCGGCGAGCGCGGCTTCGATGTTGTCGAACACCTTGTGCATCTGCGCCCGGAAGTCACCGCTGGCGACCTTGTAGGCGGCATCGGCCGGGGCCTGCCCGGACAGGTAGATCATCCGCGCATGCCGCACGTCGACGACCTGGGTCAGGCGCGGTGCGCTCCACAGGTCGGACGAATTCATGTAGCGGACCCGGAACGCGGGGTCGTCTGGGTCGGTCCGGGCGGATTTCAGCGAGGCGCTGGCAGGCAGGTCATCGTTCATCGAGGGCTCGTGTCCGGGTTGCACGGGACGGCAGCGTGGGTGCCGCCGCTCCACCGGTCGAGGCTACCACCGGAACCGCCGGTTGCTCACCCGCCCCGGTCGAAGCGCCGCAACTGGATCGCCTCGGCGACATGGGCAGCGGCGATCACCGGCGCCTGATCGAGGTCGGCGATGGTGCGCGCCACCTTGCGGATGCGCTGGTAGGCGCGAGCAGAAAGGGAGAACCGGTCGAGCGCGCGCCGGATCAACCCGAGCCCCGGCGCGTCGAGTTCGCAGTGGGCTTCCAGTTCGCCGGGTTCGAGCAGCGCGTTCGGCCGCCCCTGGCGCGCGAGCTGCCGCGCGCGCGCCGCGGCGACGCGTTCGCGGACCACGGCGCTCGTCTCGCCGCGCGGCGCCTCGACCAGGTCGCGCTCGCGCACCGGCGGCACGTCGAGGGCGAGGTCGATCCGGTCGACCAGCGGCCCCGACACCCGGCGCCGGTAGCGGCCGACCTGTTCCTGGCTGCACTGGCAGCGTCCCGATGGATGGCCAAGGTAGCCGCAGGGACAGGGGTTCATCGCGGCGACGAACTGGAAGCGCGCCGGGAACTCGGCGCGGCGGGCGGCGCGCGACACCGTGATGCGGCCGCTCTCCAACGGTTCGCGCAGCACTTCGAGCACGCGCCGGTCGAACTCGGTGAGCTCGTCGAGGAACAGCACGCCGTGCAGCGCGAGCGAGATCTCGCCCGGCCGCGGCAGGCTGCCGCCCCCGACCAGCGCCGCCGCCGATGCGGTGTGGTGAGGCGCCCGGAACGGCCGGCAGCGCCAGCGCCGCAGGTCGAAGCCGCCATCGGCCAGTGACTGCATCGCGGCCGACTCCAGCGCCTCGGCGTCGGACATCGGCGGCAGGATGCCGGGCAGCCGGGAGGCGAGCATGGTCTTGCCGGTGCCCGGCGGCCCCACCAGCAGCAGGCTGTGCCCGCCGGCGGCAGCCAGTTCAAGCGCGCGCCGCGCCTGCGGCTGTCCGGCCACGTCGGACAGGTCGGGGAGGGCTGCAGGACCTGCAGGCCCCGCTGCACCTGCTGTGGCATGGTGGCCGGTGCGGCCGGCGTCCCCCTCGCCGTGCGCAGGCCCTGTCGCCGGCTCGAGCGGCGCCACGCCCATCAGGTGCAGGGCCACGGCGCGCAGGTCCGGGGCCGGAAGTACGCGCGCGCCCTCCACCAGCGCGGCCTCGCGCGCACTGGCACGCGGCAGCACGAACGCCCGGCCCTCGCGCGCCGCGAACCAGGTCATGGCCAGCGCCCCCCGGACCGGGCGCAACTCCCCGGTCAGTGCCAGTTCGCCGGCGAACTCGTGCGCGTCCAGCCAGCCGGGCGCCGCAGCGCCGTCGCGCCGTGGACGGCGCACCTGGCCCGACGCGACCAGGATGCCGAGGGCGATCGGCAGGTCGAAGCGTCCGCTCTCCTTCGGCAGTTCCGCCGGCGCCAGATTGACGGTGATGCGCCGCGCGGGAAACTCGAAGCCGCAATTGACGATCGCCGCACGCACCCGCTCGCGCGCCTCGCGCACCTCGGCTTCGGGCAGCCCGACCAACGCGAACGAGGGCAGCCCGTTGGCCAGGTGCACCTCGACGCCGACCGGCGGCGCATCCATGCCGAGCAGGGCCCGGCTGTAGACGACCGCTACCGACGTCGAGGCAGGATGCGGCAGCGGGGACGGCAGGGCCGGGCGGCCGGGATCCGGCAGATGCTCCATCGGGTCATTCAGCGCACGCTCCGACCCGGGCGAATCAGGCGGCCGGGTCGGCGGCAGGGCCGGAGGCCCGCGCCGGCGCGTCCGGCCGGCCACCCTCGAGCACGGCGACCCTTGCCTCCAGGGCCTCGAGCTTCTCGCGCGTGCGCGCCAGCACGGCCGCCTGCACATCGAATTCCTCGCGCGTGACGAGGTCCATGCGCTGCAGCGCGGATCCGACCACGGCGCGGACGTTGCGCTGCACATCCTGCGCCGGGCTGCTGGCGATCAGGTCGCGCAACCGGCGGGACAGGTCATCGAGGGTGTTCTGATTGATCATCGGCGCGCGCTCCGGGGGACAAGACATCTGGACGCGTCGAGTATAGGCAAAGGGGTCGCACGCAATGAAGGCGGGAAACCCTGTTGCCGCACCGATACCGGTACCGGGCCGGGATCTGACGCTGTCGCAACCTTGCCAACGGTCGTTGCATGAACGCAACACGCAGGTACCGAAAGTCGTTCCCGGATTGTGGTCGTTCCAGTCTGCGATGGAAAATGGAGTTGCAGTTCCTTGATTTGGCAGGGCTTTGGCACTGCTGCAGTGCATCTATCCCACTGCCCGCACCACTCTGGTGCGATGACCCTGATCCAATGCGTCCCGTCGAGGTCAACCGTTTGTTTGTACGATGATTTTTATCTGGCACAGAAAATGCTTTGACTCGTCCGAGACATCCTTCTGTTGTAAGTTCGACACACCCCCCGGAGGCACTAGCATGAAATCCTTCAACAAGACCCTGCTGGCCGGCGCCGTCGCCGCCGCGCTTGCGACACCGATGGCCGTGATGGCCCAGGCCAAGGCACCCGAGTCGCCGCACACCTTCACCGGCAACGTCGGGCTGTTCAGCCAGTACATCTTCCGCGGGCTGACGCAGACCGACCGCAAGCCGGCGCTGCAGGGTGGCTTCGACTACGCCCATGCCAGCGGCTTCTATGCCGGCATCTGGGGCTCCAACGTGAGCTGGCTGACCGACGCTTCGTACACGGGGGGCAGCTACTCGATCGAGCTGGACACCTACCTCGGCTTCAAGATTCCAGTTGGATCCCTGACATTCGATGTCGGTTTCCTGCGCTACAACTATCCAGGCCGCGCGCCAGCGGCGGGCATTCCCGTCGGCTTCCGCAAGGCCGATACCAACGAACTGTACGCTGCGGCCACCTGGAAGTTCGTCACCCTGAAGTATTCGTACGCGATCAGCGACGCATTCGGCGTGGCCGACTCGAAGGGCACCGACTATCTCGATCTGACCGCCACGCTGCCGATCGGCGATACCGGCTTCAGCGTGATCGGCCATGTCGGCCGCCAGAACTTCAAGGGCAGCAACGCTGCCCTGTGGGCCGGTACAGGCTGCAACCAGAGCTGCTTCGACTACACCGACTGGCGCGTCGCGGTGACAAAGGAGTTGATGGGTCTGAACTTCAGCCTTGGCTACAGCAAGGCCAACACGAAGGCGACGACGCCGAGCGGTGCCGCTGTCTGGAACAACAATTTCCGCCGCAACATCGGCGACGGCACCTGGACCGTCGGCGTGCAGAAGACCTTCTAGCAATCCAACGTCGGGGGCCGGCCTGGCCGGCCCCCTTTTTTTGTCGGTCGAGGGGCACACACCATGAAATTTGTCACCGCCATCATCAAGCCGTTCAAGCTCGACGAAGTGCGTGAAGCCTTGTCTGCCATCGGCGTGCAGGGCATCACCGTCACCGAGGTCAAGGGTTTCGGGCGCCAGAAGGGTCATACCGAGCTGTATCGCGGCGCCGAGTACGTGGTCGATTTCCTGCCCAAGGTCAAGATCGAGGTCGCGATCAAGACGGACATGCTCGACCAGGTGATCGAGGCCATCGAGAAGTCGGCCAGCACCGGGAAGATCGGCGACGGCAAGATCTTCGTCTACGACCTTGAACAGGTCGTGCGCATCCGCACCGGGGAAACCGGCGCCGACGCCCTGTAACCACGCCCTGCCAACCGAAGAACAAGATCGGGAGATCGCATGAAGAAGCTGCTCGTGACCCTGCTCACTGCCGTCTCGCTCGCGTTCAGCGCGGGCGCGATCGCGCAGCCCGCGCCGGAACCGGCCAAGATGGAAGCCAAGGCCGAAGAGGCGAAGGCAGCGCCCGCCGCCGCCGCACCGGCGGCCGCTGCACCGGCCGCCGACGCACCGAAGCCGCCGAACATCAACAAGGCCGACACCACGTTCATGTACATCGCCACCGCCCTGGTGATCTTCATGACCATACCCGGCCTCGCGCTGTTCTACGGCGGCCTCGTCCGGCAGAAGAACATGCTGTCGGTTCTGATGCAGGTGTTCGTCACCTTCTCGATGATCGCCATCCTCTGGGTGATCTACGGTTATTCGCTTGCCTTCACCGGCGGCAATCCGATCATCGGCGGCCTCGACAAGCTGTTCCTGTCGGGCGTGACCGACGCGACGGCCGCTGCGACCTTCAGCAAGGACACCTACATCCCCGAGTACATGTTCGTGGTGTTCCAGCTCACCTTCGCGGCGATCACCCCGGCCCTGATCGTCGGCGCGTTCGCCGAGCGGATGAAGTTCTCCGCGGTGCTGCTGTTCCTGGCGATCTGGTTCACCTTCGCCTACCTGCCGATGGCGCACATGGTCTGGTACTGGGACGGCCCGGATGCGATCACCGACGAGAAGTCGCTGGAAGCGGTCACCGCCGCGGCCGGCCTCCTCTGGGCGAAGGGCGCGCTCGACTTCGCCGGCGGCACGGTGGTGCACATCAACGCCGGCATCGCCGGCCTGGTGGCGGCCTACGTGCTGGGCAAGCGTGTCGGCTTCGGCCGTGAAGCCATGCCGCCGCACAGCCTGGTGTTCACGATGATCGGCGCCTCGATGCTGTGGGTCGGCTGGTTCGGCTTCAACGTCGGCTCCAACCTGGAAGCCAACGGCGTGGTCGGCCTGGCGTTCGTCAACACGATCGTCGCCACCGCGGCCGCGGTGCTGGCCTGGACCTTCGCCGAGTGGATGGGCAAGGGCAAGCCGAGCATGCTCGGTGCAGCCTCGGGTGCGGTCGCCGGCCTGGTGGCGATCACCCCGGCCTGCGGCTTCGTTGGCCCGATGGGTGCGATCGTGATCGGCTTCGTCTCCGGCATCCTGTGCCTGTGGGGCGTGACCGGCCTGAAGCGGATGCTCGGTGCAGACGACGCGCTCGACGTGTTCGGCGTGCATGGCATCGGCGGCATCGTCGGTGCCATCCTGACTGGCGTGTTCGCCTCGCCGACCCTCGGCGGCGCCGGCATCTGCGACTACATCAAGAACGTCTGCGGCCAGCCGCTGGCGGCCGGCATCGGCGGCCAGGTCTGGATCCAGGTCCAGGGCGTACTCGTCGCCGTAGTGCTGTCCGCGGTCGTAGCCTTCGTCGCGCTGAAGATCGTTGACTGGATCGTCGGCCTGCGCGTGACCGAGGAGGAAGAACGGCAAGGCCTGGACGTCAGCTCGCACGGCGAGAAAGCATACAACTGACCGCTTCGCCACCAACGGGAACGGGCACCCTCGGGTGCCCGTTTTTCTTTCCTGTCCCGGGCGATGCCCCGGGTCGGCTCGGTGGCGTCTATTCCGCCTTGATGCCCGCCTCGCGCACCACCTTGCCCCAGCGGGCGGTCTCGGCGACGATGACCTTGCCGAACTCGGCAGGCGTGCCCGGCGTGGCGACCGCGCCTTCGCCTTCCAGCCGCTTCAGCATGTCCGGCGATGCCAGCGAGGCGTTCACTTCCTTGTTTACCCTCGCGATCACCGGCTGCGGCAGCGCCGCCGGCCCGACCACGCCCCACCAGTTGATCGCCTCGTAGCCGGGCAGGCCTGCCTCGTTGATCGACGGCAGGTCGGGCAGCGTCGGATTGCGCTTCAGGCTGCCCACGGCCAGCGGCTTCAGCCGACCGGAGCGGATGTGGCCCTGCATCTGGATCAGCGAGCCGATGGTCACCTGCGACTGGCCGGCGATAACGTCGGTCATCGCCGGGCCGCCACCCTTGAACGGCACGTGCGTCATCTCGATCTTGGCCATCCGGGTGAACAGTTCGCCCGACAGGTGCTGAAACGAGCCGATGCCCGCCGAAGCGAGGTTCAGCTTGCCGGGATTCGCACGGGCATAGGCGATCAGTTCCTTCACCGAGTTCACCGGCAGCTGCGGATTGATCACCATCACGTTCGGGCCGCTGCCGACCATCGCGACCGGCGCGAACGCCTTGATCGAATCGTACGAGAGCTTGTACAGCGCGGGATTGAACGCATGCGCGACCGACACGATCAGCAGCGTGTAGCCGTCGCCGGGCGCCCGCGCCACCATCTCGGTGCCCAGCACGCCACCGGCACCGGCGCGGTTGTCGATGATCACTGGCTGCCCGAGGCGCTCCTGCAGTTGCTGGCCCACCATGCGGCCGACGATGTCGTTGCTGCCGCCGGGCGCGAACGGGATCACCATCCGGATGGGCTTGGCCGGAAACTCGGCGGCGGACACGCTGCCGCAGGCCAGGCTGGCCAGCAGCAGGGCCGGCACCGGCCCGCGCAGGGCGCCGCGAGCGGACAGGCGCAAGGCAGGCCCCGATTGCGGGCGACGAATTGATGCAGCGGCTGCAACGACTGCCTGCCGGTGCTTGACGATCTGGCTCACGCGATCTCCTTTGGTTCCTCTGGTCCCTGGACAGGTACGGTCCGCCTTCGGGTGGACGGGCGGTTCCGCGGCAGCGCGAGAGTCTACTCCCGCCTGCCGCCCTCGGCTGCCGGCACCGTCAGCATCAGCCGGCGGACGCCCAGGCGGGTCGATGCCCAGCCGAGGCGGACGTAGAACGCCTCCGCCGGTGCATTGTCGAGGTCTATCAGCAGTTGCGCGCGTGCCGCCCCCTGCGCACGCGCCCAGGCCAGAAGGTCGGCGAGCAGCCGGCGCCCGACACCACGGCCGCGCCAGCCGGCCTCGACGAACACGTCCTCGATCCAAGCCGACAGCGCGCCCTCGCCGGTCGACACCACGAGCTGCGCGCTCGCGGTCCCGACCACCGCGTCGCCTGCGCGCGCGATGGCCACCCGCGCCCGGTCGGGCGGCAACGCGACCAGCAGGGACAGCGCGCGCGCCTGCACCGCCGGATCCGGGATGAAGTCGGCTTCGATCTCGAACAGACGCGCGACCAGCGCTGCGGTGGCAGGGATGTCCGACGGCCGGGCGGCCTCGATCGTGAACGCCGCACGGGCGTCGTTCGGCGGGCCCTCACCGCCAGGTGCTCCCTCGCCGTGGACGATCATCGACGGGAAGCGGATCGGCGGGCGCGGCAGCCGATCCGGGCCGCTCCGGTACGCGCCATGCCCTGGCAGGCATGGCCGCGCCAGGTGCCGTTGTCCTCCAGGGACTTCCGGACCTGCGCCGGGGTCATTGCCGGAGTCATCGCCAGGGTCATCGATATCCTCGGAAAGGCTTCTTCCCGGAAAACCTCGTCACGTCATGATCGACGAAGCCCCGATGTAGGTCAACCGCGGGGTAGCCCCCAGGTCACCCCGCCAGGCGACCCGCCGGCCTGCCGGATGACGGCTACCCGACCGGTAACGAAGACGTCCGGCGCGATCGGCTACACTGCCCGACCGCCAGACGTAAATGGCCAGACGTGATTGCGCCCCAGCCGATGTCGATGCCCATGCAGATTCCCACCACGCCCGTCCCGAACCTGAAGACCGCGTTGTCCGGCCCGCTGCCCGACCTGGAGAAGCGGATCCTGGACTCGCAGCCCGCGATCGAGCACTGGTTCCGGAGCCAGTGGCAGGAGCACGAAAGCCCGTTCTACGGATCGGTCGACCTGCGCAACAGCGGCTTCAAGCTGGCCCCGGTCGACACCAACCTGTTCCCCGGCGGCTTCAACAACCTGAATCCCGACTTCCTGCCGCTGTGCGTGCAGGCGACCCAGTCGGCGATCGAGAAGATCTGCCCGGAAGCCCGCGGCGTGCTGCTGGTGCCGGAAAGCCACACGCGCAACCAGTTCTACCTGAAGAACGTGGCCGCCCTGACCACCATCCTGCGAGCGGCAGGCCTGGTCGTGCGCATCGGCACGCTGCTGCCCGAGATCACCGCGCCGACCGACATCGCCCTCGACGACGGGCGCTCGATCACCCTCGAACCTCTGGTGCGCAAGGGCCGCAGGCTGACCGTCGAGGGCTTCGACCCCTGCGTGGTGCTGCTCAACAACGACCTGTCGGCCGGCGTGCCCGAGGTCCTGAAGGACCTCGAACAATGGGTGCTGCCGCCGCTGCAGGCCGGCTGGACCACCCGTCGCAAGTCGCAGCACTTCGCACACTACGACACCGTCGCGCAGGAGTTCGCTGAACTGCTGAAGATCGATCCGTGGATGGTCAATCCGCTGTTCGAACGCTGCGGCAGGATCAACTTCAAGGACCGGCAGGGCGAGGAATGCGTCGCCGGCTACGTGTCCGAGATGCTCGCGGACATCAAGGCGAAGTACCGCGAGTACGGCATCGAGCAGGAGCCCTTCGTGATCGTCAAGGCCGATGCCGGCACCTACGGCATGGGCATCATGACGGTACGCGACGCGAGCGAGGTGCAGCAGCTCAACCGCAACCAGCGCAAGAAGATGGCGGTGGTGAAGGAAGGCCTCGAGGTGCACGAGGTGCTGGTGCAGGAAGGCGTCTACACCTTCGAGAACGTCGACGGCGCGGTGGCCGAGCCGGTGGTGTACATGATGGATCGCTTCGTGGTCGGCGGCTTCTACCGCGTGCATACCGAACGCGGCCAGGACCAGAACCTGAACGCCCCCGGCATGAGCTTCGTGCCGCTCGCGTTCAAGACCCCGTGCTCGACCCCCGACCCGCGGGCCGCCCCGGATGCCGCGCCCAACCGCTTCTATGCCTACGGCGTGATCGCCCGCCTGGCCCTGCTCGCGGCATCGCGCGAGATCGAGACGCTGACACGGCCGCAGTGAACAGGCCATGACCCCGGGTCCGTTCCCGATTACCATGTCGGCATGAACCTGCTGGTGATCGCCGACCCGCTGGCGACCTTCAAGACCTACAAGGACTCCACCTTCGCGATGATGCGCGAGGCCGCGCGGCGCGGGCATCGGCTGTTCGCGATGGAGGCGCGCGAAATGGTCGTGCGCGAGCGCATCGTGCTCGGGCTGGCGGCCGAGGTCACGCTGAAGGCGCCCGGTGCCGACGCGCACGACTGGTTCGACGCCGCCGAGCCGTCCTTCGCGCCGCTGTCCGGTTTCGACATCGTGCTGATGCGCAAGGATCCGCCGTTCGACAACGAGTACCTGTACGCGACCCACCTGCTCGAGCTCGCCGAAGTCCAGGGCGCACGGGTGGTCAACCGGCCGCGGGCAATCCGTGACTTCAACGAGAAGCTGGCCGTGGCGCGCTTCCCGCAGTTCGCGCCGCCCACGCTGGTGACCAGCCTGGAACCGGTGCTGCGCGAATTCCTCGCCGAGCATGGCGACGTGATCTTCAAGCCGCTCGACGGCATGGGCGGCAGCGGCATCTTCCGCGTACGCCTCGACGACCCGAACATCGGCGTGATCATCGAGACCGTCACCGACCACGGCCGCCGGACCATCATGGCCCAGCGCTACCTGCCGGAGATCCGCGACGGCGACAAGCGCGTGCTGCTGATCGACGGCGTGCCGGCGTCGCATGCACTGGCGCGCATCCCGAAGGCGGGCGAGACGCGCGGCAACCTGGCCGCCGGGGGCACCGGCGTGGCGCGCCCGCTCACCGCGCGCGACCGCGAGATCGCGGAGACGGTCGGTCCGGTGCTGCGCGACCTCGGCCTGACCCTGGTCGGCCTGGACGTGATCGGCAGCCACCTGACCGAGATCAACGTGACCAGCCCGACCGGCATGCAGGAGATCGCACAGCAGACGCCCTGCGACCCGGCCGCGCTGATGATCGATGCACTCGAGCGCCTGGCTGCGCGGCCGCGCAGCATCGCTACCCCGGGAGGCAGCCGATGATCGGCATCCTGATCATCGCGCATGGCACGCTGGCGGAAAGCCTGATCCATTGCGCGAGCCATGTGCTGGGCAAGCGGCCGATGCGGGTGCGGCAGCTCGGCGTGACCATCCATGACGACCCGGCGGCGATCCTGCCCCAGGCGCAGGACCTCGTCACCCACCTCGACGACGGCAGCGGCGTGCTGATCCTCGCCGACATCTACGGTGCCACGCCATGCAACCTCGCCTCGAAGCTGCTTCAGGCCGGGCGCGTCGAGGGCATCGCCGGGGTCAACCTGCCGATGCTGATCCGTGCGCTGACCTATCGCGACAGGCCGCTCGAGCAGATGATCGCCAAGGCGATCAGCGGCGGCTGCGAGGGCGTTGTGCGCATGCCGCAGGAACAACCCCAGGGAGCGGGACCGGCCGATGCTGCGCACTGAAGTCGACATCGTCAACAAGCTGGGACTGCATGCGCGCGCTTCGGCCAAGCTCACCCAGCTCGCCGGCCAGTTCAAGTGCGAGGTCTGGCTGACCCGCGACGCCCGTCGCGTCAATGCCAAGAGCATCATGGGCGTGATGATGCTCGCCGCCGCGCGCGGCGTGCGCATCGGCATCGAGACCGACGGCCCGGACGAGACCGAGGCTGCGGCCGCGCTCGCGGCGCTGGTCGCCGACCGCTTCGGCGAAGGCGAGTAGGCCCATGGTCCATGCCGCGGCCGGGGAGACGGACGCGAAGACCGCGGCAGAAGCCTCGGCGGCAGCCGATGCTGCGGCCGCGCGCTCGATGCGCATGAGCTTCACGATGCACGGCATCGGCGCCTCCGACGGCATCGCGATCGGCCCGGCGCACCTGGTGTCCTACGCGACGCTCGAAGTCGCGCAATACCTGGTGCCGGCCGGCGAACTCGCCAACGAGCGCGAGCGCTTCCAGCTCGCGCTGGCCAGCGTGCGCGACGAACTGACCCATCTGCGCGAAAGCATACCGGCCGCCGCGCCGGCGGAGTTCGGCGCGTTCATCGACGTGCACCAGATGATCCTCGCCGACTCGACGCTGTCGCAGGGGCCGCTCGACCTGATCGACAGCCAGCAGTGCAACGCGGAGTGGGCGCTGAAGCTGCAGCTCGACCAGCTGCTCGACCAGTTCGACACGATCGACGACCCGTACCTGCGCGAGCGCAAGGGCGACATCCTGCAGGTGGTCGAGCGGGTGATGAAGGTGCTGGTCGGCAAGCCGGGCTACATCCCGCGCACCCTGCCGGGCAGCGCGCGCGCGATCCTGGTCGCGCACGACCTGTCTCCCGCCGACATGATCCAGTTCAAGCAGCTGCCGTTCGCCGGCTTCCTCACCGACCTCGGCGGCTCGACCTCGCACACCGCGATCGTCGCGCGCAGCCTGAACATCCCGGCCATCGTCGCGCTGCACCGCGCGCGCGCGCTGATCCGCGAGAACGACCAGCTGGTCATCGACGGCACGCTGGGCGTGGTGATCGTCAACCCCGATCCCTCGGTGCTCGCCGAGTACCGGCTGCGCCAGGAGGCGCTGGGCATCGAGCGGGCCAAGCTGCAGCGGCTGGCGACCACGCCTGCCTCGACCCTCGACGGCAGCACGATCGAGCTGCTGGGCAACATCGAAGGCCCGGACGACGTGGCCGAGGTGCGCCTGAACGGCGGCATGGGCGTGGGACTGTTCCGCACCGAGTTCCTGTTCATGAACCGGGACGAGATGCCCGACGAGGACGAACAGTTCGAGGCCTACCGCGCGGTGGCTCAGGCCATGGACGGCCTGCCGGTCACCATCCGCACGCTGGACATCGGCGCCGACAAGACCCTGCGCGGCACCGAGCGCGCCTCGGCGAACCCGGCCCTCGGCCTGCGCGCGATCCGGCTCTGCCTGGCCGACCCGCCGCTGTTCCACACCCAGCTGCGTGCCCTGCTGCGTGCCTCGGCGTTCGGCACGCTCAACATCCTGGTCCCGATGCTGTCGACCAAGCAGGAGCTGGTGCAGACGCTGGCCGCGGTCGCGCGCGCGCGCGCCAGCCTGGTGGACGACGGCATCGCGTTCGCGCCGCAGGTGGCCATCGGCGGGATGGTCGAGATCCCCGCTACCGCGATCGCACTCGACGTGTTCCTGAAGCACCTCGACTTCCTGTCGATCGGCACCAACGACCTGATCCAGTACACGCTGGCGATCGACCGTACCGACGATGCGGTAGCCCACCTGTACGACCCGCTGCATCCGGCGGTGATCTCGCTGATCGCCGGCGTGGCCGAGCGGGCCCGGCGCGCGGGTGTACCGGTGGCGGTGTGCGGCGAGATGGCCGGCGACGTCGACCTCACCCGGCTGCTGATCGGGCTGGGCCTGCGCCAGCTGTCGATGCATCCCGCCTTCCTGCTGGAAGTGAAGCAGCGCATCCTGAAGACGCAGCTGTCCGAGATCTCCGCGATGGCGCGGCGCATCGCCCATACCCGCGACCCGGAACGCATCCGCCGGCTGGTCGAGAAGCTCAACGCCTGACCCTGCCGGCCTGACCCTGCCAGCCGCGCCCGACCGCGCTCCACTGCTGCCATCGGGCGCAACGGCGGTGCTCCCGCGCAGCACCGCGATCGTTTGACAGCCGGCGGCAGGACAGGGTACCGTTGTTCCCGGATACACGCGCCGATTTGAGATCAGCTTGCGGGCGCGCTACAAATGCGGCTAAAGAGAAATGAAGATTTCTCCGCCCCGGCCTGCGCAAGCACACCGGGGCTTTTTCGTTCTACGCACCCAGATTCACGCACCACTGCATGGATACATCCACCCCGGCCCGCTCGGTCGGTGCCGTCACGCCACAGACTGCAAGCTTCAGCGAACCGCTGCCGCTGCGCTGCGGCCGCTCGATCGCGCCGTACGAGCTGGTCTACGAGACCTACGGCCGGCTCAATGCCGACCGGTCGAACGCGATCCTGGTCTGCCATGCGCTGAACGCTTCGCACCATGTGGCGGGCTTCTATGCCGACGACCCGGACAACGTCGGCTGGTGGGACAACATCATCGGGCCGGGCAAGCCGGTCGACACCGACCGCTTCTTCGTGATCGGCGTGAACAACCTCGGCGGCTGCTTCGGATCGACCGGTCCGATGAGCATCGACCCGGCGACCGGCCGGCCCTACGGCGCCAGTTTCCCGCTGGTCACCGTCGAGGACTGGGTCGCCGCGCAGGCCCGGCTCGCCGACCACCTCGGTATCGAGCGCTTCGCCGCCGTGATGGGCGGCAGCCTGGGCGCGATGCAGTCGCTGTCCTGGACCCGCCAGTTCCCCGAGCGCCTTCGCCATGCCCTGGTCATCGCCTGCGCGCCCAACCTGTCGGCACAGAACATCGCGTTCAACGAGGTCGCACGGCAGGCGATCCTCACCGACCCCGACTTCCATGGCGGCGACTACTACGCGCATGGCGCCACGCCGGTGCGCGGCCTGCGCGTCGCGCGCATGGTCGGGCACATCACCTACCTGTCGGACGATGCGATGGCGAGCAAGTTCGGCCGCCAGCTGAAGAACGGCAGCATCGGCTACGGCTTCGATCCGGAGTTCCAGATCGAGTCCTATCTGCGCTACCAGGGCGGCAAGTTCGCCGAGTACTTCGACGCCAACACCTACCTGCGCATCACCAAGGCGCTCGACTACTTCGACCCCGCGCTCGACTTCGGCGGCGACCTGTCGAAGGCGCTCGCCGCCGCGCGCGCCGCCTTCCTGGTGGTGTCGTTCACCACCGACTGGCGCTTCGCCCCCGAGCGCTCGCGCGAGATCGTGCAGGCCCTGCTGCGCAACCAGCTCGACGTCACCTACGGCGAGATCGACGCGCCGCACGGGCACGACGCCTTCCTGCTCGACGACCCGCGCTACCACGCGCTGGTGCGCGCCTATCTCGACCGCATCCATGCCGAGATCGGCAGGGCGGCGCGATGAAGGGGCCGCGTGCCGACTTCGCGGTGATCGCCGGGCGCATCCGTCCCGGCGCCAAGGTGCTGGACCTCGGCTGCGGCGACGGCTCCCTGCTGCGCCACCTGCGCGAATCGCTCGACGTGCGCGGCTACGGCATCGAGATCGACGACGCGAAGATCCCGGCCTGCGTGAAGAACGGCATCAACGTGCTGCAGATGGACCTCGAGTCGGGGCTCTCCGGGTTCGACCCCGGGTCGTTCGACTACGTGATCCTGTCGCTCACGCTGCAGGCGATGAAGAACAGCGAACGCATCCTGTCCGAGATGCTGCGCGTCGGGCGCGAAGGCATCGTGTCGGTCCCCAACTTCGGCTACTGGCGCAACCGCATCCAGCTCGCGATGGGACGCATGCCGGTGAACGACGAGTTCCCGCACCACTGGTTCGACACGCCGAACATCCACCTGTGCACGCTCACCGACTTCGAGGTGTTCTGCGTGCAGCACCGCATCCGCATCCTGGAACGGATCGCCCTGCATGAAGGGCGGGAAGTGTCGAGCCTGCCCAACCTGCGCGGGTCGCTGGTGGTTTATCGCTTCGGCAGCGGCGCGTAACTTCGGCAGCGGCGCGGCCGGCCCGATCAGCCCCAGGGCCCGGGGAACGCCTCGCCCATGTAGACGTCGGGCGTGGCCGGGATCGCTGCCGGCCACTGTGCCAGCGGCGGCAACTCGCGCGATGGCCGCGCAGCAGCGAGGCCGTCGCGGCCCACCTGCTCCATCGAGAAGTAGAGTTGCACCCCGTGCCCGGCCGGATCGATGGCGGTGGCGTACCAGTCGATGCCGGGACTGAGCGCGGGCGGCAGGTCGACGAAGCGGCAGCCACGCACCTGCAGCCAGGCGACGGCCGCCCGCAGCTGCCGGTAGGTGGCGACCTGGATGCCGAAGCTCAACACCGTGGACGGCCCCGCCCAGGGCAGCGCCTCGCGCAGGGCGGCAGGATACAGCGCGAGCGAATGATGTTCGGTGTTGCAGCGAAGGAACAGGCAGCGGTGGCCCCGCCACTCAACCGTCTCGCTGACGATGAACCCGAGCCGGTCGACATAGAAGGCCGCCATCGCGTCGATGTCGTCGCAGAACAGGCGCAGCGGCCCGTGGCGCACGACCTTGAACGGCCGCGACAGCAGCACCCCGTCGACATCGTGGATGGCCGGCAACGTCTCGGGATGCCTGTAGCCCGAAGACGGATCGATGCCCTGCGCGAGCAGACGCTCCACCTCGGTGAGTTCGCCGACCTGCGGCAGGCCCGGCCGCTGGCGGAAGCCGCGTTCGTGCATCGCGCGCGGCTTGGCGGTGCCGGCCCAGCCGATCTGCTCGATGCCGTAGTACAGCTCGTTGCGATGGCCTTCGGGATCCATCGGATACACATGCCAGTTGGAACCGGGCATGTCGCGGCCGACGCGGTTGATCGCGATGCCGTGGTCGGCGAAGTAGTCGATCGCGTTCGACACCTCGGCCAGGCTGCCGACCTGCCAGGTCAGCTGGTTCAGGTCGACCTTCGCAGGCAGCAGGTCGGCACGGCCCAGGGCATTGAACACGCGCCGGTTGAACAGCACGAACGAATGATGGTCGGTGCCATGACGCAGGAAGTAGAGGTTGGTGTCGCCCAGCGCCTTCAGTTCGTCGCGCTTCGGATGCTTCGCCGCGAGGTCCTGCGGGTCGGAGATGCGCAGGCCCAGCCACTCGCAGTAGAACTCGAGGCAGGCGGCCACGTCGTCGACGTTGAAGCCGAAGTGGCCGAGCCTGCGGATACGGAACGGCCGGTCGAGCAGCACGCCGCCGACGTCGTAGCGGCCAGGCGCCTCGTGCCCGGCACCGCCCGCCCAGCCGCTGCCCTCGCCCTGCATGCTGGCGTTCCCGCCGGAGGTCATCGCACCGTCCCCTACTCGCCCTGCACCACCGGGTTGTCGATCGTACCGATGCCGGAGATCGTCACCCGCACCCGGTCGCCCGGCTTCAGGAATATGCCGCGCGGACGACCCACGCCCGAAGGCGTGCCGGTCGCGATGACATCACCGGGCAGCAACGTCATGCGCCGGCTGAGGTATTCGATCAGTTCGGCAACGTTGAAGATCAGGTCGGCGACGAGCGTGTCCTGCATCCGCTCCTGGTTGACCCAGGTCTCGAGCCGGCAGGCATACGGGTCGGGCACCTGCGAGGCCGGCACGATCCACGGCCCCATCGGCGCGCCGGTCTCGAAGTTCTTGTGCCCGAACCAGTCGATGTTCCAGCGTGGCCAGTCGGGGCGGCGCGACAGGTCGCGCAGCGAGACATCGTTCATCACGGTATAGCCGGCGACATGCTTCATCGCATCGGCGAGCGCCACGTTGCGCGCACGGCGGCCGATGACCACCGCGAACTCGCCTTCCCAGTCGACCTTCTTCGAGATGGCAGGCAGGCGGATCTCGTCCTTCGGCCCGACCACGCAGTGGGGCCCCGACTTCAGGAACAGGTAGGGCTGGGTATTCGCCTTGTCCACGCCCGCGCCTTCGGCGGACATCTCGCCGGCATGCGCCTGGTAGTTCGCGCCGGTGCAGTAGATCGCCGGCGGGTACAGCAGCGGCGCCATCAGTTCGACCGACGACAGCGGGCGCGAGGCGACGCCGGATGCCCCGGCAAGCGCCACCAGCGCAGGCTCGGCGATGTCCCAGGCACCGAGCACCGACAGCGTCGAGGCGGCCCAGGACGTGCCCGGCAGCGCATCGAGCAGGTCGATCACGCGGTCTTCGCCGGCAAGGATCGCCGCGCGCGGCGCGCCGTCGGCACCGCGATGATTCAGCAACTTGAACTGCGCCAAGATTCCTCCTGTCGCGGGCAGCCTCGGGGTCGTCCCGGGCCCCGCCTTTTCGTGGATGCGAACCGGCCTGCCGCCGGCCGGTCAGCTGCGGTAGTCGGGATGGTGCTTTTCGACCAGCGCCATGCTCGCCACCCAGTCGCGGCTGGTCGAGTCGTAGGCACCGATGCGGCCGAACTTGCGCGCGCGCTCGACGCAGGTCTCGTGCGACGGCATCTTGAGCTTCACGCCGCCGGCGAGCGCGCCGATCTGCGCGCGGCAGGCCAGTTCGAAGAAGTGGTGGTAGATGTAGGCCTCGGCGATGGTTGTGCCGCAGACCAGCGCACCATGGTTCTCGAGGATCATCACCCACTTGTCGCCGAGCGCCTTCGCCATGAAGTCGGTGCCCTCGCGCGTGGTGTCGTCGACCTCGTTGGGGTAGTAGGCGATGCGTTCGTAGAAGCGCATCGCCTGCTGGGTCAGCGGCAGCAGGCCGTCGGCCTGCGCCGACACCGCGAGGTTGGCCGGGGAATGGGTATGCACCGCGGCCATGATCTCGGGGCGGGCGGAAAGCACCGAGGCATGCACGTTGTACGCGGCCGGGCTCGCCTTCCAGGCCGAGGCCATCACCTGCTTGCCCGACAGGTCGTACTTGACCAGGTTGGACGCGGTGACCTGCTCCATGAACACGTTGTCGGCCTTGACCAGGAAATGCCCGGGGTTGTCGGGACAGCGCGCCGAGATGTGGTTGTAGGTCATGTCGACGAACGCGAAATGCGCGACCAGCCGGTGCGCGGCCGCGAGTTCGCAGCGCAGGGTCCATTCGGCGGGGCTGACCGCGCCCTGGAGGCTGCTGCCGGGGGATGCTGGGGTATCGTGGGTGTCGGGCATCGCGTCTTGCATCGTGAAGGACGTGGCCACCGCGGGTCGAGCCGGTGGACGGGCAGCGCGCAGGCCGGGACGGGCCGCCTGCACGGCATTGGCACCTGCGCGCCGGATGCGTCAAACTTACCCCCGCCCGAGGCTGCCGTCAAAAGAGCCCGGACTACCGGAGGAACATGGCAGTGTCGAAAACGTCATCGAACAGGGCCCTCGTGGCGGCCGGGCTTGCCGCATCCGCGCTGGCCGTGCTGGCAGTGCCGCCGGCATCGGCGCAATCCCCGGCTGGCGCATGGCCGTCGCGGCCGATCCGGCTGATCGTGCCCAATGCGCCGGCGGGCCTCGCCGACATCACCGCCCGCCTGGTCGGCGCCCGCCTCGGCGAGGCACTCGGGCAACCGCTGGTCGTCGAGAACCGGCCCGGGGCCGGCGGCACCATCGGCACCGGGGCGGCGGTCAAGGCCGCGCCCGATGGCTACACGCTGCTCGCGGTGTTCGACAGCCATGCCACCAACCCGCACCTGTTCAAGAACATCGCCTACGACACGGTGAACGACCTGGCGCCGATCTCGCTGCTGGTGCGCGGGCCGCTGGTGCTGGTGGTGCATCCGGGCGTGCCGGCGAAGACCGTGAAGGACCTGCTGACCCTCGCGCGCGCGAAGCCGGGTGCACTCAACAATGCGATCGTCGGCCCGGGTTCGCCGGCTCGGCTGCTGGTGGAACTGCTCGAACTCACCGCGAAGGTGGAAGTGACCCAGGTCCCGTACAAGGGCGCATCGGGCGCGCTGGCCGACCTGATCGGCGGTCAGGTCGATGCGATGTTCGCGACGGTGCCGAGCATCTCGGGGCACTGGAAGGCGGGCAAGCTGCGCGCGATCGCGGTCACCTCCGAGAAGCGCAGCCCCGCGCTGCCCGGCGTACCGACGATGAACGAGACCCTGCCGGGCTTCGAGGCCGAGTCATGGGTGGCACTGCTAGCCCCGGCACGCACGCCGGCAGAGATCATCGCGCGCATACATGCCGAGACGGTGAAGGTACTCGCCCAGTCCGAGATGCGCGAGCGGCTCGGCGAGCAGGGCCTGGAGGCGGTAGGCAGCACGCCGGCCCAGGCGGACAAGTGGATCCGCACCCAGATCGAACGCTGGGGCCGGGTGATCCGCGAGCAGAAGATCGTGATCGAGTGAGTCCCGCCCCCGCCGCCCTGCCCGTTCCGCTCAGGGCGGGTTGATCCCCGCGCGCTTCGCCACGGCGGCGATCACGGCCAGCTGCTCCCGGATGAAGCGGTCGAAGGCCTGCGGCGTCCCGCCCACGGGCTCGGCGCCCAGCGCACGCATGCGCGCGACGATGTCGGGCAGCGCCAGCGCGCGCACGATCTCGGCGTTGAGGCGGTCGATCACCGGGCGCGGCGTCTTCGCCGGCGCCAGCATGCCGCCCCAGGAGTCGAAGTCGAAGCCGGGTATGGTCTCGGCGATGGTCGGCAGGTCGGGATGGGTGCCCACCCGCTTCGCGGTCGACACCGCGATCGGGCGCAGCTTGCCGTCCTTGACCATGGTCATCGCGCTCGACAGCGGCGCCATGAAGAACTGCACCCGTCCTGCGATGGTGTCGGTGAGCGCCTCGGGGATGCCCTTGTACGGCACATGCACCGCGTCGATCTTCGCCGCTTCCTTGAACATCTCGGCGGCGAAGTGGGTGCCGCTGCCGGTGCCCGCGGAACTGTAGTTGAGCTGGCCGGGCTTGGCCTGCGCCAGCGCGACCACCTCGCGCACCGTGGTCGCCGGCAGCGCATTGGGCACCACCAGCAGGTAGGCGCTGGTGAACATCTGGGTGATGCCGGCGAAATCGCGCACCGTGTCGTAAGTGACCCGCGCCACGGACGGCTGGATCACGTGCGCCCCCGATACCGCGAGCAGCGTATGCCCGTCCGGGACGGCATCGGCGACCAGCTTCGCGCCGATGGTGCCGCCCGCGCCGGGGCGGTTGTCGACCAGCACGTTCTGGCCAAGCACGTCGGTCAGGCGGCTCGCGATCAGGCGCGAGAAGATGTCCGGCTGGCCACCCGGCGTGAAGCCGATGATGATGCGGATGGGCCGCGTCGGGAAGTCCGCGGCGGCCCGCCCCTGCGCGCTGCCGACGGCGGGCACCAGCGCCATGGCCGCACCGGCCAGCATGACGGCCGCAGGTGCTGCGGCGAGGCGCGGCAGGCGCGCGACGGCTGGCGTGCAGGCACGCCGGTGGCGGTAACTGGGCAGCATGATCCACTCCTCCTGTCCGGGCCGGTGGTCCGGCCGCGCATGTGCCGGAGACTACATCACCGCCGCGGCAGTCGCAGCGCCCGGTGGCGCGGGCGGGGCACGGCTGACGCGGCCGGCGAGCCAGACCAGCACCAGAACCGGCAGCCCGATCAGGGCCGTCCCGGTGAAGAACCAGCCATAGCCGACCTGGTCGACCGCCCAGCCGGAGAAGCCGGCGAGGAACTTCGGCAGCAGCAGCATGATCGAGGTGAACAGCGCGTACTGGGTCGCAGAGTAGGACACGTTGGTCAGTCCGGACAGGTAGGCGATGAAGGCCGAGGACGCGATGCCTGCCGAGAGGTTGTCGGCCGAGACGATCCAGATCAGCGCATTCAGGTCGTGGCCACGGCCTGCGAGCCAGGCGAACATCAGGTTGGTCACGGCCGACAGGAAGGCGCCGAGGAACAGCACGCGGGTGACGCCCAGCTTCATCGCCATCACGCCACCGAGCCCGACGCCGACCAGCGTCATGATCAGGCCGTACACCTTCGACACCGCCGCGACCTCGTCCTTGGTGAAGCCCATGTCGCGGTAGAACGGATTGGCCATCACGCCCATCACCACGTCGGAGATACGGTAAACCGCGATCAGCGCGAGGATCAGCAGCGCATGCCAGCGATAGCGGACGATGAAGTCCACGAACGGGTTGACCGCGGCGCCATGCAGCCAGGCCGCGAAACGTGCCAGCCAGCGCGGGAAGCGCAGCGCCAGCCGTTCGGTCATCGCGCGTTCCTCCTCGGCAGCGCCGGGCAGCGGCCGGGCAGCCGGCTCGGGCGACAGCAGCACGGTCACGACACCGACCAGCATCGACGCCGCCATCACCAGGTAGGCGACCATCCAGGGCGACTGCTCGTAGGTCGCCTCGCTCGGATCGAACCGCGCGGCCACCCACAGCACGCCCGCCCCGGCCCAGATCATCGCCAGCCGGTAGCCGGTCTGGTAGGCCGCGGCCATCGCGGCCTGCCGCTCGACGCCGGCCGATTCGATGCGGAACGCGTCGAGCGCGATGTCCTGCGTCGCGGACGCGAACGCGAGCAGCAGCGCGAACAGGATCAGCGGCTGCAGGGCCACCTGCGGATCGGACGTCGCCATCCCGCACAGCGCGACGATGATCGTGGCCTGAGCCAGCAGCAGCCAGCTGCGGCGCCGTCCGAAGCGGCGGGTGAGCAGCGGGATCGGCAGCCGGTCGACCAGCGGCGCCCAGGCCCACTTGAAGGCATAGGCGAGCGCGACCCAGCTCAGGAAGCCGATGGTCGTTCGGTCGATGCCGGCTTCGCGCAGCCAGAACGACAGGGTGCCGAACACCAGCAGCAACGGCAGGCCCGCGGAGAACCCCAGCAGCAGCATGCGCGCGACCGGCGCCTCTCCGTAGACCTTCGCCGCGTCGACCCAGCCGCGCCAGCCGGGACGCACCGGCGCGGCATCGGCGGGCACCGCTCGGTCAGCCGGGCTCATGCGCTCACCATTCGATGTCGTAGTCGATGGTCAGCGGCGCATGGTCGGAGAAGCGTTTCGCCTTGTAGATCGACGCGCGCACCGCGGACTGCGCGACCTCGGGCGTCGCGATCTGGTAGTCGATGCGCCAGCCGACGTTCTTCGCCCAGGAGTCGCCGCGGTTGGACCACCAGGTGTACTGCTCGGGCCGGTCGTCGACCTTGCGGAACACGTCGACCCAGCCGCGCTGCTCGAACACCTCGCTCAGCCAGGCGCGCTCCTCGGGCAGGAAGCCGGAGTTCTTCTGGTTGCTGCGCCAGTTCTTCAGGTCGATCGGCTGGTGCGCGATGTTCCAGTCGCCGCACAGGATGAACTGGCGCCGTTCGGCGCGCAGCTTCAGCAGTTGCGGCATGAACTGCGCAAGGAAGGAGAACTTGGCCGCCTGCCGGTGCGGGCCGGCGGAGCCGGACGGCAGGTAGATCGAGACCACCGACAGCGCGCCGTAGTCGCAGCGCAGGAAGCGCCCTTCGGCGTCGATCTCGGGGATGCCGATGCCTTCCACCACTCGGTCCGGCTCGCGGCGCGAATAGATCGCCACGCCGCTGTAGCCGCGCTTCTGCGCGCAGTGGAACGCGGAGAACCAGCCCTTCGGCGTGGCCAGGCGGGCATCGAGGTCGCAGACCTGGGCCTTCACCTCCTGCAGGCAGACGATGTCTGCGCGGCTGCGCGGCATCCAGTCGAAGAAGCCCTTCGACGCGGCGGAACGGATGCCGTTCACGTTTGCGGTGGTCAGGCGGAGCATGCGATATGGGTGGACAGGGTGAGGGCTTGCGGATGATGATCCGGTCTGGCACCGTGGCTGCCGGGCATGGATGTCGCTGCTGCCGTGGCCGGCGGTGAATCGGTGCCGGGCCCGGCGCGCCCGTCGGCGGGCGCCAGCCACCCAGAGTGTACTGGCCGAGCCGCTGCGGTTGCCAGAATTCCTTGAAACAAAACACTTTTCCATTCACGCTTCCCGATCGATGGACAGTTACCGCAATCAGTTCGTCGCCTTCTCCACCGAATGCCAGGCGTTGCGCTTCGGTCACTTTGTGACAAAAGCCGGCAGGGATTCACCTTATTTCTTCGACGCAGGGCTGTTCAAGGATGGCGCTACCCTAGGGCGCCTGACGGAACTCTACGCGTCGGCCATCCTAGATTCCGGGATCCGGTTCGACATGCTGTACGGCCCGGCCTACAAGGGCATCCCGCTGGTCGCGGGGGTCGCGATCGCGCTGGCGCGCCGCGGCCACAACTATCCGTACGCGTTCAACCGCAAGGAGATCAAGGACCACGGCGAAGGCGGGTCGATCATCGGCGCGCGGCTGGAAGGCGCGGTGCTGATCATCGACGATGTGATCTCCGCCGGCACCTCGGTGCGCGAGTCGCTCACCCATATCGCGGCGGGCGGTGCCCGCGCGGCCGGCGTGGTGATCGCGCTCGACCGGATGGAGCGTGGCACCGGTGCGCTCTCCGCAGTGGACGAGGTCCGCAACCAGATGGGGCTGCAGGTGGTGAGCATCGCCAACCTGGACGACATCGTGGACTTCCTGTCGCACGATCCCGCGATGGCCGCTTCGCTGGCGGCGGTCGAGAAGTACAGAGCCCTGTACGGGAGCCGGTAGATGCGCCGACCCGTCCATGCATTGCCGGGCCTGTTCATCGGCCTCCTGCTGGGAGCGTCCCTCCCGGCAGCGGTGGTGCATGCAGCGACGGCAGCGGGCAACCCGAAGTCGACCGGCATCATCTGCTGGACCGACAAGAACGGGCGGCAGGTCGGCTGCGGCTACACGGTGCCGCCCGAGTATGCGAACAACCCGACGCGCGAACTCAACACGCGCGGCATCACGGTCAAGAAGAGCGACGCGGCGCTCACCGGCGACGCCCTGCGCGCGAAGCAGGAAGAAGAAGCCCGGCGCAAGGTCGACGAACAGGAACGCGCGGCGCAGCGCAAGCGCGACGAGGCACTGCTCAACTCCTACACGAGCGAGCGCGAGATCGATGCCCGGCGCGACCGCGACCTGGCACAGGTCGACCTGTCGATCGTCGGCCTCGAGACCCACCTGAGGCAGATCCGCGCCAGCGAGCAGGAACTGCTGCGCCGGCTCGAGGGCTTCAGCAAAGCGGGCAAGCCACCGCCCGCGCAGCTCACCGAAGACGTGGCGCGCGTCGCGGCCGAGACCGCGGAGATCGAACGGCTGATCTCCCAGCGCCGCAACGAGCAGGTCGCCCTGCGCGCGAAGTACGGCGAACTGCGCATGCGCTATCTCGAGCTGACCCAGCGCGAGGCCAAGCCGAAGTAGCACCGAACCGGCCGGGCGGCGCGACGGCCACCCCGGCCCGGCCGCGCGGCCGGCATCCTCAACCGGCCCTGCGGCCCTTCACGAGGCGGTCGACGAGCCAGTCCGCCACGAAGGTTGCGCCCAGGATGCGGTTGTCGCCCTGGCAGTGTTCGCTGCCGCCTTCATCGGCGTCGAACACGTGCAGCGTCTTGTCCTTCGCACCCACCGCCGCGAACAGCCGGCGCGCGTAGTCGACGGGAACGATCGTGTCGTTATCGCCATGCACGCAGAGGAAGGGACAGGCGATGCGCTCGGCCACCCCGGCGAGCCGGAACTGCTCGAGCTTCTTCATCGCCGCGTCCATGTCGTCCACGCCGAGTACCCACAGCAGGTGGAAGTACGGCGCGGACACGCGGCTACCGCCGCTCTCGATCTCGCGCCGGCGCCGGATCCACGACTCGTGGTAGTCGAAATGGCCGCCCCAGGCGACGCAGGCCGCGAAGCGCGGATCCATCGCAGCGGCGCGAGGAGCGTAGTACCCGCCCATGCTGATGCCCATGATCGCGATGCGCGCGGGATCGACGTCCGGCCGCTGTGCGACGTAGTCGTACGCGGCCCCGGCCGGGACCTCGGAATCGTAGCGGCCGGTGATGCCCTGCATGCGCAGTGCCTCGCCCTGGCCGGGCCCGTCGATCGCCAGCGTGTTGATGCCACGCTCGGCGAGAGCGATCCCGCCGTAGAGGATGCCGACTTCCTTGGTACCGTCGAGCCCGTTGAAGAAGACCACGGTGGGCGCCGGCTTGCCGCCGGTGCCTTCGGCGGGCATGAACCAGGCCGGCAGCGTCGTGCCCTCGTAGGGAATGCTCACCCGCTCGGCACGCGGATGGCGCCGCTTCATGCCTTCGGCGAAGTTCGACAGGCAGCTGCCGTAGACCTGCAGCTTGCGCTCGCCCATGTGCAGGTAGCGTTCGCCGTAGCCGAAATAGGTGGCCGCGTGCAGGAAGTACGTGCCTGCGGTCAGCTCGTGGCCGAGCGCGGCCTGCGCCCGGGCACGCGCTTCCATCTTCGCGCCCATCGCCGCCCATTCCTCGCACCAGGCCTCATTGTCGCCGATGCGCTCGCGCAGCCGCTGGCCGACCTGGTCGATCTCGCCCATCGCGGCGGCGCCGAACGGGATCATCTCGATCGCGGACATCAAGCCCTGCGACCACATGAACTGGGAAGGGAAGTACTGGAACCAGTGCGACATCTGAACTCCTGCGGGACGGTCAGGGCGGCGCCTGCCCGGCGCCGCGACGGGAAACTCCGTTGTTCGCTCGGCCGGGCGCTCAGCCGCCCTCGCCCTTGATGCCTGCCTCGCGGATCAGCTTGCCGTAGAACTCGAAGTCCTCGCGCATGCGCCGGGCGAGACGCGCGGGATCCGCGGTGGTGATGCCCATGCCCTGCTGTGCCCAGATCTCGCGCACCTCGGGCAGGCCGAGGATGCGCACCACCTGGGCATTGAGCCGCCCGACCACGTCCTTCGGCGTGCTGCCCGGCGCGAAGATGCCGTGCCAGCCGGTCGCCTCGTAGCCGGGCACCCCGCCTTCGGCCATCGTCGGCACGTCGGGCAGCAGCGGATCGCGCTGGCCGGCCGTGACCGCGAGCACGCGCAGCTTGCCGGCGCGGATCTGCGGCTGGATCACCGCCAGGCTGTAGAACATGAAGTCGATGCGTCCTGCGATCAGGTCGGTGACACCGGGCGGACCACCCTTGTACGGCACGTGCAGCAGCCTGACCTTGCCCAGTCGCTGGAACAGCTCGCCCGCGAGGTGGAAACCGCTGCCGGTGCCCGAGGAACCATAGGTCAGTCCCTCGGGCCGCGCGTTGGCGAGCGCCATCAGTTCGCGCAGCGTCTTCGCCGGCACCGCGGGGTTGACCACCAGCACGTATCCGAACGCGCTGAGTTGCGCCACGGCGACGAAGTCGCGCAGGGCGTCGTAGGGAAGCTTCGCCGCCAGGTGCGGCGTGCTGGTCAGGGATGAACTCGGTGCGGCCAGCAGCGTGTAGCCATCGGGCTGGGCCTTGGACACCAGTTCGTTGGCGATGATGCCGGTGGCACCCGAACGGTTGTCGACGATCACCGGCTGGCCGAACGCCTCCGACAGGCGCTGCGCGACCGGCCGGGCCAGGATGTCCACCGTGCTGCCCGGCGGGAAACCCATGATCAGGCGGATCGGACGTTCGGGGTAGCCGGCGGCTGCACTGGCGGCGGCGCTACCGGCGACCGCGAGCAGCAGGACGGCAGTGGCTGGCAGCCGCCGGGCGAGCCGGCGCAGGCGGCCCGCCCGCGGGTGCACATTCGATGGACGCATGGAGAGCCTCTCTTCTGGCGGCGGGCGGGCGGACGCCGCCCGCGCCGTGCAAGGGGAGCTTAGCAGAGCGGTCGGCCCGTCAGCATCGTCTGCGGAGGGACACCGGCTGCAGTAAACCCGATGCGAAGTGTCAAGTTGGATGGCGCACTGCCGTTAAGCCAGACTGGACCGAGGAACGTGCCCGATGATTCCAGCTGAAGACCTTGTCACCCACATGCGCCGCGTCCAGGCGGCCGAACGCGACCTGCGCGACCTGTTCGTGGTCTGGCAGATGATCGAATCCAGCGCGGCGATCAGCTGCCCGGAAGCGGTGGCACCGATCCTGCCCGCCCTGCTGCGTACCCGCGAACGCTTCAACAGCCTGCGCGGCCGGGTGATCGACCTGATGGCGAGCGAGAACCTGGGCGCGCTCGCGGACGAACTGGCCGCCAAGGCGCAGTGCACGATCGACGTGCTGGTGCGCAACCTGTTCGAACGCACGGCCGATGTCGGCTTCCTTGCAACCGACGACGAGGTGCGGGCCTTCTGCGCGGCACCCTCGCGCAGCGACGCCGACCGGCAGGCGATGGTGCGCAGGCTGGCGGAGTACCAGTCCAAGTACACGGTCTATGACGACGTGATCCTGCTCGCCCCGGACGGCCGGGTGCTCGCACGGCTGGACGAGCGCTCCAGCCTGGAAGCCAGCAGCGATCCGCTGGTCGCCGATGCGATGGGCCGGGACGGGTACGTGGAGCGCTTCGGCCCGAGCGACCTGGGTGCAGCCAACGGTCCGTCGCTGCTCTACGCACAGCGCATCACCCGGGGCCCGGCGGGACGCGACCGCCCGATCGGCGTGCTGGTGCTGCGCTTCCGCTTCGCCGACGAGATGGAGCGCATCTTCTCCAGCATGAACGAGGACAACCCGCGGCTCGCACTGGTGCTGATCGACGATGCCCAGCGCGTGGTGGCGACCAACGACGCCGCCCACGTGCCGTGCGGTGCGAAACTCGCGCCGCAGGAGGGCAACGGCATCGAACTGTGTTCGTATGCCGGCGGCGAGTACCTGTCGGTATGCCGTGCCAGCGGCGGCTACCAGGGCTACCGTGGGCCGTCCTGGCGCGCGCAGGCGATGGTCTCCCTGCTCAACGGCTTCAAGTCCACGGCGGTCCGCACCGACGACGACGCCGACGTGGCGGCACCGCTGGATAACGCCGCGCTGGCGACGATGATCGCCGATGCGGAGGTGATCAGCCGCGAACTGCGGCGGGTGATGTGGAACGGCCGCCTGATGGCCGGTGAACATGGCGGCGACCGCATGCGACTGAAGGCGGTGCTCAAGCAGGTGAACGAAGCGGGGCAGCACACCCGCGAGCGGGCGCGGCTCGGGCTGGACGACATCCACCGCACCGCCGTCGCACGCGCGCGACGCCAGACGCGGGAGCTGGCGAGGCTCGCCGGCGACATCATGGACCGCAACCTGTACGAACGCGCGAACGACGTCCGCTGGTGGGCGCTGTCACCGGTGCTGCGCGAGGCGCTGTCCGGCCCGTCCGACCCGCAGGCCGATGCCCGGCTGGCGCAGGTGCTCGACTACATCAACGGCCTGTACACCGTGTACACCCGGCTGGTCGCGTTCGATGCGCGGGGCACGGTGCGCGCGGTGTCGAACGCGGGATCGCCGACCGATGGCGGCGGCCTGCACGGGACCTCGGTGCCCGATTCATGGCTGTCCTCGGTGTCGTCGCTGCGCGACTCCCTGCAGTACGCAGTCACGCCGTTCGAGGACACGGCCATGCACGGCGCCGGTCCGACCTATGTCTACCTCGCCGCGGTGCGCTCGGCCGGCGGCGTGCCGGCCGGCGGCATCGCGGTCGTGTTCAATGCAGCGACCGAGTTCCCGGCGATGCTGCGCGACATCATGGCCGGCCTGCAGGGTGCGGCCGCCTTCATGGGCGCCCGGGGCGAGATGATCGCATCCACCGATGCCGCGCTGGCCCGCAGCCTGGCTGACGGCTTCCGGGGCAGGTCGGGTTTCGTCGAACATGAAGGCATCCACTATGCCTGCACGCGCGTGAAGGCGCCGGGCTATCGGGAATTCAAGGGCTCCGATCGATACGACAACGGCGTCGAGGTGGTCGTCGGCGTACGGCTGGGCACGGCATCGGACTGCCGCGCCAGCGAGGAAGCGGTGGAACTGCAGCCGGTCGCGTTCGCGCTGGGCACGCCGACCATCGAGGTCGCCGTGTTCGATGTCGGCGGCATGCTCTATGCACTGCCTGCCTACGAGGTGATCGATGCGATCCCGACGCGCGGCCTGGCGCGTACCCCGGGCGCAAGCGGGGCCGCGCTCGGCCTGGTCGAGGTCGGCGCAGGCCGGGAGTCCGGCAGCGACGCGCGCGTGGTGCCGGTGATCTGCGCCCGGCGCCTGTTCGGCATGGCCGACCGCGCCGAAGGCACGGACAGCCTGCTGATCGTCTTGCGCTCGACGGTGCGCAAGGAACTGCCGGCGTTCGCGCTGCGGGTGGACGACGTGACGACGGTGCTCGACGTCGCGCACGACCATGTTCATCCGACGCCGGAAGGCATGGGCACGTTCGCACCCTGGGTCGTGTCGGTGATCGATGCGCAGCAGGCGACCCGCCTCGGCAACACGCCGGCGCTAGTGCAGCTCCTCGATTGCGCGAAGCTGATGTCGGCGATCTGCAGCGGCGACACCCGTGTCGAAGCCCGGGGCGGCGCCGCGTCCCCCGTGGACGACGCGGCGTCGACCGCCGGCGCCACGGCCTGATCCTGCCCGGCGCGCCGCCCGGCATGGCGGGGCACCGCGACCGCGGGCACCTCGCGGCGCAGCCGGTTCAGGAATGGATGCGCTCGCCGGCCGCCACCGGGCGGTAGGAGTAGGTTCCGCGTGCCATCACCCGCTCGCGCACGCCGAGCAGTTCGTCCTTCAGCCGGCGCATCTGCAGGTCGGGATACAGCAGGCGGCCGTGGCGCTTCAGGAACCGGCCGCCGACCATCACGCTGTCGATGTTCGCGGTCTCGGCGTTCATCACCACCGCATGCACCGGGTCGCCCCCGGGCAGCGCCGGGAACATGTTGAGGTCGCCGGTGCGCACTAGCACGATGTCCGCCTGCTTGCCCGGCGTGATCGAGCCGATCCGGTGCTCAAGGCGAAGCGCGCGCGCGCCACCCATCGTCGCCCAGCGCAGCACCGAGCGCGTGGTGGTCGCATGGGCCGGCGGCGGATGCCTGCCCGCCTTGGCGGCCGCGATGTTGTCGAGTTCGCGCTGCTGGAAGAAGCAGCGGCGCATCTCGGCCAGCATCGACGCGTTGAAGTAGGGATCGACGTCGGTGCCGATCGCCGGCACGCCCCCGAACCGCTCGACCCGGCCGAGCAGCGCCGGGTACTCGCAGTTCATCATCTCGGCCGTACAGGTCGCCGAGGTCGAGCATCCGGCGTCGATGATCATCTTCAGTTCGTCGTCGCCGAGGCAGTTGCCGTGCACCACGTTGTGGTCCGGGCCGAGCAGCCCGGCCTTCTGCAGCCGCCACATGCCGTCGGGCGCCACCCGCTTGCCGGGGCGGCCGTAGGTATGGGCACTGTTCACCAGGCCGTATTCGCGCGCCAGCCGGATGTCCGACTCGGTCACTTCATAGGTGCTCCAGTCGGGGCCGAGTATGGCCAGCGCCATGGTGACGCGGCGCGCATCGGAGGCGAGCCGGCCGGTGCGCAGGCGATGCACCTCGGACCGCGGCTGGCCGATCTCGGTGTACGACTTCGCCGCCGACTTGTCCTCGTACATCGGCTTCGCGGTGCCATGCCCGAACACCGCACGGATGCCGGACGCCTCCAGCCCGTCTATCGCCGCATCGGACATGTCCGGATGGCGCAGGTTGTGGCACCAGTCGAGGATCGTCGTGGTGCCGCCGTCGACCTGCGCCAGCGCCCCGGCGAGGTTCACCACGCGGTTGTCCTCGGCCTCGAAGCGGTGCGTGAGGTTGCCGTGCAGCGTGCCGAAATAGTCGCGCGAACTCACCCAGTCGGCGCCGATGCCGCGCAGGGCGATCTCCCAGGTATGGATGTGGCTGTTGACCAGCCCCGGGATCGCGACCATGCCGGTAGCGTTCACCACCAGCGCATCGGCGGCATCGATCGACGGCGCGACCGCGGCGATAACGTCGTCCTCCACCAGGATGTCGCCGGCGGGCAGTTCGCCCAGCGTGTCATCGACGGTGACGATGCTGGCATTCCTGATCAACGTGCGGGCCATCGGCAACTCCTCCTCGTGGCCCGCATTGTGCCATCCGCGCCGGCGCCGGCACTGCTCCCCAGGGGCTACCTGCCGCGCTTCTTCAGCCAGGCCTGCATCCAGGCGATCTCGGCTTCCTGCGCCTTGATAATCTCGCCGGCCAGCTTGCGCGTCTCGGGATCCTTGCCGTGCTTGAGCACCACCCGGGCCATGTCGATCGCGCCCTGGTGGTGGGGAATCATGCCGCGCACGAAATCGACGTCGGCATCGCCGGTGAACGGGATGGCCATCGCACGGTGCATGCGATCGTTCACGGCCTGGTACTCGCGGGTGGAGGCCGTGACCGTGGCCGCGCCCTTGCCGGCGGCCCCCTGGGCGCCGTGTGCCCCATGGTCCTGCTGGGCGGAGGCGGGGGCGGCCGGCAGCATGGCCAGGATGCCCGCCACTGCCGTGGCGGCGACGATCGCAGGGAGGGAGGGGTTGCGTGACAGGGTCGGGGTCATCATGTGCTCCTTGGGTCGTGGGGTGGATCGGCTACTTCTTCGCGGGCAGCGGACGGAACGGTTCGAAGCGTTCCTGCTGCGGCTTTCCATCGGCGAGGGTCAGGGTGACAGCCACCCGCAGCTTCGGGTCCGGCGCGAACCTGCCCGTCGCGCGCAGGCCGTTGGCACCGAACGGCTCCAGCCGTACCTCGCTGCGCTCCGCGCCCAGCAGCACGGTCGCGCGGCCGGTCGCCCCCTTGGTGGAGACCGGCCTGTCGTCATGGTCGTAGACGTGCAGCACCAGTTCGTCCGCCCTCGCCACCAGTTCCAGGTGCAGCGCCGGGGTCGCGCGCATCTGGCCGCCGTTCGGGCCGCGCCGGTTCGCCAGTTCGGCGCTGGTATGGGCGAGCGCCGGGCCGTGCAGCAGCACTGCGCCGAGCGCGATCGTCAAGCTGCGTCTGTCCATCGGTACTCCTCCTTGCGATTCGTTGCCTGGTTGGCGTGCGGCATCGCACGATCAGAACCGCTCATCGCGCCGGGTCTGCAGCAGCCGCTCGAGCGGGCGCCGGCCCCAGCGCAGGAACATCACCGGCGTCACCAGCGTGTCGAGCAGCGTGGCGCTGGCCAGCCCGCCGAAGATCACCACCGCCACCGGGTGCAGGATCTCCTTGCCCGGCTCGTCCGCGCCGACCAGCAGCGGCGACAGCGCGACGGCCGCGGTCAGCGCGGTCATCAGCACCGGGGTCAGCCGCTCCAGGCTGCCGCGCATCACCAGCGCGCGCCCGAACACCTCGCCCTCGTGCAGCGCGAGGTTGATGTAGTGGCTGATCTTCAGGATGCCGTTGCGCGCCGCGATGCCGGCGAGCGTGACGAAGCCTACCAGGCTGGCGATCGACAGTTCCCCGCCGGCGATCCACAGCGCGGCGATGCCGCCGACCATCGCCATCGGCACGTTGGCCATCACGATCGCGGCGAGCACCGCCGAGCGGTAGCGGCTGTAGAGCACCGCGAAGACCAGCAGCAGCGACACCAGCGCCAGGATCGCGATGCGGCGCGCCGCGGCCTCCTGCGCCTGGAACTGTCCTTCGAGCACGGTGAAGTAGCCTTCGGGCATCTGCACCGCTTCCAGTTCGGCACGCACGCGGTCGACGATGGCCGAGGTATCCCGCCCGCTGGTGTTGGCGAACACGACGATCCTGCGACGTGCGCTCTCCCGCCCGACCTGGTTGGGCCCGTCGCCATCCTCGATGACGGCCAGCCGTTCGAGCGGCACCGGGCCGGACGGCGTCTCCACCGGAAGCGCACCCAGGCCCTCGAGCGTACGGTCGGCATCGGCCAGACGCAGCACGACGTCGAAGCGGCGCACGCCGTCGTTCACCTGCGACAGCACCTCGCCGTTGGCCATCACCTGCAGCGCGCGCGCCACCTCGGCCGGCGCGATGCCGTAGGCCGCGGCGCGCTGCGGATCGATGCGCACCCGCTGCTGCGGCACGCGCACCTGCTTCTCGGTCTGCAGGTCGACCAGCCCCGGCACCGTCGACAGCCGGGCCTGGACCTGCGCCGCCAGCGCGTTCAGCGTGTCGAGGTCGTCGCCGAAGATCTTCACCGCCACCTCGGCGCGGATGCCCGACAGCAGGTGGTCGAGCCGGTGCGAGATCGGCTGCCCGACGTTGGCCGCCACCGGCAGCACCGCCAGCCGGCTGCGGATGTCGGCCACCACGTCCACCCGGCTGCGCGCCGAAGGTTCGAGGTCGACCTCGATCTCGGACGAATGCACGCCTTCCGCATGCTCGTCCAGCTCCGCACGGCCGGTGCGCCGGCCGACCTGCCGCACCTCCGGCACCTGCAGCAGCAGGCGCTCGGCAAGCACGCCGATGCGGTTCGACTCGGCGAGCGACGTTCCGGGATCGAGCAGCAGGTTGATGGTCAGGGTGCCCTCGTTGAACTGGGGCAGGAAGGAACGGGCGAACCAGGGCACGCTGGCCAGCGCCGCGACCACCAGCACGACCGCGATCGACAGCACCACCCGCGGCCGGTCGAACGACCATTCCAGCGCACGGCCGTCCCAGGCCTTCAGCCGGCGCACCAGCGCGCTGTCGCCACGGTCGAGCACGGCCGGCCCCTTGCCCCGGGCAAGCAGCAGGTAGCAGAGCACGGGCGTGACCGTCACCGCGACCAGCAGGCTGGCGAGGATCGACATCACGTAGGCGATGCCCAGCGGCGTGAACAGCCGCCCTTCGATGCCCGACAGGGCGAACAGCGGCAGGAACACCAGCACCACGATGGCCGTCGCGTAGACGATCGAGGAGCGGATCTCGACCGATGCCGAGGCCACGACCTGCAGCGCCGGCAGCGGGCTGGCGAGGGCGCGGTTCTCGCGCAGCCGGCGCAGCACGTTCTCGACGTCGACGATCGCGTCGTCGACCAGTTCGCCGATCGCGATCGCGATGCCGCCCAGGGTCATCGTGTTGATCGACAGGCCGAGCGCCTGGAACACCAGCACGGTGACCAGCAGCGACAGCGGGATCGCAACCAGCGAGATGGCCGTGGTCCGCACGTTGAGCAGGAAGGCGAACAGCACGATCAGCACCGCCAGCGCGGCCTCGACCAGCACGCGCTCCACGTTGCCGATCGCACGCTCGATGAAGTCGGCCTGCCGGAACAGCACGCTCTTCACGTGCACGCCAGCCGGGAGCGACCGCCCGAGTTCCGCCAGCGCACGTTCGACGTCCGCGGTCAGCCGGACCGTATCCACCTGCGGCTGCTTCTCCACCGACAGGATCACCGCAGGCTCGCCACCGTAGCCGGCATCGCCCCGCTTGGTACGCGCGGCGAAGCCCACCTCGGCCACCTGGCGCAGCAGCACCGGGGTGCCGTTGCGCACCTTGACCGGCAGCCCGGCCAGGTCGTCGAGCGACGTGGTGCGGGTGACGTTGCGCAGCATCACCTCGCGCGCGCCACGTTCGACGAAACCGCCGCTGGTGTTGGTCGCGAAGCCGCGGGCAGCCGCCTCGATCTCGGCCAGCGTCACGCCCAGGTCGCGCATCCGGCGCACGTCGGGGACGATGCGGTACTGGCGAACCTCGCCGCCGATCGCGATCACCTGTGCCACGCCCGGGATGGTGAGCAGGCGGGGCCGTACCACCCAGTCGGCGGCCTCCCGCACCTGCATCGCATCGGCCTTGCCGGGCTCGCCCTGCAGCGCGACCAGCATCACCTGCCCCATGATGGAGGCGACCGGCCCGAGCGTCGGCACCACCCGCGGCGGCAGCTGGCTGGCGACGGTGCCCAGGCGCTCGGCCACCAGCTGCCGGTTGCGGTAGATGTCGGTGCCCCAGTCGAACTCGACGTAGACGATCGAAAGCCCGGCGCTCGACACCGAGCGCACGCGCAGCACGCCGGGCAGGCCGCCGAAGGCGGTCTCCAGCGGGAAGCTCACCCGCTGCTCGACCTCCTCGGGCGCCATCCCTTCGGCCTCGGTCATCAGCGTCACCGTCGGCCGGTTGAGGTCGGGGAACACGTCCACCGGCAGTCCGCGCAGCGTGAGCAGCCCGGTGACCGTCAGCACCAGCGCGAACACCAGCACGAACAGGCGCTGGCGCAGGCTGGCCTGGATCAGGGTATCGAACATGGTCGACCGGTCAGCGGATCTGCGCGAGCAGGCTGGCCGATACGGTCACCACCCGCTGCTCGGGCTGCAGGCCGGCGGTGACCACCACGCGCCCGGCATCGAGGGCCGAGGCGGCCACGCGTGCCGGCACGAACCGCTCCGCCGAGGCCTGCACCCAGACCACGGTCTCGCCGTTCGCTACGCGGACCAGGCTCGCCGCCGGCAGGACGATGCCGGTGCGCGTGGCGCGCGTGGTCGCGATCACGCGCAGCCGCTCGCCCACCACCAGCGGCGGTGCACCGGCGCCGACGCGAAACAGCATCGGCAACGCCTGTTCGCGCAGCTGGCCGGCGGCGCCGACCCAGGCGAGCGGCACGGCGCGCCCGTCCGCCGCGACCGCACTGCCGCCGGTCACGCCCGCAGCCTGGGATGCGTCGTAGCCCAGCGCCTCCACCATCAGCCGCGACGGATCGACGATGCGGAACAGCAGGTCGCGCGCATCGACCACCTGGCCACTGGCGCCATTGGCGGCCGACACCATGCCGGACACCGGCGCCACCAGCGCGATGCGCGTCGACAGCCCGGCGGCCATCGCCTCGCGCCGCTGCACCAGCGATCCGGCTTCGGTGCGCGCGGCATCGATGTCACGCTGCGGGATGCTGCCGGCCAGTTGTCCGTAGCGCTCGCTGCGCGCGCGGGCGATCTCGATCCGGGCGTCGAGGTCGGCCAGCTCCGCCTGGCGCGCGGAACGCTCGACGACGCCGACGGTGGGCACCAGCCAGGCCAGGACCGCACCGCGCGCCACGCGCTGGCCGGGATGCGGAAGCCCGGCCGGCCCCGGCTCGATGCGTCCGGCGACCGGGGCCTGCACCAGGCCGCTGGCCGCCGGATCGGCCACCACGGTTCCCGCGAGCTCGAACGACAGGGCGACGCTGCCGGTCTCGCCGACCTGCGTGCGCAGGCCGATCGCACGCTGCGCCGGCATCGGCACGAACACGCTGCCGTCGGGCAGGCGCGAGGGCTGCTTCGGATTGCCCGCCGCAGGCGCGGGCGCGGCCTCGTGTGCATGGACCGGCCGTTCCACGAGCGACAGCGCGCAGGCGGCCAGGAGCAGGCGCGCGGCGAGGGTCGTCGGCGCACGGCGGCGACGCGACGAAAGGGCGATCACCGCGAAGGCGAGCAGCGCCAGCGTCCCGAGCACCGCGGCGATCCAGTACCGCGGCTGCAGGCCGGGCCACCACGACAGGTGCGCCTGCAGGCCGCCTGCGGCGGCGGCGGACCCGCCCGAAGGCGCCGGGATCTCGAGCGTCGCAGTGAGCAGGTCGGACAGGTCGGCGCCGATCACCGTGAACAGCAGGGCATGCGACCCGGGTGTCGCAAGCCAGGGCAGGTCGAACCGATAGGTGCCGTCCCCGGCGGGCTGCGCGTCGAACGATTCACCGTTGCGTTCGAGCGAGACCTTGGCGCCATCGATCGGTACGTTGGTCGCATAGTGGTCGAGGTACACGGTGAGCCGCGTTCCTTCGACGATGCCCAGCAGTTCGACATCGGGCGAGGCCGCCTCCACCCGTGGCTCGAGCACCGAAGCCGCGGCCGGACCGGCGGCGGCAGGTGCCGCCTCGGAGTGGGCGTGCACCGCGGAGGGGCCGGCCAGCTGCACGAGCGTGGCCAGCAACAGCAGCAGCGCCGCGCACGGCATCGCCCGGCTCACGGCAGCACCCCCGCCGCCTGGTTGATGCGCGCGGTCGCGCGGTCGCGCGCGGCCACCTGCCGGTCGAGGTCGGCCTGCGCCTCGTCGGCCAGGGCGAGCGCCCTCAGCATCGCCACCAGCGACTGTTCGCCCAGGTCGAAGGCGCGACGCACCAGCGCGAGATGTTCGCCCGCGTCGCGCAGCCGCTCGCGCGCGTTGGCTTCCTGGGCGCGGGCCGCATCGAGTTCCGCCCGGGCGCGCGCAGTGTCGGCCTCGATCCGCCGCTGCACCTGCAACAGTGCGGACTCGGCACGTACCCGCTCGGTGTTCGCTGCGGCGATGCGCGGCCGGTTGCGCGCATCGGTCGCGAGCGGCACGCGCAGCGCGACCCGTATCGAGTTCCGGTGGTCCGCGCCGGTGGCCTCGCGGTCGCTGCGATGCTGCAGGCCGATCTCCGGCGGGTCGCGCGTGGACTCGCTCGCCAGCTTCAGGCGGGAACGCGCGAGGTCGACCTCGCCCAGCGCGGCCACCACCGACGGATGCGCGGCGCTGCCGGACGCACGCACGGACCCGCCGGCCTCGGCCTCGGCCTCGACCCAGGACACCGGCAGCAGACCGTCGCCGGTGAGCGCGCGCCAGGCCTGCAGCGCCTGCTCCACCCGGGCACCGGCCTCGATCAGGAGGCCGCGCGCGGCCGCTGCTTCGGCGCGTGCGAGCAGCAGGTCGGCGCGCGCGAGCACGCCCACCGCGACACGCCGCTCGACATCCGCGACCAGGCGCTCGACCGTGCCGATGCGCCGCCTGGCCGCCGTTTCGTCCAGGCGCGCGAACGCCAGCGCCCACAACGCTTCCCGCACCCGGCCAGCGACCTGCAGCCGGGCATCGACCACGGCCGCATCGCGCCCGGTGCCTTCGTCGCCGGCGAGCTGCTGGCGCAGCGCGCGCTGCCCGGGCAGCCACAGCAGCAGTCCGACCTCGAACTCGACCTCGTTTCGCCCGAGGTCGCGGTCGGGCCGGTCGCGGCGCAGGCTGGCCCCCAGCACGGGCGCACCCGGGAACAGCGCGGCTGCCGCCGTCCGGCTGGCATCGACCTCGTCCGCGCGCGCATCGAGCGTGCGCAGCAGCGGGTCGAGCCGCGCGGCACGGTCGACCGCAGCACGCAGAGTGCCCGCGCCGTCCGTGGCGGCGCTGGCGGCCGCCGGCACGGCAGCAGCGGCGGCATGGAGGACGAGGATCATCGCGGCAGCCGGAAGGACTCTCATGCCTGCAAGCATGCGGTGCCCACCCCGGCCCGGCGATGACCCGGCGATTACAAAAGCGTAATCTGGCCTGGCGGGCAGCGGCTCCGGCCCGCGCTGCGGCAGAATCGGAGGCTGCGCAGAACGCATGGGAGCGTGCCACGAAACCTGCCACCACGACTGTCGCCGGGCCGCGAAGCAACGCAGGCATCGGGCAGTGAAGATCCTGATCGTCGAGGACGAAGTCCCGACCGGCGACTACCTGCGGCAGGGCCTGCGTGAAGCAGGCTTCGCCGCCGAGGTGGCCCGCGACGGCGCGGACGGACTGCACCTGCTGCTCGCGGAAGCGTTCGACCTCGCGATCGTCGACGTGATGCTGCCCAGGCTGGACGGCTGGACCCTGGTGAAGACGCTGCGCGAGGCCGGCCACCAGCTGCCGGTGCTGTTTCTCACCGCGCGCGACGAGGTAGAGGACCGGGTGCGCGGCCTCGAACTCGGCGCCGACGACTACCTGGTGAAGCCGTTCGCGTTCACCGAACTGCTGGCGCGGGTACGCACGCTGCTGCGCCGGCGCACGCCGATGGCCGAATCCACCAGCCTGAGGGTGGCCGACCTCGAACTCGACCTGATCCGCCGCCGCGCGGTGCGCGCCGGGCAGCGCATCGAGCTCACCGGCAAGGAGTTCGCGCTGCTCGAACTGCTGATGCGCCGGCGCGGCGAAGTGCTGCCGCGGTCGCTGATCGCCTCGCAGGTGTGGGACATGAACTTCGACAGCGACACCAATGTGGTCGAGGTGGCGATCCGCCGCCTGCGCGCGAAGATCGACGACGCCTACGAGCCCAAGCTCATCCGTACGCTGCGCGGCATGGGCTACGTGCTCGAGGACGGATCCTGAACCGGATGGATGCCCGGCGCGTAGCCATCCCGTCCCCGGACGTCAGGCGTCCCGCGCACGCTCCGGCCTCGGTCTCGCTCACGCTGCGCATCACGCTGCTGTTCGTGGCCGGCTCGACCGCGGTGCTGCTCGCGCTCGGGCAACTGATCGGCGCATCGGTGGAGCGGCACTTCGTCGAACTGGACCATGACCTGGCCGAAGGCAAGTTCACCACCAGCGCGTCGCTGCTCGCTTCGGTGCGCAGCCCCGCCGACCTCGAGCGCCTCGACGCGCTGTTCGGCGCGATGCTGGTCGGGCATGACGACCTTGCCGTGCGCATCGAGGACGGCGAGGCGCGCATCTGGTTCAGCTCGCCGGCCGCCCGGACGGCACCCGCGGCGGCTCCGGCGCGACCGGACGGCTCGCCACGGCCCGCGGCACCCGTGCATGCGCATGCGCACCCCCACGACCCGTCGGTGCCCGGCCATGCCGACCATGGCACTGCCCTGCCGGTCCAGTGGACCCATGAAGGCCGCACCTTCCGCGGCCTGTCGCGCGAACTGCCTAGCGGCCTGCCCGACCGGCGCCCGTTCCGCGTGACCATCGGCGTCGACACCGCGCACCACGATCACTACATGCAGTCGTTCCGGCGCACGCTGTGGACGTTCGTCGCCATCGCGGTGCTCGCCACCGGACTGCTCGGCTGGATCGCCGCGCGCAGCGGCCTCGCCCCGCTGCGCCGGCTGGGGCGCGAAGCCGAAGGGGTCACGGCATCCCGGCTCGATCGGCGGCTCACCTCGGGCGACCTGCCGGTCGAGGTGGCCGACCTCGCGCGCACGCTGAACGACATGCTGGCGAGGCTCGAGGATTCGTTCCGCCGGCTGAGCGAGCTGTCGAGCGACCTCGCGCATGAACTGCGCACGCCGCTCAGCAACCTGATGACGCAGACCCAGGTCGGCCTGTCGCGGGCGCGCAGCGCGGACGACTACCGGGAAGTGCTGGCGAACAATTCGGAGGAACTCGAGCGCCTGGCGCGGATGGTCTCCGACATGCTGTTCCTCGCCAAGTCGGAGCACGGACTGGCGCAGCCGGTGCGCGATGCGGTCGACCTGCAGGACATGGCGCGCCAGGTGCTGTCGTTCTACGAGGCGCTCGCCACCGAGCAGCACCTCGGGCTCGCCGTCGAGGGCGCCGCGACGGTTCCCGGCGACCGTTCGCTGCTGGTGCGCGCGCTGGCCAACCTGGTGTCCAACGCGATCCGCCATGCGGCGGCAGGCAGCGTGGTGCGCGTGGCCATCGAACCCTCGCCGCCGCCGTCCGCGGGCGGCATGCCTTGCATCCGCCTGTCGGTGTGCAACCAGGGCGAGACCGTGGCCCCTGAAGTGCTCGCCCGGATGTTCGACCGCTTCTACCGGGGCGACAGTTCACGCCAGCACGACACCGAGGGTGCCGGCCTCGGGCTGGCCATCGTGCGCTCGATCGCGGTCGCCCACGGTGGAACGGCGACAGCCGCTTCAGAGGCCGGCCGCACCTGCGTCGGCATCGACCTTCCGGCACGATGACGCGGGTTCAGGCGGCGCCTGGTCCCTGGTTCGACCGGCGCTTCCAGCCCAGGCCCGCGATCGACAGCAGCCCGCCACCGAGCAGCAGCGCGCTGGCCGGCACCGGCACCACCGCGGCCGCGATCGGCTCGGCGTAGATGAAGTCGTCCATCACGACACCGTCGGCACCCGGCCCGTAGTCGCTGTTGGCAAGCAGCGCCGCATTGCCGCTGGTCAGCCGGATGCGGGCGATGCGCTCGCCGGCATCGGCCTGGAGGCCGAGGAAGGACAGCGAACCGTTGCCGCCGACCCGAACGTTGCGGCTGAACAGAGTGACGCCCCCCGCCGCTGCGCTGACCAGGAAGCCGCTGCCCGGCGTGGTGAACTCGACGCCGCGCGCACGCCCGGCGACGTTCGCGTGGAAGAAGTTCCCGGCGAACGGATTCGGGTCGGAGGATGCAGCGGGCACGCCGTCCCAGTTGATCTCGCGCCGGCCGGAACCGACCGAACCCGGGGTGTTGGCGTTCAACGTGCCCAGGGCCGCACGGCAGGAATCGACCGTGGATTCCACCAATCCCGCGTCGTGGCAACGGGCACGGCGGGACCGATTGGTCCTTTCGGACTAACCGGCGAGCTTTTCGCGCAGGATGTCGTTGACCTGCTGCGGGTTCGCCTTGCCGCGGCTCTGCTTCATCACCTGCCCGACCAGCGAATTGAACGCCTTCTCCTTGCCGGCCCGGAACTCCTCGACCGACTTCGGGTTGGCGGCGAGCACCGCATCGACGATCGCGACCAGCGCGCCAGCATCGGAGATCTGGCGCAGCCCGCGGCTGTCGATCACCGCATCGGCGGAGGCCGCCTCGCCCGACCAGAGCACGGCGAACACCTCCTTCGCGGTCTTCTGGTTGATCGTGCCGTCGGCCACCCGGGCCAGCAGCCCGGCCAGTTGCGCGGCGGTCACCGGACATCCGGCCATCGCCATCCCGGCTGCATTGAGCGCGGCCGACACGTCGCCGTTGACCCAGTTGGCGGCGAGCTTCGCCTGCCCGCAGGGCAACGCAGCGACGACGTCCTCGAAGTAGCGCGCCGTGGCGGCATCGCCGGTGAGCAGCCCTGCGTCGTAGTCGGACAGTCCGAGCGACGAGACGAAACGCGCCCGCATCGCCGCCGGCAGCTCCGGCAGTCCGGCACGCACCCGCTCGATCCAGGCCGCGTCGATCTCCAGCGGCAGCAGGTCGGGATCGGGGAAGTAGCGATAGTCCATCGCGTCTTCCTTGCTGCGCATCGAGCGGGTCTCGTCGCGGTCGGGATCGTACAGCCGGGTTTCCTGCACCACCCGGTCGCCGGCCTCGATCAGGTCGACCTGGCGCCTGGCCTCGTGCACGATCGCCTGGTGCATGAAGCGGAAGCTGTTCAGGTTCTTGATCTCGCAGCGCGTGCCCAGCGGCGCGCCCGGCCGGCGCACCGAGACGTTCGCGTCGCAGCGGAACGAGCCTTCCTGCATGTTGCCGTCGCAGATGCCGAGCCAGGTGACCAGAGAATGCAGCGCGCGCGCATAGGCGACCGCCTCGCTCGCCGCCTGCTCGATGTCGTCGACCTGGATGTCCGGCTCGGTGACGATCTCGAGCAGCGGCGTGCCGGCGCGGTTGAGGTCGATGCCGCTCATGCCCGAGTAGTCTTCATGCAGCGACTTGCCAGCGTCTTCCTCGAGGTGCGCGCGCGTGAGGCGCACGGTCTTCGCATACGGCTCGAAGCCCTTGCCCTCGACGATGCAGGCGAGCGAGCCGCCCTGCACCACCGGGATCTCGTACTGGCTGATCTGGTAGCCCTTGGGCAGGTCGGGATAGAAGTAGTTCTTGCGCGCGAACACGCTGCGCGGGGCGATGGTCGCGCCGACCGCCAGCCCGAAGCGGATCGCCCGCTCGACCGCGCCGCGGTTGAGCACCGGCAGCACGCCGGGCAGCGCGAGGTCGACCACGCTCGCCTGGGTGTTCGGCTCGGCGCCGAACGCGGTCGATGCGCCGGAGAAGATCTTGCTGGCGGTGGACAGCTGGGCATGCGTCTCGAGGCCGATGACGACCTGCCAGCCGCTGTAGTCCGAACGGGATGTGCGTGCCATGGTGGTTGTCGTCCGGGCCGGCTCAGGCGGCGAAGGCCGCCGGCACCCGGCGATGCCAGTCGGTCGCCAGCTGGTACTGGTGCGCGACGCCGAGCAGCCGCGCCTCGTCGAAGTAGTTGGCCATCAGCTGCAGCCCGACCGGGCGCGAGGCATTGGCGCCGTCGCCGAAGCCGCAGGGAATGCTCACGCTGGGCACGCCGGCCAGGCTGCCGGGGATCGTGTACAGGTCGGACATGTACATCGACACCGGGTCGGCCGCCTTCTCGCCGAAGCCGAAGGCGACGCTGGTGGTCACCGGCCCGGCGATCACGTCGCATTGCGTGAACGCCTGCTGGAACTCGTTGGCGATCAGCCGGCGCACCTGCTGCGCCTTGATGTAGTAGGCGTCGTAGTAGCCGTGCGACAGCACGTAGGTGCCGATCAGGATCCGGCGCTTGGGCTCTGGGCCGAACCCCTCGGCACGCGAACGCTTGATCATGTCCGCGAGGTCGCCGTGGTCCTTCGCGCGATGGCCGTAGCGCACGCCATCGAAGCGCGACAGGTTCGAGCTGCACTCGGCCGGCGCCACGACGTAGTAGACCGGGATGCCGAGCTCGGCATTGGGCAGCGAGATGTCGACCAGGGTCGCGCCCATCGAGCGATAGGTCTCGAGCGCCGCGCGCACAGCGCGCTCGACATCGGGCTGCAGTCCGGGCGCGAAGAATTCCTTCGGCACGCCGATGCGCAGGCCCTGCACCGGCCATGCGAGGTCGCGCGCGAAGTCCTCGTCCGGGCGGTCGACGCTGGTGGAATCGTTAGGGTCGAAGCCGCACATCGCCGACAGCACCCAGGCGGCATCTTCCGCCGACACGGTCATCAGGCCCGCGGTGTCCAGGCTCGAGGCGAAGGCGATCATGCCCCAGCGCGACGGACGGCCGTAGGTGGGCTTGGTGCCGGTGATGCCGCAGAACGCCGCCGGCTCGCGGATTGACCCGCCGGTGTCGGTGGCGGTGGCGACCGGGGCGATGCGCGCCGCGACGGCCGCCGACGAGCCGCCGGAGGAGCCGCCCGGCACGGCGGCAGCGTCCCAGGGGTTGAGCACCGGGCCGTAGGCGCTGTTCTCGTTCGACGAACCCATCGCGAACTCGTCGCAGTTGACCTTGCCCAGGGTCACCATGCCGGCCTTCGCCAGCCGGTCGACCACGGTGGCGTCGAACGGGCTCATGTAGCCCTCGAGCATCCGGCTGGCGGCGGTGGAGGCGAAATCGCGGGTGACGAAGATGTCCTTGTGCGCGATCGGGATGCCCAGCAGCGCGCCGGCCTCGCCGCGGGCGCGCCGGTCGTCGGCCGCCTGCGCCTGCGCCAGCGTCACCTCGGGCCTGACGTCGAGGAAGGCGTTCAGGCCGCGGTGGCGCTCCATGCGGCCGAGGAAATGCCGCGCGAGCTCGACCGCGGACAGCTCGCGCGCAGCGAGCCGCTTCGCCAGTTCCGCCAGCGGCAGCTGGTGCAGGGCGTCGCTCATCGGGTCACTCGATCACGCGGGGCACGAGGAACAGGCCGTCCTGCCGCGCCGGCGCATTGGCCAGGTTGCGCTCGCGGTCGGGGATGTCGGTGACCGCGTCGGCACGCAATCGCTGTGCCCCGTCCAGCGGGTGGGACATCGGCTCGATGCCCTCGGTGTCGACCGCGCGCATGCGCTCGATCATGCCGAAGATGTCGTTCAGCTGCGCGAGCGTGCGCCTGGCTTCATCGTCGGTGATCGCGAGCCGCGCGAGATGCGCGATGCGCTGGACGTCTTCCTTGCAGAGCGACATTGGAACGGGGGTCTGTGACGGGGGCTGGACGGTAACGATCCGGGGTATCATAACGTAGTTGATATCCAGCACTCCCGGCCGTCCCCCCGACCGGTCTGCCGGACCGCACCGCGAATCCCCCCCGCGTCCCCGCGTCCCCGCGCAGCCCGGCGCGCACCCAATCGCGCATCCAAACGCGCACCCAGGCGAATTCACCCCATAAATGTTCGGATTCCTCAGCGGCTACTTCTCCACTGACCTCGCAATCGACCTCGGCACGGCAAACACCCTGATCTGGGTGCGTGGCAAGGGCATCGTCCTCAACGAACCCTCGGTCGTCGCGATCCGCCAGGAAGGCGGCCCGAACGGCAAGAAGGTGATCCAGCAGGTGGGCCTGGCGGCCAAGCAGATGCTGGGCCGCACGCCCGGCAACATCACCGCCATACGCCCGATGAAGGACGGCGTGATCGCCGACTTCACCATCACCGAGCAGATGCTGAAGCACTTCATCCGCAAGGTGCACGATTCGCGCATCTTCAGCCCGAGCCCGCGCATCGTCATCTGCGTGCCGTGCGGCTCGACCCAGGTCGAGCGCCGCGCGATCCGCGAATCGGCCTATGGCGCCGGCGCGCGCAAGGTCGAACTGATCGAGGAACCGATGGCCGCGGCGCTGGGCGCCGGCCTGCCGGTCGAGGAAGCCACCGGCTCGATGGTGGTCGACATCGGCGGCGGCACGACCGAGGTCGGCGTGATCTCGCTCGGCGGCATCGTCTACGCCGGTTCGGTCCGGGTGGGCGGCGACAAGTTCGACGAAGCGATCATCAACTACATCCGCCGCAACTACGGGATGCTGATCGGCGAGACGACCTCGGAAGAGATCAAGAAGGAGATCGGTTCCGCGTTCCCGGGCAGCGAGGTGCGCGAGAAGGAAGTCAAGGGCCGCAACCTGGCCGAGGGCATCCCGCGCAGCTTCACCATCTCCAGCAACGAGATCCTCGAGGCGCTGACCGAACCGCTGAACCAGATCGTCGGCGCGGTGAAGAGCGCGCTCGAGCAGACCCCGCCCGAACTGGGCGCGGACATCGCCGAGAAGGGCATGGTGCTCACCGGCGGCGGCGCCCTGCTGCGCGACATCGACCGCCTGCTGATGGAAGAGACCGGCCTGCCGGTGATCTGCGCGGAAGACCCGCTGACCTGCGTGGTGCGCGGCTCGGGGCTCGCGCTCGAGCAGATGGACCGCGTTTCGTCGATCTTCACCAGTGACTGAGACCGGCGCCCACCTCCGTTTCCACCCCTGCCCGGCACCGGCCGGCGCGATCCCGCCTCCCCCGCCGGCAACGGCCGGCGGGATCCCGCTCCTGCCGGCGCGCTGAATGGAACACGCGCAGCAACCCTTCTTCAACCGCGGCCCGACCGCCTTCGCCCGCTTCCTGCTGTTCTCGCTGCTCGCCCTGACCCTGGTCGTGGCCGACAGCCGGTTCAGGTACCTCGTCCACATACAGCAGGTGGTGGCGACCGTGGTCTATCCGCTGCAGCGGGTCGCGCTCGCCCCCGCGGGGCTGCTCGAACGCATGTCCGGCTTCTTTTCCACCCAGGCACAGCTGACCGCGCGCAACAACACGCTGGAGCAGCAGAACCTGGTGAACGCCGCGGCACTGCTCAGGCTGGAGGCGCTCGAGCTCGAGAACGCCCGCCTGCGGGGCCTGCTGGACACGCGCGCCAGCGGCCCGCAGTCGGCCGTCTACGCCGAGATCCTCTACTCGCATCGCGACCCCTTCACGCGCCGCGTGATCATCAGCAAGGGCATGACCGATGACGTCGTGGCCGGGCAACCGGTCGTCGATGCCGCCGGGCTGGTCGGGCAGGTCACCCGGGTCTATCCCTGGGCAAGCCAGGTGACCCTGATCACCGACAAGGACATGACCGTGCCGGTGCAGGTGATGCGCAGCGGCGTGCGCGGCGTGCTGTTCGGCGTCGGCTCAGACGGCGTGCTGGAACTGCGCTTCATGCCGTTCTCGGCCGACATACAGACCGGCGACAAGCTGATCACCTCGGGCATCGACGGCACCTACCCGGCCGGCCTGCCGGTGGCGACGGTGCAGGAAGTCGAGCGCAATGCCGCGTTCATGTTCGCCCGGATCAGCGCGCAGCCGGCGGCAGGCGTGAATCGCTACCGGCAGGTGCTGGTCCTCACCGCGACCACCGCGTTGCCGGAGAATCCCGGCTTCGAGGAACCCGCCCCGCCGCGCAAGCGCGGCCGGAAAGGTGGCTGACCGACGATGCGCGACGCACGGGAAGGATCATCGCCATGGGCGTGAGCATGGGACCGCGACAGGAACTGCTGCTCCCGGTCAGGCCGGGCTTCCTCTGGTTCACGCTCCTGCTGGCACTGGTGGCCAACCTGCTGCCATGGGAGGGCGTCTGGGCCTGGCTCAAGCCCGACTTCGTCGCGCTGGTGCTGCTGTTCTGGATCGTGCGCGAACCCCGGCTGATCGGCTTCGGCGTGGCCTTCGCCTTCGGCCTGGCGATGGACGTCTCGCAGGCCAGCCTGTTCGGGCAGCACGCGCTCGCCTACACGGTGGTCGCCTTCGGTGCCACGCTGTTGCGTCGGCGACTGCGCATGTTCAGCACGGACAAGCACATACTGCAGATACTGCCGATACTGCTCACCGCGCAGGCGGTGATACTGTTGGTGCGGCTGGCAGGCGGCGCGGCGTTCCCCGGCTGGACGTGGTTCGTGCCGCCGTTCACCGGCGCGCTGCTGTGGCCGGTCGTCTGGATAGTCCTGCTCGCGCCGCAGCGCCCGCGCATCGACCCCGAACACCCGATCTGATCCTCGCCCCCAGACATACCGATCGACCCGACCCCCGATCGCCCCGATGCCGCAACTCGTCGAACTGAAGAACCTGGAAGGCGAACGCTCGGAGTTCAGGCGCCGGGCCGCCATCGCCGGCCTGTTCGTGCTGGCGCTGTTCGCCGTGCTGCTTGGCCGCTTCGTGTTCCTGCAGGTGATGAAGCACGAGCACTACCACACCCAGGCGGAGGCCAACCGCATCTCGCTGGTCCCCATCGTGCCCAACCGCGGCCTGATCCTCGACCGCCACGGCACGGTGCTCGCCCACAACTTCACCGCCTACACGCTCGAGATCAACCCGTCCCTGGTGCGCGACCTCGACGCGACCATCGAGTCGCTGTCCCAGTTGATCGAGATCGCGCCGAAGGACCGGCGCCGCTTCAAGCGGCTGCTCGACGAATCGCGCAAGCTCGGCGCGATCCCGATCCGCACCCGCCTGTCCGACGACGAGATCGCCCGCTTCGCGGCGAACCGCTACCGGTTCCCCGGCGTCGAGATCAACGCACGCCTGTTCCGGCGCTACCCGAACGGGACCCTGGCTTCGCACGTGGTCGGGTATATCGGGCGGATCAACCCGAAGGACGTGGAGTCGCTCGAAGCCCGCGGCCTGATGGCGAACTATCGAGGCTCGGAGCACATCGGCAAGACCGGACTGGAGCAGAAATACGAAAGCGAACTGCACGGCATCACCGGACTGGAGCAGGTCGAGGTCGATTCCGGCGGCCGCGCGGTGCGCACGCTGGCGCGGACCCCGCCGGTCTCGGGCAACAACCTGCAGCTGCACCTCGACCTGCGCCTGCAGCAGGCGGCGGAGGAGGCGTTCGGCGGGCGGCGCGGCGCGCTGGTCGCGATCGACCCGGCCACCGGCGGCGTGCTCGCCTTCGTGAGCATGCCGGGCTTCGACCCCAACCTGTTCATCGACGGCATCGACACCGCGACCTGGAACGAACTGAACAACGACCCCGACCGGCCGATGGTCAACCGCGCGCTGACCGGCCAGTATCCGCCCGGCTCCACCTACAAGCCGTTCATGGCGCTCGCGGCGCTGCAGCTCGGCAAGCGCACGCCCCAGTACGGCATCCACGACGTGGGCTTCTTCACGCTGCCCGGCAATTCGCACCAGTACCGCGACTGGAAGGTGGGCGGGCATGGCTTCGTCGACATGCACAAGTCGATCGTCATCTCCTGCGACACCTACTACTACCAGCTCGCGTTCGACCTCGGCATCGACACGATCAGCAACTTCATGCGCCAGTTCGGCTTCGGCGCCCGCACGGGGCTCGACCTCGAGGGCGAGGCGATCGGCATCAACCCGTCGCAGGAATGGAAGCAGCGGCGCTTCCGGCAGAAGTGGTATGTCGGAGACACCATCTCGATCGGCATCGGCCAGGGCTACAACGTGACCACGCTGCTGCAGCTCGCCAACGCGACCGCCATCATCGCCAACCGCGGACAGGTGTTCGCCCCGCACCTGGTGAATACCATCCAGGATGCGACCTCACGCACGCTCAGGCAGGTCCTCGCGCAGCCGCTGCGCCGGCTCGACTTCAAGCCGGAGCACTGGCAGACCGTGCACCAGGCGATGATCGACGTGAACACGCCGGGCGGCACCGGCCACCGCGCGTTCGCCGATGCGAAGTACCTGGTCGGGGGCAAGACGGGCACCTCGCAGGTGATCGCGATCAAGCAGGGGCAGCGCTATGACGCGAGCAAGATCGACGAGCGCCACCGCGACCATGCGCTCTACGTCGCCTATGCCCCGGCGGACAACCCCAGGATCGCCCTCGCGGTGCTGGTCGAGAACGCCGGCGGCGGCGGTGCCCATGCCGCGCCACTCGCGCGCACGGTGATGGACTTCTACCTGCTCGGGCAGCCGGTGAAGCCGATCGACGGCCCGGCGAACCGGGGCAACGGCAGTGCCAGCGGCGGGGGCAGCGGTGCAGAACGCGATTGAGACGCTCTGGCGCCGGGGCACGGCGCACATCGACGGGCCGCTGATGATCGCGGTGTCGCTGCTGCTCGCGGTCGGGATGGTCACGCTGTACAGCGCCTCCAACCAGAGCCTCGACCGGATGGAGGGCAAGCTGTTCAACATCGGCGTGGCGCTCGCCGTCATGTGGGTCGTGGCCAACACGCCAATGGCCCAGGTGCTGCGCTTCGCGCTGCCGGCCTACCTGCTGGCACTGGCGCTGCTGGTGGCGGTCGCGCTGGTCGGCGACGTGCGCAACGGCGCGCGCCGCTGGCTGGACCTGGGCGTGATCAGCATCCAGCCGTCCGAGCTGATGAGGATCGCGCTGCCGCTGGCGCTGGCCTGGTACTTCGACCGCTACGAGTCGACGCTGAAGCTGTCGAACTTCGCGATCGCGGCCGCGCTGTTCGTGCTGCCGGTCGGCCTGATCGCGGAGCAGCCCGACCTCGGCACCGCGCTGCTGATCGCCTCGTCGGGCTGCTACGTGCTGTTCCTCGCCGGTCTGCCTTGGAAGGTGATCTTCGTGCTGGGCGCGGCTGGCGTGGCATCGCTGCCGCTGCTGTGGTCGGTGATGCACGACTACCAGCGCACGCGGGTGCTGACCCTGCTCGATCCCACCCAGGATCCGCTGGGTGCCGGATACCACACGATCCAGTCGACCATTGCCGTCGGCTCGGGTGGCTGGTTCGGCAAGGGCTGGCTGGAAGGAACCCAGACCCACCTCGACTTCCTGCCCGAGCGCACTACCGACTTCATCTTCGCGGTTTACTCCGAGGAGTTCGGGCTGCTCGGCAACGCGATCCTGCTTCTGCTGTTCCTGCTGGTGGTCGCCCGCGGACTGGTCATCACGGTCAACGCGCCGACCGTGTTCACCCGGCTGGTCGCCGGGTCGGTCACCATGACCTTCGCCACCTATGCGTTCGTGAACATGGGGATGGTGTCGGGCATCCTTCCCGTTGTCGGGGTGCCGTTGCCGCTGATCAGCTATGGGGGCACCGCGCTGGTCAGTGCATTCTTCGGGTTCGGACTGCTGATGAGCATCTCGACCAACCGCAAGCTGATCAAGTCATGACGGCACGATCGCCGATGCAGGGGCTCGCCGCACTGGCGGCCGCCGCTGCGGCACTGGCCATGGCCGGGTGCGCGTCGACCGGTCCGGGCACCGGGACTGGCACGGCCATGCCCGGACCCGCCACCGAGGGGTCGACGGCTGCGGCCGGACCCTCGGCCAGGCCGACGCCGCCCGCGGAGCGTCCCCCGGCGAAGACGGCCACCCGCCGCGGCGGCGCGTTCTACCTCGACGACGGCCCCGGCGACAACCCGCCGCCGGACCTCGCCAGCATCCCGGATGCGCAGCCGCGCCTCGAACCCTTGCACCGGTTCGCCAATCGTCCCTACGTCGTGTTCGGGCGCGGCTACACGCCGATGACCGCACGCACACCATACCGCGCACGCGGCATCGCCACCTGGTACGGGAAGCGGTACCACGCGCAGAAGACGTCGTCGGGCGAGGTCTACGACATGTACCAGATGACCGGCGCCCATCCGACCCTGCCGATCCCGAGCTACGTGCGCGTCACCAACCTGGCCAACGGGCGGCAGGTCATCGTGCGCATCAATGACCGCGGGCCGTTCATCGGCGAGCGGCTGATCGACCTCTCCTATGCGGCGGCATTCCGGCTCGGCTATGTCGAGGCCGGCAGCGCGACGGTGGACGTGGAGAAGCTGATACCCGGCGTGAACTGGCCGGCCACGCCCGCGACCCAGGCGGCGCGTGCGCCGCAGGCACCGGGGGCGGCGGCAGGCGCGGCGGCGGGTGGCACGATCTCGACCACGCCGCTGCCGCCCCCGCCGCCCCTGGCCGAGGCGGTCCTGCCCGAGCCGCCTGCGGTCGTGGTTGCGCCTGCGGGAACGGCCGGGCGTGCAGCGACCGCGCCCGCGGCCGCACCGTCCACCGCCGCCGACCTGCCGGCGAAGACCGGTGCGCTGCCGCTGGCGGCCGAGAGCGGCGGCGTGTTCCTGCAACTGGGCGCCTTCGCCGACCGCAACAATGCCGAGACCTTCCTCGGGCGCATCCGTCCGGAGCTGGGCGATGCCGCGAAGCTCGCGCATGTGTACCAGTCGCGCGGTCTGCACCGGGTGCATCTCGGGCCATATGCCGGCGAGCGCGAAGCCAGGGTCGCGGTCGACACGCTGATGCGCAGGCTCAGCATCAAGCCGGTGCTGGCGGTGCGCTAGGCCTGCGGCGCAGGCTTGCCGCGCAACGCCGCCTTCGCCACCTCGCTCACCGCCACCGCGGCAAGGGCCGCACCCAGCGCCGCAGCCGCCTCGGCCAGGCCGATCGGGGCGAACTGGAACAGCCGCTGCAGCAGCGGCACCGTCAGCACCAGGGCGAGGCCCGCCAGCGTCCCGGCGAACACCCAGCCCATCGCGCGGTTCGGCCGGCGCCAGGTGCGCAGGATCGACTCGGTGCGCGAGCGGTTGCACAGGATCAGCCCCAGGTTGCCGAACACGATGCAGGCGAAGGCCGCCGCACGCGCGGCATCGGCCGTGCGATCCATCGCCAGCAGCACGCCATAGACCCCGGCAGTGGCCACCAGCACGGCGAGTCCCTGCAGCGCGGCGATCGCCAGCGCCTGCCGGTCGAACAGCCGGCGCGTGCGCGGCCGCGGCGGGCGCCGCATCACGCCGTCGTCTTCCTGCTCGGCCTCGAAGGCGATCGAGCAGGCCGGGTCGATGACGAACTCGATGAACACGATGTGCACCGGGAAGAACATCATCGGCCATCCGGCCAGCAGCGGCAGCACGGCCATGCCCGCGGTGGGGATGTGCACGGCCACCAGGTAGCCGGTGGCGTTCTCGATGTTGTCGTAGATGCGGCGCCCGAGGCGCACGGTCTTCACGATCGAGTCGAAGTCGTCCTCGAGCAGCACCAGGTCCGCGGCCTCGCGCGCGACATCGGTGCCGCGCCGTCCCATCGCGATGCCGATCTGCGCCGCCTTCAGCGCAGGCGCATCGTTCACGCCGTCGCCGGTCATCGCGACCACCTCGCCCGATGCCGACAGCGCCTGCACCAGGCGCAGCTTCTGGGTCGGCACCATGCGCGCGAACACGGTCGCCGACGGCAGGCGTGCCGCGAGCTCGGCATCGGACATCGCGGCGAGCTGTAGTCCGCTGACCACCGCACCGGCGTTCGGCAGGCCGGCGGCGCGGGCGATCGCCGAGGCGGTGACCGGATAGTCGCCGGTGATCATCACCACCCGGATGCCAGCCGCGGTGCATTCCTCGATCGCGCGGCCGACCGTCGGGCGCAGCGGGTCGACCATCGCCACCAGGCCGAGGTAGCGGAAGTCGAAGCCGCGCTGGCTCTCCGGCCAGGCCGTGCCGTCCTGCCTGGCGCCCGCGACGCCCAGCACGCGCAGCCCTTCCGCGCCGAGCCGGCCGACCTGTGCCAGCATCGCTTCGCGCGCGGCCGACGGCAGCCTGCAGATCTCCGCGATCGCCTCCGGCGCGCCCTTGGCCGCCACCACGAAGCGGTCGGCCTCGCGCGTGCGCCAGCCATGGGTGTGCGCCAGCAGGTCGCTCGACAGCGAATACTCGTGCGCGAGGCTCCAGTCGCGATGCAGCTGGCCGGTGCCCTCGAGCACGCCGTCCGCCACGTCGCGGATCGCACGGTCCATCGGATCGAACGGGTCGGGCTCGCTCGCCAGGGCCGCGAACTCCAGCACCTCGTGCACGGACGACGGCAGCGCATCGGACGGGCCGTCGACCTGCACCACCGCGCCATCCGCCGTGACCAGCCGCGCCAGCTGCATGCGGTTCAGCGTCAGGGTGCCGGTCTTGTCCACGCACAACACGCTGGCCGCGCCGAGCGTCTCGATCGCCGGCATGTGCCGGGTGAGCACGCCCGAACGCGAGATGCGCCACGCACCGAGCGCGAGGAACACGGTCAGCACGACCGGGAACTCCTCCGGCAGCATCGCCATCGCCAGCGTGAGCCCGGACAGCAGCCCTTCCAGCCAGCCGCCGCGGGTGAACGCGGAGAGCAGGACGACGATCGCGCACAACGCGGCCCCGAGCAGCGCGAACTGCCGCACGAACCTCGCCGTCTCCTGCTGCAGCGGCGTCGGCGACACCGTGACGCCCTGCAGCGCCCCGCCGATCTGCCCGAGCTGGGTTCGCGCGCCGGTCGCAGCCACTTCCACCGTCGCATAGCCGGCCGACACCAGCGCGCCGGAGAACACGAACGGCAGGTCGTCGCCGCCCGGGGCGAACGGGCCGGCCTCGCCGGTGCGTGCCGCGCGCTTGCGCACCGGCACCGACTCGCCGGTCAGCAGCGATTCGTCGACCGACAGGTCGCTCGCCTCCAGCACCCGCGCGTCGGCGGGCACGCGGTCGCCTTCGCGCAGCAGCACGATGTCGCCGGGTACTACCTCGCGTCCGGCGATGCGCACCTGGACCCCGCCACGCACCACCAGCGCGCGCGGGCTGGACAGTTCGCGCAGCGCCCCGAGCGCGCGTTCGCTCTTGCGCTCCTGGTAAAGGGTGATCAGCACCACCACCCCGATCGAGGCGCCGAGCACGATCGCTTCCTCGAGGTCCCCGAGCAGGAAATAGACTGCGCTGGCGCCGATAAGCAGCATGAACATCGGCTCGCGCAGCACCCCGGCGAGCAGGGTCCACCAGCCGCCGGCCTCGCGTGCGGCGAGTTCGTTCGGGCCGTGCGCCGCAAGCCGGCGCGCGGCCTCGGCGGCGTCCAGCCCTGCAGGCGCGGTGGCGGGCACGCTAGAGCACGTACCGGGCGAGATCTTCGCTGCCCGCCAGCTCCTTCAGCCGCGCATCGACATAGGCCGCATCGACGACCACGGTTTCGCCCGACTGCTTCGGCGCGGTGAACGACAGTTCCTCGAGCAGCTTCTCCATCACCGTGTAGAGCCGTCGCGCACCGATGTTCTCGACCCGCTCGTTCACCTGCCAGGCGATCTCGGCCAGACGGCGGATGCCGTCGGCCTGGAACTGCAGGGTGACGCCCTCGGTGCGCAGTAGCGACTCGTACTGCCGGGTCAGGCAGGCATCGGTCGCGGTGAGTATCTGCTCGAAGTCGCAGACGGTCAGCGATTCGAGCTCGACCCGGATCGGGAAGCGGCCCTGCATCTCCGGGATCAGGTCGGACGGCCGGGTGAGGTGGAAGGCGCCGCTGGCGATGAACAGGATGTGGTCGGTGCGGATCATCCCGTACTTGGTGGTGACGGCCGTGCCTTCGACCAGCGGCAGCAGGTCGCGCTGCACGCCCTGGCGCGACACGTCCACGCCCGAGCCTTCGCTGCGCGTGGCGATCTTGTCGAACTCGTCGATGAACACGATGCCGTTCTGCTCGACATTGACGAGCGCGCGCTGCTTGAGCTCTTCATCATTGACCAGCTTCGACGCTTCCTCGTCGGTAAGCAGCTGCATCGCCTCGCGGATGCGCAGCTTTCGTGTCTTGCGGCGCGAGCCGGCCATGTTCTGGAACATGCCCTGGATCTGCGAGGTGAGTTCCTCCATGCCCGGCGGGGCCATGATCTCCATTTGGGGATTGCCCATCGCCACGTCGATCTCGATCTCCTTGTCGTCGAGTTCGCCTTCGCGCAGTTTCTTGCGGAACTTCTGCCGCGTGCTCGAGTTGCGGTCGCCACGCTCAGCATCGTCGGGCTGGAAACCGATGTCGCGTGCCGGTGGCAGCAATGCATCGAGCACGCGCTCCTCGGCCGCATCGGAGGCACGATGGCGCATCTTCCGCATCTCCGCCTCGCGCCCCTGCTTGATCGCGGCCTCGGCCAGGTCGCGGATGATCGTGTCGACGTCGCGGCCGACGTAACCCACCTCGGTGAACTTGGTCGCCTCGACCTTTATGAACGGCGCATCGGCCAGCCGGGCCAGCCGGCGCGCGATCTCGGTCTTGCCGACGCCGGTCGGGCCGATCATCAGGATGTTCTTCGGCGTGATCTCCTGGCGCAGCGCGTCGTCGACCTGCGCCCGCCGCCAGCGGTTGCGCAGCGCGATCGCCACCGCACGCTTGGCCGCCTGCTGCCCGACGATGTGCTTGTCGAGTTCATGGACGATTTCCTGCGGGGTCATGGCACTCATGGGGTGGCTGCGCCGCCTGGCTCGGGAAGCTCTTCGATCACGTGGTTCTGGTTGGTGTAGATGCAGATCTCGCCGGCGATGGACAGCGACCGCTTCACGATCTCCGCCGGCGGCAGGTCGGTCGACTGCAGCAGCGCGCGGGCCGCCGCCTGTGCGTATGCCCCGCCGCTGCCGATGGCGACGATGCCGTGTTCGGGCTCCAGCACGTCGCCGGCACCGGTGATCACCAGCGAATGCTCGCGGTCGACGACCGCCAGCATCGCCTCCAGCCGGCGCAGCACGCGGTCGGTGCGCCAGTCCTTGGCCAGCTCGACTGCGGAACGCAAGAGATGGCCCTGGTGCTTCTCGAGCTTCGCCTCGAACCGCTCGAACAGCGTGAAGGCATCGGCGGTGCCGCCGGCGAAGCCGGCGAGGATCTTCTCGTGGTACAGGCGCCGCACCTTGCGCGCCGTGGACTTGATCACGATGTTGCCGAGCGTAACCTGGCCGTCGCCGCCGAGCGCGACGACCGGGCCACGGCGGACTGACAGGATGGTCGTGCCTTCGAACTGCTGCATGGGGCTTGGCCGAACGGATCTGGCCGATGATTATACCCAGCGTGCCTGCCTGCCCGGGTCAGAAGGTCGCGCGCAGCCCGGCCACGACGCCGCGCCGCCCGTAGGGCGCGAGGTCCTTGATGAACGACACATGGTTGCGGGCTTCCCGGTTGAGCAGGTTGACGCCGCGCAGGAACAGGTCGAGCTTCGCCATCGGGACGTTCATCCGGTAGCCGATGCTGGCGTTCACCATCGTGTAGCCGTCGGTCGGCAGCTCGCCCGCGGACACCCGGTCCTGCCCGCGCACCCGCATCGCGTCGATGCGCGCGGTCAGCGGACCCTGCTCGAAGGACAGCCCGCCACCGAAGCGCATCGGCGAGATGCGCGGCAGGGGCTCGCCGGTATCCGTGTTCTCGGCGCGGGTGATGTCGCCCTTCAGGTCGAGCGCGATCCGGTACGGACGATCCACCAGCAGCATGCGGGCGGAAGCCTCGGCGCCCTTGAACTCGGCCGGCACGCCGGTGTAGCGCAGGCCCGGCAGGTTGCGCACCGGATCGGGGTCGACGAAGGTCGCGTCCGACACCAGCGCGATGAAGTTGGAGAAGCGGTTGTAGAACACGCCCGCACTGCCGGTCACGCGCCCTTCGCGCTTGCGCAGCGACAGGTCGACCGCATTCGACACTTCCAGCCCGAAGGCGCGGTTGCCGATCTCGAAGGCATTGGTCGCGATGTGCGGGCCGTTCGCGAACAGCTCCTGGTAGTTGGGCGCCCGCTCGGTGCGAGACAGGTTCAGCGCGACCGCGTAGGTCCGGCCCAGGCTGTACACGCCGCCGATCGATGCGCTCTTCGTCGAGAAGCTGCGCGTCTGCGCCGGGCCGAAGTTCGGATCGTCCAGCGCGCCGATGCTGTGCCGCTCCAGGCGCCCGCCCGCCTGCAGCGTCAGGGCGTCGATCTTCACTTCCTCGAACAGGAACACGCCGTTGGTGCGGCTCGACGTCCGCGGCAGGAAGGCCTCGTCGCCCACCGCCTCGAACTCGAAGCGCGTCGACTGGAAGCCGACGGTGCCGCGGAACGGGCCGATCGGCTTGTGCACCGCCTCGACCCGCATGTCGAAGCCCTGGTTGCGGAACACGGTGCCGACGGCACCGGCATCGATCTCCGCATGGCGGTAGCTGCTGCGGCCGAACTTGAAGCGCACCGCATCGAACGCGGCGATGTCGCGGCGCTCGCCGGCGAGGTCGATCCGGGTCTGGTCGAGCTTGATCGACACTTCCGGCTCCTGCACCGTGCCGTAGGTCGAGTTCAGGGTGGACACGCTGCCGCCGAAGTAGCCCTGCGCCCAGACGTAGGACGCACCGACCGCGCCACCGTCCGACCGGGTCGAGCTGTTCACCAGCGTGCCGGTGTTCTCGACGCCGTTGGGGGGCGGCGTGGTCGCACGCAGGCGGGCGGAACGCGCGAAGCCGGGGATGCGCAGGTCGTCGTTATCGCGCCGGAACGCGTCGAAGTGCAGGTTGAGGCCGCCGTCCAGGCCGACGTCGACCCGGCCCACCACCGCCTTCTCGCGGTCGTTCGACCCGAAGCGGGTATCGACCGCACCGGTGACGCCGCGCGGATTGTTCTCGGTGGCGATGCGGCTGTCGACGACGTTGACCACGCCGCCGACCGCGGAGCCGCCGTACAGGATGGCCGCCGGGCCACGCACGACTTCGATGCGGTCGACCAGCAGGGGCTCGATGGACACCGCGTGGTCGACGCTGGTGCCCGACGCATCGAGGTTCGCGACGCCATTGGACAGGATGCGGATGCGCTCGCCATCGAGTCCGCGGATCACCGGGCGGCTGGCACCGGGCCCGAAGTAGCTGGAAGAGATGCCGGGCTCGCCGTTGAGCGTCTCCCCGAGCGACGGCGCGAGGCGCTGCCTGAGCTGCTCACCCAGCAGCACGGTCACCGGTACCGCGAGGTCGAACAGCGCGCTGCCGAGCGGATTGCCGGTGACCACCACCGGCGGCAGTTCGACCAACGAGCGCGGTGTCCCCTGCACCTGAGTCGACTGCCCGAACGCGCTGCCCGCCACGAGGACACCTGCAGCGACTGCGGCGATCCTTGACCACTCGTGCATCCGATTCTCCCTCGCGCGCATCGATGCGCGTCGCCGTCGTGGTTTCAACTGCCTGTGCCATCATGCAATCCGGTTGCATGCTGGCCGACCATATCGCGACAGGATCGCAAAAGCAACAACGACAGCGAACGCCGGCGGTCGGCAAGGGCAGGTCGAGCGTCCCGTCTCCCGTCTCACGTTTCGCCTGACCTGCCTGGCCACCCCGGTATGCGCAGCGGATCCGGCGCTCGAACGAAAAGGGGAGCCCGTGGCTCCCCTCTGCGCTGCGACCGGCAGCGGCTACCTGGCGGCGACGGGCGTCGCGTCAACCAGCCGGTAGTAGAGCCCGCCCGGATCGTTGCGCAGTACCTGCAGGCGGCCGGCGAGGATCATTGGCTCTTCCCCGAACCGCATCGGCGCGCGCGCCTGTACCTCGACCAGCGAGTCGGGACCACCCGGCAGGCAGAACGGGCAGCTCGGCGATTGCGCGCTGAGCAGGAAGGTCTTGTGCTGGTCGCCGGTGGTGAGCGGCATCATGAAGCCCTGCAGCCGCACCTGGCGGTTGTCGAAGGCCAGCACCGCCTCGCTGAACTGCGGCACGAACTTGTCGCGCTGCTTGACGGTGGCGACCTGCGCCAGCGTGCGCCAGGACAGCGTGCCGTTCTTCTCGTCGACCGCCTTCTGCTGGAACTGCGGCGGAATCGGGGACGCGAACACGGCCTCGTCGCGCGACGGGGTCTTGAAGGCCAGTGCGGCGGGCGCGGCAAGCGCGACCAGCACGACCCAGGGCAACCATTTGGCAATGGACATGAGGTTCTCGGCGGCCCGGGCACGGTGCGCAAACACGGCGTCAGCCCCGGGCGAGCACTTTCGCGATGTCGGTCCGGTAGGCTAGCACCGCAGGCAGCATCGAGGCAAACGCCCCGATCAGCAGCGCCAGCGCGACCAGCCAGCCCTCGCCGGGCGCGAAGGTCCACCCGGTCAGCGCCCACTGCGACAGCGCCGGCACGCTGCGACCCAGCCATTCGGTCAGCGCATGGCCCGCCAGCAGCCCGATCGCCCCGCCGGCCGCGCACAGCAGCAGCCCCTCGAGCAGCAGCAGCAGCAGCAGGGATCCCCGGCGGGCGCCGAGCACCCGCAGCATCGCCAGGTCGCGGCTGCGCTCGGAGAGCGCGCCGTACAGGCTGATGAACAGGGCCAGCCCGGCGGCGACCAGCAGCACCCACGCGAACACGCGCAGCGTCTCGACGCCCACCCCGACCAGGCGGTTCAGGCGGACGCTCTCGGCGGCCGGCGAAGCCGCCTGCATGGCCGTGGCGGAATTGACCAGGCGCGGCAACTGGGCAGCCGCCATCGGCGAGGAATACTGGATGAGCAGCGCCGTCAGTTCGCGTCCGGGCGCAGGCTTCGTGCTGCCGTCGGCGCCCGCGACATCACCGCCGGGGCTACCGGCCACGGCCGCGTCGTCGTGCGGGTGGTCGTGCGCATGCGAATGCGAATGCGAATGCGAATGCGGCTTCGCGCCTGCCTTCGCGGCCGGACGAGCATGGGAGTGGCCGGCATGGCCATGGCCATCGTCCCGCGCCGGCGCGGCCCCGGCTGCCGGCACCGGCGCGGCAGCGGCCGGCGAACCGGGTGCCGCGGCCGCCGCCGGCGGAAGCGGATGCACGTCCCAGACCGTCTCGACGCTCACCAGGACGAGCCGGTCGATCACGCCACCGGTGGGCGCCAGGATGCCGACCACTTCATAGGGGTGTTCATCGTGCGCCTCGCCGCCGTCGACCAGGCCATGCGAACCGATGATGGTGTCGCCGAGCTTCAGCGGGGCGCCGCCGGCTCCGCCGGCGCGCGCGGCTTCGGCACCGACCACCGCCTGCATCTGGGCCGACCAGAGCCTGCCGGTGGCGAGGGACGCACCATAGTGCTCGACCAGCGCATGCTCGGTGCCGACGATGCGGTATCCGCGCCAGGTGTCGCCCAGCGCCAGCGGGATCGCCTTCTTCACCAGCGGATGCCGGCTCAGCTTCATCGCCTCGGCATACGGGATGTTGCCGGTCGGCGAATCGACATGGAACACCGACGACAGGACCAGTTGCAGCGGACTGCCCTTGGCACCGACCACCAGGTCGATGCCCCGCGTGTCGCGCTCGACCCGGTCGGCCAGTTGCGTGCTGACCAGCAGCATCACCACGATCGCGGCCAGGCCGATGGCGAGCAGCAGGACCTGGAGCACCGACGCGAGCAGTCGCGAGCGCAGGTAGGCGATGGCCAGGGTGAACAGGTTCATGCCGGCACCGCCATGCCGCCAGTGAGTTCCACCCGCCGCTCGATGCGCCCCTTGACCCGCTGGTCGTGCGTCGCGATCACCAGCGCAGCACCGCTGCGGCCGGCCTGGTCGAGCAGCAGGTCGAGCGCCGCCGCGCAGTTGCCGTCATCGAGGTTGGAGGTCGGCTCGTCTGCCAGCACCAGCGTCGGCCGGTTGATCAGCGCACGCGCGAGCGCCACGCGCTGCTGCTGCCCGAACGACAGGCGGTGCGGACGTTCGTGCGCGCGCCCGGCGAGGCCGAGCGCCTCCAGCGCGCCGCGCGCGGCCGCGGCGTCGCGCGGCAGGCCCGCGGCATACTGCGCCAGCAGCAGGTTGTCGATCACGTTCAGGCAGTCGATCAGGTGCAGGCGCTGCGGCAGCAGCCCGATGTGGCGGCCGCGGAAGCGGTCCAGCGCCGATCCGTGCAGCGTCGCGAGGTCGGTGCCACCGACCTTCACCGAGCCCTGCGTCGGCACGAGGATGCCGGCCAGGCAGTGCAGCAGCGTGGTCTTGCCACTGCCCGACGCGCCCAGCAGCAGCCACGGCTCTCCCGCCGCGACCGACCAGGCGGGCATGTCCACCACGGCAACATTGCCGTAGCGGTGCGACAGGGCATTGACTTCGAGGACGGTCATGGGGGCGGAGGTTATCGCGCCTTGCGGCGCGCGTCACGGGCCGCGCCTGCCATGCACCGGCCGCACGTCGTGCCCCTGGCGTCAGTCGGCCGCATCCGGATCCACCAGCCGCCATTCGGGGAAGGGATCGGGCAGGGCGGCCCACCCCTGCGGACCGAGCGCACGCTCTTCCCCGGTCAGCAGGCAGGCATCCAGGCCTGCGCGCAACGCGGCTTCGTCCATGCCGATGCCGATGAACACCAGTTCCTGCCGGCGGTCACCATGGGGTCCGGTCATCATCGCCTCGATCTCGCGCCGCGCCGCGGGCGTCTCCGGCCACTCCGAAGGGTCGACCGCGGACCACCAGAGGCCGGCGGCACCATGCCGGCATGCGCCGCCCGCCTGCGACCAGCTGGCGGCGAAATCCATGCGCGACGCCAGCCAGAAGAAGCCCTTGGACCGGACCACACCCTGCCAGGCGGCCTCGTCGCCGGCGTGGATCAGGTCCCAGAAGCGTCCGGGATGGAACGGTTCACCGCTGCGATAGACGAAGCTCGAGATGCCGTATTCCTCCGACTCGGAGCGCTCCTCGCCGCGCAGCGTGCGCAGCCATCCGGGCGACGCCTCGGCCCGCTGGAAGTCGAAGCGCCCGGTGTCGAGCACGCGCGCCAGGGGCACCCGGCCGAAGCCGGCATCGACGATGTCGGCACCCGGGTTCAGCGAGCGCAGGATGGCGCGCAGCCGTTCGAGGTCCTCCGCCGCGACCAGGTCGGTCTTGTTCAGGACGATCACGTCGCAGAACTCGACCTGGTCGACCAGCAGGTCGACCACGGTGCGGTCGTCCTCTTCGCCCAGGCTCTGGCCGCGCTCCCGGATGAAGTCGGCGGTCTCGTAGTCGCGCAGGAAGTTGAACGCGTCCACCACCGTCACCATCGTGTCCAGGCGCGCGACATCGCCCAGGCTGCGGCCGTCCTCGCCGCGGAAGGTGAACGTCTCGGCGACCGGCAGCGGCTCGGAGATGCCGGTGGACTCGATCAGCAGGTAGTCGAAGCGGCCCTCGCCCGCCAGCTTCGCGATCTCGACCAGCAGGTCTTCGCGCAGCGTGCAGCAGATGCAGCCGTTGCTCATCTCGACCAGTTTCTCTTCGGCGCGCGACAGCTGGGCACCGCCGTCGCGCACCAGCTGGGCGTCGATGTTCACCTCGGACATGTCGTTGACGATCACCGCGACCCGGCGCCCTTCGCGGTTGTTCAGCACATGGTTGAGCAGCGTGGTCTTGCCCGCGCCGAGGAAGCCGGACAGCACGGTGACCGGCAGCCTGCGGTCGGGCACCGCCGGGCTTCCGGAGGCGGACGATGCGTTCGAGGTCGCCGGCATCGCCCGCGCCTCAGCCCGCGGCCGCGCCGGGCGCGACCGGTTCGGGCGCACCCTCGACGCACAGGGCCAGCCCCTGCTCGAGGAGTTCCCGCGGCAGGTTGCGCCCGATGAACACCATCGTGCTGGTGCGCTTCTCGCCGGGCAGCCAGCGCCGGCCGGGCGAGCCGCCCATCATCATGTGCACGCCCTGGAACACCATCCGCGTGTCCTCGCCGGCGACGTTGAGCACGCCCTTGTAGCGCAGCAGGTCCTGGCCGTAGAAGCGGATCACGCCGTCGAGGAAGCTTTCGAGCTTCGCCATGTCGAACGGGCGATCGTCGCGCCAGGCGAACGAGCCGATCTCGTCGTCATGCTCGTGCGCGACGTCCTCCAGGAAGGCCGGTTCGATCTCCAGGATGGAGGTCAGGTTGAAGCCGCGCACGTCGAGCAGTTCGCCGATGTCCGTCTCGCCGAAGTGGACCCGCTTCACCGGCGCGCGCGGGTTCATGCGGCGGATGCGATCGACCAGCGCTGCGGCTTCTTCCTCGGCCACCAGGTCGGTCTTCGAGAGCAGGATGCGGTCCGCGAAACCCACCTGCTCCTGCGCCTCGTGGTGCTCGTCGAGCTGCAGGGGGCCATGCTTCGCATCCACCACGGTGACGATGGAATCGAGCACGTAGGCATCGCCGATCGCGTCGTCGACGAAGAAGGTCTGGGCCACCGGCGCAGGGTCGGCCAGCCCGGTGGTCTCGATGATCACGCGCTCGAAGGCCAGCTTGCGGTGCTTCTTCTCGAGCTCGCCGAGGATGCGGATCAGGTCGCCGCGCACCGTGCAGCAGATGCAGCCGTTGTTCATCTCGACGATCTGCTCGTCCGGGTTCTGCAGCAGGATCTCGTTGTCGATGCCCACCTCGCCGAACTCGTTCTCGATCACCGCGACCCGGCGGCCATGCTGCTCCTTCAGGATGCGGTTGAGCAGCGTGGTCTTGCCGCTGCCGAGGAAGCCGGTGAGGATGGTGACCGGGATCTTCGGCCGCGAACCGCGATTCGATTTCGTCATTGCACGTCCTTCGCTGTCGACTCGTTGCGTTTCATGCGCCTGCGGGAACGCGCACGCGGCACCCGGTCGACGGACGGGCCGGCTGGCAGGCCGGCGCCCTGCCCGCGACCGGCTAGCGCCTGCCGCGGCGCGGCGCGGGCCGCACGCAGGCCTTGCACTGGCCCTTGACCGTCACCTCGACCCCCACCGACCGGTATCCGGCGGGCAGGCGCGGACGCAGGGTGCTGGGCACGTCGTCCAGGCAGATCACCTGGCTGCAGTCGGTGCACTGGAAATGCGCATGGTGGTGCGCCTGCTTCTGCCCGGCGATGGTGAACCGCCAGACCCGGTCGTCCCCGGGGATCTTGTGCGCGATCTGCTCGCGGGTGAGCCAGTCGAGGACGCGGTAGACCGTGACCCGGTCGAGCGGCCCTGCCACCGCCGCCTCGATTTCATGGTGCGTCAGCGCCCGGCCTGCCGCCTGAAGGACCTCGAGCACCAGGATGCGGCCCTGCGTGACCCGTGCGCCGGTGGCGCGGATCAGCTGTTCCGCCGCGGACATGGCATCGACGGCGATGGAGCTACGGCGGGATTCACTGCTTGCTGCGCGCATGTCTGCCTCCGGAATGCAAGTTAGCACCGAGGAAATTGTTTTGCAATCGAGTTGCGTCTGTTCGCCCGCGGCCGTGCCCCGCGGCGGGCCCCGCCCGCGAAGGCACCCATGCACTCAGCTGCCGGGCCCCGACGGCGCGAGCGCCTTCGCCACCTCCTCGATATTGTGACTCATCATGTCGATGTAAGTCAGCGCCCGCTTGTCCTTCGCCGACAGTGCGTCCGAGAAGAGCGTGCCGCCGACGCGGGCACCGGACTCCCGCGCCAGCTGCTCGACCAGGCGCGGGTCGCTGATGTTCTCGACGAACACCGCCCGGATGCGCTGCGAGCGGATCTGGCGCGCCAGCTGCGCCACGTCCTTCGCGCTCGCCTCGGAATCGGTGCTGACCCCGCGCGGGGACAGGAAGGTCAGTCCGTAGGCGCGCGCGAAATAGCCGAACGCGTCGTGCCCGACGATCACCCGCCGCTCGCTCGCCGGTATGGCGCCGAGGCGCGCACGGGCCTTCTCGTCGAGTTGCGCGAGCCGCTCGTCGTACGCCTTCGCCCGCGCGCGGTAACCTGCCTCGTGTGCGGGATCGGCAGCCGCCAGCGCGTCGGCGATGTTCGCCACGTAGCGCCGGGCATTGGACAGGCTCTGCCATGCATGCGGATCGACTTCCCCGTGGTCGTGCCCGTGCGAGTGTCCATGCCGGTGCGAATGCGGCTGCGGCTTGACCTTGAGCACCTCCACGCCGTCGCTCGCCACCACCAGCGGCCCCTTGTAGCCCGACGCGGCGATCAGCTTGTCCATCCACCCCTCGAACCCCAGCCCGTTGACGAACACAACCTTCGCGGCGGCGATCGTCTTCGCCGCCGCGGGCGTCGGGGAGAACACATGGGCATCGCTGTCCGGCCCGACCAGGGTCGCGACCTCCACGCGGTCGCCGCCGACGGTTGCCACCATGTCGGCGAGGATGGTGAAGGTGACGACCACCGGCAGTTTCGGCGGCGCGGCAGGCGCAGCCTCGGCCACCGGCTTGCCCGCCGCATCGCCCGGTCGCGCGCCATCGCCGGCGGGTCCGCAGCCGGCGAGCAGCAGCAGGCCGGCGAGCCCGCCGATCAGGCCTCGGCGCCGGGTGCAGGATGACGGGAAGGACGGATGGACCATGGTGGCGACGCTCCGGATTGAAGACAAAAGCCCGCGGCAGGCGCCGCGTCAGCGCTGGAAGTGCGGCGCGCGCAGGTAGTTCGAGACCAGACCGCCATGGCGTCCGAACGCCACCGACAGCAGGTACAGCGCGCCGGCCGTGAGGATGATCGACGGGCCCGAGGGCAGGTTCGCGTGGTAGGACACCAGCAGCCCGACATAGCCGCAGGCGAAGGCCGCGCACGCGGAGAACACCAGCATCGGGCCGATGCCCGCCGTCCAGAAGCGGGCGCTGGCGGCCGGCAGCATCATCAGGCCGACGGTCATCAGGGTGCCCAGGGACTGGAAACCCGCCACGAGGTTGAGCACCACCAGCACCAGGAACAGGAAGTGGAAGCGCGCGCCGCCACCGTGCACCGAGCGAAGGAAGGCGGGGTCCAGGCATTCGATCACCAGCGCGCGGAAGATGACCGCGAGCGTCAGCACGCTCACCGAGGCGATCGAGGCGATCAGCAGCAGCGCGGGGTTGTCCACCGCCAGGATGGCGCCGAACAGCAGGTGCATCAGGTCGACGCTGGAGCCCTGCGACGACACCAGGGTGACGCCCAGCGCCAGCGAGATCAGGAACAGCGCGGCGAAGCTCGCGTCCTCGCGCAAGGGCGTGAGGCGGGTGACCGAGCCGGCGAGCAGGGCCACCGCCAGCCCGACCAGGAAGCCACCGATGGTCATCGCGGTGAGCGAGAAGCCGAACATCAGGAAGGCGATCGCCGCGCCGGGCAGGACCGCATGCGACATCGCGTCGCCGACCAGGCTCATGCGGCGCAGGATCAGGAACACGCCGATCGGCCCGCAGCCGATCGCCAGCCCGAAGCAGGCGACCAGCGCGCGGCGCATGAAGCCGTATTCGACGAACGGCAGCAGCAGGAGTTCGTAGGGTCCGGGCATGCGTTCAGGACCGTCCCGGATGCACGTCGCACAGCGGCGCGCGCTCGTCCCAGGCTTCCGACATCTGGCGCGCCCGCATCAGGTTTTCCGCGGTGAGCGTATCGGCGGTGGCGCCCCAGCCGATGCGCTCGCGGGAGATCAGCAGCGTCTCGGGGAAGTTGCTGCGCACCTGGTCGAGGTCGTGCAGCACGGCGATGATCGTCCGGCGCTCGCCGCTCCAGCGGCGTACCAGGTCGAGCAGGTCGTCGGTGGTGCGGGTGTCGATCGCGTTGAACGGCTCGTCGAGCAGGATCACCGGCGCATCCTGCACCATCACGCGCGCGAACAGCACGCGCTGGAACTGCCCGACCGACAGCGTGCCGATCGGCCGCGACTCGAAGCCGCGCAGGCCGACGGCGGCCAGCGCGTCGCGTGCGATGGCGCGCATCGCGCCGTCGATCGCGCCGAAGGCGCCGCAGCGCCGCCAGAAGCCCATCGCCACCGTGTCCAGCACTGGGATCGGGAACTGCCGGTCGATCTCCGCCTGCTGCGGCAGGTAGGCGATGTCGTGCGGCAGCGCGCCAGTGAGGTCGACACGGCCTTCCGACGGTCGCAGCAGGCCGACGATCGCCTTCAGCAGGCTGCTCTTGCCGGCGCCGTTGGGCCCGACGATCGCGGTCATGGAACCGGCCTCGAATGCACCGCACAGGTGGTGCACGGCCGGATGCCGGTCGTAGGCCACCGTGAGGTTGTCGATGCGGATGGAGGCGTTCGGGGCGCGCATGGCGGTGGGGAATTCCGGGAAAGGTCGGCCGGGCCGCGGCAGGGTCAGTCGAGCGCCCACCAGACCAGGCACCAGAGCACCGCGACCACGCCGGATGCCACCATCAGGCGCTCGCGGCTGCCCGCCAGGAACAGGGAGGCTGCATGCTGCACGCCGGCGCGGGTGCCGGCGGCGGATTCGGGATGAGGGTGGGGCTGGGGATCCTGGTGCGCATGCGCGCGGGGATCGGCAGGGGACTGCATCGTTCTCTCCGTTGGCCCCGCAGGGAGGCGGGATGAAACCACGTTGTGCCGGGAAGCGCAATTCAGTTGCGCTTTGCCGCCGGAGCCGACGGGTCGGTGACGAATCCGATGCGTGCCATGCCGGCGACCCGCGCCTGCGCCATCACTTCCGCCAGCACCTGGTAGCGCGTCTCCCGGTCGGCGCGCAGGTGCAGTTCCGGCTGCGGCTTGCGCGCCGCCGCCTCCGCGAGCCGTGCAGCCAGTGCCTCGGCCGCGACCGCCTCGCCTTCCCAGAACATCGCGCCGCGCCCGTCGATGGCGAGCGTGATCGTCTGCGGCTTCTCCGGGCTCGCCTGGCTGCGCGCCTGCGGCAGGTCGATCCGGATCGCATGGGTGAGCAGCGGCGCGGTGATGATGAAGATGATCAGCAGGACCAGCATCACGTCCACCAGCGGCGTGGTGTTGATGTCCGCCATCGGTTGCGCCTCCGACGGCCCCTGGAATCCCCCGAACGCCATCATGCCCCCCGTGCCACAGGCTGCGCCGCGGGTGCCGCGACCGGCGTCCCGGCCGAAGGCGCGCGCGGCCCGACCGCCAGCGCGGCATGCAGGTCATGGGCGAAGCCGTCGAGCTGGGCCAGCAGCAGCCGGTTGGCGCGCACGAACGTGTTGTACGCGAGCACCGCCGGAATCGCCACCGCCAACCCGGCAGCAGTCATGATCAGCGCCTCGCCCACCGGACCGGCGACCTTGTCGAGGGTGCCCTGGCCCGACAGGCTGATCGCCACCAGCGCATGGTAGATGCCCCAGACGGTCCCGAACAGGCCGACGAACGGCGCAGTGCTGCCGACCGAGGCGAGCAGCGTCTGGCCGGCCTCGAGCCGGGCGGTTGTCGCCACGATCGACTGGCGCAGCGCACGCGTGATGAAGTCGGACAGGTCGCAGGCGGCACCCAGCGTGCGCGTGCTGGCCGCGTGCGTGCGCGAGGCCTCGACGCCGGCCAGCGCCAGCACGGCGAACGGATCGCCCGGCCGGCCGCGGACTTCACGTTCCGCGGCGGCGAGGTCGGCGGCGCCCCAGAAAGCATCCGGCGTCTGCCGCGCGGCCCGGCGCAGCGCCAGCTGCTCGAGTACCTTGGCGGCGATGAAGTACCAGCTCGCGACGGACATCGCCACCAGCAGCACGATCACGGCCAGGCCGACCGCATCGGTCTGCGCCAGCATCGCGCTGATGCCGTAGGGATTGCCGCCGGGATTGCCAGCGGCGGCCGGGCTCAAGGTTTCATTCATGGCATCTACTCGTCGAGTCTGAACACGAGGGGAACGGTGACCGAGGCCGCGACCGGCTTGTCACCCTGGCGCGCCGGCACGAACCGCCAGCGCTTCACCGTCTCGAGCGCCGCCTGGTCGAGGCGGGGCGAACCGCTGGTGGCGGCGATCTCGACGCGCTCCGGAAGCCCGGCCGCGCTGACGCTGACCGCCAGCAGCACCCGCCCGGTCTCGCGCAGACGTGCAGCCGCCGGCGGATAGCGCGGCGTCGGATTGTGCAGGTAATCGGCATCGAACGACGGGGGCACCAGCGCGGCGGGCCGCGCAGGGGGCGCAGCGGGCGCCGCCGCCGGCGCTGCACCGGACGGCGCCGCGGGACGTGGCGCGGCATCGAGCGCCGGCGCGAGCGCCTGAGGTGCCGGCGCGGCGGCGGCAGGCGCGGGAGCAACGGCGGGCGCCGGTGCCACCTCGGCCGGCG
>JAJTHE010000040.1 GCA_021298815.1 Betaproteobacteria bacterium | reverse complement strand
TGCGCCGCACGCTGTTCGCCTTCAGGCCGAGCGCCTTGGCGCTCGGCGCGGTGAAGCCGCCGATCGAGCCGACGCCGACGATCACCATCGTCTGGCCGCGCAGGTCCTTCGGCGCCTCGGCATCGCGCAGCGCATGCCACTTGTGTGCGCGCTGGGCTGGCAGCCATTTCATGAAGCCGCGCGACAGCATCAGCATCGCGCCGATCGTGGTCTGGGCGATCGGCTCGGCATGGGTGCCGGCCCCGGTGGACACGCGCACGCCGCGCGCCATCAGCTCGCCGTAGATCGGGCGGTCGATGCCGGCACTGGCGATCTGCAGCCACTTGAAGCCCTTCGACTGCTCGATCGGCTTGAAGAAATGCGGGCAGGCCTCGGGTACCGGCTCGTAGTGGCCGGCATGCGACATCGAGCCGAAGCGGATGTCGCGCGAGAGGAAGCCGGCGTCGATGCGCGAGGCCACGTCGTCCGGCAGGTAGACGAGCTTCGTGTCCAGGCGCACCAGTTCGAACGTCGTCTTGTTGGCCTTCTCGATCTGCGCCAGCCGCTCGGCATGTTCGTCGATGAAGTTCTTCGAAAGCATCAGGGTCGGCATCGCGTGTGGCTCCGGGTTCTCGAGGGTCTGTGGATCAGCCGGCGGGCGGCAGGTACTTCTGTTCCCAGTCGACGATGTCGTCGAGCTTCAGCGCTTCGTTGTAGTCCTTGAAGGACAGCATCCGGTCGCGTGCGCCCTTCGTGTTGCCGTCGCGCTTCAGCGCGTCGAGCGCATGCCGGATGCCGAAGCCCGCCGCATAGCGGGCGAGCCCCGGGTAGATCGCGATCCGAAAGCCGAGCGCCTCGAGCTCGGCCGCGGTGAGCTGCCCGAGCGCGCCGCTTTCCTCGACGTTCACCAGCGCGGGCGCGTCGACCGCGCCGGTGACCCGCTTCATGTCGTCGAGCAGCGTCGGGCTGTTCTTCATCTCGACGAAGACCACGTCGGCGCCGGCCGAGCGATAGGCCTTCGCGCGGGCGATCGCCTCGGCGAGGCCCAGCCCGCCGGCGGCATCGGTGCGGGCGATGATCAGGAAATCCGGGTCGCGGCGCGCGGCGACCGCCGCCTCGATCTTCTTCGCGTGTTCGAGCAGCGACACCACCGGCCGTGCCCCCGGGATGTGGCCGCACTTCTTCGGCATCACCTGGTCTTCCAGGTGGATTGCGGCGACCCCGCCGGCCTCGAACTCCTCGACCGTGCGCCGCACGTTCACCGCATTGCCGTAGCCGGTGTCTGCATCGCAGATCAGCGGGATCTCGACCGCGGCGGCTGCCCGGTGCGCATGCTGGGAAAACAGCGTGAGGTCGATCAGGCCGACGTCGGCGCGGCCGAGCAGGCTGGCGGAGACGCCGTTGCCTGTCATGTACACCGCCTCGAAGCCGGCCATCTCGGTGAGGCGGGCGCCGTAGGCATCGTAGATGCCGGGGGCAACGACCAGCGGGCCGGAGGCCAGGCGCTCGCGCAGGTGGCGGCGGGCATTGGGTGAAGGCATGAGGAATATCCCGGTCGTGCGCGGGCGGCCGCGCGGCCACCCGCGGTCGCGGGCGGCGCCCGCAGGAGGCCGGATTGTAGCCGACCGACGGCAGCGACCGGACGCCCCGGGCCTGCCCGCTTCAGTCGATCTTGACGTTAGCCGCCTTGACGATGGCCGACCAGCGGGTGAGCTCGGACTTCACCAGTGCGGCCAGTTCGGTCGGGCTGCCGCCGATCGGGATGGCGCCGAGCGAGGACAGGCGTTCCTTCGCCTCTGCCGATCCGAGCCCGCGCGCGATCGCCTTCGACAGCGTGTCGACGATCTCCGGGCTGGTGCCGGCCGGCGCGAACACCGCGTACCAGTTGGTGACTTCCCATCCCGGCACGCCGCCTTCTACAGCGGTCGGCACGTCGATGCCGACGACGCGCTTCGGCGTCGCCAGCGCGATCGCACGCAGCTTGCCGGCCTTGATCATCGGCGCGGCCGGCGCGTACTCGATCGACATCCAGGGCACCTGGCCGCTAACCACGTCCGCCATCGCCGGTCCTGCACCCTTGTACGGGATGTGCACGAACTGCGCGCCGATCATCGAGCGCAGCATCTCTGCGGCCAGGTGGTGGATGGTACCGGTGCCCGACGATGCATAGTTGAGGCCGGGGTTGGCGCGCGCGAACTTCACGAAGTCCTGCAGCGTCTTCACCGGCAACGACGGATGCACGACAAGCACGTGCGGCACCGAGGACACCAGCGACACCGGTGCGAAATCCTTGATCGGATCGTAAGGCAGCTTCTGCAGCACCGGGTTGATTCCGTGGGTGCCTGCCGCGCCGAGCAGCAGCGTGTAGCCGTCGGGCGCTGCGCGCATCACGTGCTCGGTGCCGATGACGCCGGATGCGCCGGCACGGTTCTCGACGATGCCGGGCTGGCCCAGCTGTTCCTGGATCGCCTGTGCCGCGATGCGCGCGTTCAGGTCGAGCGCGCCGCCCGGGGCGAAGCCCGCGATCACGCGCACCGGCTTGGCCGGGAACTTCGGCGCCTGCGCGAAGGCCTTGCCGCCCGGCACGAGCACCCCGGCACCGGCGACCGCGGACAGCAGGCCGCCGGCACCGGCGAGTGAGACGCTGCGGCGGCGTGCATCGGGCAACGGACGGCGGGGCTGGTTCATCTCGGGCTTCTCCTGGAGGGCAACGATGGATGCAGTGACGGTCGGGACGGGCGCCGCTACTGCCGTGCGCGGCGCGCGTCGTCGATCATCTGCCACAACCGCGAGGGCGACAACGGCAGCGACGTCGGGTTGAGGCCGTACTCGCCCAGCGCATTGGCGATCGCGTTGACGATCACCGCCGGCGCGACGATCGTGCCGCCTTCGCCGGCGCCCTTGGCGCCGATCGGGTTGATCGGCGAAGGGAACTCTTCCATCACGAAGGCGCGCAGCCGCGGGAAGTCCGATGCGGTCGGTATCAGGTAGTCGGCCAGCGTCCCGGTGAGCATCTGGCCCTCGGCGTCGTAGACCATCTCTTCCAGGAAGGCGCCGCCCAGCCCCTGCACGGTACCGCCGAGCAGTTGCCCGCGCAGCAGCAGCGGGTTGATCGCACGGCCGACGTCCTCGACCACCACGTAGTCGAGCAGCGACACATGCCCGGTGCGCGCATCGACCGCGACATGCGCGGCCGCGGCGCCATAGGCCCAGGTGTGGTGGTGGTTGGCGAAGGTGCCGTCGACCCGGATGGTCTCGTTCTTCGCCAGTTCGGCGAAGCCGATGCTGCGCCCGCGCGGCGACTTTGCCTCGGTGCCGGAGATCACCACCTGCTCGGGCAGGCATTCCAGGTAGGTCGCAGCCGTTTCCTTCAACGCCTGCTTGAACTTGCCGGCGGCATCGATGATCGCCGAGCCGCCCATCACGGTGGAGCGCGAGTGGTAGGAGCCAAAGCCCTCGTGCAGGTAGGTGGTGGAGCCGTGCAGCAGGGTCAGCGCCGACATCGGGATGCCCAGCGCATCGGCGGCGATCTGGCCGAGGGAGGTCTCGAGGCCCTGGCCGACCGAGGTCGAGCCGACATAGAGTGTGACCGATCCGTCGCGCGCCAGTTCGATCTTCGCGTTCTCGCGCGGGCCGGCCGCGCCGCCCTCGATGAAGCAGGCGACGCCGATGCCGTGGTGGCGGCCGTCCACGAGCCTGCCCTGCAGCGCGAGCTTGCCGTTCCAGTCGAACTCGGACAGGCAGCGTTCGAAGGTGCGGCGATAGTCGCCGCTGTCGGCCTCGGACAGCCCGGTCGACACCGGTTCGGACGGGGTCACCGTGGCGAAATGCCAGGGCATGTCGTCGGCGGTCACCAGGTTGCGCCGGCGCACCTCGACGGGGTCGAGGCCCATCGCCTTGGCGCCGAGTTCGATCAGCCGTTCGCAGAACATCGCGGTCTCGGCGCGGCCCGGCGCGCGGTAGGTGCCGGCCGGGCCCTTGTTGGTGAACTGCACATGCGATTCGACATGCACCGCCTCGATGCGGTACGTGTTGGTCAGGAAGTGCGGGATGTTGCGCGGCTGGATCAGCCCGTTGGTGCGCGGGTAGGCGCCCAGGTCGCACCAGGCGGTGCCACGCACGCCGAGGATGGTGCCGTCGGCCGCGAAGGCCATCTCGACGTCGGCCTCGCATTCGCGCGACTGCGCCATCGTCATCAGGTCCTCGCGCCGGTCGCTGATCCACTTGACAGGGCGGCCGACATGGCGTGCCGCGAACGGCACGAGGAAGTCCTCGACGTAGAACTCCCCGCGCGCGCCGAAGCTGCCGCCGGTGTCGCCTTCGATGAAGTCGACCGCACTGTCCGGCATGCCGAGCATACGCGCGCTCGCCGAGCGGTTGAAGAACGGCACCTTGGCCGCGCCATGGACGATCAGGCGGCCGTTGGCGGCATCCCAGTCGGCCACCACGCCGCGCGCCTCCATCGTCACCGGCGCCTGGCGCTGCACCGTGAAGTGCTCGCGCTGGATGTGTGCCGCCGCGGCGAACGCGGCATCGGCGTCGCCGCGCTTCGCGGTGAAGGTGACGCCACGGTTGGTGCGGGTGCCGTCGAACAGCAGGGTCGCGTCGGCAGCCGAGGCCTTGCAGTCGGCGACCGCAGGCAACTGCTCGAGGTCGAGCTCGATCGCCTCCATCGCATCCTCGGCGAGCGCCAGGGTGTCGGCGACGACGATCGCGATCACTTCGCCCACGTGGCGGATGCGGTCCTGCACGATCACCGGCTGGCGGTAGGCTTCCATGCAGGGCAGGGGCTGCAGGCGCAGCGGCACGCGCGGCACCGGCTCATCCGGCGCGCCGGCGATCTCGGCTGCGGTGATCACCGCATGCACGCCAGGCATCGCGCGCGCGGCGGTGGCATCGATGCCGCGCAGCCGGGCATGCGCGACGGAACTGCGCAGCATCGCCGCATGCAGCATGCCGGGCAGCATGACGTCGTCGGCATAGCGGCCGAGGCCGCGCAGCAGGCGCAGGTCTTCCACCCGCTGCACCGAGCGGCCGATGTACGGGCCGTCGGCGGCGGTCTGCGCGGATTCCGGCAGGATGTCGGTCAGGCGTGCGTTCATCGGACGGCTCCAGCGGCGGGCGCTGCCGCGGCATGGCCATGGGCGACTTCGCTGGCCGGGCCGCCGTAGGCCGCGCGTGCATCGAGCACCGCCTCGACGATCGGCACGTAGCCGGTGCAGCGGCACAGGTTGCCGGACAGCACCTCGCGGATGCGGTCGGCGCTGGCATGCGGCTCTTCGGTCAGCAGCGCATGCGCGGTGGTCAGCATGCCCGGGGTGCAGAAGCCGCACTGCAGCGCGTTGTGGCGGCGGAACGCCGCCTGCAGCGGCGACAGCGCGTCGCCGTCGGCCAGGCCCTCGACGGTCGTGACCGAACGGCCTTCGACCTGCACCGCCAGGGTCAGGCAGGAGCGCACCGCCTCGCCGTCGACGATCACGGTGCAGGCGCCGCAGACGCCATGCTCGCAGCCGACATGGGTGCCGGTGAGCTTGAGGTTGTCGCGCAGGCAGAGCGAGAGGGTGGTGCGCGGTTCGACCTGGGCCTTGACCGCGTTGCCGTTTACCTTGAACGAGACATCCATCAGTGTGCTCCCCCGCTGCGGTTGCGCGCCGTTGATGTGTTGCCCACGCCGGCGAGGGCCCGTGCCAGCGCACGCTCGACCAGCACGCCGACCAGGTTGCGCCGATAGGCCGCGCTGGCATGCAGGTCGTCGGCGGGATCGCAGTCGCCGGCCGCCGCACAGGCGGCCTCGCCGATCGACTTCGCATCGACCACCTGTCCGTCCAGCTTCGCCTCGGCTGCAGCCAGCCGGCGCGGCCGGTCGGAGGCGCCGATCACGCCGATGTGCGTGTTGATCGCGCGGCCGGCGGCGTCGAGGTCGAACCAGACCGCGGTACCGGCCATCGCGAAGTCGCCATGCCGGCGCGCGAGTTCCTCGAAGGCGCAGGCGCGGGTGGCGGGCCAGGCGGGGAAGGTGATCGCGGTGATCAGTTCGTCCGGCTGCAGCACGGTGGCCAGCGCGCCTTCGAAGAAGTCGGCTGCCGCGACGCTGCGGTTGCCGCGCTGGCTGGCGATCTCGATCGTCGCGTCGCAGGCCACTGCGATGCCGGGCAGTTCGGCGGCCGGATCGGCATGTGCAAGGCTGCCGCCCACCGTGCCGCGGTTGCGGATCTGGTAGTGCGCGACATGGTGGATCGCCTCGGCCAGCAGCGGCAGCGCGGTCTTCAGGCGGGCATCGCGTTCGATGTCGCGCCAGCGCACCTTGGCGCCCATGCGCACGCCGCTGGCGTCGATGTCGATGCGGTCCATGCCCTGCAGCAGGCGCAGGTCGACCAGCAGGCGCGGCGAGGCGAGGCGGAAGGCCAGCACCGGCATCAGGCTCTGGCCGCCGGCGAGGGGCTTGGCATCGCCGTCGGGATGGGCCAGCAGCGCCAGTGCTTCGGGGAGGGTGGCCGGTGCGGCGTATTCGAACTGGGGAGGCTTCATCGGAGGGGCTCGACTGTGTGGGCTGTGGAGACTGGGGAGGCCGTGGACGGGGATCGCTACTCAGCCTTCACGCCGGCGGTCTTGATCACCTTCGACCAGCGCGCGAGCTCGCCGCGCATGTGGGTGGTCAGTTCCTCCGGGGTGCTGCCGATGGTCACCGCGTTCAGCGAGGCGAGCTTGTCGCGCGCTTCGCCCGAGCCGAGGCCGCGGGCGATCGCCTTCGACAGCGTGTCCACCGCCGCGCGCGGGGTTCCCGCCGGCGCATACACTGCATACCACGCGGTCACCTCGAAACCGGCCACGCCGCCTTCGCCCACCGTGGGCAGGTCGACGCCAGGTACCCGCTTCGCGGTGGCGATCGCGATCGCGCGCAGCTTGCCGGCCTTGATCTGGTTCACCGCGGCGGTGAGTTCGATCGACATGAACTGGACCTGGCCGCCGATCACGTCGCTCATCGCCGGTGCCGAGCCCTTGTAGGGCACGTGGGTGATGTCGATGCCGGTGGCGAGCTTGAGCATCTCGCCGGCCAGGTGGTGCGGCGAGCCGGTGCCGGCCGAACCGTAGGTCATGCCGGGCTTGGCACGCGCGTACTTGATCAGGTCGGGCAGGCTGTTCACAGGGAGCGTCGGATTGACCACCAGCACATGCGGGATGGTCGCGACCAGCGATACCGGGGTGAAATCCTTCAGCGGATCGTAGGTGAGCTTCTGCAGCACCGGGTTGATGCCGTGGGTGGTGGTCGCGCCCAGCAGCAGGGTGTAGCCGTCGGGCGCGGCGCGTGCAACCTGTTCGGATCCGATCGCGCCGGCCGCGCCGGCACGGTTGTCGACGATGACCGGCTGGCCGAGCTGTTCGGTGAGCACCTGTCCGACCACGCGTGCGACCAGGTCGAGCGCGCCGCCGGGCGCGAACGGCGCGATCAGGCGGATCGTCTTCGAAGGGAAGGCCGGTGCCTGGGCGAGCGCCGTGGCCGGTACGGCGGCCAGGGCCGCGCACAGGAGCGCCCGGCGCGCGGCAGCGGCCGGAAGGAGGGGGCGTGGGGCATTCGGTGCGGGGGTGGCGCGCATGCTTGGGGCCTCTGGCTGGCAGGGATCGCCGACGCCGTGGCGGGCGATGTTGTGATCACATCATGAAGGGGGCGATATTACGGCAGCGGGAGCGACAGCGGCAGCCGCCGCGGGTGCGACCGCGTCCGGAAAGAAGCTGGTGCGGTTGCCTTCGCGCGCAGCCGCGCACTACTATCCTCGATCATCTACGAATGTGAACACGAGGAGCGAATACCATGCCAGCCGCACGCCATCCGATGCCCCCCGAACTGGTCGGGCTGCCGCTCGACACCGTGCTGAAGAAGTTCACGGGGCGGTTCAAGGACAAGACCGCCGACTGGGCGGCCTTCGAGGATGCGAAGATCGAAGGCTGGAAGCGCGCACAGCACCGCTTCATCGGCGCTGGCGGTTCCGGCAAGCACGACGACCCGACGGTGATACCGGCGCGCGGCTTCACGCTGTCGATCATGTTCGTCGAGCCGGGGCAGGGCAACGCGGCGCACACGCATGAAGTCGAGGAAGTGTTCTTCGTGCTCGACGGCTTCCTCGACGTGTTCGTCGAGGACGAGCAGGGCAACCGGGTCACCACACGGCTGGGCAAGTGGGAGTGCGTCGCCTGCCCGCCCGGCGTGATCCACGGCTACGACAACAACAGCCTCGAGCCGGTCTACTTCCAGGTGATGCTCGGCCGCGCGAAGCCCGAGACCATGGGCTATGCCGACGACAAGCTGTACTCGCAGCGCGACGCCCACCTGAAGGCCTGAGCGCCCCCATGCCCCGGAGGCAGGGCATCCGGCCCCGGGCCTCGGGGTCAGGCCCCAGGGTCGGACCCCGAGGTCTGACGAGGTCCGACCCCGGGCGGAAAATCCGTGTCTGACCCTGGCTTTTCCGATCAGGCGGTCGGCAGGGCCCAGTCGGGGTGCTGCTTGAGGAACGGCAGCAGGCCGCCGGCGGCGATCAGCGCCAGCACCGCGGGGGGCAGCTTCGGCACCTCGGCGCTGAAGCCGCTGCCGGGCACGGCGATGCGGCCGGCGGCGACGTCGACCTCGATCGTGTCGCCGTCCTTGATCTTCGACACGTCGCATTCGGCGATCGGCAGGCCGTTGTTGATGGCGTTGCGATAGAACTGGCGGCCGAAGGACTGTGCGACCACGGCCGACACGCCCATCGCGCGAAGCACGTGCACCGCCTGCTCGCGCGACGAATTGATGCCGAAGTCCTTGCCGGCGACGATCACGTCGCCGGGCCTGACCCGCTGCGCGAAGCCGGGCTGCAGCTGTTCGAACGCATGTTCGGCCAGCCACTGCACGGACTTGCCCATGTTGTACTTGGCCGAGCAGTGGATGTCGGTGCTGACCTCGTCGCCGAGGCGGTGCACGGTCGCGCGGATCGGCGCGACGGTGGTGGCATTGCCGGTCATGTCGATTCCCTCAGGCTGCACTGCGGATGTCGAACGCAAACTCGCGCGGGTCGGTGACGCGGCCGGTGAGGGCCGAGGCGGCGACGGTGGCGGAGGAGGCGATCAGGATCTCCGACTCGGGATTGCCGAGCCGCCCCTTGAAGTTGCGGTTGGCGCTGGAGATCACGCGTTCGCGGTCGGCCGACATCAGCTTGTGGGTGATGCCTACGCAGGTGCCGCAGCCGGCGGCGTCCACCGAGGCGCCGGCTTCGGTCAGGATCTCGAACAGTCCCTCGCGCATCGCGGCGAGGTAGATCGCCCGCGACGCCGGGGTGACCACCAGGCGCACGCCCTTCGCGATCTTCCGGCCCTTGAGCATGCTCGCCGCCTGCCGGATGTCGTCCAGCCGCCCGTTGGTGCAGGTGCCGATCAGGCCGACATGCACCGGCTGGCCGGCGAGTGCCGACACGTCGACCACGTCGCCGATGTCGTGGTTGTGCGCGACCTTCGGCGCCAGCGTGGTGGCATCGATGGTGAAGCGGTCGGCATAGCGCGCATCCGCGTCTGCCACCACCGGGCGCGGCGCCTGTGCGCCATGCGCGGCGAGCCACGCCACGGTCTTGTCGTCGCATTCCAGGATCGCGGCTTCAGCGCCAAGTTCGGCCGCATGGTTGGACAGGGTCATCCGGTCGTCGATCGCCATCGCGGCCACCGCGCTGCCGGTGTATTCGATCACCTTGAAGTTGGCACCTTCGGCGCCGAGGCGACCGAGCATCGCCAGCGTGACGTCCTTGGCCCAGACGCCGGGGCCGAGGCGGCCGGTGAGCTCCACGCGGAGGGTCTCGGGCACCCTGAACCAGGTGCGCCCGGTGGCGAGGATCGCGGCCACGTCGGTGCCTTCGTGGCCGGTGCCGTAGGCGTTGAATGCGCCATAGGTGGTCGAGTGCGTGTCGGTGCCCACCACCAGGTCTCCGGCGGTGAAGTGGCCGTTCTCCGGCAGCACCTGGTGGCAGATGCCGTCGCCGACGTCGTAGATCACCGCGCCGGTGCGTTCGCAGAACTCGCGCATGTCGGCATGCACGTTGGCCGCTTCCCGCGACGGCGGCGGCGAGAAATGGTCGAGCACGAATGCCGTGCGGGCGGCGTTCGGCAGTTCGTCGAAGCCGAGCGTGGCCACCGCCTTCAGCGCATTGGCGGCGCGAGCATCGTGCACCATCGCGAAGTCGACGCGCGCGACCACCACGTCCCCCGCATTGACCGGGGCGCCGCCGGAACGGGCGCCGAGAATCTTTTCCGCCAGTGTATGGCCCATGGCATCGATCCTTGCATGTGGAGGCGCGGATTATGCCCGACCGCGCAGCATCGAACGGCGGTCGTGCCGGTTCGCGCTCCGGTATCATCGCGCCCGCTGCAGCCAGCCCATCAACCTCGCCCCGAAGCGCCCGATCCGCGGTGCCGGGTGCATCGGAGGAGTCCCCGTGTTCGATCGTTCCGTGGCGGCACCCGGCGTCGCAAGCCTGTGCCTGTGCCTTACTTCGCTCATGCTGGTGGTGGGCGCCGCCTCGGCGCAGGGCAGCTATCCGCAGCGCCCGGTGCGCCTGATCATCCCGTTCGCGCCGGGCGGGGGCACCGATGCGGTCGGCCGCGTGCTCGCGCAGCATCTCGGCGAGCGCCACGGGCAGACCTTCGTCGTCGACAACCGGCCGGCCGGCAGCGGCATCGTCGGCGCGCAGATCGTGGCGCAGGCTCCCGCGGATGGCTACACGCTGCTGTTCACGTTCAACGCCTTCGCGAGCAGCGCGCGCCTGGTCGAGAAGCTGCCCTACGATCCGGTACGCGACTTCACGCCGATCACGCTCGCCACCACCTCGCCGCTGCTGCTGATGGCGCACCCATCGCTGCCCGCGTCGAACATGAAGGAACTGATCGCCTACGTGAAGGCGAACCCGGGCAAGCTGAACTACGGCTCGTCGGGCCCGGGCTCGCCGCCGCACCTGGGCATGGAGCTGCTGATGTCGCTGACCGGCCTGTCGATGTCGCACATCCCGTACAAGGGTATCGGGCCGGCGACGGCGGCGCAGCTCGGCAACGAAGTGCAGCTCGCGTTCACGCCGGTCCTGGTCGGCCTGCCGCACCTGAAGGGCGGGCGGCTGAAGGCGATCGCGTCGGGTGCGGCGAAGCGTTCGGCCGCGGTGCCCGACATCCCGACGGTGGCCGAGTCGGCCGCGCTGCCCGGCTTCGATGTCAGCGGCTGGTGGGGGCTGCTGGGCCCGGCGAAGCTGTCACGTCCGATCGTCGACCTGCTGAACGGCTCGGTGCGCAAGATCCTCGAGGATGCCGAGGTGCGCCGCAACCTGCTGGCGCAGGGCATGGACCCGTCGCCGACCACGCCGGAGGCGTTCGGCAAGCTGATCGCCAACGACATGACGGTGTGGGGCGACCTCGGGCGGAAACTGGGTATCAAGCTGGATTGACCGGAAGGCGGCCTGCCGGCCCGCCCGGGCTGGCCGCCGTGTCATACTCCTGCCCCCATTGCGCGGCCCGGCCGGTTCCGCCGGGCGCGAATCGTCCCCCGGACGCGCCGGCTTCCGCCCGGGATGCGGGCCGCCCAGGGGGCTCCATGCGAAGGCGGGAAGATGACTGACGATTTGCAACAGACCCGGCCGCTGATCGGCCTGATGCTGGGCGATCCCACCGGGATCGGACCGGAGATCGCCTGCCGGATGCTCGCGCGCCGCGCCTGGCCCGCGGGCACGCGGGTCGTGGTGGTCGGCGATGCCCGCGTGCTGGCGATGGGCCAGGCCGATGCCCAGGTCGAATTCCCGGTGCATGCGTACGCACGCGTGGAAGACATCGACTGGGCGGACTGCGACCGCGCCGGCGGCCCGGTGCCGCTGATCGACCTCGGCAACATGGACCCGGCGACGCTGCCGCGCGCCGAGGCCTCGCCCGAGGCGGGCAGGCTCGCCGGCGACACGCTGAAGGCGATGATCGACCTGGCGCTGGACGGCCGGCTCGACGGCATCTGCTTCGCGCCGCTGAACAAGGGTGCGATGTTCCGGGGCGGCTGGAACTTCCACGACGAGCACCAGATGTTCGCCGCACTCACCGGGCACCAGGGCTTCTACGGCGAGATGAACGTGATCGACCAGTTCTCCACGTTCCGCGTCACTTCGCATGTGTCGTTGCGCAAGGCGGTCGACATGGTCCAGCCGCCGCGCATCGCCGACGCGATCCGGCTTGCCGACCGCATGCTGCGCGACAAGGGCGTGGCCGCGCCGCGCATCGGCGTCGCGGCCCTGAATCCGCACAATGGCGAGAACGGCCTGTTCGGCGACGAGGAAATCACCATCATCCGCCCGACCGTCGAGAAGATGCGCGCCGAGGGTATCGGCTGCGTAGGCCCGGTGTCGTCGGACGTGGTGTTCATCAAGGCGCGTGCCGGCGACTTCGACGGCGTGGTGATGATGTACCACGACCAGGGCCAGATCGCGACCAAGCTGCTGGGATTCAACAAGGGCGTGACGGTGACGGCTGGCCTGCCGACCGTGTTCACCACGCCTGCGCATGGCACCGCGTTCGACATCGTCGGCCAGCACAAGGCGGGCAGCCGCGCGATGGAAGCCGCGATGGACATCGGCGCACGGCTGGCGGCATCGCGCAAGTCTGCGGCACGCTGAGCGTCCGCTGCACAGACAAGCCCGTGCAGGCACGCACCGGCACTGACGGGCATACCCAAGGAGAACAGGATGGCACATCACCCGAACGGCAACCCGGCGCTGGCCGGCCTCGCGGCGCTCGCACTGGCCGGGCTTCCCGTGGCCGCGAACGCGCAGAAGGCGGCCGGCTATCCGGACCGACCGGTGCGCATGCTGGTGGGCTTCGCGCCCGGTGGCGGCGCCGACACCGCGGCGCGTCCGGTCGGCCAGCGCCTGTCCGAGGTGCTGGGCCAGCAGTTCGTGGTAGACAATCGGCCGGGCGCCGGCGGCAACATCGCGACCGAGATCGCGGCCCGCTCGACCCCCGATGGCTACACGCTGCTGGTGGGCACGATCGCGGCACTGGCGATCAACCCGTCCATCTACGAGAAGCTCGGCTTCGACCCGATCCGGGATTTCTCGCCGATCACCAACATGGCGTCGTCGATCAACGTGCTGGTGGTGCATCCCTCGGTGCCGGCGAAGAACGTGAAGGACCTGGTCGCGCTGCTGCGGGCCAAGCCGGGCAGCCTCAACTACGGCTCGTCCGGCGTGGGCAGCGCCGGCCACCTGTCCGGCGTGCTGATGGAGCACATGACCAGGACGGACATCACCCACATCCCTTACAAGGGCGGTGCGCCGGCAATGGCTGCGCTGCTCGGTGGCGAGGTGCAGATGGTGTTCGCCACCGCGGCCACCGCGATACCGCAGATCAAGGCGGGCAAGATCCGTGGCCTTGCGGTGACCACGGCCACCCGCGCCGGGATGCTGCCCGACCTGCCGACGATCGCGGAGGCGGCGCTGCCCGGTTACGAGGCGAACAACTGGTACGGCCTGCTCGCGCCGGCGAAGACGCCGAGGCCGATCATCGACCGGCTGAACGCCGAGACGGTGAAGATCCTCGGGTCGCAGAACCTGCGCGACATCTACTTCACGCAGGGCCTCGAGCCGACGCCGACCACGCCGGAGGCCTTCGGGGTGTACATCAAGTCTGAAATCGCGAAATGGTCGAAGCTGGTGAAGGCGGCGGGCGTCAAGCCCGATTGACCGTCGGCGCCGGAATCGGCGAGGTATATCGACGGGCGCACATGCGACGTTCTTCACGGACCTTGCACTGCGTCACGACAGGATCGACGCCGTCGATGAGGCCTCGATGAAAACAAGTCGTCAGGAAAGTCAGGAACGGGTATCGAATTAGTCCGAAAGGACTAGTCCGCAGGGATTTGCCGGGTATCGGGTACTTCCCTCCGGTCCAGGCAACGGTTATCTTGGGAGTATGAAAGGCGCGAAGTAGTGGGCAGGTCAACGCGGTGTGCAGTGCAACACCGAACCGCCACAAGCCATATGCCACTCGCACTGATCCGAAGGGACTATCGACTGGTCCGAAAGGACTAGCGGATGGCAGGCACGCAGGTAGCACTTGTCACGCTTGTTGGATTATCTTTGCTCCCGGATCGTCTTCTCCCGCTCTCCAGATTTCCGTTTCATCACTCGTGAGGTTCGAAATGAACATTCGTCTGCTCAAGCATCTGGGCGTCATCGCAGCGCTGGTCGGCTCGGTGATGTCCGTCTCGGTGGCCAACGCCGCCATCGTCGAAGGCAGCAAGGCGCAGATCTTCGGCACCGCCTTCATCGACGGCATCGGCAACGTGATTCCGCTGGACGAGGTCTCGGGCGCGATCAGCCCGTCGCCGGTCAGCGTGCTGGTCGGCGCAGGCGGCAACACGCTGTCGTACGCCGGCTACAACCGTCCGAACCCGGGTTCTCTGGCCTTCGCTCCGAATTATACGGCCGGCATGTACCAGATCCCGGCGGCCGGTCCGTTCGGCTTCACGCTGCTGGCCCTGCCGGCCGTCGTCAGCGGCGTCGGCGAGCCTGGCCCGTCGGTCATCCCGACCTTCTTCGTGCTCGACAGCTGGACCCCGACCATCAACGGCTCGTTCTTCACCGCGATCGGCCTGGGTACCATCGTCGACGGCCTGGGCGGTTTCCTGTCGAACGGCCGCTTCGAGTTCAGCTCGCAGAGCTTCGCGATCGGCACGAACTCGTTCTCGGGTACTCTGATCGCCACCTCGGTGATCCCGGTCCCGGGCGCGATGTGGATCTTCGGTTCGGGCCTGCTGCTTATGACCGCGGTAATGCGCCGCAAGGTGAAGTAGACCCGACCTGCTGCAGGAAGAAGCCGCCTCCGGGCGGCTTTTTTCATGCCTGTCCGTATCGCATCGGCCAGACCGGATGCGACGAAGCCGCCCGTGGGCGGCTTCGTGCGTGTTGCCTGCGACCGCGCGGATCAGCGCGCGAGCGTGACACCTTCGGCGATCATCCGCTCGATCGTCGCGGCGTCGTAGCCGGCCTCCGCGAGCACCTCGCGGCTGTCGGCGCCCAGCTTCGGTGCCGGACGGTAGTCCTGGCGCACACCGCCGCTCAGCTTGTTGGGCACCCGCATGTTCCGGATCCGGCCCTCGGTCGGATGGTCCTTCCATTCGAAGAACCCTGCTTCCGCCAGGTGCGGATCCTCGAGCAACGTCTCCAGCGTGTGGTAAGGCATCGCCGGCACGTCGGCCGCGTCCAGGATCTCCAGCCATTCGGCGGTCGTCCGGTCCTTCAGGGCCTCGATGCGGATCGCGAAATACGCCTTCACGTTGCGGTGCCGGGCGGCGACCGACGAGAATCGCGGGTCGGTGATCAGTTCCGGCCGGCCGACCGCGCGGAAGAAGCCGAACGCCTGCGCATCGGTGTTCGCCGACACGCACACCCAGCCATCCCTGGTCGGCAGCGGCCGGCCGTCCGGGTCGAGCAACCGCGGGTCGCCGGTGCCGCCGTGGTCGGTCGGGGCACCGTCGATAGGCGGGTCGAAGGTCGCCTGGTACATGTGCTCGTCGAGCACGAAGGCGGCCATGTTCTCGAACATCGGGATCTCGATCGACTGGCCCTCGCCGGTGCGGGTGCGGGCGAACAGCGCCATCACGATCATCTGGACGGCGATCAGGCCGACCGTCCGGTCGCACATCACGATCGGCACGTAGCGCGGATCGCCGACCGAGCGGTGCAGCAGCGCGGACAGGCCGCTGGCGCCCTGGATGATGGTGTCGTAGGCCGGCTTGGCCCGGTAGCGGCCGTCCTGGCCGAAGCCGAACATGCCGCAGTAGATGATCTTCGGATTGACCTTGCGCACGTCCTCGTAGGACAGCTTCATGCGCGCCATCGAGTCCGGCCGCACGTTCCAGAGCAGCACGTCGGCTGTCTCGATCAGCTTGAGCAGTGCCTGGCGGCCGGCCGGCTTCTTAAGGTCGAGCACCACGCTGCGCTTGTTGCGGTTCAGGTGCAGGAACTTCGGTCCCATGTTCTCGGTGCGTCCGCGGCCGCCGATGTTGCGGCCGAGGTCGCCCGACGGGCTCTCGACCTTGATGACGTCAGCGCCGTAGTCGGCGAGCGTGCGGGTGCAGAGCGGTCCGACCACGACCGAGGTGAGATCGATGATGCGCACGCCTTCGAGCGGGCCTCCCGCCATGTCCGTCTCCTGGAAAGAAAGTTCGTCAGGGCCGGCGCGGTGCGCCGGCGTCAGTGCCAGCTTGCCACGTCCTCGTCGGTCGCGCAGAGCGCCTGCCAGAGCATGCAGGCCGCCACCCGGGCGGCTGTCGCCAGTTCCCCCGGCGCCACCTTGTCGCGGGTGTCCTGCGCGGTCAGGATGTGGCGGACCCGGCTGTCCGGCTGTCCGAAGCCGGCGATCAGGCGCAGTGCCGGGATGCCGTGCGCCGCGAAGTTCGCGTGGTCGGAGTTGGCCATCGGCTGCGGATGGACGGCAACCACATGCCCGGCCGCACGGGCGCTGTCGGCGACGAAGCGCTCCAGCCCGGCGAAGCCGCTGGTGAGCGCCGTCAGCCGTGGATCGGCACCCACGGTATCGAGGTTCAGGTCGATCACTAAGCGGCTGCGCGCCTCGGGCGACATCCCGGCCAGCCATTGCCGGGAGCCGGCCAGGGCCCACTCCTCGGCGGTGAACAGGCAGACCAGCAGGCCGCGCGCGGCGGTGTGCATCTGCGGCGCGACCGTCCGTGCGAGCGCGATCGCCACGGCCAGTCCGCTGCCATTGTCCATCGCGCTCTCGCCGAGCGGATGGCCGTCCAGGTGTGCGGAGAGCACGACCCGGCGCGTGTCGGACGGATCGCGGCCGGGCAGGTCGAGCATCGGGGTCGCGGCGACCGAGGCCTGGTCCGTGCCTTGCACCAGCAGCCGTGCGCCGGCGTCGCCGGCGGCAGCCAGGCGCACGCCGCCGGCGTGGTCGGTCGCGACCGCCGGTATGCCTTCGCCGCCGTTGCGCCCGGACGATCCGGAGGTGGGGCTGGCCTGCGGGTCGACATGGGCGATCACGAACCCGGCCGCGCCGGCCGCGCGCGCGGCCTCGTACTTGCGGCGCCGGTGCACATGGTCGGGCGAGAACGGGTACTCGTGGCGTACCAGCACGATACGGCCGGGAATGTGCGCCGCCGCGCGACGGAAATCGTCCTCGGTGCCGCGCCCGAGATCGACCACGCCGGCGAGCAGGCCGGGGCCGGGCGTCGCGGCCGATCCGAGCAGCGGCTGGCAGGCCAGCGGCGTGCCGTCGGCCAGTGCCAGCGTGCAGCGCCCCGCCTGCCAGCCGGCATAGTCCACCGGTTCCAGCCAGGCCCGGCCACGGGTCGGCGCCGGTGCAAGGGCGGCGATCGCTGCCAGCCGGGAGAGCGCGAGGTCGCAGGCGCGCCGCTCGCTGTCCGTGCCGGCCAGGCGGCCACCGCAGTCGCAGAACGCATTGAAGTCCGCCAGAAGTGCGGGCTGTCCGTCCTCGATCCGCTGCAGCAGCGGAGCGAGCCCGCCGGGTTGCCTTGCGCCTGGAGTCATCTCGGCTACCTGTCCTGTGGTCCGTCATCGACCGCCGTCGGCAAGCGACAGCGCGCGCAACGATCAGGCTTCGAAGAAGCCGTCCAGTTCGCGCAGGGTCTCTCCCGGGCTCTGTTCGTTCGGATAATGGCCGCAGGGGAGGGCGACCATGCGCTCGATGCGTGCCGCATAGCGCGGCCATACCTCGGCGGGCGAATAGTACTTCTGCGTGTGGCTGTGCTCGCCCCACAGCACCAGCGCCGGCTGCTCGACGCGGATGCCGCGTTCGAACGCTTCGCGGTCGACCTCGTAGTCGACGAACGCGGTTGCCCGGTAGTCAGAGCAGACCCCGTGGATCTGCTCCGGCGTGCACACCCGGATGTACTCGAGCACCTCCTCCTCCGAGAAGCCGCCCTTGCCCACGCCCTGCTTCATCAGCTTCTTCCGGATGTAGTACGCCTCGTTGCCCGCCAGCAGCCGCTCGGGGAAATCGTAGGGCTGCGCCATGAAGAACCAGTGGTATGAATTCAGTCCCCACTCGCGAGTGCTGTGGGCGAACACATGGTGGGTCGGGAGGATGTCCATGAAGGCGACGCGGCTGACGCGTCGGTGATGGTCGAGTGCCATCCGGAACGCCACGCGTGCGCCGCGGTCGTGCCCGGCCACCTGGAAGCGGTCGAAGCCGAGCGCAGCCATCACCTCGACCTGGTCGAGCGCCATGCGCCCGAAGGTGTAGTTCGAGTGGTCGGGCAGGCCGCGCGGCTTGGAGCTGTCGCCATAGCCGCGCAGGTCGGTGGCGACGACGGTGAAGCGCCGCGCGAGCCGGTCGGCGATCCGGTGCCAGGAATGGTGGGACAGCGGGTTGCCATGCAGCAGGAGCAGGGGCGGGCCACTGCCACCGTGGCGCACGTTGATCTCGACGCCGGGGTCGGAGGTGGTGATCCGCGCCTGCGCAAAGCCTTCGAACGCCATCCGTGCACCTGTATACCGTTGTCGTTGCACGATGGTAACGCAGGCATCCGTGCATCGCCGCCCGCCGCCGGCGCGCGCGGTGGCGGCGGACGCGATAGCATGGCAACCTCAAAGCGGACTGCCGAGCACGGGCCGCACCGAGACATCCGAAGGAGTATCGATGATCCCCCGCCACGTTGCATCCGCGCCCGGCGCGCATGGCCTGCGTGCCGTGCCGGCTGCCCGCCCGCCGGCGTCCCGGGTTGTGCTGTCCGTCGCCTGCGCCCTGTCCACCGCCTGCGCAGGGGCCGCGCTGTACCTGCTGCCCGCCGCGCCTGCGTCCGCACAGGCCGCCCCGACCCAGCCGTACCCGAACCGTCCGCTGCGCTTCGTCGTGCCGTTCACGCCCGGCGGCAGCAACGACATCTTCGGACGCATCGTCGGCCAGCGGCTGAGCGAGTCGCTGGGGCAGCCGGTCCTGATCGACAACCGTCCTGGCGCGGGCGGGCTGCTCGGGGCGGGCATCGTCGCGAAGGCGCCGCCGGACGGCTACAACCTGATGATCCACTCGACCTCGTTCACCACCAACGTGGCGATCCAGTCGAAGGTGCCGTTCGATCCGTTCCGCGACATCGCGCCGGTGACCCGGCTTGGCATGGGGGCGCTGATGATCACGGTGTCCGCCGAGTTCCCGGCGAAGACGATGCAGGAACTGATCGCGCTGGCGCGCGCGAAGCCGGGTTCGCTCAACTACGGATCCTCCGGCAGCGGTGGGGTCAACCATCTCGCCACCGAGGTGCTAAACCGGATGGCGAAGGTGCAGACGGTGCACGTGCCGTACAAGGGTATCGGCCCCGCGCTCATCGACCTGATGGGCGGCCAGATCCAGTTCCTGCTGTCGGGCATCCCGAACGTGATGCCGCAGGTGAAGTCGGGACGGGTGCGGGCGCTGGCCGTGTCGACGCCGGTGCGTTCGCCGTTCGTACCCGACGTGCCGACGATCGCCGAGTCCGGCGTGCCGGGGTATGCGGCCGTGCTGTGGTGGGGGCTGTTCGCGCCGGGCGGGACGCCGAAGCCGATCATCGACCGCCTGAACGCCGAGACGGTCAAGGTGCTGCAGACGGCCGAGATGCGCGAGCGTCTTGCCGCCGAAGGCGCGGAGCCTGCAGGCACCACGCCGGAGGAGTTCACCCGCATCGTGCGCGACGAGATCCTGTTCTGGCGCAAGGTGGCCCGCGAAGCGGGCATCCGTCCGGATTGACCGCCATGGCCGAAGACCCCGCGAAGGCGGATCGCGTGCCAGCCACGCCGCTTCGGCAGCGCGCGTTCGAACCCGGCGCCACCGGTCCGCTGCAGGGCGTACGCGTGCTCGACCTGTCGCGGGTGGTCGCGGGCAACATGGTGAGCCTGGCGCTGGCCGATTTCGGCGCCGAGGTGGTCAAGGTCGAGACGCCCGACGGCGATGCGCTGCGCGACTGGCTGGTCGCCGACGTGCCGACCAACTGGAAGGTCTATGCCCGCAACAAGAAGAGCCTGTGCCTGAACCTGCGCCGGCCGGGGGCGATCGAGGCCCGGCTGTCGCTGGTGGAAGGCGCACAGGTGCTGATCGGGAACTTCCGCCCCGGCACGCTGGAGAAGATGGGCCTCGGTCCGGCGGTGCTGCATGCGCGAAACCCGAAGCTGGTGCTGGTGCGCGTGACCGGCTGGGGCCAGGACGGTCCGTACCGGCACAAGCCGGGGTTCGGCACCCTGGCCGAGGGGATGTCCGGCTTCGCCGCGCTGAACGGCTTCGAGGACCGCGAGCCGGTGCTGCCGCCGATGCAGCTCGCCGACTGCACGGCCGGCCTCTATGGCGCGTTCGCGACGATGATCGCCCTGCGCGAGGTCGAGGTGAACGCCGGCGCAGGCCAGTCGATCGACCTGTCGCTGTTCGACCCGCTGTTCTCGGTGATGGGGCCGCAGGCCGCCAGCTATCGCGCGAGCGGACGCCTGCGTTCGCGCACCGGCAGCCGGTCCACCACCGCGGCGCCGCGCAACGCCTACCGGACCCGCGACGAGCGCTGGGTCTGCCTGTCCGCGTCGACCCAGGCCATGGCCGAGCGCGTGCTGCGTGCGATCGGCCGCGCGGACCTGGTCGACGACCCGCGCTTCCGCACCAATGCCGAGCGGCTGCGCCATTCGGCGGCGCTCGATGCGGTGATCGGCGAATTCATCGCCGGGATGACGCTTGCCGAGAACCTCGCGTTCTTCGACCGGGCGGAAGTGACCGTGGGTCCGATATACGATATCTCGCAGATCATGCAGGATCCCTACGTGATCGAGCGCGAGGTGCTGGCCGACTATCCCGATGCCGACATGGGGCAGGTGCCGATGCATTGCGTGGTGCCCCGGCTGTCCGGGACCCCGGGGGCGATCAGGCTGCCCGCACCGGCGCTGGGCGAGCACAATGACGAGGTGCTGGCGGACGCCGGCTTCGACCCGCAGCGCATCGCAGCCCTGCGCGCCTGCGGCGCGCTGGTCGATCCGCCGGACGATCTCCAGGCGCATGGCTGAACACTCCGATACCTTGAAAGGGAGACCCCGGATGCATACCCAGGATGAACTGCCGGTCTGGCGTTCGCTGCTCTACGTGCCGGTCAACGTCGAGAAGTTCGTCGACAGGGCCCACACCCGCGCGGCAGACGTGATCCAGCTCGACCTGGAGGATGCAGTGCCGCCGGGCGAGAAGGCCAATGCGCGCACCCTGGTCGAGAAGAACGCGGCGCGCGTGCGCCAGGGCGGCTCGGATGTCGTGGTGCGCATCAACCAGCCGCTGTCGCTGGCGGTGCGCGACATCGAGCATTCCATCTGCCCGGACGTCGATGGCCTGGCGATCACCAAGGCCGACAGCGCCTCGCACGTGCGGCTGCTCGACGAACTGGTCAGCGAACTCGAACTGAAGCGCGGCATGGTGGTGGGACACACGAAGTTCATCACCATGATCGAGACACCCGATGCCTTCCGTCGCCTCGACGAGATCCCGCGCGCCTGCCCGCGGGTGGTGGCGATGAACATCGGCGGCGAGGATTTCGCGCTCAACTGCGACATGCTGCCCGACGAGGACGTGCTGCTGCATCCGAAGCAGCGGATGATCATCGCCGCGCGCGCGGCCGGGGTCATGCCGCTCGGCTTCATCGGCACGGTCGCCGACTTCAGCGACTGGAACAAGTTCGCGGCGATGGTGCGCAAGTCGCGCCGCTTCGGCTTCGACGGCGCCGGGTGCATCCATCCGGGACAGGTGAAGATCGTCAACGCGGAATACTCGCCGTCGGCCGCCGAGGTCGAGTTCGCGCGCAAGGTGATCGAGATGAACGTGAAGTACGCAGCCGAGGGCCGCGGGTCGTTCCAGATCGACGGCAAGATGATCGACATCCCGATCGTGGTGCGCGCCGAGAAGCTGCTGCGCAGGCACGAGAAGATCCGCGCCCGGGAGGCACGCACGCTGGCGGCCGCATCATGAGCCAGCACATGAACACCGACGAGCAGAAGGAGCAGGCGGTGTCCGACGCGCTGGCGGTGCGTGCCCGGTTCGCCGCGCTCAGCCCGGCGGCGCTGCAGGCCGCGGTCGCGAGCCTGCTCACCGGCGCGCGTTCGCACAAGATGTGGCTGTCGCGCGAAGTCGACGACGACATGCTTCGCAAGCTGCACGAGATGATGAAATGGGGCCCGACCAGCGCCAACTGCAGCCCGGCGCGGATCCTGTTCGTCCGCAGCCGGGAGGGCAAGGCAAGGCTGATCCCGGCGATGGATGCCGGCAACGTCGCGAAGGTGCGCGAGGCGCCGGTGACCGCGGTGATCGCCTACGACACGCTGTTCTACGAGCATCTGTCGAAGCTGTTCCCGGCTGGCGACCATGCGACGCATTTCCGCACGCATCCGGATGCGGCCGAGCCTTACGCGCTGCGCAACAGCACGCTGCAGGGCGCCTGGCTGATCATCGCCGCACGGGCGCTCGGCCTGGATGTCGGTCCGATGTCGGGCTTCGACAACGCGAAGGTCGACGAAGTGTTCTTCCATGGCGCGTCGTTCAGGTCGAACTTCATGGTCAACCTGGGCTACGGCGATGTCGCGGCGCTGCCACCGCGCCTGCCGCGGCTGTCCTTCGACGAGATGTGCACGCTGCTGTGACGGGCGGCAGGCAAGACCACAACCACAACCACAACCACAACCACGGCCACGGCCACGGCGACCGCGGCGGCGCGATCCGGCCGCCGGCAGGAGGAGACAGCATGCATTCGAAATCCGCAGCGATGATCCGGGCCTCGGCCCGTGCCGTCGCCATCGTCCTGCCGCTGGCCGGGGCGATCATCGCGCCCCAGGCGCAGGCGCAGGCCCAGGTCCAGGCCCAGGTCCAGGCGCAGGCCCAGGCCCAGGCCCAGGCCCAGGCCCAGGCGTTCCCCTCGCGGCCGTTGCGGCTGGTGGTGGCATTCCCCCCCGGGGCCACCACCGACACCATCGCCCGGCTGGTGCAGCCGCGGCTCGCCGAGGCGTTCGGCCAGCCGTTGGTGATCGACAACCGGGGCGGCGCCGGCGGCAACATCGGCGCGCAGATCGTCGCGAAGTCGGCACCCGATGGCCATGTGCTGCTCGGCACCAGCGTCGCGTTCGCAGTGAACGTGAGTCTGTTCGCACGCCCCGGGTTCGCGATCCGCGATTTCGCGCCGGTCGCGATGGCGACGCTCACCCCGAACATCCTGTTCGTGCATCCCTCGGTCAAGGCCAGCAGCCTGAAGGAGCTGCTCGCGCTGGCCCGCAGCGAACGCCTGAGCTATGCGTCGTCGGGCACCGGCACGACGACCCACCTGGCCGCCGAAGTGCTGTTCCGGCAGCTCAACAACGTCGACATCACGCACGTGCCGCACACCCCGGCTGCCGCGGTCACCGCGGTGCTCGGCGGACAGGTGCCGATCGGCAGCACCTCGATGCCACCGGCGGTGCCGCTGTCGCAGGCGGGAAAGATCCGGCCGATCGCGGTGACGAGCGCGAAGCGCTCCGCGGCCCTGCCTGACGTGCCGACGGTGGCCGAGCTTGGCTATCCCGGGTTCGCCGACTACACCTGGATCGCCTTCCTCGCGCCCGCCGGCACGCCAGCGCCGGTAGTCGGCCGCCTCAATGCCGAGATCAACCGCGCGCTCAACGCCGCCGATGTGCGCGACCGCATGAACGCGCTGGCGATCGAGCCGACGCCGATGACGGCCGCCGAGTTCGACAAGGTACTGCGCCGTGACGTCGAACGCTATGCGAAGGTAGTGAAGCAGCTCGGCCTGAAGGCCGATTGAGACGGGGTCGGACCCCGACATCCGATCCCGGATGTGGATGACTGAACCCGCGAGGCCGCCCATGCAAGGCATCGACCGCAATACCCTCACCGATGCCGTGCTCGCATCGTTCGACGGCGCCGGTGATCCACGCCTGAAGGAAGTGATCGGCGCGCTGGTGCGCCACCTGCATGCGTTCGCGCGCGAGGTCGAGCTCAGGCCCGAGGAGTGGCGTGCGGGCATCGCCTTCCTCACCGCCGCGGCGGCGATCACGGACGAGAAGCGCAACGAGTTCGTGCTGACCTCCGACATCCTCGGGCTGACCTCGCTCACCGACCTGCTGCAGAGCGTGCCGGGCGCGACCGAGCGCAGCGTGCTCGGTCCGTTCCATGCGGAAGGTTCGCCGGAGCTGCCGGTCGGGGGCGACCTGATCCGCGAGAACACCGGCGAGCCGGTGCTGGTGCGCGGACGCGTGCTCGACCTGGAAGGCCGTCCGGTGCGCGGGGCCACGATCGATTTCTGGCAGACCAACGCGCTCGGCCACTACTGGCAGCAGGATCCGACGCAGCGGCCCGACAACCTGCGTTTCCGCATGCCGCTCGGCGACGACGGCGTGTACGCGTTCACCACGGTACGCCCCGCGCCCTACACCGTGCCCTACGACGGCCCGGTGGGCGGGCTGCTGCGGGCCGGCGGCCGCCATGCCTGGCGTCCGGCGCACTTCCATTTCCGGGTGCTGGCCGAGGGCCATGCCCCGCTCACCACCGAACTGTTCCCGGCCGACGATCCGTACATCGACCAGGATGCCGTGTTCGGCGTGCGCACATCCCTCGCGCTGCCCTTCGTCCGCCGCGATGCGCCGCAAGAGGCGGCGCGCCATCGCCTGCCGAATCCGTTCAGCCTGGTCGAGTTCGACTTCAGGATGTCGCCCGCGCGTTGACTGGTCCGTCGCCACAGGCCGCGGCCGCACCCGTGGCGTACGACGAGCGCATCGGCCCGCTGCTGCGCCAGTCCCTGCCGACGACGCTGGTCGGCTTCGCCCAGGGCGGCGCGCTGATCGCCGAGACGGCACTGGTCGGCCGCCTCGGCACCGAAGCGCTCGCCGCCTATGCGCTGGTGCTGCCGTTCGCGCTGCTGATGAACATGATGTCCACCGGCGCGATGGGCGGTGGCGTGAGCGCCGCGATCGCGCGCACGCTCGGTGCCGGACGGCGCGACGAGGCCGCCGCACTGATCCGGCATGCGTTGCTGATCGGCGTCGGGCTCGGGCTGCTGTTCTGCCTGCTGATGCAGGTGGCCGGCCGGCCGCTGTTCGCCGCGATCGGTGCGCGCGGCTTGGTGCTCGACCTGGCCGTGCTGTACGCGGGCGTGCTGTTCCTCGGCGTGCCGCTGCAGTGGCTGGCGGCGACACTCGCCTCGGTGCTGCGCGGCGCCGGCGTGATGGCGATGCCTGGGAAGCTTATCGCGGCCGCCTGGACCGTCGAGCCGCTGCTCGGTGCCGCGCTGATGTTCGGGGCCGGACCGCTGCCGGCGCTGGGCATCGTCGGCCTGCCGATCGCCTATTGCCTGGTGTTTGCCGCGACTTCGGCGCTGCTGCTGCGCGCCGTGATGGCGGGCGGTTGCGGATTCGTTCCCCGCCTGCGCGGACCCCTGTGCGCGGCGCTGTTCGCGCGCATCCTGTCTGTCGGCGCGGTGGCGTCGGCGATGGCGACCCTCGCCGTTGCGACCACGGTCGCGGTAACCGCCCTCATTGCCGGCTTCGGGCCGGCGGCGATCGCCGCCTATGGCATCGCCGCCCGCCTCGAGTTCCTGATGGTGCCGCTGTCGTTCGGCATCGGTGCAACCCTGACCCAGCAGGTCGGTCGCCGGGTAGGTGCCGGCGAATGGACCCGGGCGCGCGCACTGGCCTGGCGCGGCGGCTGGCTGGTCTGCGCCGCCTGCGCCGCGATCGGCATCGCGGCCGCCGCGTTCCCGGACGCCTGGATCGGCCTGTTCACCGACGACCCTGCAGTGGCGGAGGTGGCGCGCCTCGCCTTGCGCATCATCGGACCAGCCTACGCGCTGCTCGGCCTGGGCATGGCGCTGTACTTCGCCAGCCAGGGTGCCGGACGCATGCGCTGGCCGTTCGCGGCGGCCGTTGTGCGTTTCGGCTGTGCGGCCGGCGGCGGCGCGCTGGCAGCCGGTCCGCTCGGGCTCGGGCTGGCCGGGGTGTTCGGCGCGGTGGCCGCAGGCCTGGTCGGCTACGGCCTGCTGGTGGCGATCGGCGTGCGTGCGCGCGCCTGGCAGGCGCCACGATGATTCGCATGCCTGTTGCTGGCCTGCACCCGCGGCCCGCGGCTGGGCCCGGGCCGCGCCTGCCGGCGGCGCGAACGCGATCGCGAGTGTCGCGGACAGGGGACTTGCCCCGGATTCGCTGTCACCCTACATTTGCGCGTGGCCCGACCGATAACGAGGGGGTACACGAACGGATGCCGCGGGGCGACCGCGTCACCGCCGCTGTCCGAACGATCGATCGATGTCCTCCCAGCCCAACCCGTCTCCCCGCAGCGCCGCTGCAGCAACCCGCACGCCGGGCGAACTCGCGCGCGAGACGCTGAAGCTGCTCGCCAGCCGCCGCATCGCCCCGACCCCCGAGAACTATGTGCGCGTGTACGCCGAGATCGCCGGCACGCCGGCCATGGTGGTCGCCGATCCGGGCGCGACACCGGCCGCGGGCGCGGGGGCGGGGGCGCCGGCCGAGCCGGAGGGTGCCGACTGGTCGCAGGTGATCCGCGACCTGCTGCGCCAGCTCGAGGTGCGTCATTCGGGCGTTTCGCTGATCCAGAAGCGCGACGGGCTGGAGCGCCTGCTGATCAAGTTCCGTCGTTCCCCGCAGCTCGGCGACAAGATCGCCGCGCTGGTCAAGTCATGGGGCGAGTCGCTGCCCTCGGCACCGGGCGCACTGCTCGTGGAGGCCGGCGACGAGGACCGCGACGGCGACGGCGGCGCCGAGCGCGGGGTCGAGGCGAGCGGATCCGCGCCTGCGACAGGCCCTGCCGCCCCTGCCGGCGCGGCTGGTGCACTGCCCGGCGGCGCGTCCGCCGGCGCGCCGCCGACGACCGGGCCGGCAGCGCTGGCACCGGCCGCATGGCAGGCATCGCCGGTGTTCAACGGCATTGCCGCGATGCCGGTCGCACCCGGTGCGGTGACCCTGCTGCCGATGGTCGAGGACCTCGCGCAGTCGCTGCGCGACCTGCTCGCCGGCGTGTTCGAGCGCGAGCTGGCACCACGCGTCTCCGGGCATCCGAAACTGGCTGGCGCGGTGTCCCGGCTGCCGCCGCTGGTGCGTGCGGCGACGACGCCGGCCGACTGCCGGGCGATCGACACCGCGATCGGCCATGCGCTGCGCGAGGCCGAGCTGATGCAGGTCGAGCAGCGCCTGATCGTCGAGGACTCGATGACGCTGGTACGCATGCTGGTGGCCAACCTTGCCGAGCTGGTGGAGGACGACCGGTGGATCTGCGGGCAGGTGCAGCTGCTCGGGCGCACCGTCGCGCAGCCGCCCAGTTCCCGTTCGCTCGCCGATGCGCAGGCCCAGTTCCGCGAGACCGCGGAGCGCCAGCAGGCACTCAAGGGCGCGCTGCAGGAGATGAAGCGCGCGCTGAAGGAACTGATCGGCGTGTTCGTCGAGCGGGTGGGCGAGATGGCGCAGAGCGCAGTCGATTACGAGGCGCGCATCGTCGTCTACACCGAGCGCGTGCGGGTGACCGACAACGTCGATGGCCTGCGCGACGTGCTCGACGACCTGATGGTCGACATCCGCAAGATGCAGGTCGATGCCACGCGCTCGCGCGACGACGTGCTGGGCGTGAGCGAGCAGGCGGAACGGGCGCGCGCCAAGGTGGCCGAGCTCGAGGCGGAACTCTCCCGGGTCAGCGCGGCGCTGCGCGAGGATGCGCTGACCGGTGCGTTGAACCGGCGCGGGCTCGACGAGGCGGTCGAGCGCGAGGCCTCGCGCGCCCAGCGCTACCGTTCCGATCTGTGCTTCGCGGTGATCGACCTCGACAACTTCAAGAACCTGAACGACCGCCTCGGCCACCATGCCGGCGACGAGGCCCTGCGCCACCTGGTGGGCGTGGTGCGTCCGATGCTGCGCCCGTCGGACACCATCGGCCGCTACGGTGGCGAGGAGTTCGTCCTGCTGCTGCCCGAGACGCCGCTGCCCGATGCGAAGATGGTCGTCGAGCGGCTGCAGCGCGAGCTGACGCGCCAGTTCTTCCTGCACAACAACGACAAGGTACTGATCACGTTCAGTGCCGGGGTCGCCTGCATGCGGCCCGGCGAGACCGGCCCGCAGGCGCTCGGCCGGGCAGACGAGGCGATGTACGAGGCCAAGCGCCAGGGGCGCAACCGGGTGCTGGCCGCCGGGGGGGAGTGACCCTGTCCGGTGTTACGCTTGCGCCTGTCGCAACCGACAATGGCGCCTCGATGTCCGACACCCCTTCGTCCGCAACCGCCGCGGCCGGCCCGGCCGGCGCGGACACCGCTCCCCCGATGGCGCTGGCCGGCCTGAAGGTGCTCGAGCTGGGCCAGCTCATCGCCGGGCCGTTCGCCGGCAAGATGCTGGCCGATTTCGGTGCGGACGTGATCAAGGTCGAGCCGCCCGGCAGTGGCGATCCGCTGCGCAAGTGGCGGATGCTGAAGAACGGCACTTCGGTGTGGTGGCAGGTGCAGTCGCGCAACAAGCGCTCGATCGCGATCGACCTGCGTTGCGCCGAAGGACAGGACCTGTGCCGCCGCCTCGCCGCGGAGGCCGACGTGGTGATCGAGAACTTCAAGCCGGGCACGCTCGAGGGCTGGGGACTGGGCTACGAGGCGCTGGCTCGCGACAACCCGGGCCTGGTGATGCTGCGCATCTCGGGCTACGGGCAGGATGGACCGTATGCCGACCGCCCGGGGTTCGGCGTCATCGCCGAGGCGATGGGTGGGCTGCGCCACCTGTCGGGCGAACCGGGCCGGCTGCCGGTGCGGGTGGGCGTGTCGATCGGAGACACGCTCGCCGCGCTGCACGGGGTGATCGGCGTGCTGCTCGCGCTCCACCACCGCAAGGCGTCCGGCGCCGCCGGCAGGGGGCAGGTGATCGACGTCGCGCTGTACGAGGCGGTGTTCAACTGCATGGAGAGCCTGCTGCCCGAATACAGCGCCTTCGGGGCGGTGCGTGAACCGGCCGGCAGTGCGCTGCCCGGCATCGCGCCCAGCAATGCCTACCGCTGCGCCGACGGTGCGGTTCTGATCGGTGGCAATGGCGACAGCATCTACCGCCGGCTGATGGACCTGATCGGACGCCCGGACCTGCGCGACGCGCCGGACCTCGCGTCCAATGACGGGCGCGCGAAGCGGGCGGCGGAACTCGACGCGGCGATCGGCGCATGGACGGCGGCACGGCCGCTGGCCGAGGTGCTCGACGGCCTCAACCGTGCGCGCGTGCCGGCAGGGCGTATCTATACCGCGCGCGATATCGCCGAGGATCCGCACTACCAGGCACGCGGGATGATCCGGCGCATCGCCACGGCCGAGGGTTATCCGCTCGACGTGCCCGGTGTCGTGCCGAAGCTGTCGGCGACGCCCGGGCGGCTGTCCACGCTGGCGCCGACCCTGGGCAGCCATACCGCCGAAGTCCTGCGCGAGCTGGGCATCAGCGAAGGGGCGATCGCCGAGCTGGTGGCGCGGAAGGTGATCGCGACCGGCACGCAGGCGGGCTGATGGACGGCGACGCGAACGAACCGGGCCGCCGGGTGTACCTGCAGGACGTCGCGATGCGCGACGGCCTGCAGGCGGAAGCCACCTTCGTCGCTACCGACGACAAGGTGGCCTTCGTCGATGCGCTGTCGCGTACCGGGCTGGCGAAGATCGAAGTCACCTCGTTCACCTCCCCGAAGGCGATACCGATGCTGGCCGACGCCGACGAGGTGATGCGCCGCATCGCGCGCGTGCCAGGCGTCGAGTACACGGTGCTGGTGCCGAACGTGCGCGGCGTGGAGCGCGCGCTGGCCGCGCCGCCGGACGAATTCAACCTGGTGATGTCCTGCTCGGAGACGCACAACCTGGCCAACCTGCGGATGGGGCGCGCGGCCTCGGTAGCCCAGCTGCTGCAGGTGGTCCGCCTGTCCGCCGACGCGCAGGTGCCGGTGAACGTCTCGCTGTCGTGCAGCTTCGGCTGCCCGATGGAAGGCGACGTGCAGGCGGCCGAGGTGCTCGGCTTCGCGGCGACCTTCATCGACGCCGGCGCGCGCGGGGTCACCCTCTGCGACACCACCGGCATGGCGTATCCCTCGCAGGTGGCGGCGCTGTGTACCGCGTTTCGCACGCGCTTCCCGCAGGCGATGCTCACCCTCCACGTGCACAACACGCGCGGCATGGGCCTGGCGAATGCGCTGGCCGCGCTGCACGCGGGCGTGGACCGTTTCGATGCGTCGCTCGGCGGCCTGGGCGGGTGCCCGTATGCGCCGGGTGCGACCGGCAACGTGTGCACCGAAGACCTCGCGCACATGCTGGCGCTGGAAGGTTTCGGCACGGGCGTGGACCTGCCGGCGCTGCTCGCCTGCGCACGCCGGCTCGGCGCCTTGGTCGGGCACGAACTGCCGGGGCAGGTGGTGAAGGCGGGGCGCCGCCTGGACCTGCACCCGGTGCCGGCCTCGGTCGCGCAGGCGCGCGCCCGCGCCGCGGAGGCGCCATGATCGACCACCTCGACCATCTCGTGCTGACCACCACCGACCCCGAGCGCGCGATCGACTTCTACACGCGCGTGCTCGGCATGGAACTGGAGCGCTTCGGCGTGTCGCCGCAGTTGCCCGAGGGTCGGATCGCGTTCCGCTTCGGCAGCCAGAAGATCAACCTGCACGTGAAGGGTGCCGAGTTCGAGCCGCGGGCGCACCTGCCGGTGCCGGGCGCGCTCGACCTCTGCTTCATCGCCTCGATCCCGCTCGAGGCGGTGGTCGAGCGCCTGCAGGCCGCGGGCGTCCCGATCGAGGAAGGCCCGGGTCCGCGCACCGGGGCCACCGGGCGCATCCGCTCGGTGTATGTTCGCGATCCGGACCTCAACCTGATCGAGATTTCCCGCTACGTGGAATCCTGAGCGTGCCCTGGTCCTTACCCTGATTCGCCCTGCGATGTCCGGACGGCACAGTCCGGCGCCAGGCATCCACCGGAGGAGCAAGTGATGAAACGGATGATCGCCGCCCTGCTGCTGGGCCTGTCGACGGCTGCCTGGGCGCAATCGTTCCCGTCCCGGCCGGTCACGATGATCGTCGCCACCGTTCCCGGCGGTTCCACCGACTTCACCGCCCGCCTGCTGCAGGAGCCGCTGGCGAAGGCACTCGGCCAGCCGGTGATCGTCGAGAATCGCGGCGGCGCGTCCGGCAACATCGGCACCGAGATGGTCGCACGGGCAAAACCCGACGGGCATACGCTGCTGCTGCAGTTCTCGGGCTTCCATGTCGGCAATCCGCACCTGTTCAAGGGCCTGAAGTGGGACCCGGTGAAGGACTTCACGCCGATCGCGATGGCGCTTTACGCACCGCAGGTGATCGCCGTGGGGCCGTCGACGAAGGTGGCCACGATGAAGGAACTGGCCGAGCTGATCCGTGCCAACCCGGGCAAGGTCAGCTACGGTTCCTCCGGGCCGGGATCGATCCAGCACCTGGCCGGCGAGATCCTCGAGCAGCAGGTCGGCGGGAAGATGATCCATGTGCCGTACAAGGGCAGCGGGCCGGCGGTGCTCGACCTGATGGGCGGCAACATCGACATCTTCATCACCACGCCGCCCGGCGTGATCCAGCAGGTACAGGCGGGCAAGCTGCGTGCGATCGCCTATGCGGCGCGCAACCGGCATCCTTCGATGCCGAACGTGCCGACCGCAGCCGAGGCCGGCTTCCCGAAATATGAAGTGGCGTCCTGGTTCGGCCTGCTCGGCCCCGCTGGCATGCCGTCGGACGTGGTCAGGCGGCTGTCGGAGGAGGTCCGGCGCATCGTCGAGGGCAGGGAATTCCGGGAAAAGGCCGATTCGCAGGGGGCTTTCGCGCAGTACCAGGATCCCGCGGCCTTCGCCCGTACCATCGCCCAGGAACTGTCCTACTGGGGCACGCTGATCCGCAACGCGGGCATCGCTGCCGAGTGAGAATGGCGCGCGCGATGCCGCGCTAAAGCCGCTGCCGGGCGTGCCGTTAATACGGCAACGTCGGGTGGAGCGCATTCCATGCAAACACCGCTGTTGCCGGGACGCGCCATCTCCCCGCGTTTCCTGGTGTTCCTGTTCTTCCTGTGGCTGGGCACGACCGCCGTCCTGCTGTGGGACATGGAATCCGAGAACCGGCTGCGCGGCGTCACCTGCGCGGCATTGCGATGAAAGTCCTTCGATGACGACCGCATCCCCGCCGGGCGCGCCAGGGCCCGACCTGCTGCAGGACCTGCAGCGCAGCACCGACCGCCTGATGCTCGCCACCTGCATGCTGCTGCTGGTGATCTGCGTCGGCATGGCCGCGACGCTGGGCGGGCTCGCCCAGGCGCTGATGGTCGGCATCCCGGCGCTCGCGGTTCCCCTCGGCCTGTACCTCGCCGCTCCCGGCAGCCTGGCGGTGCGGCTGGCCGTGGCCGCATCGCTGATGATCTTCTCCGCGCTGATGATCCAGCTCAGCCAAGGCCTGATCGAGATGCACTTCGGCATCTTCGTGCTGCTTGCCTTCCTGCTCGCGTATTGCGACTGGCGCCCGGTGGTGTTCGCGGCCGCGGTGATCGCCCTGCACCACCTCGGCTTCGACGCGATGCAGCGCGCAGGCTTCGGCGTCTACGTGTTCCCGCAGGCCCAGGGTTTCGGCTGGGTGCTGCTGCATGCCGCCTATGTCGTGGTGGAGGCGGGCGTACTCTGCTACCTGGCGACGATGCTCGCGCGCATGGTCGAACGCAGCCAGCAGGCGGTCGCCTTCGCCGGCAGCGTGGCCGAGGGCCGGCTGGACCACGCCTTCGACCAGCGTGCCGTGGCCGACAGCCCGATGATCGCAGCGCTCGAGCGCATGCAGTCGCGCCTGGTGTCGACGCTGCAGACCGCTGGCGGCAGCGCCCGCCAGATGGCTGCGGCATCGGCGTCCCTTGCCGATTCGGCGCGCCGGATCGCGGAGGGCAGCAGCGACCAGACACAGGCGGCAAGCGCCGCGGCGGTCGCCGTTGACCAGATCGGCGCTTCGGTGAACACCATCGCGCAGAGCGCGCAGCAGGCGTGCACCGCGGCCGAGCAGTCGGCGCAGCGCGCCGCCCTCGGCGCGACGGTGATCGAGGAAGCCGTGGGCTCGATGCGCTCGATGGCGCGCTCGGTGAACGAAGCGGCTGCCGTGGTCGAGACGCTGGGCGAGAAATCTGCCGCGGTGCAGGACGTGGTGCGTATCATCCGGGATATCGCCGAGCAGACCAACCTGCTCGCCTTGAACGCGGCGATCGAGGCAGCGCGTGCCGGCGACGCCGGCCGCGGCTTCGCGGTGGTCGCCGACGAGGTGCGCAAGCTGTCCGACGAGACCGGGCGCTCGACCGGCGAGATCAGCCGGATGATCGAGGAGATCATGGTCGTGCGGGCAGAGGTGACCGAGCGCATCGCCGACGCGGTGCAGCGTGTCGATGCCGGGTTGTCGTACGCCGGCGACGCCGGCGCCACGATCGGCGCGATCCGCGAGCAGTCGGCGCAGGCCCGCGACAGCGTACGCGAGATCGCCGCGGCGCTCGAGCAGCATGCCGGCGCGACCGGCGCAATGAGCAGCCATGTCGCGCGGATCGCCGCGATGACCGGCCAGGCGCGCGAGGCGACCACCGCCATCGCCGGCGATGCGCTGCAGCTGAGCGCGACCGCGGAGGCGCTGGGCGATGCCGTGGGCCAGTACCGGTTGGGCGCCTGAGGGAGCGCTTCCCCGCGCGGCACCCAAAAAGCAGCCGGCAGGGTCGCCCCTCCCGGCCGAAGCTGCTTGCGTCGCTGGCCGCGACCGCAATGACGACAGTATTCGCCTCCGGTGTACGATCCGCAAGCACTGAAACGAAGTGTTACGCACAGAGGAGCAGTCAATGACCCATGACCTCGACCGCCTCGCCGAGTGGATCGGCAACCGCGAATCCGACATCGACTACGTGACCGTGCCGTCGGTGCACCGGTTGTCGTGCACGCTCGACCGCGACGATCCGCGCCCGAAGGCGGGCGACGTGCTGCCCATCGGCTGGCACTCGATCCTGTTCCCGCGCGTGGTGCGCCAGTCCCAGATCGGGCCGGACGGGCATCCGCAGCGTGGCGACTTCCTGCCGCCGGTACCCCTGCCGCGGCGGATGTTCGCCGGCAAGCGCATCACGTTCCAGGGCGACCTGCGGGTGGGCGACGAGGCGAAGCGCGAATCGGTGATCCAGAGCGTCACGCCGAAGGTCGGTAAGTCTGGGCAGATGGTGTTCGTCACGGTGCGCACCGAGATCTCCAGCCCGCGCGGGCTGGCGGTGGTCGAGGAACAGGACATCGTCTACCGCGAGGAACCGGATCCGGCCGCACCGAAGGCGCCGGCGGTACCGATGCCGGCGCCCGGCACGGCGGTCTGGAAGAAGGTGGTGACGCCGGACCCGGTGATGCTGTTCCGGTATTCGGCGCTGACCTTCAACGGCCACCGCATCCATTACGACCATCCGTACGTGACCGGCACCGAGGGTTATCCGGCGCTGGTGATGAACGGCGGCCTGACCACGCTGCTGGTGTTCGAGCTGGCGCGCACGCATGCATCGAGCCCGCTGCGCAACATGGCCTCGCGCAACGTCCGCCCGCTGTTCGTCAACCGGGCGATCACCCTGTGCGGCGAGCCGTCGGCCGACGGGCGCAGCGCGAAGCTCTGGGCGGAGGACGACACCGGCGCGGTCGCGTTGAGCGCCAGCGCGGAATTCGCCGGCTGAGGGTGTCGGCCGCCGCCGCCTGACCGTATCCGCCCGCGGGCGCGCGGGACGGTCGGCTCGGGTAAACTCGAAGGCTTTCCACAATGTGCCGCCGGCCCGCCGTCGCGGTGCCAGGTGACTGAACAGATGGAAGAATTCGCCCGCATCCGACGCCTGCCGCCGTACGTGTTCAACATCACGGCGGAACTGAAGATGGCCGCCCGCCGCCGCGGCGAGGACATCATCGACCTGTCGATGGGCAACCCTGACGGGCCGACGCCGCCGCACATCGTCGCCAAGCTGGTCGAGGCGGCGCAGCGGCCCGACACGCATGGCTACTCGGCGTCCAAGGGCATCCCGCGGCTGCGCAAGGCGATCTGCAGCTGGTACCAGACCCGCTACGGGGTCGAACTCGACCCGGACAGCGAGGCGATCGTCACCATCGGCTCGAAGGAAGGCATCGCGCACCTGGCGCTGGCCACCCTCGACCGCGGCGACATCGTGCTGGTGCCCAACCCCAGCTACCCGATCCACATCTACGGCCCGGTGATCGCCGGAGCCGACATCCGCCACGTGCGGATGACGCCGGGGGTGGACTTCTTCGACGAGCTCGACCGCGCGATGAAGGAGTCGTACCCGAAGCCGAAGATGCTGATCCTCAACTTCCCGTCGAACCCGACCAGCCAGTGCGTCGACCTGCCGTTCTTCGAGAAGATCATCGACATCGCGCGCCGCCACGACATCTATGTCGTGCATGACCTCGCCTACGCGGACATCACGTTCGACGGCTACCGTGCGCCGTCGATCATGGAGGTGCCCGGTGCGCGCGACGTCGCGGTCGAGTTCTTCACGATGTCGAAGAGCTACAACATGGCCGGCTGGCGCGTCGGCTTCATGGTCGGCAACCGCGACCTCGTGTCGGCGCTGGCGCGGATGAAGAGCTACCACGACTACGGAACCTTCACCCCGATCCAGATCGCCTCGATCCTCGCGCTCGAGGGCCCGCAGGACTGCGTGCACGAGATCGCGATGACCTACCAGAAGCGGCGCGACGTGATGGTGCAGGGCCTTCACGCGGCCGGCTGGATGGTCGAGTCGCCAAAGGCGGCGATGTACATCTGGGCGAAGATCCCGGAGCCGTACGCGAAGATGGGTTCGCTCGAGTTCTCGAAGAAGCTGCTCGAAGAGGCCAGGCTCGCCGCCTCGCCCGGCATCGGCTTCGGCGAGTACGGCGACGACCATGTGCGCCTGGCGCTTATCGAGAACGAGTCGCGCATCCGCCAGGCCACGCGCGGCGTGAAAGAGATGTTCCGCAAGGATGGGCTGCTCTGATGAAACCGATCAACGTGGGTCTGCTGGGCATCGGCACCGTCGGCGGGGGTACCTTCGGGGTGCTCGCGCGCAACCGTGACGAGATCGAACGACGGGCGGGGCGTGGCATCCGCATCATCCGGGTCGCCGACAAGGACCTCGCCCGCGCCCGTGCGCTGGTGGCCGGGTGCACCGTCGCCGGCGAGGCGCCTGCGCAGGTCGTCGACGACGCCTTTTCGGTGGTGCGCGACCCGGACATCGACATCGTGGTCGAACTGATCGGCGGCTATGGCATCGCGAAGGACCTCATCCTCGAGGCGATCGCCCATGGCAAGCACGTGGTCACCGCCAACAAGGCTCTGCTCGCGCTGCACGGCAACGAGATCTTCGGCGCCGCGCAGGCCAGGGGCGTGATGGTCGCGTTCGAGGCGGCGGTCGGCGGTGGCATCCCGATCATCAAGGCGCTGCGCGAAGGGCTGACCGCCAACCGCATCGAATGGATCGCCGGCATCATCAACGGCACCAGCAACTTCATCCTGTCCGAGATGCGCGACAAGGGCCTTGCGTTCGACACGGTGCTCGCGCAGGCGCAGAAGCTCGGCTACGCGGAAGCGGACCCGACCTTCGACATCGAGGGCATCGATGCCGGGCACAAGCTCACCATCATGTCGGCGATCGCCTTCGGCGTGCCGATGCAGTTCGAGCGCGCGTACACCGAGGGCATCACCAGGCTGACCGCCGAGGACATCCGCTACGCCGAGGAACTCGGCTACCGGATCAAGCTGCTGGGCATCACCCGGCGCGTGGGCGAGGGCGCTGCCGCCGGCATCGAGCTGCGGGTGCACCCGACGCTGATCCCGGCGAAGCGGCTGATCGCGAACGTCGAGGGCGTGATGAACGCGGTGCTGGTGAAGGGCGATGCCGTCGGCCAGACCATGTACTACGGTGCCGGCGCGGGCTCCGAGCCGACTGCATCGGCGGTGGTCGCCGACCTGGTCGACGTCACCCGGCTGGCGACGGTCGACCCCGAGAACCGCGTGCCGCACCTGGCCTTCCAGCCCGACCGCATCTCCAACCTGCCGATCCTGCCGATCCAGGACATCGAGACCGCCTACTACCTGCGCATGCGGGTGCAGGACAAGCCCGGCGTGCTCGCCGACATCACGCGCATCCTGGCCGACCGCACTATCTCGATCGATGCGATGGTGCAGAAGGAGCCGGCCGCCGGCGAGCACGAGGCGGACATCATCCTGCTCACCCACCGCACGATCGAGCGCGACATGGTCGATGCGATCGCGCGCATCGAGGCCCTGGCGACGGTGACCGGCAGCGTCACCCGCCTGCGCCTGGAAGAGCTGTAGCCGGTGCGCTACCTGAGCACCCGCGGCGGGATGGCGCCGGCGAGCTTCCGCGAGATCCTGCTCCAGGGGCTGGCGCCCGACGGCGGGCTGGCGATGCCCGAGCGCTATCCGCAGGTCGACCGGGCCACGCTCGCGCGCTGGCGCGGCCTCGACTACCGCGCACTGGCCTTCGAGATCCTTTCGCTGTTCATCGACGACATCCCGCCGGCGGCGCTGCGTTCCATCGTCGACCGCACCTACCGCGCGGAGGTGTTCGGCTCCGAGGCGGTGACGCCGCTCACCACGCTGCAGCCGGGCCTGCACCTGCTGCAGTTGTCCAACGGCCCGACGCTCGCGTTCAAGGACGTCGCGATGCAGCTGCTCGGCAACCTGTTCGAGTTCGTGCTGGCCGAACGCGGGGAATCGCTGAACATCCTCGGCGCGACCTCGGGCGACACCGGATCGGCCGCCGAGTACGCAATGCGCGGCAAGGCCGGGATCCGCGTGTTCATGCTGTCGCCACACGAGGCGATGAGCCCGTTCCAGACGGCGCAGATGTTCTCGCTGATGGACCCGAACATCCACAACATCGCGATCCGCGGCGTGTTCGACGACTGCCAGGACATCGTGAAGGCGGTCAGTGGCGACCTCGCGTTCAAGGCGCGCCATCGCATCGGCACCGTCAACTCGATCAACTGGGCGCGGCTGGTCGCGCAGGTGGTGTACTACTTCAAGGGCTGGTTCGCGGCGACCCGTTCCGAGGACGAGGCGGTGTCGTTCTGCGTGCCTTCGGGCAACTTCGGCAACATCTGCGCTGGCCATGTCGCCCGCCGCATGGGCCTGCCGATCCGGCGGCTGATGCTGGCGACGAACGAGAACAACGTGCTCGACGAGTTCTTCCGCACCGGCACCTACCGGCCGCGCACCTCGCGGGAGACGCGGCAGACGTCCAGCCCGTCGATGGACATCTCGAAGGCTTCCAACTTCGAGCGCTACGTCTACGACCTGGTCGACGGCGACGGCGCGCGCGTTGCCGCCCTTTGGCGCGAGATCGACCGCAGCGGCGCGTTCGACCTGGTCGCCAGTGGCGAGTTCGGCCGGGTGGCGGCGACCGGGTTCGTGTCCGGGCACAGCACGCATGCCGACCGGCTGCGCACCATCCGCGGCACCTTCGAAGGCAGCGGCCGCATCGTCGATACGCATACCGCCGATGGCATCAAGGTGGCGCTGGAACTGCGCGAACCCGGCGAGAACGTCGTGTGCCTCGAAACGGCCCTGCCGGTGAAGTTCGAGGCTACGATCGTCGAGGCGCTTGGCCGTCCTCCTGCGCGGCCGCCCGGCTTCGAGTCGCTCGAGTCGGCGCCGCGTCGCTTCGACGTGATGGATGCCGACACCGCGGCGGTGAAGCGCTACATCGAGGAACGCTGCGGCGGCGCCTGAGGAATGGCCTGAGGGGTGCGTCGCAGCCACCAGGGGAGTCCCGAAGATGGCTGATCCGGCAGTGGAACTTTCGCGGCTGCTGGCCGAGCGGTTCCAGGACGCAGGCGAACTGGACACCGCGTTCGCGAACGACACCCATGTTCGTATGGCCGCGCATGTCTCGATCCGCGATTGGGCCGACCGGCCGCTGCCGCGCGCGATGCTCGACACGCTGGCTGCGATCGCGCTGTCCTCGCCGACCAAGAGCGACATGCAGAGCCGCGACATCCTCGTGGTCACCGATCCGCAGCGCCGGGCCGGGCTCGCGCCGCTGATCGCGCCCGATCCGTGGATCGCCGCCGCACCGGCACTGCTGGTGTTCTGCGGCAACCACCGGCGCCAGCACCAGGTCGCCGAGTGGCGCGGCGTGGCGTTCGCCAACGACCATCTCGACTGGTTCTTCAATGCCGCGGTCGATGCCAGCATCGTGCTCGGGTCGTTCGTCGTCGCCGCCGAGGCGGTCGGCCTGGGCTGTTGCCCGATCAGCCAGATCCGCAACCGCGCCCAGGCGGTCAGCGATTTCCTGCAGCTGCCCGAACGGGTTTTTCCCGTCGCCGGGCTCGCGGTCGGCTGGCCTGCGGGCGAGGGCATGATCAGCCCGCGCCTGCCGCTGTCCCTCACCGTGCATGCCGACGGCTACCAGGATGCCGGAGACGAGGCCACGCGCTCGGCGATCGATGGCTACGACCGCTGGCGCCATGCACGCCAGCCGTACCGGCGCCAGCGCCGCGCGCGCGACCTCGGCGTCGCCGACTTCTACGGCTGGTCCGAGGACAAGGCCCGGCAGTACTCGGTACCTGAGCGTGCCGACTTCGGTGCCTACATCCGCGCCCGCGGCTTCAGGCTCGACTGACCGGAAGCGGGGTCTGACCCCGGGGTCAGACCCCAGGGTCATCCGGATTTCATTTGTACTTCTTCGTGACCAGGGTCTTCACGTCGACGCCGCGGACGATCTCTTCTTTGCGCAGTGTGTCGCCGGCGTCGATCTTCATCGCCTCGGCCAGCACGGCTTCGGCGTGGTCGAAGGGCACGAAGCAGACGCCCGCGTCGTCGGCGCAGACCAGGTCGCCGGCACGCACCTGGACGCCGCAGATCGCGACCGGGCCGTTGATCTCGACCGTCTCGAGGCGCCACTTGCCGGTCACCGGCGTCACGCCGCGGCACCACACCGGGAAGCCGAGTTCGCGCGAGGCGTCCGGGTCGCGGATGGAACCGTCGACGATCACCGCGGCCTCGCCCTGGCGGTGGCCGATGGTGGCGGACTGTCCCCCCAGGTTCGAGCAGCCCATCAGCCCCTCGATCACCACGATGTCGCCTGGCCGGGCGAGGTTGTGCGCCTCGGCCTCGCCCATCAGGTTGACCTTCTCGGACGCGGCGCGGAAAACCTGCTGTTTCTTCTCGACGTTGCGCACGGTCACCGCCTGGCCGACCACGCGCCTGCCCGCCAGCATCGGCTGCAGGACCTGGGCAGGCACCGCGCCGACCAGCCCCAGCGCGTCCATCGCGTCAGAGACCGTCCCGGTGAGGTCGACCAGTCCGCGGTACGCATCGACCAGCGATCCGGGCAGGCGGGGCAGCGACAGGGTGGCGATACGATCGCGCGGCACCTTGCCGGTCAGGCTGGGAGGGGTGGTTTCGGTCATCTCGGGGCTCCCTGGGCGGGCTGGAATGTGAGAAAAGACACGTCGCCGGTGTGGCGTTGGTGTTCCCCCCGGATTGTAGTCGCGCGTATCCTTCGATACAGGCGCGTAAAGGGCCGGCAGGATAAGCCCGGGTCCGGCACGTGCATGGAGTGAATCGATGTCCGAATTTCCAGGCGAGACGACGATGCCGCCAGCCAATGTCCGGCCGGCGGCGGCACAGGCTTCGTCCGCCGCCGGCGCCCCGGCCGCATCCGCTTCCGCGATGCCGCCCGTGCCGCCGTCGATCGAACGGCTGGGGCTGGGCATCGGGTTCGTGCCGTTGATCGAGAAGGTGCTGCGCGAGAGCGCGCTGCTCTCCCAGTTCTCCGACGACGACCTGCAGCGCTTCGCCGGGTTCCTGCAGATCTACCGGGTCGGCACCGGCGTTCCCTTCATCATCGAGGGCGACCCGGGCGACTTCATGGTGCTGGTGCTCGAGGGCTATGTCGAGGTGTTCAAGAAGGGCGCGGAGGTGGAACGATCGCTGGTCGGCGTCGCCGCCCCGGGCAAGACGCTCGGCGAGATGTCGCTGATCGACGGCGAACCGCGCTTCGCCACCTGCATCGCCGCCACCCCGGTCACCTTCGCGGCGCTGCCGCGCAAGGGCCTCGAGCGCATCATGAAGGACCATCCCCACCTCGGCCAGAAGATCCTCCTGCAACTGGTGCTGCTGCTCAACCAGCGCCTGCGCCACGTGAGCGCGCAACTGCTGCAGGTCTGGCAGCAGCAGGGCTGATCGGGTCCGGGGCCTCCGGATCCGGGGCCGCGGCCTGCCTGTTACCCCGCGGCCGCTCAGGTTCGGACGCAGGGTCCGCGGAAGATGACCGGCCCGGTCGGCGTGCCGGTCGGCGAGCCGCCATCGGGTTCGTTGCTCAGGGCCATCCCCTGCGCTTCGAGCAGCGCCTTGAGCATCGACGCATCGACGCGCAGGCGCTGTTCGGCCTCGATGCCGACCAGCCCGACCGATCGCGGCGCGCCGCCTTCCGCGCGCGGCAGCAGCCAGAGTTCCCAGGCGGTATTCGGGTCCATGGTCGGATGGTCCATGATGATCCGCACCCTCAGTTCGACCATGCCGTCGCTGCCTGGCTGCATCGGCCAGGACACCAGCATCGTCGGCCGTGCCTCGGCATCGGTCAGGATCGCCATCATGCCTTCCTGCACCGGTGCCGAGGCGACCTGCGCGGTACCGCCGGTCGCGGCGGTCGGCACGGCCTCGCCGCCGGGGCGCAGTCCAGTGCCGGCCAGCAGCGCGGCCAGGGCAAGGGTACTCAGGCTGGCGGCGATGGCGAGACCGCGCCACCAGCCGGCCAGGCCGCCGCCGCCGGCACCGGCGGCGGCACCGGCTTTCGCCGGCGGCCGAACTGCGCCCGCATGCCCGAGGCGCGCGGCGATGCCGTCCCATGCCGCGGCCGGGGGTTCCCGCGCCGGTATCGCCTCGGCCAGCGGTGCCAGGCGCGCCTCCCAGGCCGAGACCCGTGCGCGCAGGTCGGGGTCGTAGCGCATCAGGCTGCAAAAACGCGCCCGCGCCCGCCCGTGCAGCGTACCGAGCACGTACTCCGAGGCGAGGCGGTCACGCAGTTCGGGGTCATCGTAGCGCATCGGGATCCGCGCTCAGGCCCGGCTTGTGCCGGCGCTTCCGCCCAGGCAGTTCTTGAGTTTCGACATGCCGCGCCGGATCGAGGTCTTGACCGTGCCCAGCGGCATGCGCAGGTGGCCGGACAGCTCGGCATGGGTCAGACCATGCATGAACGCCAGCGCGATCGCCTGCCGCTGGCCTGCCTCGATCACCGACAGGCAGTCCTGCAGCCGGCGCGCCGCCCCAGCCTCGGACAAGCGCTCGAGCGGACCGGGCGCATCATCCTCGAACGCCTCCACCCAGGCATCGCTGTCCTCGCCGGTCACCTCGATCGAGGGCCGGCGCTTCAGGTCGAGCGCACGGTTGCGCACGATGCTGGTCATCCAGGTCATCGGTGCTGCAAGGTCGGCGCGGTAGTCGACGCAATGGTTCCAGATGTTCACGAAGCTGTCCTGAAGGGCCTCCTCGGCCAGGTCGTCCCGTCTCAATATACGGACGGCGACGGCAAACAGTTTCGCGCTGGAGGTACGATAGAGTTCGGCGAAGGCGGCCTGGTCGTGCAGCGCGCAGCGCGCGACCAGGTCGCGCAGCCGGGCAGGGTCGAGCGGGTCCGCCGCGACGCCGGAAGCCATTTCAGAGCGTCCGGCCCTTCTGCCAGAGCACGTCTGCCACGCCCGCATCGCGATTGACCACCCGGCACAGCACGAACAGAAGGTCCGACAGGCGATTGAGGTACTTCTGGGCGAGCGGCGACACCGGTTCGGTCGAACCGAGCGTTACCATCCGCCGTTCCGCGCGTCGGGCGAGGGTACGCGCGAAATGGCAGGCGGCGGCGGCGCGGGAGCCGCCGGGCAGGATGAAGTCCTTCAGGGGTTCGAGCGTGCCGTTGAAGCGGTCGAGGACTTCCTCGATGCGGGTGACATGGCGCTCGGTCACCGCCGTGTATCCCGGGATGCTCAGCTCGCCCCCGAGGTCGAACAGGTCGTGCTGGACCGCGGTCAGGCATTCCCGCACTTCCGCGGATACCGGTTCGACCAGCAGAAGGCCGATCGCGCAGTTGAGCTCGTCGACGACCCCGAGCACCTCGACCCGCGGCGAGTCCTTCGCGACCCGGCTGCCGTCGCCCAGGCCGGTGTCGCCGCCGTCTCCGGTGCGGGTGTATATCCTGGTGAGGCGGAAGCCCATTGCCGTCGTCCTGTCTGGGATGGCGCGACCGGGGGCGACCATGCCTCCTCCCGTGCGCGTGCTGCCGTGCTGCATTCGCGTGGAGCGCGATTATAGGGGCGGCATGGCGGCCGGTGACGGCGTCGTGCTTGCCGAAGGGGCCGCCGGCTGCGCCGCAGGTCGCGGCAGCATCAGGCAGGCGGCGATGGTCGGATCCGGGGTGCGCAGGGCGATGGCTGCGATGCCCTGGTCGGCCGAGCGGAACAGGTTTCCGGGGCCCAGCTTCGCCGACAGGCCGGTACGGTCGAACACCGCCATCACCTGCAGCTTGACCGCGCACATCGACAGCGTGATGCCGGCGGCCGCCAGTCGCTCCGACAGGTGTTCGATCACCTCCACCCCGGATGCGTCGATCGCGTTGAGCCCTTCGCAGACGATCAGGACCTCGCGCGCCTGCGGGAAGGATGCCACCGCCTCCAGCACGCTGTCCTCGAAATACGGCACGTTGGCGAAATAGAGCGAGCCGTCGAAGCGCAGCACGACCAGCCGTTCGCTGGTGGGCAGCCCGTGCACGCGCGCGTCGCGCAGCGTGCCGTCGGGATGGCGCGACAGCAGCGCCATGCGTGGCCGCATCGTGCGGAACAGGTAGAGCAGCACGGCCAGCACTGCACCGATCAGCACGCCGTAGTCGATGGCCGGCGCCAGCAGGAGCGCGGCGAAGAAGGTGACCCATGCGGCGATGCCGTCATGGCGATGCGCGCGCCAGGCCCGGTTCATCGCCCGGAAGCCGAACAGGCTGGTCACTGCCATCATGATCACCGCGGCGAGCACCGCCTGCGGCAGGTGGTACAGCAGCGGCGTCAGCGCGACCAGGGTGAGCAGCATCAGCAGGCCGGTGACCACGCTGGCCATGCCGGTGCGGGCCCCGGCGCTGATGTTCACCGCCGAGCGCGAGAACGACCCCATGGTGGGGAAGGCCTGCGTGAGGCTGCCGGCGATGTTGGCGAGTCCCTGTCCGAGCAGTTCCTGGTTGGCGTCGATGCGCTGCCGGGTGCGGGCGGCCATCGCCTTGCCGATCGACACCGCCTCGACGAAGCCGATCAGTGCCATCACCAGCGCGGCGCTGATCAGCGAGCGCACCGCGTCCCAGGACAGCTGCGGCAGTCCGATCGAAGGCAGGCCCGCGGGGATGGTGCCGACCACCTCCCCGCCGCCGGAGAGCTGCACCCGGCCGCCGCGGATGTCGCGGATGCGCCAGGCGCCGCCGCCGCTGCTGCCGGCCGCTGGCGTCTCGAGCGAGACGATCGCGCCATCCGCATCGTGCCTGGCGTGGAACGCGAGCTGGCGCAGGTCGCGCAGGCGCTGCGCGTTCTCGCGCTCGAGGTCGGTGCGTTCCAGCTGCTTGAGCTCGATCTCGTAGCGGCGGGCCAGGGCTTCGCTGCGCGGGACCGCGGCAGAGTCCGCGCGGCGCAGGCCCTCGATCGTTGCGTCCAGTTCGCGCACCTGTGCGCGCGCCTGCTGGTAGTCGCGCGCGATCGCCAGCACGTGCGGATCTGCGAAGGCGTCGGCCGGTGCCGTCGCCTTGCGCTCGAAGCCGATGCCCCAGCTCACCGCGGTGCCCAGCGCGACGGCGACCAGAACGCCCGGCCACCGGGGCAGCCAGCGCCGGAACGCCCAGATGACGGCGATCGCGCCGATCCCTATCGCCAGGCTCGGCAGGTGTGCATCGGGCATCTGCAGCAGCATCTGCCAGACGTCGCCGAGGAAGAAGTCGCTGCGTCCGAGCGGCAGCCCGAACAGCTTGTTGAGCTGGGACAGCCCGATGATGATCGCCGCCGCGGAGGTGAAGCCGAGGATGACCGGGTGCGACAGGAAGCTCACCACGTTGCCCATCCGGCACAGGCCCAGCGCGAGCTGGATCACGCCCACCATGAACGCGAGCAGGATGGCCAGCGCGACGAAGTTCTCGGAGCCGAGCGTGGCGAGCGGCGCCAGCGCCGAGGCGGTGAGGATCGAAGACACGGCCGCCGGGCCATGGGCGAGCTGGTTCGACGAGCCCCAGAGCGCGGCCACGATCACCGGCAGGAATCCCGCGTACAGCCCGTAGTAGGCCGGCATGCCAGCGAGCTGCGCGTAGGCCATCGACTGCGGCACCAGCACCAGCGCGACGCTGATGCCGGCGACGATGTCGGCGCGCAGCACGTCGCGCTTCAGCGGCCACCAGCGAAGGAAAGGGAGCAGTCGGTTCATCGGGTGGCCTGCGTCGGTGCCGCGCACGTTGCCGCCGGGCACTGGTCGAACACGCGTGCCGTGCAGCCGGCGCAGGTCGCTGCATCCAGCCGCGGCACGATCGCCGCCAGTGCATCCTCCTTGCGCTCGAACAGGCGGCCGGCCCCGATCGCGGCGAGCGCCCCGGAGCGATCGAGCATCTCCACCACCGCCGGCTTCATCGCGGCGAGATGCAGCCCGCCGCCTGCGTCCGCGAGCCGCTTCGCCTCGCCCTCGAGAAGGTGCGCCCCGGCCATGTCCATCAGGTTGATGCCGTCGCCGAGCAGCAGCAGGTGCCGCGGCTGCCCCGGGCCGCCGGCCAGCTCGTGCAGCCGGTCGCGCACATGCTCGACCGCGCCATAGAACAGCGAACCGTCGACGCGCAGCACGAGCAGTTGCGGGCACTGCGGCGGGCACTGCGGCGGGCGCTGCGCTGGTTCGCCCGCGGTGCCCGCCCTGGCCAGCGGCACGAACCGGCGCCGGCCCGGTTCGTCGACCGGTGCCGCCGTGGGCACCAGCGGCACCAGCGCAGGGCGGGAGGTACGGTTCAGGTACAGCATCAGCGAGAGCATCACACCTGCGAGGATGCAGAACTCGAGGCTCACGAAGACGCCCGACAGGATGGTGAGCAGGAGCACTGCCGCCTCGCTGCGGCTCGCGGCGAGGATCTGCCGGATGCCGCGGAAGTCGATCAGTCCCCAGGCCACGATCAGCAGTACCGCAGCCATCGCCGCGTTCGGCAGGTAGGCCGCGAGCGGGGCCACGGCGAACAGGATCGCGAGCAGGAACAGCGCCGAGGAGGCGGCCGCCAGCGGCGAGCGCGCGCCGGCTTCGTAGTTGACCCCGCTGCGGTTGAACGAGCCGCTGGACGCATAGCTGGAGAAGAACGCGCCCGCCATGTTGGACAGGCCCTGGCCGATGAACTCCTGCGTGCTGTCCACGCGCTGGCCGGAGCGCACCGCGATGCTGCGCGCGATCGACACGGCTTCGGTCAGCGCCAGGATGGTGATGGCGAGGGCGATCGCGCCGGTCTCGCGGAGCGTCGTGGAGGACAGGTCGGGCATCGACAGCGGCGGCAGCGCGGCCGGCAACGCGCCGACCGTCGCGATGCGCGCGGCGCCGGCGGTGGCGGACTCGATCGCCAGCGCCGCCAGCGCACCCACCGCCATCGCGATGATCATGTAGGGCCAGCGCGGCAGGTAGCGTCGCAGCAGGATGGCACTGACCAGCGTGATCAGGCTGACGCTGGTCACATGCAGGTCGATCTCGTCGGCGCGCATCACCAGCGCCCCCCACGTGTCGAAGAAGCCGGCCCCGCGCGCGATCGGGAGGCCGAAGAAGGTGCTCAGCTGCGCATCGATGATCACCACCGCGGCCGCCGCCATGAAGCCGACGATCACCGTATGCGAGATGAAGTTGACCAGCGTGCCCAGCCGCGCGAGCCCCATCGCGAGCTGCATGGCGCCGACCAGCAGCGTCACGGTCAGGGCCAGTTCGACGTAGCGGGCGCTGCCCGGCTCGGCCAGTGGCGCGAGCGAGGCGAACAGCACGATCGAGATCGCGTTGGTCGGGCCGGAAACCAGGTGCCAGGACGACCCGAACAGCGCGGCGATCACGGCTGGCACCATCGCGCAGTAAAGGCCGTACTCGATCGGCATGCCCGCCAGGGTCGCGAAGGCGACGCATTGCGGCAGCACGATCACCGCGCCGGTCAGGCCGGCGATCAGGTCGGCGCGTGCGCTCTGGCGGGTCGTTCCCGGCAGCCAGCGCATGAAGGGAAACACACGAAGGAACGTACGGGGCAACCTGTTCGAATCGGTTAAAATCGGAGCCACGTTTTCCGGATGTCCCGACGGACGATGGATGGTGGTTGGGCGAGGGCGCCGCATGCGTCGCAAGGTACGGCAACGCGCTCGATCCGGGCAGCGTGGGCCCAGCTGCATCCGACCGCCGTCGATTATCGGCGAAGCGGGGCATTGCGGCAAACCGGGCCGGGAGCAACGGCCCTGCGTCGATTGACCGGGTACCCCCGATTCCATTACAGTCCGTGCCACTTTGCGGTGCGAGAAAGCAGTGTAGCGATGAAGAATGCAGTCAGCAGTTTCATCGGCGTGGCGGCCGTCCTGCTCGGCGCGTCCGCCGTCACGGCGTCCGCCCAGACCGTCACCGGCGACGCCCGGATGGGTGCCCAGCGTGCAGCGATGTGTTCCGGCTGCCATGGCATCAGCGGCCTGCGCAACGCGTATCCCGAGGTCTTCCACTTCCCGAAGATCGGCAACCAGTATCCCGAATACATCGTTGCGGCGCTGCAGGCCTATCGCAGCGGCGAACGCACCCATCCGACGATGCGCGCCATCGCCTCGTCGCTGACAGACCAGGCGATGGCGGACCTCGCCGCGTTCTACGGCCAGGGCGGCCTGCGTTCGACGACGGCGGCCGGCAAATGAGCGCGACGACCATGACGACCCTGTCCCTCGGCCCCCTGTCCCTCGGAGGCTGCACCATACGCGTGGCGGCCTGCGCGGGCCTTCTCCTTTCCCTGCTGGCTGCGCCGGCGATCGCGCAGAACGTGCAGCGCGGCGCGGAACTGTCCAAGCCCTGCGCGGCGTGCCACGGAGCGGACGGCAACAGCATAGCGCCGACGTTCCCGCGGCTCGCTGGCCAGTACGAAGACTACCTGCTGCATGCATTGCGCTCCTACCGCACGGGCGCACGCAAGAACGCGATCATGACGGCACAGATCGCCAACCTGAGCGAGCAGGATTTCCGCGACCTCGCGGCATACTACGCGCGCCTCAAGGGCACGCTCTCGACCGTCCGCAACTAGCCGGAGGCGCGCCGCCGAACGCATGCGAGGTAGGCCTCGCCATCGGGCGGCGCCTGGTCGCGCTGCGATCGCCACAGGGTTTCGGCCAGGCAGTCGATCACCGCGTGCTGCGCGGCCATCGGCTCGCCCATGCGGGCCAGGAGTTGCCGGTAGGCTGCGGCGATGCCCGGCGGCTGGTCGATCGACAGTTGCTCGGCCAGCGCCAGGTGCAGATGCAGGTGCAGGAACGGGTTCGCCTCGCCGCCCTCGGGCAGGAAGTCGCGCCGGTCGGCCGCGGGCACGGTCTCGAGCAGCAGGTGGTACTCGGGATGCGCCGCGATGATGTCGACCGTCACCGCTTCCAGCGGTGCAAGCGGTTCACGCGCCTTGTGCTTGCGCCAGACATCGGCGAGGAAGCTGCGCGCTTCGTCGCGCGTGGGCTGGAACATGCTCATGCGTCGGCCACCGTCTTGCCGCGGTACTCGCACAGGTCGTTGATCAGGCAGTTCGGGCAGTCAGGACGCACGGCCTTGCACACGTAGCGCCCGTGCAGGATCAGCCAGTGGTGCGCATGCTGCAGGTAGTCCGGCGGCACGAACTTCAGCAGCCGCCGCTCGACCTCCAGCGGCGTCCTGCCCGGCGCGAGCGGGATGCGGTTGCCGAGCCGGAACAGGTGGGTGTCCACCGCGATCGTCGGATGGCCGAAGGCGATGTTCAGGATCACGTTTGCGGTCTTGCGCCCGACCCCCGGCAGGCGTTCCAGTGCCTCGCGGTCGTCGGGCACTTCGCCGCCGTGTTCCGCGAGCAGGATCGCGCAGGTCTCCTCGACATGCTTCGCCTTGGCGCGGAACAGCCCGATCGTACGGATGTGGCGTTCGATGCCTTCCCGGCCGAGCGCGAGCATCTCGCGCGGGCCCGGTGCCTCGCGGAACAGGCTCGCGGTGGCGAGGTTGACGCTGCGGTCGGTCGCCTGCGCCGAGAGGATCACGGCGACCAGCAACTGGAACGGCGTCTGCCAGTCGAGTTCGCCCTTCGGATGCGGGTTCGCCGAGGCGAACCGCTCGAAGATGGCGCGCCGCTTCGCGGGGTTCAACGCGCGGATGCCCGTGCCGCGCTCAGGCGGGCTTGCGGTACTTGTCGAACACCACCGAATCGCCGAACAGCGATTCGATCTGCGCCGCCGTGTAGCCGAGCTCGCCCAGCACGTCGGTGGTGTGTTGCCCGAGCCAGGGCGCGGCGGACCTGAACTGCTGCGGCGTGCGCGAGAACTTCACCGGGTAGCCGATGTTCTTCATCTTGCCGATGATCGGATGCTCGACGTCGAAGAACATCTCGCGCGCCTTGATGTGCGGGTCTTCCACGGTCTCGTCGAAGGTGTAGACCGGTCCCCCGGGCACAGCCGCCTTGTCCAGCAGCGGCACCCAGTGCGCCGTGGGCTGCGTGGTCAGCACCTTCTCGATCTCGTCCTGCAGCGCGTCGACGTTCGCGAGGCGGTTCTGCAGGCCCTCGAAGCGTTCGTCCTGCAGCATCTCCGGGCGCCCGAGCACGTCGTTGCAGAAGCTCGCCCACATCTTCTCGCTGTTGGCGCCGACCGTCACGTAGCCATCTGCGGTGCGGAAGGCCTGATAGGGCGCCGACCGTCGATGGCGCGTGCCATTGGCCATCGCGACCTCGCCGGCGCCGAAGAACGCCGCCGACTCCCACATCATCCAGGCGAGGCCGGCATCGACCAGCGAGGTCTCGAGGTACTGGCCCTCGCCGGTGCGCAGGCGGTGGATGTAGGCAGCGAGGATCGCGTACAGGGCGGTGATGCCGCCGGCCACGTCGTTCATCGCGATGCCGACCTTGGCTGGGCGGCCGCCCTGGTCGCCGGTCATGCGCATGATGCCGGTCATGCCCTGGGCGACGATGTCGTAGCCGCCCTTCTTCGCATAGGGCCCGGTCTGGCCGAAGCCGGAGATCGAGGCGTAGATGATCTTCTCGTTGACCTTCTTCACCGACTCGTAGTCGACGCCCATGTGGAACTTCGCGTCCGGGCGCATGTTCTCGAGGATCACGTCCGCGCCGGCGGCGAGTTTCATGAACACCTCCTTGCCGCGCGGGCTCTTCAGGTCGAGGCCGATGCTGCGCTTGTTCCGGTTGACCATCGCGAAGCAGTAGCTCTCGTCGTTGATCTTCGGCGACAGCCGGCGCGAAAGGTCGCCCTCCGGGAAGTTCTCGACCTTGAGCACTTCCGCACCCAGGTCGGACATGGTCATCGTGCAGAAAGGCCCTGCCAGCACGTTGGTCAGGTCGACCACCTTCACTCCTTCGAGGGGAAGTGCCATCGTTGTCTGCTCCGCTTGCGGTCCGACCGACCGGGACGCGGATTATAGCGGCGGCGCTGCCTGTCCGGCCCGGCGGCCGGCCACCGAAGGGCTCAGAACCGCTCGCCGGGGGCGAGGTAGCGCCACTGGCCGACCGGAAGGTCGCTCAGTCGCACCCGGCCGATGCGCACCCGCTTCAGCCCGGTGACGCGCAACCCCACGGCTTCGCACATGCGCCGGATCTGCCGCTTGCGGCCCTCCCGCAGCACGAAGCGGAGCTGGTCATCGTTCTGCCAGCCGACCTCCGCGGGCTTCAGCTGCACGCCATCCAGGCTCAGGCCATGGTTGAGCAGCGCCATGCCGTCGCCGGGCAGGCGGCCCTCGACCCGCACCAGGTACTCCTTCTCGACCTCACTGTCGGCGCCGATCAGCTGGCGCGCGATGCGCCCGTCCTGGGTCAGCACCAGCAGCCCGGTCGAGTCGATGTCCAGCCGTCCTGCCGGCGCAAGGCCGCGCAGGTGCGACGGTTCGAAACGCAGCGGCGCAGCATCGCCGGCGAAGCGGCTGCCGGCGGCGACCAGCACCACCGCAGGCCTGTACCCGGCTTCCGCCTGCGCCGAGACGTAGCCGATCGGCTTGTTCAGCAGCACCGTGACTCGCTCGTGCTGCCTCGCGGTCGCGGCGGGCGAAAGCGTGATCTTCTGGTGCGCGAGGATGCGCGTGCCCAGCTCCTTCACCACGACGCCATCGACGCTGACCCAGCCGCGCTCGATGTAGGCGTCGGCCTCGCGCCGGGAGCACAGCCCCTGCGCGGCCATCAGCTTGGAAACCCGGATCTTCTCTTCCATCGTCGTCGAGCGGCAGCCTGGGTTCAACGGATCGCAAGGTCCACGCGCGTGCCGGGCAGCTTCGCCTTCGCAGCGGTGGCCTCGGCGGCCTGCTTGCCCTGGACCAGGAACACGCGTTCAGGCGACAGCCCGGCCTCCTTCACCAGGTAGGTCTCGACCGCGCGCGCGCGCGCCACCGCCAGCTCGCGCAGGTCGTCGGCGGTCACTGCCGTGTTGGTCAGCATCAGGGTCTCCATCTCGGGCACCGGCAGTTCGCGCAGCATCCCGATCGCATTGCGCGGCTTGGGGAACTTCGCCTCGCGGTAGGCGGCGCGCAGGAAGGCCTCGTATTCCTTCGGGTCGAGCTTCACCGTATCCAGCCCGACGACCGCCTCGCCCTTGCGCGCCAGCTCGCGCGCCTTTTGCGCGCGCACCGCCGACTCCAGCTGGACGCGGCGCACGCCTTCGCGATCGGCTTCGGCATCCGTGCTGCCGGCGAGCTCCAGCCGCAGCGACGGCCGGTCAGCGAGTGCCTTGCCGAGCGTGGCCAGGCGCTTGCGCGCGGCCTCCGACAGCGCCGCGCGGCCCGGTTCGAACTCGACCACGGACAGCTCCTCTGCGCTGCCGCCGCCCAGCGATGCGAGCAGGGTGAACGGCGCGGTCACCGCGCGCGTGATCAGGTTGACCACCACCTGCCAGATGATCGGGCCGATGCGGAACTTCGGATCGTCGAGCGTGCCGCTGATCGGCAGGTTCAGGTCGATCTCGCCGCGCCGGTTCTGCAGCAGCCGCACCGCGAACAGGATCGGCAGCTTGACCACCGCGGGGCCCTCGATGCGTTCGGTGCTGAAGGTGAGCTGGTCTAGGAATATCCGGTGCTCGGCATCGATCTTGCGCCCCTCGACCTTGTACGCCACGTTCAGGGTCAGGCGACCGCGCTCGATGCCGTAGCCGGTGTACTTCGTCGAGTACGGCGACAGCGTGGACAGTTCCGCGCCGCGCACCGTGCCCTTGATGTCGACTAGCAGCGGCGTGGCGATCGGATTGAGGCGGCCGGTGATCTCCACCGGCGCGCTGCCGTCGAGCTGGCCACGCAGTTCCATGTCCGCGGCGGTGCCGGGGTCGGAGGTGAGCGCGGACACGGTCCCGGTCATGCCGGTGAGGTTGAGCCGGAAGTTCGGCCGCACGAACAGGTCGGAGAAGTTGATGTTGCCCGAGGCCAGCGAGATGCGGCCGATCTTCACCGGGAACGGCGCCGCCGCCGCCGGCCTTGCCGGGGCTGCCGGCGCGGCCGCCTGCGCGGCACGCGCGACGGCGACGGGCGGCGGCGTGCCCGCTGCCGTCGCCACCGCAGGGGCGGCAGGGGTGGCCGGTGCTGCGCCCGCTTCCTGCCGCCCGATGTCCTGCAGGTTGAGGCGGCCCTTCTCGGACAGGATGATGCGCGCGAAGAAGTCGGACAGCGCGATCTCGCCGATCGCCACCTGGGTCGGGCCGGCCGTCACGCTGACCCCGCCGAAGAACAGCGACTTCCAGCGCAGCAGTTCCTCGTTGGTCAGCCGCTCGAGGGCGGCGAAGTTGGCGATGTTCGCTTCGCCGTTGAAGCTGGCGCGCAGCGGCGTGGCCGACGCATCGGCACTCAGGGACCCCTTCGCCGTGACCTCGCCGCCGGTGATCACCACGTTCAGCCGCTCGGTGAAGTAGGGCTGCAGCGGCAGCACGGCGATCGACCGTGCGTCGAAGTCGAAGCTGCCCGCCATCGGCTCGATCGCGAACTGGCCCCGGGCCGACAGGCTGCCGCCGCGGTTGATCGCCATGCGCAGCGTTGCCTTGGCCCGCGATCCCTTCGTGCTGTTGAGGTCCTCGACGGTGGCGGCGAGGTCCGAGATCTCGATCGCCACCGGTTCGGCCGGCACGCGGTCGTCGAAGCGAAGGTTGATGCGCTCGAGCGCCGCGCGGCGCAGCGACCAGGTCCATGGCGCGGCGTCGGCAGGGGCGGTGGCGGGCGCCGCGGCCGCGGCCGGCTGCGCGGGTGCCGGCCGGGCCGTGGCTGCTGCACCGCTGGCGGGATCGGCGAGCAGCGATGCCAGGTTCAGCCGTCCGTCCTTCGCCCGTTCGACCCGCGCGAGCGCGTCGCGCGCGCTGAACTCGCCGACCGTGGCGGCGCGGCGCGCGAGGTCTATGTCCACGCCCCTCACGGCGAGCGCCTTCACATTGAGCAGCAGTTCCTTCTCGCCGCTGCGACGGGTGCGCAGGTCCGCGACGGAAACGGTCAGTGCCTCCACCGCCGCATCGAGCCTGTCGCCGCTGGTGGCGACCCGGAACCGGGTCGACAGGTCGACCTTCGCATCGTCGACCTCGATGCGGACCAGCGGCCCGTAGTAGGGCGCATAGTTGCGTGGACGCAGGCCGGCGAGTTCGAGCGTGCCCTGGGCCGCAGCCGGGGCGAGGGTGAATGCGGCCTGGGCCGACACCGTTTCGCCGAAGCCGGTGCGGATGGATGCCGTGACCTGCGCAGGCTCCGGGCGTTCGTTGGTCAAGCCCTTCACTGACACGTCGACATCGGCCAGTTCGGTGCGGAACGGCGCTGCCAGCGCGCGGTCGGTGAACACGATGCGGCCATCGTTCAGCGCGAGCTCGGTGACCGAGAAGCGCAGCGGCGCCGCCGCCGGTCCGGGGCTCGTCGCGCCGGTCCTGGGCGGCACGGCCGCCTTCGCGGCCGCCCCCTTCTCCGGCAGCGGCACCAGCGCCATCAGGTTCAGCCGGCGGTCGCGGCCGCGCACTGCGTCGATCGACAGGCCGTTGATCGTGACCCTGGAGATGTCGACGTCGCGTGCGAACACGTCGATCGACTCGATGTCCACTTCCAGCACCGGCAGCGCGAGCAGCGGTGCCTTCGCCAGGTCGAGCACCGAGAGATCGCGCAGGCGCGCGGTGCCGGAAAGGGTCAGGCGCTGCGGCTTGCCGGCGACGCGGATGAAGTAGAGGCGAAGGTCGCTGTCCAGCGTGCCCGTCGGCATGTCGAAGCCGAGCGTGGCGGGGACGTAGCGCAGGTAGCGGCCGAGCGAGAGGTCGTCGAGCGAGATCTGCAGCGAGCTCTCGAGCGTGTCCTGGAACGGAACGGTCTCGCCCTTCAGTTCGATGTCGGTGCCGTTGAAGCTCGCAGCGAAGGACGGCGTCACCTTCAGCGCGACCTTGGCCGGCAGGTTGGACAGGAACGGAATGCCCAGCCGGATGCCAGTGATCGCGTGCGTGGTCTCCTCGACCCGGTCGTCGATGTCGATCCGTCCGTCGACCAGTTCGATGTTGTTCAGCGAGAAGTGCGCCTTGCCTTCGCGCTTCGGCTGCCTGGCCAGCGTCTCGAGGATGTCGCTGAAGTTGAAGCGCTCGCCGGGCAGGCGCACGATGCTGAGCTTGGGTGCGCTGACCTTCAGCGCGCCCACCACCGGCGCGAGGTTCCACAGCGAACTCGATTCGATGTTCACGTAGAGTTCGTCGACCGAGGCGAACACCGCCTTCGATCCTGCTTCGTACAGCCTGAAGCCCGATACGGTCGCGGACAGCGCGAACGGATTGACCGACAGCTTCTCGATCGATACCTCGCGGCCCAGGGCCTTGCCGGCCTGCTTGACGATCAGCGATTTCGCCACCGGCGGAACGATGAAGAACCCGGCCAGTACCAACAGCACGAAGATGCCGGCGAGCCAGAGGGCGATGCGGCGCAGGCGCCCGCTGCGAAGCACGGCGATCACGGTGCGTAGACCCAGAGGTCTGCCATCACGGTGCAGCCCGGTACCGGCAGCGGTCCCGGCACCTGGACCGCGGACAGCGGCAGGTGGAGCCCGGGCAGCCTGCGCTGGAAGGCGCGCCATGCCGCATCGAGCTCGCCCAGGTCGGTCATGAACAGCTGCAGCCGGGCCATGTTGGACAGGGTGGTGCCGGCAGCCGCGCACAGCGCGAGCGCACGGTCGACGATATGGTCGACCTGCGCCTCGGTGGCTGAACCGAAGCAGGGCTGCGCCGGATCGGGCAGGCACCCGGGCAACGGGCCGTCCGCGTCCGCGGCGAGCAGCGCGGAGCAGAGCAGTAGGTCCCCGGCCAGCACTGCGCCGGGCTGGCCGTCGATGCCCGTATGGAAGCCGCCATCGATGTTCCGGCGCCGGGTGGTCGCGCCATCGACGAGGCCGATCGCGTTGATCTCCAGCCGGGCATCCTCGATGGCGAAGCCGGGCGTGGAGGTCGGGATGTAGCTGACTGCCGGACGCCTGCGCGCGTCGGGGAACCAGCGCTCCCACACTTCGTTGAACGCCGGCAGGTCGTGCATGTCGCGCAGGTAGACCTGGGCCTTGACCATCGATGCGATCGAAGAGCCGGCGCCCTCCAGCGCGACGGCGATCTTGTGCTTCATCGCGTAGTCGGCTTCGAGCTTGATGCGCGTGCCCTTCCACAGGTGGCCGTCGGGGACCTTCGCCTCGGGTGCGATGCCGCCGAGGTCTCCGGGCTGGTGCGCGGCCATGAAGCCGGCGATGAACACGTGGTCACCGGCGCGCACCACGGGCGCGAAGCCGGACGTGGACGGCACGTGCAGGCCCGGCGGATAGACCGCCTCGATCGGCGCATCGAACGCCGGCGCCAGCGCGATGAACTGCGCGTCCAGGCTGGCGTCCGGGTAGAGCAGCCCCGGCACCAGCACCGACGTGGTCGGCGGCACCAGCGGACGGAACCGCCGCACGCGCTCCGTGTGGTAGTGGCTGACCGCGGCCCAGTTGGTGAAGTACTGGTCGCTGCGCACGATGCGCGCCAGCGAGCTGCCGCCGGCCGCCAGCACCTGCTCCAGGTGGTCGAACACGCGCGCGGACTCGCGCAGGTGGCCGGGCCTGCCCGACAGCGGCGAGCGGCTGCGCAGCACGTCCGCTGCGATGCCCCCATGTTCGAAGTCGACGGCCAGCTGGCCGGTGGCGAACACCCAGCGTCCCGCCCGGATGCCACGCGCGAAGCGCAGCCCGCCGCCCGGGCCGAGCGTGCATGGCAGCAGCGGCTGCGTGGCGGTGGCGGCCGTTGACCCGGGGCGGACGGCACTGGCGTCACGGGGAGGAACGGGAGGGTGGGCGGGGACTGCGCGGTTTCGTGGCATGAAGGCGGGCGGCGCGAACGATGCGGAAGATGCGCGTAGGCTACACGATGCGTGGCCGGGCCCGTGTTGCGCCCGGACGCACCGGCAGCGGCTGCGGTCCCCGGCTCAGCCGCCAGCGGGCGGAACGGGGCGGGGCGGCGTGCCGGCCGCGGCCTGTCGTTCTCGCGCGCGCGCCAGGGCGCGCTCGATCACCGAGCGCCTGCGATCGGTGTCCGCTTCGGGCGGTGCCTGTTCCAGGCTGGCCAGCTTCGCCTGTGCCTTGGCCGCGAGGCGCCCTGCACGCTCGGCGGGCTCGCGTGCCAGCCGCAGTTGCCGGAAGCGGTGGCGCTCGCGCACCACGGCGGGATCGGGCCGCGGCTGCCCGTCGGGCGCATCGCGCATCGTGATGCAGTCGACCGGGCAGGGCGCGATGCACAGCTTGCAGCCGATGCACTCGGCGGAGATCACCGTGTGCATGCGCCGGCTGGCACCGACGATCGCGTCGACCGGGCATTTCTGGATGCAGATCGTGCAGCCGATGCAGGCGGATTCGTCGATGTACGCGACCGGCAGGGGCTGGCGTCCGGGGAGGAGGTCAGCCATCGTGCGGCGGGGCGCCTGCCGGACCGGCGGCTCAGCGGTGGCCGGCGCGATGCCGCGGCAGCGGCTGCCAGCGACCGTCGATCAGGCCTTCCATCGGCTGGAAGTTCACCTTGTAGGCCATCTTCCGGCTCTGGCCGATCCAGTAGCCGAGGTAGAGGTAGGGCAGCCCGAGGCGGCGGCAGAGGTCGACCTGCCACAGGATGTTGTAGGTGCCGTAGCTCGCGCCCGGCGCGTTCGGCTCGAAGAAGGTGTACACGGAAGACAGGCCGTCTTCCAGCCGGTCGACGATGCTCACCATGCGCAGCGTGCGCCCGGCGGCCTCCGGGTCCCGGAACTCGACCAGGTGCGAACGGATGTTGCTCTGGAGCAGGAAGTGCCGGTACTGCTCGCGGCTGTCGTGGTCCATGCCGCCGCCGGAATGGCGCAGGGCCTGGTAGCGCAGGTAGAGCGCGTAGTGCTCCGGCGAATAGCGCAGATCGAGCAGTTCGGAAGACAGCGTCGAGTGGCGCACCGACGCGCGCTTCTGCGCGCGCGTGGGTTCGAAGGCGTCGACCAGGATGCGCACCGGCACGCAGGCCCGGCAGCTGTCGCAGTAGGGCCGGTAGGTGAATGCGCCGCTGCGGCGGAAGCCCGAACGCACCAGTTCGCTGTAGACCGCGCTGTCGATCAGGTGGCTTGGCGTGGCGACCTGCGACCGTGCCATCCGGTCGGGCAGGTAGCTGCACGGATAGCGCGCCGTGGTGTAGAACTGCAGCACCGAGATCGGGAAGTCGTTGAGCCGGGTCATCGTGTTGGCGTCTGGGCTTCTGGGCGTCGTCGGTTCAACGTGGTGTCAGCGCAGGTCCGGCGCCGGTTCGCCGTCGGTGAGGTCCGGATCGATGCGATGGCAGCCGCCCGGCCATGCACTGTACGGAAGCTTCCCCGGGCCGCCTGCCGGGTCGGGCGAGGATCCACCGGGACCCCACCCTTCGTAGTGTAGCAACTCCGCGAGCCGTGCCGCGAAATCCGCCCGCGGTATCTCGCGCGCGCCGAAGCTGGCCAGGTGCTCGGTGCGCATCTGGCAGTCGATCAGGCCGAAGCCCCATCGTTCGAGCTGGCGCACGAGGTGGACGAAGGCGATCTTCGACGCATCGGGCACGCGCGTGAACATAGACTCGCCGAAGAACACCCGCCCGAGCGCGATGCCGTACAGCCCGCCGGCCAGCCGGCCGTCGATCCAGGTCTCGACCGAATGCGCGATGCCCAGCGCATGCAGCGTGCAGTAGGCATCGGCCATCTGCGCCGTGATCCAGGTGCCGTTCTGGCCATTGCGCGGCGCGCCGCAGGCGGTGATCACCTCGCGGAACGCGGTATCCACGCGCACCTCGTGGCCTTGCTGCCGCAGGCGCTTGCGCAACGACCGGCGCACATGCAGTTCCGCCGGCAGCAGCACCATGCGCGGGTCCGGGCTCCACCAGAGGATCGGGTCGCCCGGGTTGAACCAGGGGAAGATGCCGCGCGCATAGGCATCGACCAGCCGTCGCGCGGAGAGGTCGGCGCCGGCCGCGAGCAGCCCGGCGGGTTCCGACAGCGCGGCGGCCAGCGGCGGGAACGGATCGTCGGTTTCGAGCCACGCGATCATCCCTCGATTCTACGCGGCCCGCGCGCCTGGCCGCGGCGCCCGCCCGCAGGCCTCGGGATGAACGGCGGTTGACCTACATCAACCCGCGGCGGCGTGGTCGGACTTAGCATCGTGTCGCTGCTCACCGAAACCGTTCCCATCAGGAAGAAGGAAAGAAAAATGAAGATCTCCCGATCGCTTGCCGCCGCTGCGATGATGGCCACCGGAACCGCGGCTATGCTGCCGGCACCGGATGCCAACGCCCAGTTGATGGTGCGTGGGCGGTTGCTGAGCATCATGCCGAACGAGAGTTCGTCGCCGCTCAACCTGGGCGTGTCCAACGAAGTCACGCCGGAGCTCGACCTGAGCTGGTTCTTCACGCCGAACATCGCGGTCGAACTGATCCTCGCGACCCAGCGGCATACGGTGACCAACGCCGGCGCGAGCGTGGGCACGGTCAAGCACCTGCCGCCGACGCTGCTGCTGCAGTACCATTTCATGCCGTCGCAGGCTTTCAAGCCATACGTCGGCGTGGGACTGAACTACACCCGATTCTACGATGTCGACCTCGCCGGCGGTGCACTCACCGTCGACAAGACCAGCACCGGAGGCGCGATCCAGGCCGGCTTCGACTACCGGCTGTCCGGGAACTGGTACCTGAACGTCGACCTCAAGAAGATCTGGATCGACACCGACGTGAAGACGGCGGCCGGGGCTTTCGTGTCCAGCCTGAAGATCGATCCGGTGGTGCTGGGTGTGGGCGTCGGCTACAAGTTCTAGGCGTCGACGATGCGGGAGGCCAACGCGGATGAAGGAAGCGGAATCGACGCCCGGGGCATCCCGCAGCAATGACGGCCGCGCAGGCCCGTCCACCGTGGCACCCGCGGACGGGCTCTGCTTCCACTGCGGGCTGCCGCTGGGCGGGGTGTCCGGGCTCACCGTCACCATCGGTGGCCATGCGCGCGAGATGTGCTGCACCGGCTGCCGCGCGGTGGCGATGGCCATCGTCGATGGCGGCCTCGAGCGCTACTACGAACACCGCGAGTCCATGCCGGCGTCGGCCGCCGAGGCCATGCCGCAGTCGCTGGCGCAACTGCTGCTGTACGACGACCCGGCGGTGCAGGCCTCGTTCGTCCGGACGGTGCCCGGGCCCGTGGGTGCGCGGGTAGCGCGCGACGGCCAGGCGCACGACGAGCGCGAAGCGGCGCTGCTGATCGAAGGCATCACCTGCGCCGCCTGCGTCTGGCTGACCGAACGCACCTTGGCGCGCGTGCCCGGGGTCACCGGGGTTGAGGTCAACTATGCGACCCGCCGTGCGCGGGTGCGCTGGGACGCCGCACGCGGGTCTCTGTCTTCGATCCTGTCGGCGATCGCGAGCATCGGCTACCGCGCGAGCCCGTACGACGCGACGCGCATGGACGACCTGCACCGGGTCGAGCGCAAGCGCGCGCTGGCGCGGCTGGCGATCGCCGGCCTGGGCATGATGCAGGTGATGATGTACGCGTTCCCGGTCTGGATCGCCGACGGCGACATGACCGCCGATGTCGACCGGCTGATGAGCTGGGCGGGGCTCATCCTTACGTTGCCGGTGATCGTGTACTCGGCGGCACCCATCTTCAGCGCGGCCTGGCGCGACCTGTGTGCGCGCCGCGTCGGCATGGACGTGCCGGTGGCGATCGGCATCGGGGGAGCGTTCGGGGCGAGCGTGTTCGCCACCCTCACCGGCGTCGGCGATGTCTATTTCGATTCGGTCACGATGTTCTTGTTCCTGCTGCTCGGTGCGCGTTATCTCGAGTCGCAGGTGCGCGCGCGCGCCGCGCGCGCGACCGACGAACTGGCACGGCTCATCCCGGCCACCGCCAGCCTGCTGCCGGCCTGGCCGTTGCAACAGCCCGTCGAGACCGTGCCGGTGGTACGGCTGAAGGCCGGCGACGTGCTGCTGGTGCGCCCGGGCGAACGCATCCCGGCCGATGGCCGCGTGCTGGACGGCGAGGGCGAGGTCGACGAAGCGCTGCTGACCGGCGAGAGCCGCCCGGTGCTGCGCGCCGCCGGGGCCCCGGTCACCGGCGGCGCGGTGAACCTGGTGTCGCCGCTCGTCATCCGGGTCGAGCGCATCGGCGAGCAGACCGTGCTTGCGGGGATCGTGCGGCTGCTCGATCGCGCGGCGTCCGAGAAGCCGCCGCTGGCCGCGCTGGCCGACCGGGTGGCCGGGCAGTTCGTGCTCGGGCTGCTGCTGGTCGCAGCGGCCACGGCCCTGTGGTGGGGATGGCATGACCCGGCGCATGCGCTGTGGGTGACGGTCGCGGTGCTGGTGATCACCTGTCCCTGCGCGCTGTCGCTCGCCACGCCGGCGGCGCTCGCCGCGGCCGCGAGCGCGCTGGCGCGCTTCGGGCTGCTGCCCACCCGTGGCCATGCGATCGAGACGCTGGCGCGGGCCTCGGTGTTCGTGTTCGACAAGACCGGCACGCTCACCACCGGCAGCCTGCGCGTGACCGACTTCCAGCCGCGATCCGGCGCGGCGCGCGCGCAGGGCAGTCCGGCGGTGGTCGACCTGCTGCGCGCGGTCGCCGCGCTGGAGCAGCGTTCCGAGCATCCGCTGGGCCTGGCGCTGGCGGCCCATGTGCGGGACGCGCTGGCGGCCGCCGGCGCGGACGCCCTGCCACCGGTCGTGGAGGGCTTGCGGCATGTCGCCGGCGGCGGCGTCGAGGGCCGGGTCGACGGCATCCTGCTCAGGCTCGGCACGCCGGCGTTCGTCGCGGCGCTGTCGGCCGCGCCCACGGTGCAGGATGCTGCCTCGCCGGCGGTGCGGCCCGCGGCGGACGCGGCGGGCATGGACGCAGCCGAGGCAGGTGCAGCGGCGGCCGTCGCGATGCAGCGCGGCGAGACCTGCGTGCTGCTGGGCGACGCGCAGGGCGTGCTCGCCACGTTCATGCTGGCCGACCAGCTGCGTCCCGGGGCGCGCGAACTGGTCGCCGGCCTGCAGGCGGATGGAGCGACGGTGATGCTGCTGTCGGGCGACCATCCGGGCACGGTCGCGGCGGTCGCCGCGGCACTGGGCATCGAGCCGGGCACGCCTGCCCCGGGACGACGGTTGCCGGTGCAGGGCGGGATGTCGCCCGAGGCCAAGCTGGCGTTCGTGCGCGACCTGCAGGCGGGCGGCGGGGTCGTCGCGATGTTCGGCGACGGCGTGAACGATGCCCCGGTGCTCGCCGGGGCACAGGTGTCGATCGCGCCGGCGTCCGGCACCCAGGTAGCGCAGGCAGCGGCGGACATGGTGTGGCTCGCCCGTGGCGAGCAGGCCGACATGCGGTCGCTGCTCGGTGCGATCCGGATGTCGCGGCGCGCGCTGCGGGTGATCCGCGGCAACCTGCTGTGGGCGACGGCATACAACCTGGTCGCGGTGCCGCTGGCGGTCGCCGGGCTGGTCACGCCCTGGGTGGCCGCGATCGGCATGTCCGCGAGTTCGCTGCTGGTGGTCGGCAACGCGATGCGGCTGCTGTCGGATGATCCGCCGCGGACATCGACCACGATGCCGACCGGTGCCGCGGCTGCGGGTGCCGGGCCTGCGGCGCCTGCCGCCGTGCTGTCGACGTCCCGATCCGCATGAGCGGGCCGATCGGCGTCGCCGTCGCGGAAGAACTGCGCGCAGCGTATCCGGTGCTGGCCGGGCTGCCGGCGGAAAGCTTCGATGCGCTGGTCGACCAGGCGCGCCTGCTCGAGGTACCGGCCGGCACGCTGATGTTCGATGACCATGCCGCCTGCGAGGCGATGCCGTTCCTGCTGGAGGGCGCGATCCGGGTGTCGAAGGTATCGTCCACCGGACGCGAGATCCTCCTGTACAGGGTGCATGCCGGTGAAGCCTGCGTGCTGACCTCCGGCTGCCTGGTCGGGCGAACCGCGTATTCGGCGCGCGGCGTGGTGGAGCGGGAGGCGCGGCTGGTCGCGGTGCCCGAGCCGGTGTTCCGCAGGCTCGTCGCGGGCGACGAATCCTTCCGCACCTATGTGTTCTCGCTGTTCTCGGCCCGGCTCGGCGAACTGATGGCGCTGGTCGAAGCCGTCGCCTTCCAGCGCCTCGACCAGCGGCTGGCCGCGCTGCTGCTTGGCCGCGGCCGCGTGCTGCAGGTCACCCACCAGTCGATCGCGGACGAGCTGGGCAGCGTGCGCGAGATCGTCACCCGCCTGCTGCATCACTTCGCCGATGACGGCCTGGTGCGGCTGTCTCGCGAGCGCATAGAGATCCTCGATCCCGTGCGGCTGCGCGCAGTCGCTTCCGCGGCAGGCTGAGCGCGAGCGCGCGCCCGGGCGCGCTCCATGCGGGCCCGTGCGCAGCGGAGCCTGGCGCGCCGGCGCGGGCCGCAGGCGTCGGTGACCGCGGTCACCGACGCCGCGACCGGGAGCGCGCAGGATCCGTCCATCCGCTTCACCCACCGAAGGAGAGACAAGATGGAAAAGAACGTCGGATCGATCGACAAGACCTTGCGCATCGTCGCCGGGCTGGGCATCCTTTCCCTGGTGTTCCTGCTCGAAGGCAGCGCGCGCTGGTTCGGGCTCATCGGCCTGGTGCCGCTCGGCACGGCATTGTTCGGCTTTTGCCCGGCCTATACGCTGCTCGGCATCAACACCTGCCCGATGAAGGCCGGGCGCTGAGGAAGGAGGCGCAAATGGATGCAGCCGTCGCGACGGTCCCGCAGGTGGAGTCGCTGTTCGATCCGGTCACCTGCACCTTCACCCATGTCGTGCATGCAGGCGCCGGCAGCGGCTGCGCGATCGTCGACCCGGTCCTGGACTTCGATCCGAAGTCCGGCCGTACCTCGCGCGTGTCCGCGCAGCGAGTGGTCGACGCGGTCGAGCGCCTGTCGCTGCGCGTCGAGTGGATCCTCGAGACCCACGCGCACGCCGACCACCTCAGTGCCGCGCGCTGGCTGCGCGAACGGCTGGGCGGGCGCATCGGCATCGGGGCATCCATCCGCGCCGTGCAGTCGGTGTTCGCCCAGGTGTTCAACCTCGGCCCGGAGTTCGCCACCGATGGCTCGCAGTTCGACCACCTGTTCGAGCCGGGCGAGGCCTTCCGCATCGGCGCGCTCGAGGCGGTCGTGATGCACGTGCCCGGCCATACCCCGGCCGACTGTGCCTACCGTGTCGGCGACGCCGTGTTCCTCGGCGATACGCTGTTCCCGCCCGACGTGGGCACGGCGCGCTGTGACTTCCCGGGCGGCGATGCGGCCACGCTGTACCGGTCGATCCGTGCGCTGCTCGAACTGCCCGCGCAGACCAGGCTGTTCATGTGCCACGACTATCCGCCGGACGGACGGGCGCCGTGCCCGGTCACCACCGTGGCGGCGCAGCGCACGGGCAACATCCATGTGCGCGACGGCATCGCCGCATCGGCGTTCGTCGAGATGCGCGAGCGGCGCGACGCGACGCTCGCGATGCCCGTGCTGATCCTGCCTGCGATACAGGTGAACATCCGGGCAGGGGACCTGCCGCCGCCGGAAGACAACGGGGTGCGCTACCTGAAGCTGCCGGTCGACCGGCTGTGAACGTGGACGGCGTCGGTCTCAGAGGTAGGTGAGCTCGCGTGCCTTGCCGCGGAACACGCGGTAGGCATAGACGGTGTAGCCGAAGATGGTAGGCAACACGACCGCGGCCCCGACCAGGATGATCATCAGCGACTCCGGCGCGCTGGCCGCCTGCCAGATGGTGATGCGGTCGACGACCAGGTAGGGGAACAGGCTGTAGGCGAGGCCGAGGAAGGCCAGCACGAACACGCCGACGGTCGCGGCGAAGGGCACCCAGCACCAGCGATCCTCGGCGGCCGGCAGCCGCTGCAGGAAGGTCGCGGTCACCAGGAACAGCGCGGTCGTCGCCAGAGGGATCGGCGCAAGCCCGATCACGTTCGGCAGGCTGAACCATTTCTCGAAGATGCGCGGGCTGACCAGCGGCGTGGCCAACGAAATGGCGGCCACGCCGGCGGCCGTCGCCCACAGCGTGGACCGGGCCCAGCGGACCGCGTGCACCTGCAGTTCGCCCTCGGTCTTGAGGATCAGCCAGGTCGCGCCGAGCAGCCCGTAGCCGGCGCACAGGGCGAAGCCGGTGAACATGGCGAACAGCAGGCTGCCGGTGCCGGGGTCGAAGCCGAGGATGTACCAGCCCAGCATCGTGCCCTGGGCGAAGGTGGCGAGCAGCGAGCCGGCGAAGAAGGCGAGGTTCCACCGGTGCTTGTGAGCGGCATCGGCCTTGGCGCGGAACTCGAACGCGACACCGCGCAGGGTGAGCCCGATCAGCATCGCGGCGACCGGCAGGTAGAGTGCGGACAGCACCACGCCATGGGCCAGCGGGAAGGCGGTCAGCATCAGGCCGACGCCGAGCACCAGCCACGTCTCGTTGGCATCCCAGAAGGGGCCGATGGACGCGATCATCCGATCCTTGTCCGCGTCGCATGCGTGGCGCAGCAGCAGGCCGACGCCGAGGTCGTAGCCGTCCAGCACCACGTAGGCGAGCATCGAGATGCCCATCAGGGCGAGAAACACCACGGGCAGCCATCCGGCCGGCGTGGACAGGTCCGGCATCGCGTAGTCCATGTCAGGCGCGCAGGCCGCCGGCGACCGCGGCACCGGTCGCTGGCGTGCCCGGTGCACTGGAGCGGTCACCCTTGCGCGCCAGGTGGAAGAGGGCGCCGACATAGGCGGCCAGCAGCAGCACGTACAGGGTCAGGTAGAGGGCGAGGGTGGTTCCTACGGCCGCCGCCGGTACGGCGGAGGCGGCATCGGCCGTGGACAGTACGCCCTGCACCAGCCAGGGCTGGCGTCCGATCTCGGTCACGTACCAGCCCGACACCGTCGCCACCCAGCCGGAGAAGGTCATCACCACCATCACCCGCGCCAGTGCCGGCGGCACGGTGCCGTCGCGCCGCAACCGCCAGGCCGCGAACCACGACACCGCCAGCATCAGCAGGCCGGTGCCGACCATGATGCGGAACGCCCAGAACACCGGGGCCACCGGCGGATGCATGCCGTCGAACTCGGACAGGCCCTTCAGCTCACCGTCCCATTCATGGGTGAGGATCAGCGACGCGAGGTTGGGCACGCCCAGCGCGTAGTCGTTGCTGCGGGTCTGCGCGTTGGGCAGCGCGAACAGCAGCAGTGGCGCACCGCGTTCGGTCTCCCAGACGCCTTCGATCGCAGCGATCTTCGCCGGCTGGTGTTCGAGCGTGTTGAGCCCGTGCAGGTCACCGACCACGATCTGCAGCGGGATCAGGATCGCACCCAGCCAGGTCCCGACCTTCAGCGTCGCCATCACCGCGGGCGTGCGATCGCCGCGCAGCAGGCGCCATGCGCTGATGCCTGCGACCAGGAAGGCGACGGTCAGCCCGGAGGCGATCATCATGTGGGTGAGCCGATAGGGCAGCGACGGGTTGAACACGATCGCCAGCCAGTCCGTGGCATGCGCCTTGCCGTCGATCATCTCGAAGCCGGCCGGCGTGTGCATCCACGAGTTCAGCACCAGGATCCAGAACGCCGACATGGACGTGCCGAAGGCCACCAGCACCGTGGCGACCGTGTGCATGCGGTTGCCCACACGCTGGTAGCCGAACAGCATGATGCCGAGGAAGGTCGCCTCGAGGAAGAAGGCGGTGAGCACCTCGTAGGCGAGCAGGGGCCCGGCGATGTTGCCGACCGTCTCCATGAAGCCCGGCCAGTTGGTGCCGAACTGGAAGCTCATCGTGATGCCGCTGACTACGCCCAACGCGAAGGTCAGGGCGAACACCTTCACCCAGAAATAGTACGCATCCATCCACTTCGCATCGCCGGTGGCGTTGAAGCGCAGCTTGAAGAACAGCAGCACCCAGGCGAGCGCGATGGTGATCGTCGGGAACAGGATGTGGAACGTGATGTTGGCCGCGAACTGTATGCGTGCGAGCAGCAGCGCGTCGGGGGTGGCTGCGGCGGTGATGGCGGACTCGAGCATGGCTGCGGTTCCCGGTCATTCGGCGGCGACGGTGCGTTGCCTGCCGCCGGCCAGCTGGGTGATCTTCTGCTTCATCTCGAGGACCTTTGCGACCGTGGAACCCATCTTCATCAGCGGCACCAGCGTAGCCGGATCCAGCTTGCCGACGTCGTCGAACCACAACGTGATCAGTTCCACCAGATCATGCATCTCGCGCATCCGCTGCTGGGCATGGCGCTCGGCGTCGCCCGACGGCGTCTGCAGCAGCGCGCCGCGCAGCATGGTGAGCGTCGGCTCGACCTCGCGCTTCTTCCGTTCCTCCGCCAGGGTGCGGAAGATCGTCCACACGTCCTGCGGGGCGGCGAAGTATTCACGGCGGTCGCCGGGCAGGTGGTGCGGCTGGGTCAGCCGCCACGACTGCAGTTCCTTGAGGCCCATGCTGACGTTGGAGCGCGAAAAGCCCAGGGCTTCGGCGATCTCGTCGGCGTTGAGCGGGCGTGGCGACACGAACAGCAGCGCGTAGATCTGCCCGACGGTGCGGTTGATCCCCCAGCGGCTGCCCATTTCCCCGAAGTGCAGGACGAAATCGCGGACCAGCGGCGGCAGTGTTTCCATGGCGGCAAGGGTCGGGCAGCCGGCGCTGGACAGGCGCAGGACAACCTCGATCCTGAAATTTCAGGAATTCCTGAAGTTTCCGGATCCTCCGCCCGGCTGTCGGGGCAGGCAATCCCGGGCGGCGTGTCCAGCGTGCCCACCTTCCTGCCGGCGCAGCGACGCCGCCCGCCGCCCGGCCCGGCGGCGGCCCCGCCTCAGAAGGCCTGCGCCCCCGGCAGCGCGGCGATGGCCGCCTTCGCCACTTCGAGGTCCTGCTCGCCGGTGCCGGAGCCAACGCCCACCGCGCCGATCACATGGCCGTCGACGATGATCGGCAGCCCGCCCATCAGGTTGGTCATCATGCCGTCCGAGGCGATCGCCAGCTTCACCTCGTTGGCCGGATCGAGGCTGCCGGTCGGCTTTCGGTTGGACGCGGCGGTCATCGCCTTCTTGCGCGACGTGTGGGTGGATAGCACGCGGCCGCCGTCCATGCGCACGAAGGCGAGCAGGTGTCCGCCGTCGTCGACGATGGTGATGCACTGGTCCTGGCCCATCGCCTTCGCCTTCGCCATGCCTGCGGCCAGCATCTTCATGGCGCCTTCATGGGTGAGCTTGAGGTGCGGCACGACGTCGGCCATCGGGGTCTCCTGTCTCGGTGGTGGTGGGGAACGGGTACGAACGCGATGGCAGGCTGCGCGTCAGGGGAACAGCTCGCCCATCCGGCGGGCGAATGCGTAGAGGTCGCGGTTACGTTCGCGGATCGCCGCCAGCATCGGCTTCGCTTCGGCGATCACCGCGGCCGCGTCGAACGCGGTGATGCGTCCCGCCTCGACCAGCACGCGGCCGTCGACCACCACCGTGTGCACCGAGGCGCCGGTCTCCGAGAACACCATCTGCCGCACCGGGTCGTTGACCGGCGTCCACTCGGGCCGTGACAGGTCGTACAGGACGATGTCGGCGCGGCAGCCAGCCTCGATCCGGCCGATGTCGGCGAGCTGCGCGGCGGCGGCACCGCCGCGCGTGGCCATCGCCAGCGCCTGCCGGGCGGTGACCCACTTGCGCCGGTCCGGTTCGACCACCCGGCCCAGGCAGGCGGCGAGGCGCATCGCCTCGTGCAGCTGCTGGTTGTCGTTGGTGACGTTGCCGTCGCTGCCCAGCGCGACGGTCACCCCGGCGGCGACCATGCGCCCGATCGGCGCGATGCCGGTGCCGAGCTTCAGGTTGCTCTCCGGGTTGTGCACCACCACCACGCCATGGCGGGCCAGCCGCTCGATGTCCGGGTCGTCGATCCAGATGGTGTGCGCGCAGGACAGCTTCGGCGACAGCATCCCCAGCCGTTCGAGGTGCTCGACCATCGTGCAGCCGTGGCGCTCCTGCGCGAGCCGGGTCTGCACCTTCGATTCCAGCAGGTGGGTATGGATGCCCACGCCGAAGCGCTCGGCGATGTCGCGGCTCATCTCGAGCAGGGCGTCGGTGCAGCGCACCGGGTTGGTCGGGGCGGGGAACACCGACAGGCGCCGCGCCGGCGCGTGGTAGCGGGCGATCGCGTCCTCGGTCAGCTCGCGCGTCTGCGCCAGCGGCTTCGGCGGCAGCGGGGCGACCCGGGCGAGCTCGCGTTCCAGGTCGGGCGGCAGCTTCGTGTCGCGCGGGAAGATGTCGCCGAAGGTGTCGTCGAAGATGCGTACCGCGAGCACCATGCGCATCCCGCTGTCCGCATAGGCGCGCGTCGCCGCGGCGATGTCCTCGGGCCCGAAGTTCTGCGCGGGGAAATGGTCGATCGCGGTGGTCACGCCCGCGAGCAGCATCTGCACCGCGTTGAGCATCGCGCTGATGTAGACCTCCTGCGGGGTGCGCCCGCTGGTGTCCGCCTGGTTCAGCCACATGAAGGCCGGATGGCTCTCGGTATCCATGGTGCCGGCGAGCAGCGCCCCCGGCGAATGCGTATGTGCATTGACGAGCCCCGGCGCGGCCAGCAGTCCGCGTCCATCGACCACGCGGTCGGCCGCGGGCGCGCCGTCGGTGCCGCGCGTGCCCGGCCCGCCGCCTGCGTCGCCGGCGGCGTGCACCGAGACGATGCGTCCATCCACGACATGGATGTCGCCGCGCGCGAGGTACCGGTCGTCCCGGTCGAGGGTGAGGATCGCGGCGTCTCGAATCAGCAGTGAACTCAAGATAGACTCTCCGGTGGATGGACCGACTATAGAACAGGCAGCCAGCGATGAGCGAATCGGAACGCAACACCCTGTCGGGCGCCGCGCAGGCACTGGCCGCGAAGCTCGCGCCGGTCCTGTCGTACGAGCGGGCGCGCACCGTGCTGCAGGAGGTGCTGCGCGTGCCCAGCCCGCAGACCGACCTGCTGGAGGCCGAGCCGCAGCTGCGCGAGTTCATCCGCACCGCGATGGTCCCGCGCATGGCAGGGCTCGGCTTCACGCGGGTGCGCCAGGATGCGCTGGGCAACATGATCGCCGAGATGGGGCCGCCGGATGCTTCGCGCTCGCTGATGCTGGTGATGCATGCGATGAACCAGCCGCCCAACACGATGCCCGATCCGTACGGCGCCACGATCATCGACGGCCGTCCGCACGGCATGCCGGGCGAGGCGGTGCTGGGCAAGGGCGCGAGCGAGCAGAAGGGCACGCTGGCCGCGGTGATCCATGCGATCGAGGCGGTGCGCGATGCCGGCGTCGTGCTGGACGGTCGGCTGGTGCTGCTCTGCCTGGTGTCCGGCGAGACCGGAAATCCGCTGGCGATCAGCCATGTGGTCGAGAAGGAGGGCGTGCGCGCCGACCTCGCCTATGTCTACGGCAACGCGATGCAGCTGCAGCTCGGTAACCGCGGCCGCGTCGACGTCACCGCCACGGTGAACGGGTCGCCCAGCCATTCCAGCCGGCCGAACGAAGGCGCGAACGCGATCGTCGGCGCGATGGAGTTCCTGCGCCGGCTGGCGATCGAGATCCCGAACACCCTCAGCCACGCGGGCCTGGGTACGGCCTGGCTCACCTGCAACGGCATCGAGAGCTTCCCGAAGTCGACCCACACGGTGCAGGGCAGGTGCGTGGTGAAGCTCGACCAGCGCCTGCTCCCCGGCGACGATCCGCAGGCGGCGGTGGCCCGCATCGAGGCGGTGGCGCGCTCGATGGACGACTGGCCCGATCCGATCTCCGGCAAGCCGTTCCGGGTGGACGTCGAGGCTGGTGCCTACATGTACCCGAGCCTGGTCTCCGAGGACTCGCTGCCGGCCCGGCTGCTGCAGGCCGGCTGCAGCGCGATGCTCGCGCGCGAGGTCGGCACCTTCTACGGGCAGTCCGCGCATGACCAGGGCTACCTGAACCACGTGGGCATCCCCACCGCCAACTTCGGTCCCGGCGAGCAGTCGTTCGCGCACACCGACCTCGACCTGGCCTCGGTCGACAAGGTGTTCGACGCGGCGAAGGTCTATGCCTGGGTCATCGCCGGCTACCTCGGGCGCGAGCCGGCATTCGCCGTCCCCGCCACGGCCGCCGCCGCGCGCTGAGCGCGCCTTCCAACCCTGCCCGCGAACGTAGCCGAGGACACCCGGATGCCCACAGTCGACGCCAACCGTGCCGCCAACCTCGGCTACTTCTTCTCTGCCTCGGTCGAGCGATCGCCTGACAAGACGGCGATCTACGACCTGCATGGCGGCGTGGAGCGGCAGGTCACCTATGCGATGCTGGACGAGCGCGCCGACCGTGTCGCCGGGCTGCTGCACGGGCTGGGCGTGCGCGCCGGCGAGCGGGTGGGCATGGTGGTCGGCAACCGCTCCGAGTTCCTCGAGATCTTCTTCGGCACGATGCGCACCGGCGCGATCCCGGTGCCGATCAACACCCGCCTCGCGCGCGACACGCTGAAGTTCATCCTCGAGGACGCCGAGTGCCAGGCGGTGTTCGTCGAGCCTGCGGTGCATGCGGCGGCGGTCGATGTCGCCCGCGACGCGGGCATCGCCCACCGGATCTCGACCGAGCCGGTGGACGAGCCTGGCTGGCTGGCCTATGCCGCCGCGCGCGATGCCAGCCCGCGCTTCGATGCGCCACCGCCGCTGGCGCCCGACGCGCAGGCGTTCCAGCCCTACACCTCCGGCTCCACCGGGTTGCCCAAGGGCGCGATGATGACGCACTCGGGGATGCTCTGGTACGTCGACTACAACCAGCGCTACTGGCCGACGTCGAGCGAGGCGCGCGGGATGATCGCGCTGCCGCTGTTCCACAAGAACGCGATGCGCGGCACCGTGAAGCCGGCGCTGTTCGCCGGGGCCTCGTTCGTGCTGATGCCGGGCTACGAGCCGAAGGGCTACCTCGAGGCACTGGCCAGGTACCGCTGCACCTACTCCAGGGGCGTGGCCGCCGTGTTCACCATGCTGCTGCAGCAGCGCGACCTGATCGCCTCGCTCGACCTGTCGGCGCTGAAGAGCCTGACCATCGGCTCGGCGGTGGTGACGCCCGAGCTGATGGACGAGGTCGAGCGTGCGCTGCCCGGCGTCAAGGTGGGCGAAAGCTACGGGCTGACCGAGGGCGGCAGCCCGTTCCGCGCGCCGCTCGACGGCCGCGCGGTGCCGCGCGGCTCGGCCGGCGTGCTCGCGCCCGAGATGGGCGTGCGCCTCACGGCGGAGGATGGCAGCGAAGTGGACCTCGCGACCCCCGGTCCGATCGAGGGCGAGCTATGGCTGAAGTCTCCGTACAACTGCATCGGCTACCACAAGCGGCCGGACGCCACGCGCGAGAAGCTGGTCGATGGCTGGCTGCGCACCGGCGACGTGGTACGGCGCGATACCGCCGGCTTCTTCTACTTCAAGTCGCGCGTGGACGACATGTTCTCCTGCGGCGGCGAGAACATCTATCCGAAGGAAGTGGAGGATCTGCTGTTCCGCCATCCCGCGGTCGCCAACGCGGTGGTGGTCGCGGTGCCGCATGCGGTCAAGGGTTGGGTGCCGGCGGCTATGGTGGTGCTCAACCGGGGGGCTGCCGCCGATGCCGACGGGATCCGCCAGCATTGCCTGGACAACGGCCCCAAGTATGCCCATCCGAGGCTGGTGCAGATCGTGCCCGAGGACCAGTTGCCGCTGAACGGCGCCGGGAAGATCGACCGGCGCGCGGTCAAGGCGGTGCTGGCCGGCTCCGCCAGCGGGCTGTCGCTGGCGGGCTGATGCCCCGGCAGGTGGCCGGGGCGACGGTGCGTCCCGCCGCCCCGGCGCTGTGCCCTGCGGTCACTCCGGCCCGAGACCGGCAGCCTTGATGATCTTGCCCATGCGCACGAAGTCCTCGCGCGCGCGCGTGCCGAGTTCGTCCGCGGAAACCGGCCACGGGTCGGCGCCGAGCGTCGCCAGCCGCTCGCGCACGTCCTGCGCCGCGAGCGACTTCACGATCACCTCGTTCAGGCGCGCGACCACGGCCGGCGGTATCCCGGCCGGCCCGAAGATGCCCGACCAGAAGTTGAGGGTGGCCTCGGGATAGCCGGCCTCGGTGATGGTCTGCACGTCCGGCAGCAGCGGCGTGCGCTTCGGGGACAGCATCACGATCGGACGCACGGTGCCGGTCTTGATGTGCTGCAGCGCCGACGGCAGGGTGTCGATCACCATGGTGATGTTGCCGGCGAGCACGTCCGGGTAGGCGACGCCCGCGCTCTTGAACGGTACATGGGTCATGTCGACCCCGGTCAGGGAGCGCAGGATCTCGCCGGTGAGGTGGCCGACGCTGCCCAGTCCCGAAGAACCGTAGCTCATCTTGCCCGGGTTGCCCTTGGCAAAGGCGATCACGTCCTTCAGCGTCTTCATCGGCTGGTTGGCGCCGATCGACATGATGTTCGGCGACAGCGCGACGCCGGCGATCGGCGTGAACGCGCTCTGCGTGTTGTACGGCACCTTCTTCAGCATGTGCGGCGCGATCGACTGCGTGGTCAGGCTGGACAGCATGATCATGTAGCCGTCCGGGTTGGCGTTCGCCACCACGTCGGCGCCGACCGTGCCGCCGGCACCGCCGCGGTTCTCGACGATCACCGCCTGGCCGATCACCTCGGACATCTTCGCGGCCATCACGCGGCCGAGGATGTCGGACACGCCGCCGGCGGCGAACGGCACCATGAACCGGATGGGCCGGTTGGGATACGGGGTCCCCTGTGCGGCGGCGATGGCGGGCAGCGCCGCGGCGAGCACCGCGAGCGCCCCGGAAGCGGCGAGCAGCGGGCGGCGGGTGTTGCGCGACGCCTGGCGGGAGGATGCGGCTGCGGTCTTGCACGACATGCGGGAAGCGGACATCGGGGTTCTCCTCTGTGATCACATCGTCGGGATGCACGTTCCGTACCAGTCCGTCCTGCCTCCCTGGCCGGCAGGATCGCACGGCGCGATGCCGCCCGTGCGGCGCGGCAGGCGGCATCGCGATGGTGCGCCGTGGCGCGCCGCCGGTCCACCGGTGCGCACTGCAGGTGCATCGCCGCTGCAAGCCTGGCCGGCCGAGGCCGCCGTCGAAGCGGCCGACGACGGACGCCCGTGCATCGCGGTTGCCATGCGAACGATGGCGCGGTAACGTGTGATCACAGCGGGACCGGGTCTCCGGGCCGTATCCCGTATCCTGCCGGAGCTGCCTTGCCTACCGCGTCCCCGCCTGTCGTGACTGCCGTTCCTGCCCTTTCCGTGGCCAGCGCCGCCGCCCTTGCCGCGGCGCTGGCCGCCTGGCCGCAACTGGCGCCGGCACAGCCGGGCGCCTGGCCGTCCCGGCCGACGCGAATCGTCGTCGCGTTCCCGCCCGGGGGCAGCATCGACACCGTCGCCCGGCTCACCGGCCAGCGGCTGTCCGACGCGCTCGGGCAGCCGTTCGTGGTCGACAACCGGGCCGGGGCGGCCGGCATCATCGGCACCGACGCCGTGGTGCGCGCGGCCCCGGACGGCTACACGCTCCTGATGGGCAGTGCGGCGGCGATCAGCTCGGCGCCGAGCGTCTATGCAAAGCTGCCGTACGATCCTCTGCGCGACCTGGCGCCGGTCGCGCTGGTGGCCAACCAGCCGAACGTGCTGATCGTGCATCCGTCGGTGCCGGCGCGCTCGGTGAAGGAGTTCATCGCGCTTGCGCGCGCGCGGCCCGGCACGCTCAACTACGGCTCGTCGGGCATTGGCGCCACGCAGCACATGTCGGCCGAGCTGTTCGCGATGATGACCGGGGCGCAGATCGTGCACGTGCCGTACAAGGGCGGGGCGCCCGCGATGGCTGACCTGCTGGGCGGCCAGATCGACTTCATGTTCGATACCGCGCCGTCGTCCGTGCCGATGGTGAAGGCCGGCAAGGTCAGGCCGCTGGCCGTCACCTCGCGCGACCGCTCGAAGGTGTTCCCCGACCTGCCCACGCTGGACGAGTCCGGGCTCAAGGGCTACGAACTGCGCGGCTGGATCGGCCTGATGGCACCGGCTGCGGTGCAACGCGAGATCGTGCTGCGCCTGAACGGCGAAGTGCAGAAGATGCTGGGCGCAGACCTGCGCGCGCGGCTGTTCGACCTCGGGCTGGACGTCGCCGGCGGCAGCCCCGAGTCGTTCGGCGCCTTCATCAAGGCGGACATCGCGCGTTATGCCGCGATCGTCAAGGCTGCGCGCATCCCGCCGCAGTAGATGCTTCGAAACCTTCCCGCTGCCAACAGGAGACCGGCATGACCTTCGCCATCGCAGGACGCTGCGAACGCACCGGACGCTTCGGCGTCGCGATCTCGACCAACCCGGTCGCGGTCGGCGCGCGCTGCCCCTTCATCGCGCCCAACGTCGGGCTGGTGGTCACCATGGCCACCACCGACCCGCGCCTGGGCCCGCTGGGCCTGAACCTGCTCGAGCAGGGCTTCTCCGCGGCGGCCACGCTGGCGCAGATCGCGTCCAGCGACCCGCGCATCGAGTTCCGGCAGATCTGCGTGATCGACCGCGACGGCAACGCGGTGGCGCGCACCGGCGCCAACAACAAGGTCTGGTCGGGCGCGGTCACGCGCCGCAACCTGGTGGCGATGGGCAACTACCTGACCAGCGAACGAACCGCGCAGGCGATGGCCGATTCGTGGGAGGCGACCGCCGCGCTCGACCTCGACGAGCGCCTGATGCTCGGCCTGGAAGCCGGACGCGACGCGGGCGGCCAGGTCGGCGGGCAGCATTCGAGCGGACTGAAGGTGTTCGGGACCCAGGTGTTCCCGTGGGTCGACCTGCGCGTCGACCACCATCCCGAGCCGATCGCCGAACTGCGGCGGATCTACGACATCCATCGGCCGCTGCTGCCCTACTACTATGGCCGCCCGGGCGACCCCGAGGCGTTCGGCCGCGAGAACGAATGGATGGAGAAGCAGGGCAAGACCTACATTCTCTGAACGACCAAACGATCGATCATATGATGAAACCCGTGCCACGCATCGCGAGCCGGGTGCACCACACGGAGGAGCACGCAATGCCCGTCACCGGTTCCGAACTCGTCGCCCAGGCCCTCGAGAAGCATGGCGTCGATACCTTCTTCTTCCTGATGGGCGCGCCGATGCTCGGTGCCGAGAAGGCCTGCATCGATCGCGGCATGCGCGGCATCGACGTGCGCCACGAACAGGGCGCGGCGATGATGGCGCATGCCTATTCGCGCGTGGCCAACAAGTCCGGCGTGTGCATGGCCTGCTCCGGCCCGGGCACCATCAACCTGGTGAGCGGCCTCGCCACGGCACTGGTCGACTGCGCCCCGGTGGTCGCGCTCGGCGGCTCCAGCCCGTGGAGCGAGTGGGGCACCAGCAGCTTCCAGGAGATCGACCAGGTCGCGCTGGCACGGCCGATGGTCAAGTGGGCCGAGCGCTGCTACGAGACGCGCCGCATCCCGGAACTGATAGACCTCGCCTTCCGTACCGCCTGGGCCGGCAAGCCCGGCCCGGTGTACCTCGACTTCCCGACCGACGTGCTGCTCGGTTCGGTCGACGAGGCGACGGTCGTCTGGCCGAAGGTCACCGGGCCGGTGCGCAGCCGCCCGCAGGCCGATGCCGCCGGCATCGAGGCGGCCATCGGCATCCTGGCGGCCGCCGAGAGGCCGGTCGTGCTGTCGGGCAGCGGCGTGCTCTGGTCTGATGCGGCGCCCGAACTGCGGTCCTGGATCGAAGGCAGCGGCATGCCGTTCTACACGACGCCGCAGGGCCGGGGCGTGGTGCCCGAGGACCATCCGCTGTGCTATCCGAACGCGCGCTCGACCGCCTTGAAGGAAGCCGATGCGATCCTGGTGGTCGGCACCCGGGTCAACTACGTGTTCGGCCACCTGAAGCCGCCACGCTTACGCGCCGATGCGAAGGTCATCCGCATCGATGTCGATCCCGGCGAGATCGCCTCGACGCAGCGGCTCGACGTCGGCCTGGTCGGCGATGCGAAGGCCGTGCTGATGCAGCTGGCGGCGGCGGCGCGCGGGCGCGTCGATCCGGCGCGCTACTCGGCATGGCGCGAGCGGCTGCAGGCGATCAACGTCGAGAAGCAGGCACAGCAGGAGCGCGACCTGTCCACCGACCAGGTGCCGATCCATCCGCTTCGCCTGTGCAAGGAGGTGCGCGACTTCATGCCGCGCGAGGCGATCCTCTGCGTCGACGGCCAGGAGATCCTGAACTACGGCCGGCAGTCGATCCCGACCCATGTCGCCGGACACCGGCTCAACTCCGGGCCGTTCGGCACGATGGGCGTGGGCATGCCGTTCGGCGTCGGCGCCAAGATGGCCAAGCCGGACACGCCGGTGATCGTGCTGCATGGCGACGGCTCGTTCGGCCTCAACGGCTTCGAGCTCGACACCGCGATCCGCCACCGCATCCCGGTGCTGGTGGTGATCAGCCTGAACGGTGGCTGGACCGGCGACGCCGAACGCAAGAAGCCCGGCCGCGACCTCGGCTACACCCGCTACGACCAGATGGCGATCGCGCTCGGCGCACACGGCGAATATGTCGAGAAGCCCGAGGACATCCGTCCGGCGCTGGAGCGTGCGCAGCGCGCGGTCGACGCCGGCATCCCGGCGGTGGTCAACGTGGTGACCGACTACCGCGCCCGTGCCGCCACCGTCCGCTTCTCGCAGATGAACACCTGAGCGACCGCAGAGGCAGGCCGCGTCCGGCACCCGGTGGCCGGTGCGGCCGGGCCGCGCCGGCACCGTCCGCCATGCCGGACGTAGCGGCGCGATTGTTGCTGCGGTCGTCGTTTCCCGGCCATCCCGTCACCCGAGGAGAGCACCATGATCCGGATGCTGGCTGTCGCACTGGTCGCCGCGACATCGACTGCCCCTGCGCTGGCCCAGTTCTGGCCGACCAAGCCGGTGCGCATGGTGATCGGCTTTGCCGCCGGCGGCAGCGTCGACCTCGTGGGTCGGATCGTCGCGCCGCGGCTTTCGGAACTGCTCGCGCAGCCGGTGGTGATCGAGACCCGCCCGGGCGCCGGCGGCAACATCGCCGGTGAGGTGGTCGCACGCGCCACGCCGGATGGCTATGCGTTCCTGCTGTCCAGCGGGGGGGCGCTCGGCGGCAACCTGGCCATCTACACCCGGATGCCGTACGACCCGCTGAAGGACCTCGCGCCGGTCGGCATGGTCGTCTACCAGGGCAATGTGCTGATCGTGAATCCCTCGGTGCCTGCGAAGTCGGTGAAGGAATTCATCGCACTGGCACGCACCCGTCCCGGCGTGCTGAACTACGGTTCCGGCGGCAACGGATCCTCGCAGCACATGTCGGGCGAGCTGTTCGGCAGCCTGGCGAAGGTGAAGATGGTCCACGTGCCGTACAAGGGTGGTGCGCCGGCGATGGTCGACCTGCTCGGCGGCCAGGTCGACCTGATGTTCCAGACCATCCCCGAGGCGATCCAGCAGGTGCGTGCCGGCAAGGTGCGCGCGCTGGGCGTGACCGGCAGCCGCGCGTCGGACGCGCTGCCCGGGGTGCCGACGATCGCCGCAGCCGGGCTCGACGGCTTCGAGTTCGAGGGCTGGATGGGCATGGCGGTGCCGCCCGCGACGCCCGCCTCGATCGTCGGCCGGTTGAACACGGAGCTGAACCGCGTGCTGGCCGAGAAGGACACGCGGGCGCGCCTGTCCGACGCCGGGCTGGACATCGCCGGCGGTACGCCCGCCCAGATGGCTGCGATGATGAAGGATCAGGCGGTGCGCATGGTGCGGCTGGCGAAAGAGGCCGGCATCAAGCCGGTGGACTGAACGCTGGTGGCGGGCTGGGACTACATCATCGTCGGTGCCGGCTCCGCGGGCTGCGTGCTCGCCGCCCGGCTGTCCGAGGATCCGCAGGCGAAGGTGCTGCTGCTGGAGGCGGGCGGTATCGACTGGCATCCGCTGATCCACGTGCCGCTCGGCGTGGGCAAGCTGCACGAGCACGAGCTGTTCGACTGGGGCCTGCATACCGAGCCCGAACCCGCGCTCGGCGGCCGTTCGCTGGAGGCGATGCGCGGCAAGGTGCTCGGTGGGTCCTCGTCGGTAAACATAATGGCCTGCACCCGCGGCGACCGGGGCGACTACGACCGCTGGGCGCGGCAGGGCGCCCGGGGCTGGGGGTATGCCGACGTCCTGCCCTGGTTCCGGCGCAGCGAGCGCTGGGAGGGCGGCGCGAGCGACTACCGCGGCGGCGATGGTCCGACCGGAGTCCAGTGGTCCCGCTTCGTCGATCCGCTGAACGAGGCCTGGCTGCAGGCGGGGCGGGAGGCCGGCTACCCGGTGAACCCGGACTTCAACGGCGAACGGCATGAAGGGTTCGGCCGCGGGCAATGCTTCATCGATCGCGGGCGGCGCTCCTCGGCGGCGGTGTCCTACCTGCGGCCGGTGCGCCACCGCCGCAACCTGAAGGTGGTCACCGGCGCCTGCGTGGCGCGCATCCTGGTCGAAGGTGGTGCGGCAACCGGCGTCGAGTACCGCGCCGGCGGCCGCCTGCAACGCGCGGCGGCCGCCGGCGAAGTCATCGTGTCGGCGGGCACCTTCAATTCGCCGCAGGTGCTGATGCTCTCCGGCATCGGGCCGGCCGCGCAGCTCGAACGGCTCGGCATCCCGGTGCTGGCCGACCTGCCGGTGGGCCGCAACCTGCAGGACCACGTGGCGGTCGCGCTCACCTTCGCGCGGCGTACGCCCGGCCCGTTCCATGCCGAACTGCGGGCCGACCGGATGGCGGCGAGCATGCTGCGCGCATGGCTCACCGGCACCGGGCCGGCCACCATGCTGCCCAGCGCGCTGTATGCATTCGTGAAGTCGCAGCCGCAACTCGAGGTGCCGGACATCGAGTTCATGTTCCGCTGCGCGCCGATGAAGCCGCGGCTGTGGTTCCCGCTGCTGCGGCCGGCGGGCGAGGACGGCTATGGCATCCGGCCGGCGTTGCTGCATCCCGCGAGCCGCGGCGAAGTCACGCTGCGCTCGGCCGATCCTGCCGACCGGGTGCGCATCCTGTTCAACCTGCTGTCCGATCCGGCCGACATGGCGACGCTGGTCGAGGGCTTCGAGCGGGCACGCGACCTCGCGCTGTCCGGGCCGCTGGCGCCGTTCCGGGGCCGGCAGCTCACGCCGGGGCCGGAGGTGCGCAGCCGCGCAGCGGTCGAGGCGTGGATCCGGCGCACCGCGACCACCGTGCATCATCCGGCGGGCACGTGCAGAATGGGCGACGGTCCGGATGCGGTGGTCGATCCCGCGCTGCGGGTGCATGGCATCGCGCGCCTGCGGGTGGCCGATGCGTCGGTGATGCCCGACCTGGTATCCGCCCACATCAATGCCTGCGTGCTGATGATCGCCGAGCGCGCAGCGGAGCTTGTCCGCGGGCAGGCCATGCCGGCGGCGACCCCTATTCCAACTGGAGGCCAAGCATGAACAAGCGTCTGATCATCGGCAGCATCCTCGCCGGGCTGCTGGTCAGCGGCATGGCGTCGGCACAGGGCTGGCCGAACCGGCCGATCCGGCTGATCGTGCCGTTCGCGGCCGGCGGTCCCTCGGATGTCGTCGGGCGCGAGGTCGCGGCCCGGCTGCAGGAGAACCTCGGCCAGACGATCGTGGTCGACATCCGCGCCGGCGCCAACAGCACCATCGGCGCGACGATGGCGGCGAAGGCCAATCCCGACGGAAACACGCTGCTGATCGGTTCGGTCGGCACGTTCGCGATCAACATGGTCAACTACAAGGACCCGGGCTACGACTCCCTGCGCGACTTCGACCTGCTGAGCCTGTCCGCGAACACGCCCAACGTGCTGGTGGCGAGCAGCAAGGTACCCGCGGCGAACGTCAAGGAAGTGGTGGCGCTGCTGCGGTCCAGCCCGGGCAAGCACACCTTCGGCGTCGCCGGCCTCGGCTCGTCGGGCCACATGACCTCGGAACTGCTGATGCTGCGCACGAAGACCAGCGCGATCATCGTCCCGTTCAAGGGCGCCGGGGCGACGATGGCCGCGATGCTGGGCGGCGAGGTCGACCTCACCTTCACCAGCCTGGGCAGCGCCGCCAACCATATCCGCAGCGGCCGGCTGCGTGCGATGGCGGTGACCAGCGGCAAGCGCATCGCGCAGTTCGCCGACGTGCCGACGCTCACCGAACTGGGCTACAAGGACATGGAGATCCTGTCCTGGCAGGGATTCGCCGCGCCGCGCGGCCTGCCGAAGGAGATCTTCAACCGGCTCGAGTCCGCGCTCATCGCGGTGGTGACCACCGGCCAGGGCCGCACCAACCTGGAGAACCTCGGCTGGGACATCGACGGCACCACCGGCGCCATGTTCCGGGACAAGCTGGCGCGGGAAATCAAGCTGTGGCGCGAAGTGGTGACCACGGCGAAGATAAAGATCGACTGAAGCTCCAAAGGGGAGGCACGCAATGGCACTGGACACCGACGCGGCGAAACGCGTCCTCGCACACATCGACCGCGACGAGCTGGCACAGCTCGGCTGCGACCTCACCGACATCCCCAGCCCCACCGGGCAGGAGAAGCAGGTCGCCGAGTTCATCGTCGACTGGTTCCGCCGGCAGGGCCTGAAGGCGATCACCCAGGAAGTGGAGGCGGGTCGTCCCAACGCGGTCGGCATCCTGAAGGGTTCCGGCGAAGGCCTGAGCCTGGGCTTCAACGGGCACACCGACACCAGCTTCACCGGCACCGACGAGGACCTGCGCATGGTGCGCTCGGTCGAGCCGCAGTCCGAGCTGCGCGGCTCGATCGTCGACGGCCGCGTGGTGCGTGGCCTGGGCATCTCCAACATGAAGGGGGGCGTCGCCTCCTTCATGATGGCTGCGAAGGCACTGAAGGCGAGCGGCGTCGCGCTCAAGGGCGACGTGGTGTTCGCGGCGGTGGTGGGCGAGATCTCTCGCACGCCGGTCGGCCCGTGGCAGACGAAGGAATACCGTGGCGAAGGCGCGGGCACCCGGCACCTGCTCACCCATGGCATGCACACCGACTATGCGGTGTGCGCCGACTGCTCCGACCTCAACATCGTCTGGACGCAGACCGGGGTCGTGCAATTGAAGATCGCCACCTATGGCAAGGCCGAGGCCGCCTGGGGCTCCGACCGCGCGAAGATGCCGATGTCCGAGCTCAATGCCATCGTCAAGATGACGCGGGTGATCGCCGCGGTCGAGCAATGGGCCGACGGCTTCGAGCGCGACAACGTGTACCAGTCGCCGACCGGGCCGCTGTACCCGAAGGTGAACATCGGCGCGATCGAGGGTGGCGCACCGTACCGGCCGAACTACTTCCCCGGCGTGTGCACGATCTATGTCGACATCCGGATGCCGCCGCAGGTGCGCCCGGTCGAGATCAAGGCACAGCTCGAGCGCGTGCTCGACGCACTGGGCATCGAGTACGAGATGGACCTGTACAAGTCGCTGCTCGGCCATGAAGGCAAGGGCGTCGAGCCGCTGGTCGGTGCGGCCGAAGGCATCTACCGCCACCTGTTCGGCGAGGCGATCCGGCACGAGGCGCCCGACAGGGCGAGCATCTGGACCGATACCAACGTCTACAACGAACTGGGCATCCCGGCGATCAAGATCGGCCCGCGCGGCCGGCGCATCGGCCCGCGCGCGGAAGAGATCGAGATCGACGTGATGGTCAAGGCGGCGCAGATCTACGCGTTGATGGCGCTCGACATCTGCTCGAGGCCACGGCCGGCGAAGGGCTGAGCGGGTGGAGGCGCACGGCAAGGGGCGGGCGGCCGGGGAGGGCTCCGCACCGGCGCGCAACCGGGTCGATCCGCGCAAGCTGCTGCTGGGCAAGTGGACCGCCGTGGTGCCGCGCGACCGCGAGAAGCATTTCCTGGTGGTGAAGGTGCTCGACCCGGACGTGGCCGGTGGTCCCGTCACCAAGGTGCAGCTCGAGGCGGTGCTGTCGCGCCGGGTGCTGGTCGTACCCTGGCGCGAGCTGGAAGACGCCGCCGTCTGGAAGCGGGGCTGGGTACAGGCGTCCTAGGCGAGGATCATCCGTGCATCGGCGATGACCAGCCCGTCGCCGGTGGCGATCACCGGGTTGAGGTCGATCTCGGCGATGCCGGTGCCCGCAGCGCCCGCGGCCTGCTCCACCCGCGCCACCTGCACCAGCAGGTCGGCGAGCACAGCGCGGTCCAACGCCGGCAGCCCGCGCACGCCGTCCAGCATCTTCTGCGCCCGGATGTCGCCGATCATCTCGAGGGCGTCGGCCCGGGACACCGGCAGCGCGCGGAACACGACGTCGCGCACTGCCTCGACGAAGATGCCGCCGACGCCGAACAGCAGCACCGGCCCGAACTGCGGATCCTGCGAAACGCCGACGATCAGTTCGACGCCACGCGCGGCCATCGGCGCCGCCAGCACGCCCTCGATGCGGGCGCCCGGCACGGCTTGTCCCACCGCGGCCATGATGCCTTCGACCGCGGCGCGCACCGCCGCCTCGCCCTGCACGCCGAGCCGCACGCCGCCGGCGTCGGACTTGTGCAGCACGTCGGGGGAGACGACCTTCAGTGCGAGCGGGCCATCGCCGAGCGCTGCGATCGCGGCGGCGGCATCGTCCGCGCCGCGCAGCAGGCAGGCCGGCGCGAGCGGCACGCCGCAGGCTGCCAGCAGCGCACGCGCCTCGGTCTCGAGCAGCGCACTGCGGCCGGCGGCGCGGGCACCGGCGATGACCTTCGCCGCAGCGTCCGGCAGGCCGGGCGCTGCGGCCATGGGGCTCGTCGACGATGGAGCGGCGGACGCGGCCGCCATGCGCCGCTTCGCCTCGGAGTAGTCGGCGGCCGAGGCCAGGCACTGCGCTGCGATCTCGATGTGGCGGTAGAAGGGCACGCCGGCCTTGCGCAGCACGTCGAGCGCCGGGGTCCGGTAGTGCGCGTAGTGCGACTGCACGACCACCGGCTTGCCGTGGCTGCGCATCAGGTCGGCCAGGTCGCGCGCGACCTTGAATTCCATCTCGGCGACGCCGTCGCCATAGCGGCGTGCATAGCCGCCGAAGAAGCCGGTCAGCATCAGTGCATCGACGTTCGGGTCGGCGAGGATGGCCGCGCCGCAGAGTCCGTAGTACTCGGCGCGCGGATCGGTGCCGCCGCCGGCGTCCACCGGGTTGGAGATCGCCGATGCATTGGGCACGATCTCGTGGATGCGCGCCTGCGTCGCCTCCGACAGCGGCGCGAGCACCAGCCCGCGCTCCGACAGCGCCTCGGCCGCGACGGTGATCACGCCGCCGCCTTCGGACAGCACCGCCACCCGGCGCGAGCGCATCGGCGGCAGCAGGTGCAGGGCCTCGGCGACCGGATACAGGCAGTCGGAGCGATCGAGCAGGGTGATGCCTGCCTGCTTCAGTACCCCGGTCGCCACCGTGTAGTCGCCGGCCAGCGAGCCGCTGTGAGAGCGCGCGGCGCGCACCCCGTCGGCGGTGCGCCCGGCCTTGAACATCACGATCGGTTTCTTCGGCGTGACGCTGCGTGCAGCCTCGATGAAGGCCCGTCCGTCCTTGAAGCCCTCGATGTAGGAGATCACCGCCCCGGTGTCCGGGTCGTCGCCCATCGCGGACAGGTATTCATGGAACTGGATGTCGGACTGGTTGCCGACCGAGAGCAGGGTGTTGAAGCCGAAATACTGGTGGAACTGCGCTTCGGCCAGGATCGAAAGCATCACGTTGGCGGAGTTCGCCAGCATGGCTGCCGGTCCGCGCGGGATGTCGAACCAGGCGATCGCGTTGCAGGCCTCGCGCGCGGTGAAGATGCCGTTGGTGTTCGGACCGATCAGCCGCACGCCGTGGCGCCGGGCGATCTCGACGGTGCGCTCCTCGAGCAGCCGCCCGGCCTCGCTTGCCTCGCTGAAGCCGCCGGCCAGCAGCAGGGCACCCTTGACGCCCTTGCGCCCGCAGGCCTCGATCACCTCGGGCGCCGCCTTCGCCGGGGTGCAGACCAGCGCGAGGTCGACCTCGCCGGGCACCGCCTCGATCGACGGATAGCACTTCAGGCCGAGTATCTCGCTCGCCTTCGGGTTGATCGGGACGATCTCGCCCTTGTAGTGGTCGGCGAGCAGGGTGCGGATCGCGCGGTAGCCGCGCTTCTCCGGGTCGCTGGAGGCGCCGATCACGGCCAGCCGCCGCGGGTTGAGGATGCGATCGAGGGGATGGGGCATGGTGGGCCTGCGCTAGGAGGGCAGTGGAGCAGAGCAGTCGGTCTGCGGGGTGTCCCGAGTGTAGACGGCCGTCCGGTCACAGACAATGAACGCGCCCGGTCCCGCACGCCGTTGGCGGAAACATGCATCATCGCCGGATGGACATCCTCTACCTGCTGATCCCGCTTTCGGTGGTACTGGCGATCGCGATCGGCGCCGCGTTCTGGTGGGCCGTGCGCAACGACCAGTTCGAGGACATGGAGGGCCCCGCCCACCGACTGCTGCTCGACGACGACGACCGCGTTGCCGCTTCGGCACCGCCGGACAAGGCGGCGAAGGCGGAGGCGGCGGAGCAGCCGTCCGGCGCCGGGGCGACCGGCAGCGACGGCGGACGCCGGCCGGGCCCACCACGGCATTGATGGTGCCCGGCCCGCGCAGGGAGTAGGCTGGCCGCAGGCGGCTTCCCGAACCTGAAGCTGCCCGCCGCCAGCGCCGGGCGCAAGCGTTGCGCGCCGTCGATCCAATGGCGCCTGCATGGCCGTCCGGGTCCGGCCCTGCCCGCTTCCGCACCGGGGTTGATCCATATCAAAAAACCCTCTTCGCTGCATTGCGATCATGGGCACGCCGCCATCGGAAGGCGGCACAACCAGTGGAGTGCACGACTATGCAGGCGGCAGCAGCGGGTTATCCCGAAGAAACCTACAACTACCGGGTGGTGCGCCAGTTCGCGATCATGACCGTGGTCTGGGGCGTGGTGGGCATGCTGGTGGGCGTGATCATCGCGGCGCAGCTGGCCTGGCCCGAACTGCTTCCCTCGGTGCCATGGCTGTCCTACGGCCGCCTGCGTCCGCTGCACACCAACGCGGTGATCTTCGCGTTCGGCGGCTGCGCACTGTTCGCGACCTCCTACTACGTCGTGCAGCGCACCTGCCATGTGCGACTGGTCTCGGACAGGCTTGCCGGGTTCACGTTCTGGGGCTGGCAGGCGGTGATCGTGCTCGCCGCGGTGACCCTGCCGCTGGGCATGACCCAGGGCAAGGAGTACGCCGAGCTGGAATGGCCGATCGACCTGCTGATCGCGGTGGTCTGGGTCAGCTACGCGGTCGTTTTCTTCGGCACGATCATGAAGCGGCGGATACCGCACATCTACGTGGCCAACTGGTTCTTCGGCGCGTTCATCCTCACCGTGGCCATCCTGCACATCGTGAACAGCGCCTTCAGCCCGGCATCGTTCACCAAGTCGTACTCGGCGTACGCCGGCGTGCAGGACGCGATGATCCAGTGGTGGTACGGCCACAACGCGGTCGGATTCTTCCTGACCGCGGGCTTCCTCGGGATGATGTACTACTTCATCCCGAAGCAGGCCGAGCGTCCCGTCTATTCGTACCGGCTGTCGGTCGTGCACTTCTGGGCGCTGATCTTCACCTACATGTGGGCCGGCCCGCACCACCTGCACTACACCGCGCTGCCCGACTGGGCGCAGTCCCTCGGCATGGTGTTCTCGCTGATCCTGCTCGCGCCTTCCTGGGGCGGCATGATCAACGGCATCATGACGCTGTCGGGTGCCTGGCACAAGCTTCGCGACGACCCGATCCTGAAGTTCCTGATCGTCTCGCTGTCGTTCTACGGCATGTCGACCTTCGAGGGTCCGATGATGTCGATCAAGACGGTCAACGCGCTGTCCCACTACACCGACTGGACCACCGGCCACGTGCACTCCGGCGCCCTCGGCTGGGTGGCGATGATCTCGATCGGCACCATGTACGCGCTGATCCCGAAG
>JAJTHE010000132.1 GCA_021298815.1 Betaproteobacteria bacterium | reverse complement strand
GACCGCTGCTGTGCCCGCCGCCGCCGCGCCCGTACCGGCCGCTGCATCCGCAGGCGCGCGGCCCGACGATGGCACCGTGGCCATCGTGTCGCCGATGATCGGCCGCTTCTACTCGCAGTCGGAACCCGGTGCCGCACCCTACGTGTCGGTCGGTTCGACGGTCGGGCCGGAAAGCACGGTCGGGCTGGTCGAGGCGATGAAGATGTTCAACGCGGTGCATGCGGGCCTCGCCGGCGTGGTCACCGAGATCTGCGTGCAGGATGCCGCGCTGGTCGAGTACGGACAGGTGCTGTTCCGGGTGAAGCCGTCTTGAACGGGCGCCGGCGCTGACCGTGGCAGCGCGTCTTTCCCGCGTGCTGGTGGCCAACCGCGGCGAGATCGCGGTGCGGATCATCCAGGCCTGCCAGGGCATGGGCATCGACACCGTGCTTGCCGCGTCGGAGGCCGACCGCGACGGCCTGCCCGCGCGCATGGCCGACCGGACCGTCTGCATCGGGCCGGCGGCCTCCGCGCAGAGCTACCTGCGGATCGACGCACTGGTCGCGGCGGCGAAGGGCACCGGCTGCGACGCGCTGCATCCCGGCTACGGCTTCCTCGCTGAATCCGAAGCGCTGGCGCTCGCCTGCGAACGCGAGGGCATCGTCTTCGTCGGGCCGACCGCCGACCAGATCCTGCGCATGGGCAACAAGCTCGAGGCGCGCGCGCTCGCGCGCGCGGCCGGCGTGCCGATGCTGCCCGGTTCCGAGAAGGTCGCCTCGGCGGACGCGGCGCGCCGCATCGCCGACGGCATCGGCTACCCGGTGATGCTGAAGGCGGCCGCCGGCGGCGGCGGGCGCGGCATGAAGATCGTCGAACGCGGCGAGGACATCGGCCGGGCGTTCGCTGCCGCTTCGGGCGAGGCGCGCAACGCCTTCGGCGACGACACGCTCTACCTCGAGCGCTACATCGCCAATGCGCGCCATATCGAGGTGCAGGTGCTGGGCGACGCGCACGGCAATCTGGTGCACCTGGGCGAGCGCGACTGCTCGCTGCAGCGCCGCCACCAGAAGGTGGTCGAGGAGTCGCCGGCACCGGCGCTGGCCGAGTCCCGGCGCGAGGAGATCCGCGCATCCGCCCTGCAACTCGGCCGGGGCATCGGCTACCGCAACGCCGGCACGGTCGAGTTCATCGTCGATGGCGATACCGGGGCCTACTACTTCCTCGAGATGAACACCCGCATCCAGGTCGAACATCCGGTGAGCGAGATGGTGTCCGGCATCGACCTGGTGCAGGAGCAGCTGCGCGTGGCGGCCGGCGAGCGGTTGCGCTTCGAGCAGCGGGACATCGTGCTGCGCGGCCATGCGATCGAGTGCCGAATCAACGCCGAGGTGCCGTCCGAAGGGTTCCGTCCCAGCCCGGGACGCATCGATCGGTGGGACGTGCCGCAGGGCCCGAACATCCGGCTCGACACGCACTGCCATGCCGGCTATGTCGTGCCGATCCACTACGACTCCCTGCTGGCCAAGCTGATCGTCTACGGCAGCGACCGCACCGAGGCGATCATGAAGATGCGCCATGCGCTGCGGCGCTTCCATGTCGGCGGCATAGGCACCACGCTGCCTTTCCTTCGCCATGCGATGGACCATGCGGATTTCGCCGCCGGCCGGGTGAACACCGTGCTGGTGGCGAGGATGATCGAAGAGATGAGTGCAGCCAACCCCGGCGAACCGCACTGAGGCAGGAGCCCCGATGGAAAAGATCGAATTCGTCGACGTCACGCTGCGCGATGGGCAGCAGAGCCTGTGGGCCGAGTGGATGACCACCGGCATGATGCTGCCGGTGGTCGACCGGCTCGACCGTGCCGGCTTCGGCGCGCTCGAAGTGCTGGCGCCGTCCTTCATCGGAAAGTGCGTGCGCGACCTGCGCGAGGATCCGATCGAGCGCGTGCGGCTGCTGGCCGCGCGCGGCGGCCGCACGCCGCTGCGCGTGAACGGCGGTGGCCTGAACCTGTTCGGGTCCGACCAGCAGTGCATGGTCGAACTGTTCTGGCGCGTGATGAAGGCAGCGGGCATCGCCGAAGTGCGCGTGTCCGATGCCTGGAACGACGACAAGGTCTGGAAGCGCCGGGCCGGTGCCGCCGCCGCCGCCGGCGTGAGGCCGATCATCAACGTCACCTATTCGATCTCGCCCAGGCACACCGACCGCTACTTCGTCGAGCGCACCCGCGCCGCGGCGAAGCTCAAGCCCTGGCGGCTGTGCCTGAAGGACCCCGGCGGGCTGCTTACCCCCGAGCGCACGCGGGTGCTGGTGCCGCTGATGATCGAGGCCGCCGGCGGCATCCCGATCGAGATGCATACCCACTGCCTGACCGGCCTCGGCCCGCTGTGCGTGCTCGAGGCGGTGCAGCAGGGCCTGCGCATCGTGAACACCGCGATCCCGCCGCTGGCCGACGATGCCTCGCTGCCCTCGGTGTTCAACGTGGCGGCGAACCTGCGCGCACTCGGCTACGACACCTCGGGCCTGGACGAAGACCTGCTGCGGCCCGTGGTCGACCATTTCTCGGTGGTGGCCCGGCGCGAGGGCTTCGCCATCGGCCGGCCGGTCGAGTACGACCATGCGCAGTACGTGCACCAGGTTCCCGGCGGCATGATCTCGAACCTGCGCAACCAGCTGCGCGAGGTCGGCGCCGAGGACAAGCTGCCCGCGGCGCTGGAGGAGGCAGTGCAGGTGCGCGCCGAGTACGGCTATCCGATCATGGTGACGCCGCTGTCGCAGTTCGTCGGCAGCCAGGCGGCGCTCAACGTGATGACCGGGCGGCGGTACGTGCAGGTGACCGACCAGTCGATCCGCTATGCGCTCGGCCATTTCGGCGGCGACGTCGAGAAGCTGATGGATCCCGCGGTGCGCGCGAAGATCCTCGACCGGCCACGCGCGCGCGAACTGGCGGCGATCGACCACGATCCGATGAGCGAGGCGCAGATCCGCCGCGAACTGGGCGCGGAAGGACTGTCCGAGGAAGACCTCCTGCTGCGCTACCTGCTGCGCAAGGATGACATCGACCGCATGCGTGCCGCCGCCGGGCCGGTGCGAGAATACGCGACCGGCGGCGATTCGCTGGTGCACCTGGTCGGGGAACTGTCGCGCATCGCGGGCAATACCACCGTGCACATCAGTCGGCCCGGCTTCAACCTGACCCTGGGACGCCATACTCGATGAGGAACGACATGTACGGTTCGATCGCATTCGCCGGGGTCGGCGAAGCCGCCGTGGGCACCGAGCGGGTACGCACGGCACAGGACCTCGCGGTCGAGGCCGCGCTGGCGGCGATGGCCGATGCCGGCATCGGCCCGCGCGACGTCGACGGCGTCATCACTGCCAGCCCGGCAGGCGACCCCCATTTCATGTTCAGCTCGCTGGTGACCGAGGCGCTGAACATCCCGGCGCGCATCAACACCGCGATCCAGGATGCCGGCGCATCGCCCTGCATGGGGGTGCTGTACGCCGCCCGCGCGATCGCCGCCGGCGAGGCGCACACGGTACTGGTCTGCGAAAGCGACAGCCGGGGTGCGCGCTTCAAGGGCGACAAGATCCAGGCGATGCGCGCCGCGCGTCCCTGGACCGACGACTATGAAGATCCGTTCGGCCTGACCGTGCCCGGCAAGTACGCACTGATCGCGCAGCGCTGGATGCACCGCCATGGCGGCCGTCCGGAAGACCTCGCCGCGGTGGGCGTGGCCGCGCGCGAGCATGCAAGGCGCCAGCCGCATGCGCCGAAGCGCGACCCGCTGACCGTCGAGGCGATCCTCGCATCGCAGCCGATCGCCGCGCCGCTGCGGGCACTCGACTGCTGCCCGGTGGCCGACTGGGGCGGTGCGGTGATCGTGACCACGCTCGAGCGCGCGCGCGACATGCGCCAGCCGGCGGTGCGCCTGCTCGGCGGCGGGGAAGGCCATGGGCCCTACCACCTGAACGAGAACGACGACCTGCCGCCGGGTGCCGCACGCCAGTCGGCGGAGGCTGCCTTCGGCATCGCCGGCGTGAAGCCCTCCGACATCGACACCGCGCAGGTGTTCGATGCCTTCAGCATCGCCGCGCTGATCGCGATGGAGGAACTCGGGTTCTGCGAACGCGGCCAGGCCGGCCGGCTGTTCGCCGACGGCCACACGGCGCTCGGCGGGTCGATCCCGACCAACACCACCGGCGGCATGATGACCTGGGGCAATGCGCACATCATCGTGCTTCCGGAAGCGGTGCGGCAGGTCCGGGGAGATGCCGGCATCAACCAGGTGCACGGCGCGAAGCTCGCGCTGGCACACGGCATCGGCGGGCCGATGTCGCTGTCCTGCACGCTGATCCTGGGCCAATGACGCCAATGAGGAGATCCCGATGACCGATGCCGTCCCTGGCGCGAAGCCCTCCGCGGACGCGGCGAAGCCGGCGCGTCCCGCTGGTCCGCCGCCCTCGAAGCCGATACCCACGCCCACCGATGCCAACCGTCCGTTCTTCGCCGGCTGCGCCGAAGGTGTCCTGCGCCTGCGCAGATGCCTCGAGTGCGGCCGGCACCATGCGCCCACGCGTGCCGCCTGCGACTGCGGCAGCGTCGCCTTCGAATGGGTGCAGGTGGCCGGACGCGGCACGGTGTTCTCGCACACCGTCGTGCACCGTGCGCCCGACCCGGCGTTCCGGGCCGACCTGCCTTACGTGATCGCGATCGTCGAGTTCGACGAAGGCGGGCGCCTGATGAGCAACCTCGTCAACTGCGCGCCGGACGCGGTCCGGGTGGGGATGCCGGTGAAGGCGGTGTTCGAGACCGTCGCCGAGGGTGTCGGCGTGGTCAAGTTCGAGCCGGCCTGATCTTCTAGTCGGTCGTCGCGCCCGAGAACTTCACCGCCTCGCCCCATTTCGTCCAGTCGGCGCGCAGCATGTCCGCGAACTCCGCGGGCGTGCTGCACCAGGCGTCGGCATCCATCGCCTCGAACTTCGCGGTGAAGCCTGCGTCCTTGCACGCCGGCCTGATCGCGTTGACCAGCACCGACAGCACTTCGCGCGGCACCGCGGCCGGCGCGACCAGTCCGTTCCAGGTGATCACGCGGTAGCCGGGAAAGCCCTGCTCGGCGACGGTGGGGACCTCCGGCATCTGGGCGAGCCGCCGGTCGCTCGATACGCCGAGCACGCGCAGCTTGCCGCCCTTGTAGAAGCGCAGCACCTCGGACACGCTGCCGAACACCATCGGCACATGGCCGCCGACCAGGTCGGCGATCGCCGGCGCGACGCCCTTGTACGGCACGTGCGTCATCTTCACCCCGGCGCGCGACAGGAACAGGGCCATGGTCAGGTGTGCCGCCGAGCCGGTGCCCGACGAGCCGTAGGACAGCTTGTCCGGATTGGCCTTTGCCAGCGCGACCAGCTGCGGGATGTTCTTCGCCGGCAGGCTCGGATGCACGCCCAGCGCGAAGAAGCTGGTGGAGATCACCGAGATCGGCACGAAGCTCTTGAACGGGTCGTAGCGCACCTTGCCCATCTGCGGCACGATGGACATCTGCGCGAGCGAGGCCATGAACAGCGTGTGTCCGTCGGGCGGCGACTGCGCGACGAACTCGGCGGCGATGGTGCCGCTGGCGCCGGTGCGGTTCTCGACCGTGACCGGCTGCGCCAGCACGCGCGCCATCCACTCCGCGCTCAGCCGGGCGACGCTGTCGGTGCTGCCGCCGGCGGGGAAGGGGACGACGATGCGGATCGGCTTGTCGGGCCAGCCGGCGTAGGCGCAGCTGGCGGACAGGCCGGCAGCCGATGACACGGCCAGGACCGCGACCACCGCAGCCGCCGGCAACTTCCGTGAAGCAGGAAACATGGGGTGCGTGCTCCGGTCCGTTGTTCGGTCTCCGGTCCATGTTCGGGCACCCGGTCGGGCTCCGTCAAGCCGCCGGACCATAGATGCCGGCTATGCATGCCATAACCACCAGCGGATTGCTCTGGCGGGGCGGCGGCCGTATCGTCTGTCGCAGTGGTGACGAAGGGACACACCTTCGCGCCCGATCTGGAGGAGGAACCCCGGGCGACCGGCGTGATTGCACGTGGTCCAGTGTAACCGCGCCGGCATCGCCGTCGATCGCCGTGGCCGGTGCGGCACGGCTGCCGGCGGCGCGCCCGGGGTTGTTGCTCCGGGACCCGCTTCCGCCGGAGCATCGATGAAAGCCATGCCTGTCGCGTTCGTGTTCGCTGCCGCAGCCGTCGTGCTCGCGGTCCCGATCATGGCAGTGTCGCCAGCGCAGGCACGGCCGGCGGGCCTGGTCTATCCGGCCAAGCCGGTCCGTCTGATCATCCCGTTCCCGGCAGGTGGCGGTGCCGACATCTTCGCGCGGCTCATCGGACGCAGGATCCAGGAGAACACCGGCCAGGCGGTGCTCGCGGACAACCGTGCCGGCGCATCCGGGATCATCGGCTCCGAACTGGTCGCCCGGTCGGCACCCGATGGCTACACCATCCTGATGGGTACTACCGGCACGCATGCCACCAATCCGGCCATCTACCCGAAGCTGCCCTACCATCCGCTGAAGGACTTCACGCCGGTGTCCCTGCTGGCGGAAGCGCCCTTCGTGCTGCTGGTCAACCCGCAGCTGCCGGTGAAGAACGTCGAGGACTTCATCGCCTGGGCGAAGGCGCGCCCGAAGCAGTACACCTTCGGCTCCTCCGGCATCGGCAGCTCGGCCCACCTCGGCTATGAGCTGTTCAACCTGATGGCCGGCATCAAGGGGGTGCATGTCCCGTACAAGGGCCTGCCCCCGGCGATGACCGACACCATCGCCGGGGAACTCGCGACGACCTGGAACTCCATCTCGGCCTCGGCGGCTGCCATCCGCGCGCAGCAGGTGCGCGCGATCGGCATCGGTTCGCTGAAGCGGTCCGAGCTGCTGCCCGACATCCCGACCATCGCGGAGTCCGGGCTGCCGGGCTACGAGCTCGGCTCCTGGTATGCGTTCTTCGGCCCGGCAGGGCTGCAGCCGATGGTGCTGAAGCAGTTGCATGCGCACTCGGTGAAGGCGGTCAACGATCCGCAGATGAGGCAGCAGTTCGCCGCGCTCGGCGCCGAGGGCGTCGGCAGCACGCCGGAGGCCTTCCGCGCGATCCTCGAGAAGGACATCCTGAAGTGGGCCAGGGTCGCGCGCGAGGCCGGCGTGAAGGCCGAATGAGGGTGGCTGGCGTGGCGCCGCGCGCGGCCCGGCTGGCCCTGGTGGGGACCGGGGCCTGGGGACTGGTGCTGGCGAAGGCGGCCGCAGGTTCGCCGAAGCTGCAGATCGTCTGCTGCGTCGGGCGCGACCGCGCACGGCTGGGGCGCTTCGTCGATGCCACCGGCATCCCGGCTGCGGCAAGCTACGCCGAGGTCCTGCGCGACCCCGACATCGACGGCTTGCTGCTGACCCTGCCGAACGAGATGCACCTGCCGTTCGCGCGCGAGGCGGCGGCGGCGGGCAAGCATGTGTACATCGAGAAGCCGGTCGCCAACACCCTCGCCGACGGTATCGTGGTGGGCAGGCTCGGGCAGGCGCACGGCGTCCATGTCGTGGTCGGCCACTGCGCGCGCTTCCTGGCCGGCACGCGCCTGATCCGCGCGATGATCGACGAGGGCCGGCTGGGCACGGTGAACCTGGTCGAGGCGGCCTTCTGCAACGACCGCGGCCTGCGCCTGACGCCGGAAGACTGGCGCTGGTACGGCGATCGTTCGCCAGGGGGTTGCCTGAGCCAGATCGCGATCCACCAGTTCGACACGCTGCGCTACCTCGGCGGCGACCTGCATTCGGTGTCGGCCACCTGCGCGCATCGGTCGCCGCTGGCGGCGGAGGTCGAGGACCAGTGGCTGGTCGCGGCCACCTTCGCCGACGGCAAGTCCGGCCAGGTGGTTTCCAGCTGGACCAGTCCCGGACGCTACGACATCCGGGTCACCGGCGATCGCGCCAGCGTCTTCTACGAGGTCGACCAGGCGTATTGGGGCGATGCCGGACGCCTGCACGAGGGCGCGCGCCTCTGGGTGCAGTCACGCGGCAAGGGCATCGCGGCGCGAGAGGAGATCGCGGTGCCGGCCGGCGACATGTTCCGCGACGAACTCGAGCAGTTCGCCGATGCGATCGTGCTCGGTCGCGCACCCGAAATCTCCGCGGACAACGGCGTGCAGGCGCTGGCGGCGGTGTACGCGTCGCTCGCCTCGGCGCGCGACGGCGGCCGTGCCTGCCTTCTTGCCGAGACCATCGCAGCCGCGGCCGCAGCCGTCCCAGGTGACACGAACGAAACTCCGGGAGCCCGCCCATGATCGAGACAGGCCGCGACGCGGCGCCGCTGAAGATCCGCCGCGTCGATGCGATCCCGGTCGCCCTGCCGCTGAAGAAGCCGGTGGTGATGGCCGGCGAGCGCATCGAACGTTCGATGAACCTGCTGGTACGCATCGAGGCCGAGGGCGGCCTCGTGGGTTGGGGCGAGGCGTCGTCGGCGCCGCAGATGACCGGCGACCTGCTGCCCGGGATGGTGGCCGCGGTGGACGCCTACCTCGCACCGCTGCTGGTGGGGCAGGACGCGCTGCAGCGCGCCGCGCTCGCCCGGCGCTGCGCCCGCGCGCTGGTCGGCAACACCGGCGCCAAGTGCGCGGTCGACATGGCTCTGGCCGACCTCGTCGGCCGGCACCTCGGGGTGTCGCTGGCGGACCTGTTCGGCGGCGCGCTGCGCGAGGACCTGCTGCCGATGTACCTGCTGGGCAATCCGAAGGTAGAGGACGACATCGCGGAGGCGCGGCGCGAACTCGCGGCCGGCTGGCGCTTTTTCAAGCTCAAGATCGG
>JAJTHE010000129.1 GCA_021298815.1 Betaproteobacteria bacterium | reverse complement strand
GTCGGGGATGCGCACCTTCATGTCCTCGTAGGTCGAGGCATGGCCGACCGGCTCGGCGCCGGGCGCGATCATCATCACCGGGCAGCGGATCGCGCGGATCTCTTCCATCATGTCCACCGTCGACATGTGTCTGACGAAGCTCTGGATGAACGCGAGGTCGTTGTTAGCCGCTTCGTCCAGGAACCTCTCGACGAAGCGCGGATCGACCGCGTCCACCGGGCAGCGGTCCGAGATCGTCTCGGCGAGGAACGGCCGGATGCCGATCGCGCCCATGTGCGGCACCCAGGTGCTGACCTGGCTGCGGGTCAGGCCGGGCGTGGAGCCGTATAGCACCAGGCTCTTCACGCGCTCGGGGTGGTCGATCGCGAGCCGCTGGCCGACGTAGCCGCCAGCCGAGTTGCCGAGGATGTGCACCTTGCCCAGCCCGAGTTCGTCCATCAGCGTCAGCGTGTCCTGCGCCAGCCGCGCCAGCGAGAACGGCGAGGACGGATCGGGCACGTCGGACGCGCCATGGCCGCGCAGGTCCATCCGGATGAGCCGGTGGTGGCGCGCCAGCGCCGGCACCATCGAGTACCAGCGGCGCGAACTGCCGATCGCCGCATGCAGCAGCAGCAGGGGATCGTCGGGCAGCCACGGGTCGCTGAAGTCGTCGATCCGGTAGGCGAGCTTGATGCCGTCGTCGGCGGTCACATGGGGCATGGGATCTCCAGGGTGCGTGGGGTCGGGCGGGTGGTGCGGAGCGTCTGCGGGCGCCGGGTCAGAGCGGTTTGCCGTTGTGCTCGATCGCGACCTCGGGCGGCAGCGCCGCGGCGAGCGTCGCATGCAGGTAGCAGGTGACCGCGGCGATCTTCTGCAGCCGTTCGAACAGTTCGTCCGCGGCACCGCCGTTGAGGAACAGGTGCGTGTCGACCGGCAGTGCATGGCCGGCGAGCGTCCCGGCCGCGAGGCTGCCCTCGAGCGTGAACGGCGTGTACTGCACGACGCGCACGCCGCCGATGTCCATCTTCATGTTCTCGATGTAGCGCGAGAGCTGGGTCATGTAGCAGAACACGATGCCCGCGGACAGCAGCGCCAGGCCGCATGGCCCCTGGTCGCCGGCCTCGCCGGTACCGGGCCGTTCATCGGTGCGCAGCGCGAAATGGCTGGCGGCAGGGAGGTCGAGATAGGTGTCGGTCTGGGTGACGCCGGCGCGATCGACCAGGTGGCTGTTGCCGACAATCAGGCGCAGCACGCGGCCGGTGGGCGAGGCCTGCGCCGGCTGCGACACGCCCGGGCGCTGTTCGCCGGTGCGCAGGATCAGCGGCTGCAGCGGGTCGGGGCCGGGCAGCGGCCGCGGCGGCTTTGCATGCACCCGGTACGGGTCGGGCGCGTCCGCGGCTGTCGACGCGGGCAGCGCATGCACTGCCCGGCGGCGGCCGTTGACGTAGATCGCGAAGGTGTTCTCCAGCGGGGTGCGCAGCGCCGCGAGCGCTGGCGATGCAGCGACGGCACGCGCGACCCAGGCATGCAGCGTCGCCGCGTCCGCGGGCGACTTCACCTTCACCGTGATCCGCGTGGGTTCCGCCTGGCCGACCGCATCGCCGCGGACGAACGATCCGGTCAGGCTGTAGCGGTTGTCGAGGAGGACCTGCAGGTCGTCGAAGGCGACGCCCGAGGCCGCAGCGGTAGCCAGCAGGCGGTTGTGCAGGTCGCCATGCAGGCCGGCATTGAACACGCCGAGCGGGAACGGCGCCAGGTCGGTGCCCGCCAGGTGCTTGCCTTCGTCGCTGGTGACGCGCCAGGCGCTGCCGGTCGCGCCTTCGCTGACCACCGCTTCCTTCTGGTGGTGCGCCATCTGGCGCGCCTCGACGGTGAACACGTCCTGCCCGGCGACGTTGCGGATCACCGCGGGCCGGGCCGTGCCCTGGCGGGCGCGGAAGGCGAGCGGATCGCCGAAGCCGTCGATGGTGTCGTGTGCGTGGGTGGCGGTCGTTGCCATGGTGGCTCCTCGGATCAGGCTGTGGGGGGCAGGCTCGCCCGGGTGCGGACCAGCACGCTCTTGTCCATCTGGAACACGAGTTCGTCGCGCTGGTTGTAGACGAGATCGCGGAACACCACCAGCCCGCGGTCGGGCTTCGAGGTCTCGCGCTTGGACAGCACCTCGACCTCGGTGCGGATGGTGTCGCCGATGCGCACCGGCGCGAGGAAGCGGCCCGCGTCGAGGCCGAGCAGGCCGACCACCGACGTGCGGAACAGGCTCTCGGTCATGCCGGTGGAGAACGACATGATCAGGTGGCTCGGGCAGATGCGGCCGCCATACTGCGTCTTGCGTGCGAATTCCTCGTCGATGAAAAGCGGCACGTGGTAGCCGACCAGCGCGCAGAACAGCGAGTGGTCGCCCTCGGTGATCGTGCGGCTGTAGGTGGGGTAGCGGGCACCGACGGTGAAGTCTTCGTAGTAGGATGTCATCGTGATCACAGTTCGACAGGTAGGGACGACCTTGGCCCGATTGTATGCCCGCGGCGACATGCCCATCGTTGCCCGCCGCGCCCTTGCCGCGACGGCCCTCCTCGCGCTGTTGCCGCTGGCCGCGCATGCCCAGGCACCCTGGCCGGTGAAGCCGATGCGCATCATCGTGCCGGTGGTACCGGGATCGTTCACCGATGTCGTGGGGCGGGGCCTCGCCGCCGAGATGGGCGAGTCGCTCGGCCAGTCGGTGCTGGTCGAGAACCGGCCCGGCGCCGGCACCACCATCGGCGCCGGCACGGTGGCGAAGTCCTCGCCCGACGGCTACACGCTGCTGATGACCGAGAACTCGTTTTCCATCGCACCGGCGCTGTACGGCAAGCAGATGACCTACGATCCGGTGCGCGACTTCCAGCCGGTGACGCTGATCGCCGAGGCACCGACGATCTGGTTCAGCCGCCTCGAGTTCGCGGCGCGCACGCCGAAGGACCTGGTGCAGCTCGCCCGTAGCCGTCCCGGCGAGGTCACCTTCGCCACCGGCGGCAACGGCACCTCGTCGCACCTGGCCGCGGAGCTGTTCATCGACCGCAACAAGCTGAAGATGGTCCATGTGCCGTTCAAGGGCGTGGCCGGATCGATCGCCGAGATCGTCGCCGGGCGCGTCGACATCGGCACCTCCAGCATCGCAAGCGCGGCCGCGCCGATACAGGCGGGGCGCATGCGTGCGCTGGCGGTGACCGGGAAGGAGCGCAACCCGCTGCTGCCCGATGTCCCGACCTTCGCAGAATCGGGCTTCGGCGACTACGACATGCCGATCTGGTTCGGCATCATCGGCCCCGCAGGCCTGCCTGCGGAACGGCTCGACCGCCTGCATGGCGAGATCGTGCGTGCAGCCGGCCGGCCGCGCCTGCGCGACCTGTTCGCGGCGCAGGGCGCGCGTGCGCTGCTGGTGCAGCCGGCTGCGTTCACGAAGCGCGTGCATGCCGAGATCGCGCTCTGGCGCGAGGTGATCCCGCGCGTGGGTATTCGCGTCGAATGAACGAAGCGATGCATCGCCATGCCGATGCCAACCGGATGGATGGACCGATGACCCCGATGCCCGCTGCTCCTGCCGTGTTTCCTGCCGCATCGCCTGCCGTCGGTCGCGCGGCCGTGATGGCGGTTCCGCTGCTGCTGTCGCTGGCCTGCCTGCCCTCGGTCGCGTCCGCACAGGGACAGCAGCCATGGCCGTCCCGGCCGCTGCGCGTGGTCGTCGGCTTCACCGCCGGCGGACCGGTCGACCTGGTCGCGCGCATCGTGTCGCCTCGCCTGTCGGCGCAGCTCGGGCAGCCGGTGATCGTCGAGAACCGTCCCGGTGCCGATGCCAACATCGCGATGGAGACCGTCGCCCGCGCCTCGCCCGATGGCCATACGCTGTTGCTGATCCAGCCGGGTGTCGCGATCAACCCGCCGCTCTATCGCAAGGTGCCGTTCGATCCGATCAAGGACTTCGCGCCGATCAGCCTGATCGGCGAATCGCCGAACCTCGTCGCCGTCTACAACGGCCTTCAGGCGAACACGATGCAGGAACTGCTCGCGCTGGCCCGTGCGAAGAAAGGTGGCCTGTTCTACGGCGCCACGTCCAGCCCGACCCATCTCGCGACCGAGCTGCTGAACACGCTGGCCGGCGTGCAGACCACACGCGTTCCGTTCAAGGGTGCGCCGCCCGCGCTGGCGGCGCTGATGTCGGGCGAGGTGCAGATCGTGCTGAGCAGCATCGGCACGCTGCTGCCGCTGGCGAAGGCCGGCAAGGTGCGTGCACTGGCGGTGACCAGCGCGAAGCGCAGCGCGGTCGCCCCCGACCTGCCGACGGTGCAGGAATCCGGCGTACCCGGCTTCGTCGCCACCACCTGGTACGGGCTGGCCGCCACCGGCGGCACGCCGCGCCCGGTGATCGACCGGCTGAACGCGGAAGTGCGCAAGGTACTGGCCGAGCCCGAGGTGAGGACCCAGCTCGCCGGGCAGGGCATCGACGAACCGTCGCCCGGCACGCCGGAACAGCTCGCCGCGCTGATCCGCAGCGAGCTGGTGAAGTGGGAGAAGGTGGTGCGCGCGTCCGGCGCGGGCATCAACTGACCGCGGCGGGTCCTTCGAGCACGGCGGTGGCCTTGATCTCGATCAGCGCACCCGGCCGGATCAGCCCCGCGACCAGCACCCCGGTGGCCGCGGGATACGGTGCGTCGCCGAACACCTTGCGCCGCACGCCGGCGGTCTTCGCATAGCCGTCGAGCGTGGTGAAGTACTCGGTGGTCTCGACGACGTTGGCGAACGAGGCGCCGGCGGCTTCCAGCACGCGACCCATCTTCTCGAAGATGTACTCGGTCTGGCGCACGATGTCGCCTTCGCCGACCAGCTCACCCTGTTCGTTCGCCGCGGTCATGCCCGAGATGAACAGCAGGTTGCCGGCGCGTACCGCGGCCGAGAAGGTGTAGCGCGGATTCCAGCCGGCGGCCGGGGTCACTGCGGTGAAGGGTTTGGCCATCGAACGCTCCTTGCCTCGTTTCGTCGTGATGTGTGGGTCGTGCAGCGGGGGCCGGCGCTGCGGTCAGCCCGCCGGCGGCCGGCAGCGCAGCAGGTAGGCGTGGAAGCCCTCCGCGACACAGGTCCCGGCGCCGTTGTTCACGCGCACGATGAAGCGGACGATGCCGCGGCTGCCATCGCGCGAAGGCCGCGTGCTTTCGACCTCGAATGCGGTCTGTATCGTGTCACCCTCGAGCACCGGCGCCAGGAAGCGCATGCCCTGCTCCAGGAAAGCGACCATCGAGGCCTCCAGCCGGGGCGACAGCGCAGTGGCACCCAGCGCGCCGACCGCGGCTACCAGCAGGCCGTGCGCCACCGGCGCACCGAAGCGGGTCTGGCGCGCATAGTCGGCATCGTAGTGGATCGGATGGGCGTCGCCGGTGAGGTCTGCAAACGTCCGGAACGCCGCCGCATCGAGGTGGCGTACCTGTCCGGGATAGACCTGTCCGGCGGCGAAGTCCTCGAAGTAGAGCTGCGCGTCGCCGTGGGTCGGCGTGGTCATTCCGCCTTGACGCCCGATGCACGCACCGCCTGCACGAACAGCTCGATGTCGGCCTGCAGTTGCTTCGCATACTCGGCCGGTGTGCTGCCGACCGGGTCGATGCCCATCGCCGACAGCTTCTGCACCGAATCCGGATGCTTCACCGCTTTCGCCATCTCGCCGGCCAGGCGTTCGATCACCGCGCGCGGCGTGCCCGATGGCGCGAGCACGCTGACCGAAGGCAGCAGCACGAAGTCCTTCACGCCCAGTTCGGCGAAGGTCGGCACCTCGGGGGCCTGCGCGCTGCGCGTGGCACTCGCCACGCCGAGCAGGCGCAGCGTACCCGACTTCACATGGGCCGAGACGGTCGGCAGCACGGTGAACAGCGCCGGCACCTCGCCCGAGACGAGCGCGGGCGTCGACTGGCCGCTGCCCTTGTACGGGACATGCACCAGTTCGATGCCCAGCCGCGCGCGCAGCATCTCCATCGCCAGGTGGTGCGGGCTGCCCACGCCGGACGAGCCGTAGGATGCGGCGCCTTTGCGCGCGCGGGCGAACGCGACGAACTCCTTCAGTGTCGACACACCGGTGCCGGCGTTCACCGCCAGGAAGAAGGGCGAGGTGCCGAGCAGGCTCACCGGTGCGAAGTCGCGCTTGATGTCGTAGGGCAGCTTCGGCGTCATCGCCGGGGTGATGGCGGTCTGCCCGAGGTCGGCGACCAGCAGCGTGTAGCCGTCTGGCAGCGCGCGTGCGACCAGTTCGGTGCCGATGATGCCGCCGGCGCCGGGCCGGTTGTCCACCAGTACCGGACTGCGGAATGCATCGCCCATACGCTGCGCGACAATGCGGCCGAGGGTGTCGGGCAGCCCGCCCGGCACATAGGGCACCACCATGCGGATCGGCCGCGACGGGAAGGAAGCTGCATCCGCGGTGCCCGCAGGGACTGCCGCGCCCGCGATGCCGGGTGCGAGCGAAAGGGCGATGCAGGCTGCAGCCGTGGCGACAGCGCCGGCAGCGAGGCGGGCGCGCAGGCCGTGGAACGGGTACGGCGCGGGAAGGATCGCGGTCATGGTTTTCCAGCCATGGAGGAGAGCGCCGATGATACGCCGGCGTCGTGCGCAGGGTCCCGGGCAGCGGGGTGCGGTCCCGTGCTCCTGGGGTAAAATCTCCGTCCTGCCATCGAGGGATCCCGGTTCGGCCATGACAGCAGCAGTGAAGATGCTCGACGGGGTGCGGGTGATCGACCTCACCTCGGTCGTGTTCGGTCCTTACTCGACGCAGATCCTCGCCGACTACGGTGCCGACGTGGTCAAGGTCGAGGTACCCGAAGGCGACATCATGCGCTACGCGGGCCCGGCCCCCGAGCGTGGCATGGGACCGGTGTTCGTCAACCTGAACCGCGGCAAGCGGTCGATCGTGCTCGACATCCGCAAGCCCGACGGCAAGGCCGCGCTCGAGGCACTGATCCGCGGCGCCGACCTGCTGGTACACAACGTGCGGCGCAAGCCGATGGCACGGCTGGGTTTCTCGGCGCAGGCCTGCGCGGCGATGAATCCGAAGCTGCTGTACTGCGCGGCCACCGGCTTCGCCGAGGCGCACGAGCTCGCCGACGCGCCGGCGATCGACGACGTGATCCAGTGCGCGGTCGGCCTCACCGGGTTGAATGCCGATGCGGATGGCACGCCGCGGCTGGTGCCCAGCCTGGTCGCTGACAAGGTCGCCGGCCTCGCGCTTGCGTCCGCGATGCTGGCCGCACTGGTTCGCCAGCGCTCCACCGGGCAGGGCGGGACGGTGGACGTGCCGATGTACGAGACGCTTGCCTCGTTCTGCCTGGTCGAGCACCTGCAGGGTGCGACCTTCGCGCCCGACGGTGCGGTCGGCTATACCCGGGTCACCCGCGAGGGCCGGCGCATCTACCGGGCGAAGGACGGCTTCGTGTCGATGACGCCCTACAGCAACGACCAGTGGGCGCGCTTCTTCACGGCGGTCGGCCGCCCGGACATGGCCACCGACCCGCGCGTCACCGATCCGGCCGTGCGCGGCACGCGTTTCCATGAACTGTACGACGTGATCGAGTCGGTCGCGCACACGCGCAGCGTCGCGCAGTGGATCGCGCTCGCGCGCGAGCTGAGCATGCCGGCGATGCCGGTGGTGTCCCTGGCCGACGTGGCAGGCGACCCGCAGCTCGAACGCAGCGGAACCACCGAGACGCGTGCGTTCGAGGGCATCGGCACGGTGAAGCACCTGTCCTCGCCGGGGTTCTTCGACGGCGTCGCTGCGCGCCATCCGACGAACGCGCCGAGGCTGGGCCAGCACACCCGGGAGCTGCTGCGCGAATCCGGCTACGACGATGCCGGCATCGATGCGCTGCTCGCGTCGGGCGCCGCGCGCACGCTTGCCTGAGCGATTTCCCCTGGAGGACACCATGGACCACCCGCCGCGCATCGTCCACCCGGACACGCTCCCGACCTACTCGCCGCCCGGCCATGGCGGCACGGTCAACCGCAAGCTGGTCGACGCGTCGCTCGGCACCGGCATCGAGATGGTGCTGGGCGAGGTCGCGGCCGGTGGCGCGGCACATCCCCACTCGCACGACACCGCATGGCAGATCGTGATGGTGCTCGAAGGCACGCTCGAACACTCCGAGCCGGGCCAGCCGCCGCAACGGTGCGGCCCGGGCAGCGTGATCCGCATCCCGCCGAAATGCGTGCACGGCGCGCGCTCGGTGGACGGCCCCGCGAAAGTGGTGGTGATCTACAGCCCGCCGCTGCCGGCCGAAGGCGGGTTCCGCCCGGCCTGAATCCTGCTTGCCGACGGTGAGTACACGGGGGTAGCGAACCCGCATCGAACGAGCATCGAACCGGCATCGAACCTAAGGGGGTGGACGATGAAGCGGACAGGCGTGCTGTTGATGATGCTGTTCATGGGGAGCGCCGGGCTGGCCTGCGCGCAGGCATGGCCGGCGCGGCCGGTCCGGGTGATCATCGCGTTCCCGCCGGGCAGCGCGGTGGACATCGTCGGTCGGTTGTTCGCCACCCGGCTGGCCGAGGCCTGGGCGCAGCCGGCGGTCGTCGACAACCGTGCGGGTGCCGGGGGATCGATCGCCGCGGGGCTGGCCGCGCGCTCTGCGCCCGACGGCTACACCCTGCTGCTGCATTCGTCCGGGCACGCGGTCAATCCGTCGATCTATGCGAAGCTGCCCTACGACCCGGTCAAGAGCTTCGTCGAGATCGGTCCGCTCGCGCAGCAGCCGAACGTGCTGGTGGTGAATCCCGCTTCGCCCTGGCGCACGGTCGCCGACGTGATCAAGGCTGCGCGGAGCAAGCCGGGACAGGTCACGATCGCGTCGGCGGGTGTGGGCAGCGGTACCCACCTCAACCTGGAGAAGTTCAAGTTCGACGGCAAGCTGGACGTAAACCATGTGCCGTACAAGGGTTCCAGCGAGGCGCTGGTCGACGTGATGGGTGGCCGGGTGGATGGCTTCTTCTCGCCGATCTCGGCCGGGCTCGAGCACATCCGCAGCGGCAAGGTGCGTGCGCTGGCGGCGAGCACGGCGAAGCGCTCCAGCCTGTTGCCCGACGTGCCGTCGATCGCCGAGGCCGCGCTGCCCGGCTTCCAGTCGGCGCTGTGGTTCGGCATGTGGGCCCCGGCAGGTACGCCGGCGCCGATCGTCGAGCGGATCGCCACCGACCTGCGCCGTGCCGGCGTCGACCTGCGCGAGAAGCTCGCCGCGCTCGGCAACGAACCGATGGAGATGACACCCGCGCAGTTCGCGGCGTTCGTGCGCGAGGAGATCGAGACCTATGCCGTGCTGCTGAGGGCAGCGGGCATCAAGCCGCAATGATGCGGGGTCGAAATGTGTAGAGTCAGGCCTGTGCGCGAGTGCGCGGGTCCAACGGGAGGAAGACTATGGGTGGCAAGCCGATGGAAGTGGTGAAGCTGGTCAAGCCGGGCGAGGCTTCGGTCGAGGTCGAGCAGATCTACCAGGAGATCTGCCGGATGAAGGATCCGCGCTGGCTCGGCCCGCTGTTCGGATTCTTCGCAAACGTGCCTCCGCTGCTGAAGGCCTGGTGGGAACTGCAGAAGCAGCTCGAGGTGCTCGACGGCCATGTCTCGCGCGAGCTGACGAACAAGATCGCGATGGTCTGCGCGGTGGCCACCGACTGCCCGCGCTGCGTGAACTTCCACAAGTCCGACCTGATCGACCGGCTGCAGCTGAGCGCGGCCGAAGTGGACAAGCTGCACGACTTCGAGGGCTCCGACCTGCCCGAAGGCGAGAAGGCGGTCTATCGCGTCGCGCGCAAGCTCCCGCTGAACGAAGGCATCACCGATGCCGAGTTCCAGGCACTGCGCGACGCGGGCTACGACGACGCGGGCATCACCGAGATCGTCTCGGTGTCGCTGCTGGAAGGCGGCTTTGCGCGCCATGCCGCAGTGTTCGCGCGCTTCGAGGACGGCGTCAACTGGCCGGCCCAGCACACGCCCTCGCCCGAGTACCGCAAGGTCATCAACCACTGAGCCGTACCCCTACCACCGAAACCCGCAGGGAGACCCGACATGGGCAAGGCCGGCACCGGCGAATCGACGATGGTCTCGCTCAACGCGCGGCCGCAGGCGGTCGAGATCGACATCGCGCGCAGCGCGATCATCGTCGTCGACATGCAGAACGCGTACACGAAGAAGGGCGGCATGCTCGACCTGGGTACCGGCATCGACGAGTCGCGCGTCGGGCCGGTGATCGAGGCGAACAAGCGCCTGCTGCCGGCGGCGCGCAAGGCGGGCGTGCCGGTGATCTACCTGCAGTTCGGCTACCGGCCAGACCTCAGCGATGCCGGCGGCCCGCAGTCGCCGAACATCCGCAAGCAGATGGCCTTCAAGCTGATCAAGGAGAAGCCCGAGCACCGCGACAAGCTGATCGTCGAGGGCACCTGGGGCTGGCAGATCATCGAGGACATCGCGCCGCAGCCGGGCGACCTGGTGGTGCCGAAGGCGCGCTACAGCGGCTTCGCCGGCACCACGCTCGAGAACCAGCTGCGCGGCCTGGACATCAGGCACCTGTTCTTCACCGGCGTCGCCACCAATGTCTGCGTCGAGAGCACCGCGCGCGAGGCTTACTTCCGCGAGTTCTGGCCGATCCTGATCTCGGACGCGATGGACCATACCGGTCCCGACTTCGTGCGCGACGCCACCTTCTACAACTTCGAGTCGAAGATGGGCTGGGTGACGAAGACCGAGGACGTGCTGCAGGTGCTGAAGGGCTGAACGGCTGGAGGGCTGAAGCGCAGGTTCAGGCCGCCTCGCGCGGGTCCGCGATGCAGCCCGCGATCGCACTCGCGGCCGCGGTGGCCGGGCTGCAAAGCAGGATCTCGGACTTAACGTTGCCCATCCGCCCCGGCATGTTCCGGTTGCTGGTGGACAGGCAACGCTCGCCGTCGGCCGACACGCCCTGGTGCGTCCCGGCACAGACGCCGCAGCCGGAAGGCATCAGGATCGCACCGGCCTCGACCAGTGCTTCCATGTCGCCGCTGCGCAGCGCGTCGAGTTCGGCCTGGCGCGATGCCGGCGTGACGATCAGGCGGATGCCGGGGTGCACCTTGCGGCCGCGCAGGATATTCGCCGCGATCGCCAGGTCGTCGGCGCGGGCATTGGTGCAGGAACCGATGAACACCTGGTCGATGTGCTGGCCGGCCACTTCCGAAACCGGCACGCCGTAATCTTCGCGGCCGGGCAGAGCGACCATCGGTTCCAGGGTGTCGAGGTCGAAATGCATCTCGGCGACGAACTCGGCGTCGGGATCGGAGTGCACGGGTTCGAACGCGAACTTCGCGCGTCCCGCCATGAACTTCGCGGTCACCTCGTCGTGCGGGAACACGCCACCCTTGGCGCCGACTTCCGTCGCCATGTTGCACAGGGTGAACCGTTCGGACACCGACAGCGTCTTCACGCCCTCGCCGTGGAATTCGAGGATCTCGTACAGGGCGCCGAGCACGCCGAGCTGCTTCGCGATCACCAGCATCAGGTCCTTGGCATAGACGCCGGGACGCAGTCGGCCATGCAGCACCATCTTCCGGGTCACCGGCACCCGGAACCAGAGGCGGTCGATCGCCCACAGGAAGCCGATCTCGGTCTCGCCAACGGCAAGCGCAAGCGCGCCGACCGAGCCGCCCGAGCAGGCATGCGAATCGTTGCAGATCGACAACGATCCGGGGACGATCCATCCCTGTTCCACCATCACCTGGTGCGCGACACCGGTGCCCGCCTCGTAGAACTGCGCGAAGCCGTGCTTCTTCACGAAATCGCGCACCCGCTTCAGGCTGTTGGCATCGCGTGCGCTGTTGGGCGGGATGCCGTGGTCGAAGCACACCGCGATGCGCTCGGGCCGGTGCACCCGGGTGGCGCCCATCTTCTCGAAGGCATCGATCGCCCACGCTGCATAGTCGTGGGAATAGCTGAAGTCGGGCGTGGCCTCGACGATCGTCCCCGGTGCGAGGCCGGTGCGCCCGCTGGTGCGTTCGAGCACCTTCTGTGCGAGTGTCCTGCCCATGGTCAGGCTCCGTTGCCGGCCGCGGCTTTCGCCAGCAGCGCACGGCCGTAGTTGATCAGGTTGCCGGCCTCGACGATCTCCGACACCACACCGCTCATCGGCGGGAAATCGAACGACTGGCCCTTCCAGTGCACCCGGCCTTCATCGAGCGACACCGTGATCGGATCGCCGTCCTGCACCGGCATCGCCGCCAGCGCCGGGCACTGGATGACCACGATGCCGTTGTTGAGCGCGTTGCGGAAGAACAGCCGGGAGAAGCTGCGTGCGATCACCGCGCGCACGCCGGCGGCGCGCAGCGCGCGCGACGGGGATTCCCGGCCGGTACCGTAACCGAACGCCTCGCCCGCGACGATCACCGCATGGGTGCGCACCTTGCGGTTCGCCTCCGGGCCGACGTCCATCAGGACCTGCTCGGCCATCTGCTCGGGCGGCAGGAAGGAATGGCGTGCAGGCAGCACCGAGTCGGCGGAGACATGGTCCCCGAAGACCGCGGCGGTGCCCTCGATCGGTGCGATCGGCATGGCGGCGGCGTCCGGCTCAGGCGTTCACGTTCTCGGCATAGGTCTTCGACGGCAGGTTGTCGCGCGGCCAGTCGTCGCCGTTCTCGAACTGCGCGACGCCGACCGCGTGGCGCGCCATGCCGGACTCGAGCATCGCCATCGACACGATCTCGGCGACGCCGACATCGGTGATGCCGTGCCTGCGCAGCGCGGCGAAGTCGGACTCGTCCATCGGCTCGTTGAATGCCGTCTTGCGCGCGAAGCGCAGCACCGCCTTCGCGCGTTCATCGACCTTCGAGGAGTTCTCGAAGTCGAGCACTTCCATCACGTCGTCGGTCGACATGCCGAAGTGTTCGATCAGGTGCGTCTGGTGGTTGTTGATGCAGCGCGGGCAGTTCACCTCGGCCGCGCACACCAGGGAGATCGAGTTGAGCAGTGTCTTCTCGATCGCGCCTTCGGTCATCTGCAGGCGCTTGGTCAGGCCCCACCAGTGGCGCAGCAGTTCCACGTCCTGGGCGAAGAAGCCCCAGGTGGGCGTGAGGAACTTGTCGCCCTTCGTCTTGCGGATGTCCTCGAAGATGCGGGCGGTTTCGCCGGTTGCATCCTTGGGCTGGACCAGCTTCACCTTCTGCGTCATGTCCGGACTCCTCGCTCCGTTTCTCGTGCAGGAAGCTTTACACCCGGGTCCGGTCGCGGTCAAGATTCGGGGCGTGTCGGCGGGTATGTCGTTATCACACCAGTGATCCGACTGGTACGAACCTTGCCTCATCCGCCGGGGTCGGCAACTACAACATCGGGGGGACACATGGATCTTCGAATCTCGCCTGCGCACGGTGCGGGCGTCGCCGCCGCTGCAGTGGTCCTCGCCGCGCTGGCCGTCGCCGTCCCGGCCAGCCCCGCGTTCGCCGCCGACGCCTGGCCATCTCGTCCCGTCCGCCTGCTGGTGCCATTCGCGCCCGGCGGCATCTTCGACTTCGTCGGGCGGCTCGCCAGCCCGAAGCTGTCCGAATCGATGGGCCAGAGCGTGATCGTCGACAACCGGCCCGGCGGTGGTGGGGTGATCGCGATGCAGACCGCCGCCAATGCGACGCCCGATGGCTACACGGTGCTGCTCGCCGATCCTTCGTTGGTGATCAACCTGCACCTGCAGCAGGACCCCAAATACCGCCTGCAGGACCTCTCCGCAGTGACCATCTTCACCACGGCGTCGCTGGTGCTCGCGGTCAATGCGAAGGTGCCGGCGAAGTCGGTGAAGGAACTCGCCGAGCTGTCGCGGTCGTCGAAGCTGGCCTACGGGTCCGCTGGGCTGGGCAGCACGCCGCACATGGCAGGCGAACTGTTCAATGCACGCGCGAAGCTCGATGTCCTGCACGTGCCGTTCAAGGGCGTCGGCCCTGCCGTCACCGCTGTGGTCGCCGGACAGGTACAGATGGTGTTCGGCAGCCTGGCAGGGACGGAGGCGTTCATCCGGGACGGTCGGCTGCGCGGTCTGGCCACCACCGGGGACAGGCGTTCGCCCGCGTTGCCCGACCTGCCGACCATGGTCGAGGCCGGCTTTCCCGGGGTGGTGGTCAGCGTCTGGGGCGGCATCTTCGTCCCGGTCGCGACCCCGGCGACGATCGTCTCGCGCCTGCATGCCGAGTTCGTGAAGGTCCTGCGCGAGCCCGAGGTGAGGGCCGGGCTCGAAAAGGCAGCCATCGAGCCGCTGGGTACCAGCCCGAAGGAGGCCGCCGAGTTCGTGAACCGCGAGTACGTGAAGTGGGGCGAGGTGATCAAGGCCGCGAAGATCAAGGCCGAGTGATCCTTCGTCGTCCCGGCGCCGGGCCTTCAGGGCCGACGCTGCCTGCGGCGACGCGCGCTTGCCGGCGCAGGCCGGTGCCGGTTCAGGCCGCTTCGCGCCTCGGCGCGGCCAGCGAACGGCGCGCCAGCACCTGGCCCATGGCCAGCGCGACGGCCGACTGGGTCGGTTCGATCACGGCCACGCCGAGCTTCTGTTCGAGTGCTTCGCGGTGCGCCGAGAACCCGGCGCAGCCGAGCACGATCGCCTGTGCGCCGTGGTCGTCGCGCAGGCGGGTGCCGACATCGACGAGCCGTTCGCGTGCGCGCTGCACGTCGGCCAGCGCGGCGATGCCCATCTCGACTGCGAGGCCGCCGCAGTAGCGGTGCTCGAAGCCCATCGCGCGGATCTTCCGGCGATGGCGGGCGAGCGACCCGGCGACGATCGCGATCGAGGCGAAGCGTTCCGCGACTGCCGAGGCGGTGTTGAAGCCCGACTCGCCGATGCCGAGCACTGGCTGCCGGTAGACCTCGCGCAGCGCGTGCAGCCCCGGATCGGAGAAGCAGCCGATGATGATGGCATCGCTTGCCGCCATCTCCGGGCGGGCGGAAAGCCAGTCGAGCAGCAGCCCCGTGCTCGCGTCCACCTGCGCCTGCGTCTCGACGCCCGCAGGGCCCTCGTGCAGCGTCTCGCAGACGATCTGCGGCCCGCCCGGCAGGCGCATTGCCTCGACCGCGGCGCTCATCTGCTCGGTGACCGACCGGGTGCTGTTGGGGTTGATGACGAGGATGCGTTCGGTCATGGCAGGGGCCGGTTCGGGGGAGAGAAGCTGCGAATCTACCGAAAACCGGGCACGGGTGGAACGCCAGGACCGTGCCGTCGTTCGCGCACGGGCATGGAGGCTGCGGGCGGGTCTGTTGCTGCACCTACTCCAGGAGAACCCGAAATGAACGAACAGACCGGGATGCTGCGCCCATTGGCGCTGGCCATGATGATGTCCTTCGGTGGCCTCGCGATCGCCCAGGCGCCCGCCGTCACCCCGAAGGAGCCGGTGGCCGCGCGTCCCGCGACCGCCACGGCCATGCGCGCCGACGGCAACCGCGCCGAGCGCGACTGGGAGCGCCGCCACCGTGCCAGCAAGATCATCGGCACGAACGTGCGCAACCGCCAGGGCGAAAAGATCGGCGACGTCGAGGACATCGTGCTCGATCGCAACGGCACCGTGGCTTACGCGGTCGTGTCGACCGGTGGCTTCCTCGGCATCGGCGACCGCCTGCATGCCATCCCGTGGAAGGCGCTGCAGCCGGTGGCAAACGAGGACCACCTCGTGCTCGACATCGATCGCAAGCGCCTGCAGGCGGCGCCGGGCTTTCCTGCGAACACCTGGCCGAACTTCAACGACGAGAAGTGGAACGCGGACAACCGCCGGGCCTATCCGGTACCCGCCACGCGCTGACCGGACGCGCGGCGGCGGCTCGGCCTTGTCCGGTCCTGGTCACTGCCGAGCCGAGGCCGGCAGCGCGCGGATGTCCTTCGACCAGGGGAGCGAGGAGTCGCACCAGATCTGCCGCTGCGGTGGCAGGTCCGCGCGCTGGGCGAGGCCGCCGATGCGCAGGGTATAGGTCAGGGGCGGGTCGGCGTCCGGACGGGCGAACACCGGCGTGCCGCACTAGGGACAGAACGCATGGGCGCGCCGGTTGCCGCTCGCGGCGACCTTCACGTAGAACTTCGGCTCCCCGGCCAGCAGGGTGAAGCGCTCGGCAGGTACCACGACCGACACCCGGTAAGGCGATCCGGTGAGCACCTGGCAATCGGTGCAGTGGCAGATGGCCACCCGGGACGGGTCGACCTCGGCCTGGTAGCGGATGCTTCCGCAGTGGCATCGCCCTTCTGCATGCATGGGGTGGATCCTCCCGGAGTGATATCGTCGTGCGCAAGATTAACCGCTGCGCCACGATCCGGCACCGTGCGGTGCCCCCATGCGATGACAGACGCCTCCCGTTCCAGCCCCGGTTCCCCTTCGCGCGCCGAGCCCCCGGCCATCCGCGTGCCCGACATCCCGCCGCCGGCGGCCGATCCGCATCCGCCCGCGCGTCCGTTCCCGCCCGGGGCCTGCGACTGCCACGCCCATGTGTTCGGCCCGCAGTCGCGCTATCCGCTGCTGCCGAAGACGCATTTCGTGCCGCACGAGACGCCTTTTCCCGCCTATGTGCGGATGCTGCGCAGGCTGGGCTGCGAGCGCGGCGTGCTGGTGCAGCCCAGCGTGTACGGCACCGACAATTCGCTGATCGTCGAGGCGCTGCAGTCCGGCACCTTCGACCTGCGTGCGGTCGCGGTCGTGTCGGCAGACATCGGCGATCGTGAACTCGAGGCCATGCATGCCCAGGGGTTCCGCGGCATCCGCATCAACACCGCCTCCGCCACGCCGGGCCTGCGCATCGAGGATGCGCCGCGCCTGGCCGCGCGCATCAAGCCGCTGGGCTGGCACCTGCAGTTCTACCTTGACCTGCGCACGATGCCGCAGATCGAACAGGCACTGGAGGCGCTCGACATCGACATCGTGATCGACCATTTCGCGCGCATCGCCACCGCGGAAGGCCTGCAGTCGGGTGCATACCGCGCGCTGCTGCGCCTGCTGGCGCGCGACAACGTCTGGGCCAAGCTGATGGGGCCGTACTTCGTGTCCGATGCCGTCCCGCACTATCCCGATCTGGTGCCGTTCGCGCGCGGCATGATCGAGGTCGCCCCCGACCGGGTCGTCTGGGGCTCCGACTGGCCGCATCCCAGCGCCCGCGAGAAGATGCCCGACGACGGCGACCTCGCCGACATGCTCGGGGAATGGGCGCCGGACGAGGCGATGCGGCGCCGGATACTGGTCGACAATCCGCGCCGGCTGTACGGCTTCGACCGAAGCGCGCGATCAACGACGGAGGAACGACGATGAGCAAGGCAATCGACGCACTGGCGCAGATGGTTTCGGGAACGCGGCCGGACGACATACCCGACGACGTGCGGCGGCTGGCGAAGCTGGTGCTGCTCGACACGCTCGGCGTGGTCCTGGGCGGCTCGCAGCAGCCCGAAGTGGCACGCCTGCGCGAGGGCCTGGCCTTCGGTGCGGGGAGCGGCGCGACCGTGCTGGCACCGGGCTGGCCGGCGAACGATGCCGGCCGGGCCGCCTTCCTCAACGGTGTCGCCGGGCGCGCGATCGAGATGTGCGAGACGCACGGCAAGGTGTCCTGCCAGGCCGCGATCCAGATCGTGCCGGGCGCGCTCGCCGTCGCCGAGCGCGCGGGCCGCAACGGACGCGAACTGCTCGCAGCGCTGGTCACCGGCTACGACGTGGCGATCCGTCTCGGTGCGGCCACTACCCGCCGTCCGCTCGCGCATCCGCTGGGCCAGGCCGGCATGCTGGGTGCGATCGCCGCCGGTGCGCGGCTGCGCGGCCTGGATGCCGCCGCCACCGGCACCGCGATCCGCATCGGCGGCAACCTGATGGTCACCGCCGGTTACGGCAACGTGGTGGCCGGCGCGACCACCATCAATGCCTCGGGCGGCATGTCCGCGATGGCGGCGGTGACCGCCCCCGAGCTCGCGCTGGCCGGCTTCACTGCGCAGCGCAACGCGATCGAGCAGACGATGGTCGACCTGCTGTCCGTGGGCTTCGACGACGCCCCGGTGTTCGACGGGCTGGGCCAGCGCTGGGAGATCGAACAGGTGCTGTTCCGCCTGCGCGCCTGCTGCAACCCGATCTATCCTGCGCTCGATGCGCTGGGCGATGCGCTGGCGGTACTGCGGCCCGCGCCGCAGGACATCGAGCGCATCGAGGTCGAGACCTACGACTTCGCGGCCGGCCTGGGCGTGAAGGAGCCGCCGGGACATTTCGGCGCGCGCTATTCGCTGCCGCATGCGGCAGCGGCGCTGGTGGTCAACGGGCACCTGGGCTACGCGTCCTTCACCGACGCGGCGGTGCGCGATCCGGTGATCGCCGCGCTGCGCCAGCGGGTCAGCGTGGTCGAGGACAAGGCGATGACTGCGCGCCTGCCTGCGCTCAAGCCGGCGCGGGTGACCCTGGTGCTGAAGGACGGACGGCGCGACGTGCAGTCGGTGCTGGACGACCGGCGGGCCGGCCAGGCGCTGGACGAGGCACCGGTGCGCGAGAAGTTCCGCGAGCTGGCCGGGCTGGTGCTGACCGATGCCGGCGTCGCCGCCGTCGAACGGGCGATCGGCCAGTGCGAGCAGTGGCCGTCGATGGCGCCGCTGCTGGATGCGTTGCGCCGGGGCGGGCGGTAACCGGCCGGCGGCGAGCGGCTGGTGTGAACGGCCGGCGTGGATGGCCGGCCGGGGCCGCTGGACGCCCGAGGCAGGCTTGACGATGCGTACCATATGGTACACAGTGTGTACCACATAAATCACGGTACCCGATGATGTCCGCACGCGCGACCGCAGTGTCCCGCCCTCCCGCAGGCGCCCGGCCCGCCGATCCGGTCGATGGCAGCCTGCAGGGGCTCGATCCGACGGTCGACCTGCACGGCCGCGATGCCCGTGCCAGCCTGTCCCGGCTGGTCACCCGGCTGCTCGACCACTGGTCGCTGCCGGCGACCGAACAGGCGGCGCTGCTCGGCCTGTCCACCGGCAGCCGCAGCACGCTGGCGCGCTATCGCGCCGGCGAGCCGCTCGCGGACAGCCGCGACCTGATCGATCGCGCCGGCCACCTGCTCGGCATCCACAAGTCGCTGCGCATCCTGTTTCCGCATGACCGCGACCTCGCCTACCGCTGGGTGAGCCAGCCCAACGTGCGGCTGGGCGGGCGCCCGGTCGACCTGATGATCGCGCACGGATTCGAGGGCCTGCTCGCGGTACGCCGCTACCTCGACCACCAGCGCGGCCGTTAGGTGGTCCCGCTGCCGGCGGAACTGTTCTCCGCCAACGCCGATCTCCACGGCGACCTTCTGCGCAACATCCCGGGCATCCGCGACTCCCAGGAACTGTTCGACGACCTGGCCGACGATCCGGCGGACCGCGCGGTTGCGATCGCGGCCGAGGGCGCCGGCCGGCTGGCCACGAGCGGTGCGGCGATCAGCCGTCCGTTCGACTACGGCACGGTGATCAGCTACAGCTTCGAGTCGAGTCACTGGCAGCAGACGCGTTTCTCGGACGGCACGCGCTTCGGCGTCTGGTACGGCGCGCTCGAACTCGAAACCACGGTGCACGAGACCGCCTGGCACTGGCAGCGGTTCGTGCTGGACAGCTTCGCCAGCGAGGCGCGCACCATCGTCACCGAGCGGCGAGTGTTCAACGTGCGCTGCGATGCGCTGTTGGTCGACCTTCGCGGCCAGGAAGTGCGCCATCCCGGCCTGGTCGACCCCGTCAGCTATGCGTTCACCCATCGCGTCGGGGACTACCTGAACGGGCAGGGCGCGAACGGCCTGCTGGTGGAATCGGCGCGCTGCCGGGGCACCAATGCCGCGGTGTTCCGCCCGGAGCGCTTGTCCAACGTGCGCGACCGGGCCTACCTCACCTATCGCCTCGACGTGGCTACCCGCCGGATGGTCGTCGAGCGGGTGCGCGGCAGGGCCTGGCTGCGGTTGTCGCCGGGCGATTCTGGCCGGGGCAACGCACGCACGGCCTGAGCGACCGGCACGCCCTGGCCCCGGCCGCTCAGGGGCGGGGTGGCGGTGGCGGCGGCGGGAAGCGCGGATCGTAGCCAGCGGGCGGGCCGTAGTAGCCCGGCTTGACCGGCGGCGGTGGCGGACCGAAGCCGCCTTCCACCGGCGGCCTGTAGGCCGGCGGGACGGACGGACGCGCGATCGGACCAGGCGCGAGGCTGCGCGACAGGCCGGTGGAAGGTACCTTGTGGCCCTTCGCATACATGCACTGGACGAACGCGTTGTCGTAGCGCTGCTGGGTTGCCTGGCCGGATGCATTGGCCGCCCCGGCACCGGCAGCGCCGCCGAACAGCAGTCCGACGCCGGCACCGGTGGCCGCGCCCTGGCTGCCGCCCAGCGCCGCGCCGGCGACCGCACCGATCGCGGTGCCCACCGCAGCGCTCAGGACCGCGCTGTCGGCCTGTGCCCGCGACGGATCTCGGCCGCCGATCGAAGCGGTTGCATGGCGTCGGCAGTCGGCATCGTCGGATCGGAACTGGTCGAAGCTGCGTCCGGTGCCGGGGAAGGTGGCAACGCTGGGGCCGCCGGGGATCGAGACGCAGCCACCCAGCGCCAGCAGGGCGGCTGCGAGCATGGACGCACCCGGGACCGGGGTCTTGCGCATGGGTGCTAGCGCAGCGCCGACGGTGGCGTCGGCGCGACGCGCTCCCAGGGCGACGCGCACTGCGTCACGTAGGGATAGTAGGTGTTCGAATCGGCGCAGAAGAACCAGAAGGGCCCGCCGGAGCCCGCGGCATCGGCGGGTGGCGGCGGCGCCGGTGTGGCCAGGTCGTTGCGCTCGACATACACCGGCGGGGCGCGCTCGACGATCACCGGCGGGCTGTACACCCGCGGGGAGTAGATGATGGGCGGCGCATACACCAGTGGCGGCGGCGCGTAGAACACGCGTGGCGCGTGGTACACCGGCGGTGCGTAGTAGACCCGCGGCGGGGCGTAGTAGTGGGGCCGGTATGCCGGTACCCCGAGATAGATGCTCAGCCGGGGTCCGCCATGGCCATGGCCGTGGCCGAAGCCTGGGCCGTGGTGGCGATGGCCGCGGTCGGCGGTCGCCGGACCTGCCGCGGCCAGTGCGGCGGCTGCCAGCACCAGGCTGGCGACAGCGAGCGTACCCGCCCTGCCAGGAACGCGCAGCCTGCCGGAAGGGTCCGGACGCGTGACGGATGCAGTTGACATCGAAGCCTCCTCTGATCCGCTTGTATGGCGCGGATCTCCATGCCGGTAGCCTAGCCCCGCGACACCGTGCTGCGTGCGCAGGGATGCAAGTGAACATTTCGGCCGTTACGACCCGGAAACACTTGTCAGCAAGCCGGTTGCAGCGCCGGGCCCGCGCCGGCACGCCGATGCACGCCGACGATGCACAAGCAACGCTCGACCGCGGTGCCGGTGCACACCGTCCGTCGGATGCGTTCGCCCGCATTGGATTACTCTCCCGGTCCGATCCGATCGTCCCTGGATGGAGAGTGCCGATGATGAAGACCGAAGACATCAAGCTGCAGCTGCGCGACGGCGAAATGGGCGCGCACATCGCATGGCCCGAGCGCAGGCCCGCCGGCGCGATCATCGCGATCATGGAGATCTGGGGCGTGAACGACACCATGCGCAAGCATGCACAGGAGTTCGCCGAGGCCGGATACATCTGCCTGGTGCCCGACCTGTTCTGGCGCCAGGAGCCGGGCGTCGAACTGTCCGACCGCAACCCGGCCGACGGGCAGAAGGCGTTCGACCTCTACTACGACTTCGACTACGACCTCGGCGTGCGCGACATGGAAGACACGATGCAGTGGCTGCGCACCGTGCCCGGCGGCACCGGCAAGGTCGGCAGCGTCGGCTACTGCCTCGGCGGCAAGCTGTGCTACCTGATGTGCTGCCGTACCGACATCGACTGCGCGGTCGCCTACTACGGCACCTACATCGAGCACAACATCCGCGAGGCACCGAACCTGCACCGGCCGTTCATGCTGCACATGGCGATGAAGGACCGCTGGGTGCAGGCGGAAGTGAACGAGATGCTGGAGCGGCGCCTGTCGCCCAATCCGTTGGTGACCATCCACAAGTACCCCGAGGCCGACCATGCGTTCGCGCGCCATGGCGGAAAGCCGTATCGCCAGGCGGAAGCCGATCGCGCGCTGGGCCTGTCGGTGGACTTCTTCCGCGAGCACCTCGGCTGATGGCGGCACCCCTCCCCGCCCGCCGCTGCGCGTGCACGCTGCCTGCGGCACTGGCGATGGCGATGGCGATGGCGATGGCGACGGCTGCGACCGGTCTGCTGCCCGCGCTGCCCGCCGCGGCGCACGACTTCCGGGTCGGTGCCATCGTTATCGACCATCCGTACGCGCCGCCGACCCCCGGCGGTGCGACCACCGGCGCGGTCTATTTCAGGACGCTGAAGAACACCGGCCGGGACCCCGATCGGCTGCTGTCGGCGACCAGTCCGGCTGCGGCGACGGTGGAACTGCATCGCAGCACGATCGAGAACGACGTCATGAAGATGCGGCATCTGCCCGTGCTCGAGCTGCCGCCCGGTGCCAGCCTGAAGGTTCGCCATGGCGGCGAGATCCACCTGATGCTGATCGGGTTGAAGGCGCCGCTGAAGAACGGCGACCGCTTCCCGGTGCGCCTGAAGTTCGAACGCGCCGGCGAACGCGAGGTGGTCGTGCATGTGCAGCTACCCCGCGCGGACGGCAAGCCCCCGCCGGGCCACAGCCACTGAGGAACAAGGAACGTATCGTGTCACGGTCCACAGGATTCATCCGCACGCTGGCGCTCGCCGGCCTGCCGTTCAGTATCGTCCCGTTGACTGCCCCCGCGCTCCACGCGCAGGGCTATCCCGACAAGCCGGTGCGCATGGTCGTGCCGTTCCCGCCAGGCGGTGCGGCGGACATCGTCGCGCGCCATTTCGCGACGCGACTCGCCGAGGCGATCGGCCAGCAGGTGCTGGTCGACAACCGCGGCGGTGCCGGTGGCAACATCGGCGCGGACAACATCGCGCGTGCACCGGCCGACGGCTACAACCTGCTGTTCGCCTCGTCGAGCGTGCTGTCGATCAATCCGCACCTCGGCGGCAAGGCGCCGTTCGACGTGCTGAAGTCGTTCACGCCGATCGTGCTGGTCGGCCATGCGCCGAACGTGCTCGCGGTGCATCCGTCGGTGCCGGCAAAGACCGTACGCGAGCTGATCGCGCTGGCGAAGAAGCGCCCGGACGCACTGGCCTATGCGTCGAACGGCCATGGGACGCTGAGCCACCTGACCGGTGAGCTGTTCGCCCAGGGTGCGGGCGTGAAGATGCTGCACGTGCCCTACAAGGGCGCTGCGCCGGCGACCATCGATACCGTGGCCGGCAACGTATCGGTGCTGTTCGCGGCCTTCCCGAGCGTGGCCTCGCAGGTGCGTGCCGGTCGGCTGCGCGCGCTGGCGGTGACCAGTGCGCAGCGCATCGCGATCGAGAAGGAACTGCCGACGGTGTCCGAAGCGGGCATACCCGGCTTCGAGTCGAGCCAGTGGTGGGGCTTCTACGGCCCGGCCGGCTTGCCGGCGCCGATCGTCGACGTACTGAACAAGGCGGCCAACCGCGCGCTCGCGACCGAGGAGTTCCGCAAGGCGCTGGCGCTCGAAGGCGCGGCGCCGGCCGGCGGCACGCCCGCCGCGCTGGCCGCGTACCACAAGGCCGATTACGACAAGTGGGGCAGAGTGATCGCCGCCGCCGGCGTGAAGGAGAACAACTGATGGCGCAGCCGCAAGCCGCCGCGCCGGGCGCCGCGATGCCCGGCAGCGATCCAGTCACCCGCCGCTTCGCCGCGTTCGCAGCAGGGCTCACGCATGACGCGCTACCGCCGGTGGTGCGCGAGCACCTGACGATCTTCCTGTTCGACTACCTGCGCGTCGCCTCGCTCGGCCAGCGCATGCCGTGGAGCGGATGGGCGGTGAAGCTCGCCGCAGAACTGGGCGGCAACGGCCAGTCGACGATCCTGTTCTCGACCGACCGCACCGACCCGGAACGCGCGACCTTCGTCAACACCACCTTCTCCGGCAGCATCGATGCAGACGACGTGCATGTCGGGTCGATGCTGCATCCCGGCTGCATCGTGATCTCGGCGGCGCTGGCGGTGGGCGAAGCGCGGGGGTCCAGTGGTGCGCGCATCCTCGCCGCGATTGCGGCCGGCTACGAAAACATGATCCGCATCGGGCTGTCCCTGCAGCCCTCGCACTTCCGCCGCGGCTTCCAGAGCACCGCCACCTGCGGCGGCTTCGGTGCCGCGACTGCCACGGCCTGCCTGATGTTCGACGGCGAGGACCGCGCGGAACGCATCGCCGAGACGCTCGGTCTGGTCGCCTCGTTCAGTGGCGGGCTGACCCAGTTCTACCACTCGGGGTCGACGGTCAAGCGCATCCATGCCGCGCATGCGGCGGGCCAGGGCGTGCATGCGGCGCTGCTCGCGTCGGCCGGGTTCTCGGGCCCGGCGGACATCCTCGAGGGCAAGGACGGCTTCGCCCGCGCCTATGCCGATGGCCATGACTTCGACAAGGGACTGTCCGGCCTGGGCGAGCAGTGGCGCCTTCTCGAGGTCGCGATAAAGCCGCATGCGAGCAGCGCACGCGTGCTGTCTGCGATCGAGGCCACCGCGTCGCTGTGCACCGAGCATGGCCTGACCATCGAGGACATCGACATCATCCGCGTCGGCATCCCGAAGGTGATCCAGGGCCGGCTGACCGTGAACGAGCCCAGGGACATACAGGCGGCGCAGATGAGCCTGCCGTTCTGCATGGCGATGGTGCTGAAGCAGGGCCGCACGGTACCCGAAGGTTTCACGCTGAATATCGACGACTTCGAGACCACGCTGGCCGATCCGTCGGTGATGGCGATCTCGTCGCGCGTGTCGTGCGAGCTGGACGACGACGCGGAGCGGGTGAGCACCGAACAGTCGGTGGGCGCGAAGGTGGCGTTCCGGTTGAAGGACGGCAAGGTGGTCGAGCGCTTCATCGACGCACCGAAGGGCAGCGTGTCGCGGCCGTTCACGATGGACGACCATGTCGCGCGCTTCCGTGCGGAGCTGGCGCGCCGGTTCGATGCGTCGCGTGTCGATGCGCTGCAGGCGGAAGTGCAGGGGCTTGCAACGGCGGGTGGCGTTGCGCGGTTGATGCAACTGCTGTCCGGCCGGTGAGCCGACCATGCCGACGCTGAAGCTGCCCGACTGCGACCTGTTCTATCAGGTCGACGACTTCACCGATCCGTGGACCGACGCCGACACGGTGCTGATGCTCCACGGCAACGCCGAGAGCTCGCTCGCCTGGTATGCCTGGGTGCCGGTGCTGGCGCGCCACCTGAAGGTGGTTCGCCCGGACATGCGCGGCTACGGCCGATCGACGCCGATGCCGCGCGAATACGAATGGACGCTGGATGCGCTGATCGACGACTACTGCCGGCTGATGGACCACCTGCAGAGCGAGCGCTTCCACCTGGTCGCGGCGAAGATCGGCGGCACGATCGCGCGCGCATTTGCGGCACGCAGACCGGACCGGGTGCGTTCGCTGGTGGTGGTGGGCACGCCGCAGGCGCTGCGTCCCGGTGCCGAGCGGATCCCGCAGATCATCGAGGAATTCGAAACGAAGGGCGCCGAGCATTGGGCACGCCGCACGATGGCCGGTCGTCTTGGCGAACACTTCCCGGCGGAAGGCGTCGAGTGGTGGACGCAGTTCATGGGACGCGCCCCGGTGTCGTCTCTGGTCGGCTTCAACCGCGGGATCAACTATGCGGACATCCGGGCGGACCTGCCGAAGATCCGGTGTCCGACGCTGGTGGTCACTACCGAGGAAAGCGGGCTGGGGACGGTGGAGCGGACGAGGGCGTGGCAGGAAGAGATACCCGACTCACGGTTGCTGGTGCTGCCGGGGAAGTCGTACCACGTGGCGGCAAGTGATGCGGAGGCGTGTGCCGGGGCGGCACTGGGGTTCATCAGAGGTTGCTGACGATGGCGACGGCGAAGCCCGTGCGAAAGCGCGCCAGATTTTCTCGAGAGCGCCTATCCATGGCCGTCAAGAGAATGCCGCTCATGTTCGCGAGCGCGTTTTGCTGACCAGGAGAGGCGGACATGGAGTACTTCAAGGCAAGCAGGCGCAGTCTCTCGACGTCCCGAGAGTGGGAGCAGTTTCGCAACAGTCAGCTCATGGCGCTCGATGACCGCGAGTACGCGGAATACACGAGGTGTCTTCGCGCGAGAGAGGAGTACCTCAATCCTGCCGAACGGCAGGCATTGATCGCAGGTAGTGACCGGATCAGCGAACTGGAAGACCAGGTAAGGACACTGCAGACGCAACTCGGCGCGCAGCGACCCGCGGCGGGAGGATCGGGGTTGTCATCCATTGCCCGGGTCGGGCTGTCCGCCGCATCGGGGTATGCCTTGGGACGTGCGATACACGGCATCAAGACCGTGGAGGACCTCGAAAGGGAAAAGAAGCACCAGGGGTAGGGCTGGGCGTCGGTTCGCGTACGAATTTCAGCCGACCGGCGGCCACGCACGCACGCCGACCGCGGGCGAGAACGGCGCGTGCCGCAGCCTGGGCACGACCTGTCCCATGCGCGTCGACGGGTCGCGCGCCTCGGCTTCCAGCGGTTCGTAGTGGTATTCGCGCTCGGCGAGCGAGGCGAACTCGTACATGACACCGTGGCGCCAGCCGCCGACGCTCGCGAGCAGCTTGTGCGTGGCCACCATGCCGGGAAGGCGCGCGAGCAGCGGGAAGCGCTCCTGCGCGTAGAAGCTGCCGATCGCCTCGTCGGTGGCCGCGTCGGGGGCGTCGTAATGGCCGAACTGCACGACCGGGGCCGACGCGCGCGGGTCGCGATGTCCGGCCGCCGGTCCGTCGACGCGCACCTCCTGCGCGAAGATCGCCGAGCCGAGCGGTCGGCGCATCGCCATGTGTTGTCGCGTCAGCGCGCTCTGCCGCGTGGCGAGCTCGGAAGGCGGCGGGGCGAGGAAGGTGTGCGCCGACGCGCCGCCGAACAGCGCCAGCCATCCCGGGCCGCGCCCGCCGTGGCCGAGCCGGTAGTGCGCTGCCCAGCGGTATCCCGGACGTGAGAGCTTCTCCGGGATGTGGACATGGTGGAACCAGTCGCAGTACGCGTCGCGCGTCTCCTCGGCGAGGTCGTACCAAAGTGCCCAGATGCCGGTGCCCTGATCGTCCATCGTCATGCTCCTTCGCACGGTCACCTTAGTGCCGATCCAGGATCCGCGCAATCGTCATCGCCGTCGCACGGCAGACCCCACGGAAATCCGGACTGATCCGCTCATTCCCTTCGGCGACCGTCCAGAAAGAGATCGCCGCCCGCGCCGCCGGCCGCCACCGTTCCTGCTCCGACGGCATCGGCAGCACGGCGTCGAACGCGCGTGCCGGCAATTCGATCCCCCCGCTGCGGCGCATGCATCATCGGCAGCATGTCGTAGACCGGCGCCAGCGCCAGTCCGCGTTCCACCGGCGTGGACGACAGGTTCCCGTCGTGCATGTCGGTGTTGCCGATCAGCTGGCCGAAATGCCAGAGTCGCGCGATCGCATCCTCGGTCGCCGCATCGATCCATCCTTGCTCGCGCAGCCTTCGTGCCGCTTCGGTCCAGCGGCGGCCGCCAAGGCCGAACGCCGCGTCGTTGATCGATGCCCATGCGCAGAGGGCGGAGCGACCGTGCAGGCCGTGCCGGTCGACGCGTTCGACTTCGAGGAACGTTCGGTTGCGCGCGCGGTGGATGCGCGTGGTTGCCGTCGGGATCGCGAGGTGCGTCGCGATGGTCTGCGCCGCCAGGTGTTCGCAGACCAGCAGGTCGGCCCAGCGCCGCGAGCCGGGCGAATCGTCCGAGCCGGAGAACTTGACCAGTACATGCACCGGGCGGCCGTCGATCGTGCGCACGGTCGTGAAACAGGGGGGATAGGCTCGCGTCGTCCCCTCAGCGGGCGCGCGGCGGCGTAGGTGGTGCGCCGTGCGCGGCCGCGGACGACCACGCGGTCGCCGGCTGCGCGAACGGTTCGCATCAGGGTGGCGCGGCTGGTGCCTAGACGGTCGAGCACACCCGCCGCCGGCAAGCGGCCGGCAGTGCTGAGCAGTCGCAGGAGTGGCTCGACATCCATGAAACGATCCGTAAAATCTCAAGGCATTGATATTGAAGGAACTATAGCTCTTGATGAAATAGACCTGAAACGATTTCCGAAACGATCAGGAAGTCTCGGTCATCACGTACACAGGCGCGAGCGAACGGCCGTTGTGCAGGAATCATCGGCCGATGCCGTCCAGGACTTGCCTCGCTGCCTGCTTCGCCAGTGGCCCGTGAATCGGCGATGCGAGCACGTCCTTGAGCGCCCTCTCGGCACCCTGTGGCAACGCGGGTTGTGCGCGAAGGGACCATGCGGCCTGCAGCGCGATGTCGGGTGTCGCAAGCGCCGCCACGACCGTCGCTAGGCACGCTTCGCACTGCATCGCCGCGAGCGCCCGGAGGGCTGCCTCACCGACAAGATCACGGCACCGGCCTTCGCGCGCCTCTCGGTAGCGCGGGGTCGTGCGGTCGAGTGCCGCGAGTGCAGTCGCGTGTTCCTGAGGCGATACGAGGAAGCGTGTCTGTGCCGGACGCTCGCGCTCAAGACGTTCGACGACTGCGTCGTTCGCAAGGAGGTAGTCGAGCTGCTGCACTGCGCGCGCGCAACGGGCCTGTCGTCCCACCTCGTCGGCGATACGGGTCTCGAGGAACTTAGACACGTCGTGGGCGCGGTGTGCCGCCGGCGGACCGAGCGCCGCAAGCGCCTCCAGGACGGCATATGCATCGGGCTCATTGGGCAGCAGGTCCGCAACGGGATCGACTGCGAGCACGTCGCCCGTGCGGCCCAGCGCCTCGATGATGGACGAGCGCACCGGGATCATGCCGTCGCCCGTGTCATGGTCCTTGATGCCCGAGGCCAGGGCCTTGATGAGCGCAGGAACGGCGGGGCGTGCGGACGGCCCCATCTTGCCGAGACACCGCGCGGCGCCCGTCGGGCAGGTCCAACGGTCCTCGTGTCGTGTGAAGGCCCAGTCGAGGGGCCCTCGGAGCGGCCTCGGCGCGCATGCGTCCAACGGCTCGACGGCGAACCGGCAGTGGTGTCCCTCGAGTTGCCCGACGACGTCGCTGACGGACGGTAGCGGCACGTTCGCTTGTGATGTCGGAGGCGCGGTACTGCGTTCGCAACCGACCAGTAACGCCGTCGCACACAGGATCGCGAACCACTGGTTCGCGATGGCAGACATCCCCTGCCTCAGTTGAACTTCAACCCCGCCGCCTTCACGATCGCCAGGTTCGCCTTGATTTCCGCCGCGATCAGCGCGTCGAACTCCTTCGGCGTCATCGGCATCGGCTCGAGGCCGATCTTCACCAGCCGCTCCATTGTCGCGGGCTGCTTCAGCACGGCCATCGTCTCGGCATGCAGCCGGTCGATCAGCGCACGCGGGGTCTTCACCGGCAGCAGCAGGCCGTTCCAGAAGGTGTAGTCGCTGTCGGCGAAGCCGGCTTCGATCGTGGTCGGCACGTCGGGGAACACGCTCGAGCGGCTGCGGGTGCTGACTGCCAGCGGGATCAGGCGGCCCGACTTGATGAACGGCAGCCCGGACGAGGTGCCGATCGAGAGGAAGTCGACGCGGCCGGCGGCGACGTCGGCCAGCGCCTCGGGCCCGCCCTTGAACGGCACGTGCGTGGCCTTGATGCCGGCGGAGAGCAGCAGCCGCTCGGCGGCCCAGTGGGTGGCGCTGCCGATGCCGGCCGAGGCGAAGGTCATGTCGCCCTTGCGTGCTGCATCGATCAGGGCCTTCACCGTCTTCAGCCCCTTGTCGGGCGAGATCACCAGCACGTTCGGCACCACGCCGAACACGGCGACGCCGGCGAAGTCGTTGCCGGGATGGTAGGGCGCGTTCGGGAATGCGGCGAGCGAGGCCGAATGCGCGGCGGCATTCATCAGCCAGGTGTAGCCATCGGCGTCGGCGCGGGCGACCACCGCCGAGCCGACGGTGCCACCGGCGCCACTGCGGTTCTCGATGATGATCGGCTGGCCGAGCGAGGCGGACAGGCCTTCGGCGACGATGCGGCCGATCACGTCGGTGGTCGAGCCGGGCGTGAACGGGATGATGGTGCGGATCGGCTTGGCCGGGAACTGCTGGGCCAGGACCGGGGCGGACAGGGCGCCTGCGGCCAGCACCGCGGCGGCCGTCCGGATCAGGTTGCGGCAATCGTTCATCGGGGTCTTCCTCCTGGGGGCGCGGACGGCCTCTCGCTTCGGGAGCCGTCGCATCGGTAAGGCAATGGGACTGAATCATACCGGCTAACCGCGCGGCGCCGGCAGCCCCGGCCGGGCCGGGCGGGGGCCGGGTAGGTCGCCGGGTCAGGTGTCGGTTACCTGCAGGGCAACCGGAGGTCGTGACCGCGCGTTTTGCTAGACTGCCCCTTTCCTGACAGGAGGGGACAGCCGTGGCCGAAGAACAACCGATCCCGGACGACATCCGGGCACAGGCGAAGGCCCTCGGCCTGGACAAGCTCACCGATGCGCACCTGCGCCAGTTCATGAAGGCCGCGCAGGTCGCACAGTCGCGCCGCGCCGTGCTCGATACCCGCTCGCTGGTGGCGGCGGACGAGCCGGCCCATGTCTACCGGCTCGGCTGAGGGATACCTGCGATGAACGACCTGCATACCCTGTCCCTGTCCGAAGCCTCCGCGCTGATCCGCGAGCGCAAGCTGTCGCCGGTGGAATACACCCGCGGACTGATCGAACACACCGAGCGCCATGACGGCACGCTCAACGCCTTCCTGCGCTTCACGCCGGAGATCGCTCTGGCCGATGCGCAGCGCGCCGAGGCCGAGATCATGGCCGGCGGCTGGCGCGGCCCGCTGCATGGCGTGCCCTACGGGCTGAAGGACATCGTCGACTATGCCGGGCTGCCCACCACCGGGCATTCGGCGATCCTGAAGGACAATGTCGCTGCCAGCGACTCGTTCGTCACGCGCAAGCTGCGCGCGGCCGGTGGCGTGTTCATGGGCAAGCTGTCGACCCACGAGTTCGCGCTCGGGGGGCCGTGCTTCGACCTGCCCTGGCCGCCGGCGCGCAACCCGTGGAACCGCGACCATTTCTGCGGCGGCTCGTCCAGCGGTTCCGGCAGCGCGACCGCGGCCGGCTTCGTGCCGGTGGCGATCGGCACCGACACCGGCGGCTCGATCCGCAACCCGGCCTCGATGTGCGGCGTGACCGGCATGAAGCCGACCTATGGTTACGTGAGCCGGCGCGGCGTGTTCCCGCTCGCCTATTCGCTCGACCATGTCGGGCCGCTCACCCGTACCGTGCGCGACAACGCGATCGTGCTCGACCTGATCGCCGGGCATGATCCGCACGATCCGGGCAGCGTGGCGCGCACCGGCAGCGGCTGCACCGCGCTGCTCGACCGCGGCGTGGAAGGCGTGCGCATCGGCGTGGTGCGGCACTTCTACACCCGCGACCTGGTCGCCGATGCCGAGATGAGCGCATCGATCGAACAGGCGCTGGCGCAGCTCGAATCGCTGGGCGCGGTGGTACGCGAGGTCGAGACGCTGCCGCTGCAGCAGTTCGCCGCCTGCAACCGCACGCTGCTGGTGTCGGAAGCCTATGCGGTACACGAGCGCTGGCTTCGCGAACGTCCGCAGGACTATGGCGACCTCACCCGCGAGCGGCTGTTCCCGGGTGCGTTCGTCAGCGCGGCCGAGTACGTGAACGCCTCGCGCATGCGGATGAAGATGACCGCCGCGTTCAACAGCCTGTTCGACGATGTCGACGTGGTGGTCACCGCCAGCGCGCACGACCCGGCCTGCCGGATCGACGATCCGAAGGCGGTCGAGTACACCTATGCGCGGCAGGCGCGCGCGCCGTTCAACCTCACCGGTAGCCCGGCGCTCGCGCTTCCCACCGGCTTCAGCGCCAGTGGCCTGCCGCTGGGCATGCAGGTCGTCGGCCGTCCGTTCGGCGAGGCGATGATCTACCGGGTCGCGCAGGCCTACGAGGCGGCTACCGGCTGGACGAAGCGGCATCCGGTGCTGCAGGCCTGACCGGCACCTGCTTTCCCTGCAGGCCATGCCCTGCACCGTGTCTCCTGGAGAAGTGATGAAAACTGTTTCGCTGCGTGCCGGCATGCCGGCTTCGATCCTTGCCGCCACCGCACTGCTGTCGCCGACCCTCGGCTGGGCGGCGGCCGCATGGCCGGACAAGCCGCTGCGCATCGTCGTGCCCTGGGCCCCGGGCGGCAGCACCGACATCGTCGCCCGGCTGCTGGGGGCGGACCTCGGCAAGCGCCTGGGCCAGCAGGTGGTGATCGAGAACCGCGCCGGCGCGGGATCGATCGTCGGCATGGAGTTCTCGGCCGCGATGCCGGCCGACGGACACAACTTCATGCTCACCTCGACCGGTTACGGCTTCATCATCAACAAGGCGAAGATCGACCTGGTGAACAGCTTCGCGCCGGTCGCGCTGCTCGGCTTCGGCGACAGCGCGCTGGTGGTGCACCCGAGCCTGCCGGTGAAGAACGTGAAGGACCTGATCGCGCTGGCGAAGCGAAACCCGGGCAAGCTGAACTATTCGTCCTCGGGCATCGGCGGCTTCCCGCACCTGAACACCGAGCTGTTCAAGATGATGGCCGGCGTGGACATGGCGCACGTGCCGTTCAAGGGCGCAGGCCCGGCGGTGGCCGATACCGCAGCCGGCAATACCCAGGTGCAGATCGGTTCGCTGCCCTCGGTGCTCGGCCAGGTGCGTGCCGGCCGCCTGCGCGCGCTCGCGGTCGGCGGGCCGAGGCGCAACCCGCTGCTGCCCGACGTGCCGACGATCAACGAGTCGGGACTGCCCGGCTACGAGACCTACATCTGGTTCGGGCTGTTCGCGCCGCGCACCACGCCGGCCAACCTGGTCGCGCAGATGCATGCGGCGGTGAACACCTCGCTCGAATCGCCCGACATGCTCAAGCGCATGGACGAACAGGGCATCGACCCGGCGCGCCGTTCCATCGCCGAGTTCGCCAAGCTGATGGAGAGCGAGACGGTGAAGTGGACCAAGGTCATCAAGGCAGCGAACATCACCGGTGAATGAGATGAAGGCGAACGAACTCACGGCAACCGAGGCTTCGCGGGCGATCGCGGCCGGCACGCTCACGTCCGAGGCGCTGGTCTCGGCCTGCCTGGAACGCATCGCGCAGCGCGAGGACGCGGTGCGCGCCTGGGCCTTCATCGACCCGGCGCAGGCGCTCGCGCAGGCCCGTGCAGCCGATGCCGAGCGGGCGAAGGGCGGACTGCGCTCGCCGCTGCACGGCATCCCGGTCGGCATCAAGGATGTGATCGACACGTACGACATGCCGACCGAGTACGGCTCGCCGATCTACGCGGGACATCGCCCTGTGGCCGATGCCGCCTGCGTGTCGCTGATCCGCGAACTGGGCGGCGTGATCCTCGGCAAGACGGTGTCGACCGAGTTCGCGACCCGGCATCCGAACAAGACGCGCAATCCGCATTCGCCGCTGCATACCCCGGGCGGGTCGTCGAGCGGGTCGGGTGCTTCGGTGGCCGACTGCATGGTGCCGCTGGCGCTGGGGACGCAGACCTCGTCGTCGATCATCCGTCCGGCGGCGTACTGCGGCGCGGTCGGCTACAAGCCGACGTTCGGGCTTATCAATCGCGCGGGGCTGAAGTTCCTGTCCGAGTCGCTGGATACGCTGGGGGTGCTGTCGCGCACCGTCGCCGATGCGGCGCTGCTGACCGAAGGGCTGACCGGGCTCGCGCTGGATGCGACGCCGTCATCGAGTGCGCCGCGCATCGGCGTCTGCCGCACGCCGTGGTGGGACAGGGCGGATGCGGCGACGCAGGCGCTGATCGAGTCATCGGCCGCGCGCTTCGCGGCGGCGGGTGCTAAGGTGTCCTCGGTTTCGCTCGAGCCGGCGTTCGACCGGATGAACGAGATCCAGATCGCGTTCAGCTCCTACGAGTTCTACCGCGCCCTGACGCATGAGCGCACACGGCATGCGGCGCTGATCTCGCCCAGCCTGACCGGACGGCTGGCCGCCGGTGGCAAGGTGACCCGCGCCGCGTACGAGGCGGCCCAGGCCGACACCCGCCAGTGCATGGCGCTGATGGCCCGCCACTTCGACGCCTGCGACATCATGCTGGCACCGAGCACGCCGGGCGAGGCGCCGGGCATCGAAGGCACCGGCGAGCCGACCTTCGGGCTGATGTGGACGCAGCTCGGGCTGCCGTGCATCACCGTGCCGGCAGGCAAGGGGCCGGGTGGATTGCCGCTGGGCGTGCAGCTGATCGCGGCGGCGGGGAATGATGCCGGGTTGATGCGGGCGGCGGCGTGGGTGGAGCGGGTGGTGGGGGCGGGCTGACCTGAAAACCAGTGTCAGATACGGATTGGCGTGCGGGACCGGTGCGGGGCTGGCGTCGCGAATTCGTGTCTGACCCTGTTTTCTTTACCCCCACTTCGCCCGTGCCCGAACCGCCGCCGAAGACTGCTCCGCTTCGTCCAGCACCCGTCCGTGGTCGAGCGCGGTGAACCGTCCGCCGCGCCAGAGCACCCGCCCATCGGCGATCACCGTATCCACGTTGCGCGGCTGCGCGAACGACACCAGCGCCTCGTACGGATCGCCCGACGGCGCGATGTTCACGTCCCGGGTACGCACGAGGATCAGGTCGGCGCGCTTGCCCGGGGTCAGCGAGCCGGTGCGGTCGGCGATGCCCAGATCGATCGCGCCATCTAGCGTCGCGAGCTGCACCAGCCGGCGCGCGGTCAGGCGGAACTTCGGTCCGATGCGATGCTGGTGCAGGTTGTACAGCAGGCGCATGCAGTTGAAGTAGGCGACGCGGTAGGTGCCGGTGTGGTCGATCGACAGGCTGGTCTTCACGCCGGCTTCTAGGAGCTCCCCGAGCTGGATCACGCCGGCGCTCGCGGGCCGGCGCGATTCGCCCAGCGGCGAGATGCTGTAGCTCACGCCGCGCTCGCGCAG
>JAJTHE010000022.1 GCA_021298815.1 Betaproteobacteria bacterium | reverse complement strand
CCCGAGCTCGGTGACGGTGCACGGCGGCGGGGTGGACGAGCCGCTGTGGGAGCTGACCGGTGCGACGAGCGGTCCGTCGGCCAATGCGCGCTACTACCACGCCGACGGGCTGGGCAGCGTGGTGGCGTTGTCGGCGGTGTCGAGCGGCGCGCTGACCAGCGAGCGCCGCTACGACGCGTGGGGGAAGGTGCTGCCGGGCGCCTCCGGCCCGACGGAGTACGGCTTCACCGGCCGCACGAGCCCGACGAGACGGGGCTGGTGTACTACCGGGCGCGGTACTACGAGCCGACGCTGGGGCGGTTCGTGAGCATGGACCCGGCGGGGATGCCCGATGGTGTGAACCGGTACGCGTACGTGGGCAACGACCCGGTGGGGATGGTGGATCCGACGGGGATGGTGGCGACGGTGCGGCTATGGAGCACACAGGCCGACGCTTCGGCCTACATGACAAATGGCACACGCAGCGAGGCGCCGACAGGCGGGTTCAGCGCGGGGGCGCAGCGGTTGCTGGCGAATCAGGCGTCTGGTACATCCTGATCCGATAGGCAGCAGATGCGTACGATCGCCGGTGACGAGGAACCTCCCGCGCGTACTGCCGGAGAAGTCGATCTCCTCGGGCATGTGTTCGTCGCGCGGTGTTGCGCTCACCGCACGAACGCCTCGACCCTCAACCCCGGTACTGTGACGAAGTGCTTGACGTTGCCGGTGAGCACCGGAATGCCGTGTTCGAGCGCGGTGGCGGCGATGAGCCCGTCACCCATCTGCAGGCCGTGGCTCAGGGTGATGGTCTCCATCAGCTCGATCGCGCGCTGGGTGATTGCTTCAGTGATCGGCAGCAACGTGGCCGAGCGCTTCTCGAGCATCTTCTTCAGGGCGAGCAGTTCGGCCTTGTTGCGCATGCCCTGCAGCACCTCGAGGTAGCTCACCGCCGAGAGGGTGAGCGTATCGAGTTCGTCGAGCCGACGTGTCGCGTTCGGGTTGCCGCGCAAGTGCTCGATCAGCACATCGGTGTCGACGAGCATGCCGGCTTCGTGCACCTGGCCGCTCAAGGCTCGTTGCGCGAGCCGTCGCGGTTGTAACGCGACGCGCGAAGCTTGCTCACGTAGACGGTCGCATCGCCGATGTCTTGGCGATCGCGCCAGATGCCGAAGGCCGGATCGTCGGTGACGAAGGCTTCGGTCGGTGCGGCCACCTGCGCTTCTTCCTCGATGCGCACGGTCACCAGCGCGCCCTGAGCCTTGTCCAGCTTCTCGCGCCAGGCTGCGGGCAGTTCTGCCACCGGCACATGTTCGATCACCACGGCATTCATCATGAATCCCTTCTCAGGTAGAGGACACCTTCACGCTGCTGCATAGGTGCGCCGGGCGCGCGCGTCGCGCAGCAGGCCATCGACCACATACAGCAGCCGGTCGCGCTCTTCAGGCGACAACTCGCCGATGGCGCGGATGCGCTCGATCATCGAAGTGTCCTGCACCAGGGCGCTTTGCTCCTGCTGGGAGACGAGCGAATCGAGGGTGACGCCGAAGGCCTCGGCGAGCTTCTTGGCCACCTCGATGGAGGGGGTCATTTCGCCGCGCTCATAGCGGCCGATGATGGCCCCGGAGGTGCCGATCAACTTGCCGACCTCGGGCTGCGACCAGCCCCGGGTGCGGCGCAAATCGTGCAGGCGTTTGGAAAACACGGCTTGAATCTCGCTCATCTCGTCACCTAACCATGACCTAAGGCACCTGAGAACGGCACCGACGAGCCAATATAGTGAGCGGCAAGACGAGGGTCAATACCTCTTCGTGCTGCCAACACTAGCACGCATCAGTACCATCGGTCACGCAAAGGTGATGACGACCGTTTTTGAGGACGAAGCCATGGCACGCATCCCCGACTCCGAACGCGAACGGCTGAAGGTTGAAGCGGGCGTGCAGCGCCTGGCCGAGGCAGCGGGAGTGGCGCGGACGCATCTCGTCGGTCACCGAGTTCGCGATCCACGATGCGGCCAACCGGCTGGTCGAGATCCGCTCGGGCAGCGCCACAGGCGCCCTGCGCACCGTTGCCCACCACGACGCAGACGGCCAGCTGGTGCGCCTGTGCGACATCCGCACCGGCGGCACGCTGTCGGGTACCGGTGCAAGCTGCACCGCGACGGGTGCCGGCGCCCGCCAGCTGGCGCTGACCTGGGACGCCTCCGGCCGCCTGTCGCAGGCTGTGGTCAACGGTACGACGCACAGCTACACCTACGACCACGCCGACCGCCGCCTGTCGAAGACGGTGGCCGGCGCGACGACCCACTACGCCTACGACGGCGATGACCTCTACGCCCGCTTCACCTCCGGCTGGAGCGCTCCGAGCTCGGTGACGGTGCACGGCGGCGGGGTGGACGAGCCGCTGTGGGAGCTGACCGGTGCGACGAGCGGGCCGTCGGCCAATGCGCGCTACTACCGCGCCGACGGGCTGGGCATGGTGGCGCTGCAGTCTGAAGTGCTGGCCACCACCGGGTTGTCTGTCGATACAGATTTCTGTACGATCAAGCAAATGAAGACGACGCTCGACATCAACGACCAGTTGCTCGCCGACGCCAGGTCTCTGGCGCTGCAGCAGCGCACGACCCTGACCCGGCTCATCGAAGAGGGCCTGCAGTTGCGCCTGCGTGCACAGGCGCGTGCGGTACCGCCCGTCAAGGTCCGCCTGCCGGTCTTCAGCGGGAAAGCCGGCCTGGTTCCCGGGGTGGATGCCCTGAGCAACAAGGGGCTGCTTCGGGCCTTGGGTGATGACGCCTGATGTCAATGTCCTGCTCGCCGCGTTGCGCGCCGATCACCCGCAACACCAGGTGGCGCGACGCTGGCTGGAAGACGCACTGACCGAGGCCGCATCCGGTGCGTCTTTCACGCTGATGCCAGTGGTTGTCGCGAGCATGCTCCGGCTTGCAACAAGCCCGAGGATCTTCCAGGTTCCGACCCCGATCGATGCAGCGGTAGGGTTCATCGATGCGCTGGTCGCTTCTTCCGGGGTGACCATGGCGCAGCAGGGACCCGAATGGCCCGTGCTGCGCCGACTCTGCATGGACAAGCGGCTTGGCGGAAACGACCTGCCTGATGCCTGGCTGGCCGCCTCGACCCTTCACCTCGGGGAGCACCTGGTCAGCTTCGATCGTGACTTCAGGAAACTGCTGGGGCGTGCACACTTCACGCTGCTTTCGTCCACGACCGGGTAGGCCATGCGTCAGGGCGTGACGTCAGGGCGTGTATTCCCAGTCCTACGACTGGAACAACAGCGCCCTGAAGTCCTCGCCGCTCAGCACCTCCTGTTGCAGCAGCGCTGATGCGACGGCGTCGAGCGCATCACGCCGTTCGACCAGCACTGCACGGCAGCGCGCCTGTGCCTCTTCCAGCAGCGCACGCGCCTCGGTCAGCAGGCCGGCCTGCACGTCCGGCCCGAGCAGGTCCTTCGGCACGCCGGTCACGCTGAGCAGGCCGAAGGTGCGCGAGAAGCCGAGCGTGCCCACCATGTCGACCGCCAGCGCCGATGCGCGCTTGAGGTCGTCCGAGGCACCGCTGGACACGCTGCCCTGGACCAGCAGTTCCGCTTCGCGCCCGCCGAGCATCATCGCCAGCCGGCTGCCGAGTTCGGCCTGGTCGTAGATCGGGTCTTCGCTGTCGCGCGTGATGTGGGTGACGCCGAGCGCGACGCCGCGCGGTTCGATCGTCACGCGCTCCACCTGGCCGGCACCGAGGCAGTGGCCGACCAGGGCATGCCCGGCTTCATGGTAGGCGAGGCGCTGGCGCGTGTCCTCGGTGAGCAGCCCGCGATGCGCGGACACTTCGCCGCCGAGATGATGCGATTCGATCGCCGACAGCAGGTGGGCTTCATGCACCGCATCGGTACCCGCTTCCGCCGCGCTGGCCGCGGCCTTGTTCACGATGTTCGCGATGTCGGCCGGCGATACGCCCGCGGTCATGCGGGCGAGGGCGGCGGTGTCCGCCCGGCCGTCGTGCGCGGTACGCCCGATGTACAGGTCGAACAGCGCCTTGCGGTCGGGCAGGGCCGGCAGGGTGAGCCGCACCACCGTGTCGAAACGTCCGGGCCGGCGCATCGCCGGGTCGAGGTTCTCTTCGTGGTTGGTCGCGCCGACCACCACCACGTTGTCGAGCGCATCGAAGCCGTCCATCTCGACCAGGATGCGGTTGATGATCCGGTTCAGCTCCGACTCCGCGCCGCTGCCCGGGCCGCCTTCGCCGTTGCGCGTGCGCCGGCCGATGCCGTCCACCTCGTCGATGAACAGCACGCAGGGCGCGTGGCTGCGCGCCTGCCGGAACAGCGCCTTCACCTTCTGCACGCCGGCGCCATAGAACGGCGCGGTGAAGTACGAGCCATCGACCGCGATGAAGTGCGCACCGCTCTCGCCGGCCAGCGCCTTCGCGAGCAGGGTCTTGCCGGTGCCCGGTGGCCCGACCAGCAGCACGCCGCGCGGTGCGGATGCACCCAGCTTCGCGTACCTGGACGCATCGCGCAGGAACGCCTGCACCCGTCGCAGTGCCGCCTTTGCCTCGTGGTTGCCGATCGCGTCGTCGAAGCCGGTCTCGGGACGGGTCGCCAGTCCGGCCGACGCGGTACCGGTACCGGCCTGCAGCCGGATGCTCACCAGCAGCGCGGCGATGATGATGCCGAGCAGCGCGAACGACGGCAGCATCGCGCGCGCGGCGTCCAGCGCGCGCCGGCTGTGCGTGCGGTTGTCCACCTCGACCCGGACCAGCGGGAAGCCGGACGCGGCACTGCCGTCGGCGAGCCGGTCCAGCACGCTGCCGGTGCAGCCGGTGCTGCTGCAGCCTGGGAGGATCGTGCTCGCCTTTCGTCCGTCCGCCAGGGTGTAGAGCACCAGCCCGGGCGGCGTGGCCGCGATGCCCACCGCGGCGAGGCGTTGCTCGTCCATCGCCTGGCGCAGCGCCGAAGCGGGTTCGGGATTGGACAGCCATTGGTCGGCGGCGCGCTCGAACTGCAGGGCGACCGGGACCTTGCGTGCGGCATCCTCGCGCTGGGCAATGGTATCGACGGCGGATACGCCGAGGCCGATCGCGACGACGAGGCCGGATACCGCGAGCGCCCGGCGCCGGGTACGGGCCTCGGCGAAGTACTTCCTGAGGCGGTTCATGGCGTGACCTGCAGTGGACGGGACAATCGAATTAACGACGCCGCACCGCCCGGACTTGAACCTGCGCGTGCCGGTTCAGCGCACCGGCTGTTCGCGCGCGCCGGCGCGGAACCAGATCTCGAACTGGTTCGGCCGTACGCTGCTGCTGTCCTCGTAGCCCGTCACGTAGCTCGGTACCGCGGTCACGCCCATCGCTGCCAGCCGGTCGACGATCGCCTGTGCGCCCGCCTGGTCCGCCTTGCGGAAATAGCGGACATCGCTCCTGCTCAGGTTGCTGTGCTTCGCGACCAGCTCGATGCCGGGCACGATCAGGCCGCCCTCGCGCAAGCGGCGCGCGATCTCGCCAGCCCATGCCCGATCCTCGGCCGCGACGATCTGCATGTAGACCCGGGGCACCCACTGTGCCGGTGGATTCTGCCCGCCCCATGCACTGTCCACGGCCGCCTCCAGCTGCGCCTTCGGCAACTGGCTGAGCGCGCGGGTCAGCGACTGCACGTTCCGGTCCAGTTCCGCCTCGCGCGCCTTCAGGCCGGCGATGCGGGCATCGAGGGCGGCGAGGTCCGACTGGGCCGTCGAGGCCTGGGCGGTCAGCGCAGCCAGTTCGGCGCGCTTGCGCACGACCTGCCAGCTGAACCCGGCCACGATCAGCGCCAGCACGACCCCGGCGAGCAGCACGAACATCCAGGCTCGACGGGCTGCGCGCCGGCGCGCGTCGAGCTCGTCCGCCTGCAGCTCGTCGAGCCGCTGAACCTTGTCGACGATCGCCATGCGCACCGCATCGTCGGCGGGCGGCAGGCTCATGCGGCCCCCGGCGGCGATACCTGCGAGGCGCCGTCGACCAGCGACCAGAAGCGCTGCTCCAGCACCTCGCACATCGGCCCGGTGCGCAGCCGGCACAGCTCGATGCCGTCGCGCAGGTTTCGCAGCGTGCTCGCCTTGCGCTCGGTCGCCGAGAGCGAATACGCGGTGACGGCCCAGCCCAGCAGGCCGGTCACGGCTGCGCCGGCCGCTGTCCCCATCAATTGCAGCGACGCCTGCTCGCCGAGCAGCCAGAAGGCCGGCGCGGTGAACAGCGCACCCACCATCGGCGACCAGTAGCGTGCGCGCCGCAGCGGAGCGGTCTCGTCCTGCATCCGGCCGATGTACCGGGTGAGGTATTGCACCTCGTCGATGGCTTCGCCGGCCGGCGCCGCGATCAGCGGGGCTGCGGGCGCGGATCTGCGGGCGTGCGACCGGCTGCCGCGCAGGGTCGCCGCCAGCCGGTCCAGTGCCTTGCCGCGATCGGCCGGGTTGCGCAGGTCGACCTGGTGGCGGCTTGCCAGGAAGCCGTCCGGTGCCGCGCCGCCGAGCAGCACGGGGATCAGCCGGCGCTGGATCGTGTCCCGCCGCCCGTTGATCAGGTTGAGCGCGTTCGCGTACTCCTCGGTCACCCAGGCGGAGGCCTGGGAGCGTGGCGACACCAGCAGCAGCACGTTGCGCGAGGCCTTCATGCCGGCTTCGAGTACCGTGACGAACAGGTCGCCCGGCTCGATCTGTTCGGCATCGATCCAGACGGCGATGTCGCGCGCCTTCAGGTCGCGCAGCAGTGCCTGTGCGTCGTCATCGTCCGCATGCGAATAGCTGATGAACGCGTCGAACAGTGCGGCCGGTGCCGTCTCCGGCCCGTCGGTCGATGCGGGGGATGGCGTCGAGGACAGCGGCAAGGGGGGCGTCGGATCGGTCATGACGATGGCTGCATGATGCCTGACGCCACGCCGGAATGCACCGGGCGGGCGTGCCGGCGACCCGCCCGGGCCGCCGGCGCATGGCCGCAGGCGCAGCGGAGGCGCACGCAGCCATGCCCCGAAGACTACGCAGCCGCGCTGAGCTCCACCGTCGGCGTGCGGATCAGGTAGTCGAACGCCGACAGCGCCGACTTCGAACCCTCGCCCGCCGCGATGACGATCTGCTTGAACGGCACGGTCGTCACGTCGCCCGCGGCGAAGATGCCCGGGGCGCTGGTCGCGCCCTTGGCATCGATCACGATCTCGCCGTACTTGCTGAGCTCGACCACGCCCTTCAGCCACTCGGTGTTGGGCACCAGGCCGATCTGCACGAACACGCCGGCCAGTTCCACCATGTGCTGTTCGCCGTTGCGGCGGTCGGTGAACTTCAGGCCGTTCACCTTGCCGTCGTCGCCGGTGATCTCGGTGGTCTGCGCGCTGGTGTGCACGGTCACGTTGGGCAGGCTGTTCAGCTTGCGCACCAGCACCGCGTCGGCCTTCAGCTGGTCGGCGAACTCGACCACCGTCACATGGGCCACCACGCCGGCGAGGTCGATCGCAGCCTCGACGCCGGAGTTGCCGCCGCCGATCACCGCCACATGCTTGCCCTTGAACAGCGGGCCGTCGCAGTGCGGGCAGTAGGCCACGCCCTTGTTGCGGTACTCGGCCTCGCCCGGCACGTTGACGTTGCGCCAGCGCGCGCCGGTAGCGAGGATCACCGAGCGGGCCTTCAGCGCCGCGCCATTGGCGAGCACGACGCTGGCGAGGCCGCCCGGCTGCGCGGCCGGCTCCAGCGACACGACCTTCTGGCTGTTCATGATGTCCACGCCGTAGTGGCGCACGTGCGCTTCCAGCGCGGCGGCGAACTTCGGCCCTTCGGTCTCCAGCACCGAGATGTAGTTCTCGATGCCCAGCGTGTCGAGCGTCTGGCCGCCGAAGCGTTCGGCGACGATGCCGGTGCGGATGCCCTTGCGCGCGGCGTAGACGGCCGCTGCCGCGCCGGCGGGCCCACCACCGACGATCAGCATGTCGAAGGCTTCCTTCGCGCCGAGGCGGGCGGCATCGCGCGCGGCGGCGCCGCTGTCGACCTTGGCCAGGATGTCGGCGATCTCCATCCGGCCCGAGGCGAACGGCTCGCCGTTCAGGTACACGAACGGTACCGCCATGATCTGGCGCGACTCGACCTCGTCCTGGAACAGGCCGCCGTCGATCGCGACATGGCGCACCTTCGGGTTGAGCACCGCCATCAGGTTCAGTGCCTGCACCACGTCCGGGCAGTTGTGGCACGACAGCGACATGTAGGTCTCGAACTTCAGTTCGGCGTCGAGCGAACGGATCTGCTCGATCACGTCGGCCTCGACCTTCGGCGGATGGCCGCCGGCCTGGAGCAGCGCGAGCACCAGCGAGGTGAACTCGTGGCCCATCGGGATCGCCGCGAAGCGGATGCCCATGTCGTGGCCGACGCGGCTGACCGAGAACGAGGGGCGGCGGGCATCGCTGCCGTCGAAGCGGGCAATGACCTTGTCGTTCAGGCTAGCGATTTCCTCCAGCAACTCGCGCATCTCCTGCGATGCGGGGCGATCGTCGAGCGAGGCGACCAGCTCGATCGGCTGGGTCAGGCGCTCGAGGTAGGCCTTGAGTTGGGTCTTGAGGTCGGCGTCCAGCATGATGTCTTTACCTTTTGGGTGGAATTCGGGACAGCAGGCCCCGTTCCACTGCTGCGGCCGCGGATCGCGCGGCTTGAGCGGTGGGCGGGACTGGCGGCAGCTTCGCCGCGGGTCCCCGGGAAGGGCGGCGGGTGGCCGCCCTTCCCGGGAGGGGTGTCGGTCAGATCTTGCCGACGAGGTCCAGCGACGGCTTCAGGGTCGCTGCGCCTTCCTGCCACTTGGCGGGGCAGACTTCGCCCGGGTGCGATGCCACGTACTGGGCGGCCTTGACCTTGCGCAGCAGTTCCGACGCGTCACGGCCGATGCCGTTGTCGTGGATCTCGCACAGCTTGATCATGCCGTCCGGGTTGATCACGAAGGTGCCGCGCAGCGCCAGGCCGGCTTCCTCGATCATCACTTCGAAGTTGCGGGTGAGCGTGCCGGTCGGGTCGCCGATCAGCGCGTACTTGACCTTCTTGATGGCTTCCGAGGTGTCGTGCCAGGCCTTGTGCGCGAAATGGGTGTCGGTCGAGATGCCGTAGATGTCGACGCCCAGCTTCTTGAACGTCTCGTGGTGGCTGGCCAGGTCTTCGAGTTCGGTCGGGCAGACGAACGTGAAGTCGGCGGGGTAGAACACGAACACGCTCCACTTGCCCTTCAGCGACTGCTCGGTGACTTCGACGAACTTGCCATCGTGGAAGGCGGTGGCCTTGAAGGGTTTGACCGGGGTGTTGATCAGCGACATGGATGACTCCTTGGTTCGCGGGGTTGAGGGAGGTGGAAGGGGAGGGGGAAGAATCAGTGTTCGAGGTTAGCCCCAACCGCCGGGGCAGGCCAATTGAATGTTGGTATCGGCCTGATTGACGGCGGCTATGGGCCGGGGACCCTGCATACGCCGATCCTGCACGGAAATGGGGGCGGATGCGGCGATCTCAAGGTGGCAGTGTCATCCCGGTTGCGCCCGGGCATGGTCCGTGGATGCACTGCAGCATCGAACGCCTGGCCGCCGGGTGGCCGGTCACTCGGTGGCCTGCAGGCGCAGGCGGCGCGCCGCCTCCTCGGCGAGCGCGTCGTCGATCTCGCGCATCACGCCGTCGACGTCGACTTCGCCGGCCTCGCCCGCGAACCGTCCGGTCAGCACGACCTCGGGCGTGAGCGCGCCGCGCTCGTAGAGGTCCCAGATCTCGCGGCCGTAGTCGGTCTGCAGCAGCTCGGGCGCGAAGCGGCCGAAGAACTCGCGCAGGTTGACCACGTCGCGCAGCAGCAGGCGCTTCGCATGGTTGTTGCCGGCGGCATCGACGGCCTGCGGCAGGTCGATGATCACCGGGCCGTCCTCGGCGAGCAGGATGTTGAACTCGGACAGGTCGCCGTGGATCACGCCGGCACCCAGCATGCGCACCACCTCGCGCAGCAGCGACCCGTGGTGCCGCACCGCCTCCTCGGGGGTGAACACGACGTCGTTGAGCCGGGGCGCGGCATTGCCGTCGCCGTCGGACACCAGTTCCATCAGCAGCACCCCGTCGCAGAAGTTGCGCGGGGCCGGCACGCGCACCCCGGCGGCGAACAGGCGGTGCAGCGCGTCGACCTCGGCCGATTGCCAGGCCGCCTCCTGCGCCTCGCGGCCGAACCGGGTGCCCTTGGCCATCGCCCGGGCCTGCCGGCTGTTCTTGACCTTGCGGTTCTCGGTGTAGTCGACGGCCTGCCGGAAGCTGCGCTGGGTCGCTTCCTTGTAGATCTTCGCGCACAGCGTCTCGTCGCCGCTGCGCACGACGTAGACGTTCGCTTCCTTGCCGCTCATCAGTTGGCGGACGACCGTGTCGATCAGTCCTTCCTCGATCAGCGACTCAAGTCTCTTCGGGGGCTTCATGCCCCTATTGTGCGCTGCGGAGCCAAAGCCGGCTGGCAGGCTCGACAGCGCCGGGCCGATCGGCGTGCGCCGATCAGCGCGGGATCGATGGGCCGCCCGCCGGACCGGCCGGAGAGAACGTCTCGACCACCGGCGCACCCGGCCCGCCGGAGGTTTCCGGCAGCGGTGCGAAGCCTGAGCCCTGCGCGCCCTGTCCGGCCACCGGCTGCGGCGGCACGACCACGCCACCCGGGCCGACCTGCTGTCCGGGTATCGAGCCGCCGGTGCCTGCAGGACCGGCACCCGGCGCGCGCGGCGGCGGCGCGGGCTGGGCCGGTGCCCCGCCGCGTTGCGGGGGTTGCGCCTGGGGCGCTGCCGCCTGCGTGCCCGGGCGCCGCCCGGGCATCGGCGTGCGCGCATAACCGGCCGCGTCGAGCGTCGAATTCCACTGGCCTTCCTCGAATCCGACCAGCGTCGAGGTGCCGACGATCAGCAGCGGCACCTGCATCTGGCCCTTGGTCATCTTCTTGAACTCTTCCTGCAGCGCGGGCAGTGCCGGATTGCGGTCGGTGAACGGCACGCCGCGGCTCGCAAGCAGCTTGCGGGCGTTGGTGCAGGGCTCGCCGCAGTCGTTGCTCCACAGGGTGACCGGGAAGCGGTCGGCGGCCTGGCGCTGGGCGAACGATTCCTGGCCCTCGATGCGGCCGGCGCGGCCACGCACCTCGTTCACGCCCTTGGCATTGGCCGGTGGCGGCAGGTCGGAACACTCGCGGCTGCCGCTCTCGTTCGTCCAGCAGCGGATCTGGGCGTCGACGCCGGCCGGGACGAAGGCGAGGCCGAGGAACAGGGCGCCCGCCGCCGCCAGCGCAGCCGTCGACGCGCCCGCCAGGCGCGGCCGGGAAACCCGGCCCGCCCGGGTGTCATGCCTGTCCGTGTCCATTCCGTCCGTCCGCATCTTCGTCTCCCGCCGGCGCAGTGCCGTTGTCCTCAGGCCGCGACGGTTTCGTCCATCCCGCCATGCCTGAGCAGTGCATCGATCTTCGGCTCGCGGCCGCGAAACTTGACGAAGGATTCGAGCGCCGGCCGGCTGCCGCCGCGCGCCAGCACCTCGTCCCGAAAGCGGGCCCCGATCTCGGGATTGAGCACGCCGCGCTCCTCGAACAGGCTGTAGGCGTCCGCCGACAGTACTTCCGCCCACTTGTAGCTGTAGTAGCCTGCAGCATACCCGCCGGCGAAGATATGCGAGAAACCGTGGGCGAAACGGTTGAATTCGGGCGGATTGAGCACCGAAACCTCGCGTCGCACCGTTTCCAGCACCGCCTGCGCCGACACGCCGCCCTCGGCGCTCGCCGCCGCATGGATGCGCATGTCGAACAGCGCGAACTCGACCTGGCGCAGTGTCTGCAGCCCGTTCTGGAAGTTCTTTGCCGCGAGCATCCGGTCGAACAGTGCACGCGGCATCATCTCGCCGGTGTCGACATGGCGGGTCAGGTGCTTCAGCACGTCCCACTCCCAGCAGAAGTTCTCCATGAACTGGCTGGGCAGCTCGACCGCGTCCCATTCGACGCCGTTGATGCCGGACACGAACAGTTCGTCCACCTCGGTCAGCAGGTGGTGCAGGCCGTGGCCGAACTCGTGGAACAGCGTGACCACGTCGTCATGGGTGAACAGCGCGGGGCGCGGGCTGCCGTCGGCGCGCGCGACCGGGGCCGGGAAGTTGCAGGTGAGGTAGGCGAGCGGGAGCTGCACCTCGCCCCCGATCCGGCGTCGCGCGATCGCATCGTCCATCCAGGCGCCGCCGCGCTTTGACGCGCGGGCGTAGAGGTCGAGGTAGAAGTGGCCGATCGGCTTCCCGGATACGTCGGCGACTTCGTAGTAGCGCACGTCGGGATGCCATTTCGGCGCATCGCGCTCGGTGATGGTGAGCCCGTAGATCGTCTCGACCACGCGGAACATGCCGGGCAGCACCTGCGGCTCGGGGAAGTACTGCTTCACCTCGTTGTCCGAGAACGCATAGCGCTCGGCGCGCAGCTTCTCCGACACATAGGCGAGGTCCCAAGACTGCAGGTCGTGCATGCCCAGCCGGTCGGCCGCGAAGGCCTTCAGTTCCTCCAGGTCGCGCAGCGCGAAAGGGCGCGCCTTGGCGGCCAGCTCGCGCAGGAACTCGTCGACCTGCTGCGCGGAATCGGCCATCTTCGCCGCCAGCGACAGTCCGGCGAAATCCGGGAAGCCGAGCAGCCTCGCCAGTTCGTGGCGCAGTGCGAGGATCTCGCCGATCAGCGGACTGTTGTCCCATTCCGGCTTGCCGTACTCGGAGGCGCGGGTGACATAGGCGCGGTACATGCCCTCGCGCAGGTGGCGGTCGTCCGCGTACTGCATCACCGGCATGTACGAGGGTGCCTGCAGCGTGAAGCGGTAGCCCTCGCGGCCCTCGGCCTTCGCGGCCTCCGCGGCGGCCTCGATCGCGTCCTCGGGCAGGCCGGCGAGCGCGGAGCGGTCGGTTTCGTAGTGGGAGAACGCGTTGGTGGCATCGAGCACGTTGTCGGAGAAGCGCGACGACAGGGTGGCCAGCCGTTCGCTGATCTCGCGGTAGCGCTGCTTCTGCGCCGGCGGCAGTTCGGCGCCGGACAAGCGGAAGTCGCGCACCTCGTTCTCGATCACCTTGCGCCGGGCGGGCGACAGCCGGGCGAAGCCCTCGCTCGCGGCAAGCGCCTTGTACTTCGAGAACAGCGCCTCGTTCTGGCCCATCTCGGTGTAGTACTCGGTGATGCGCGGCAGGTTGCCGTTGTAGGCCTCGCGCAGTTCCGGACTGTTCATCACCGCGTTCAGGTGGCCGACCAGCCCCCAGGCGCGACGCAGGCGGTCGGATGCGTCCTCCAGCGGGGCGGCGAAGCCATCCCAGTCGGGCGTGGCGGTGTCGGCCGCGATGCGGGCGACCTCGGCCCGGTTGCGCGCCAGCAGCGATTCGATCGCCGGGTCGACATGTTCGACCCGGATGTCGCCGAAGCGCGGCTTGTCCGACAGGTCGAGGAGGGGGTTGTCCACGGGGTGATCCATCATCTGCTCCAACGGTCTGGGTGGGGCCTGGCCGGCGTCAGCCGGCGCGCGAGAACACCGGCTCTCCCCCGACCACCGTGTGGCGCACCCGCCCGACCATCGGCAGTCCGGAGAACGGCGTGTTCTTGCCCTGGCTCACCAGTGTTCTGGGGCCGACGATCCAGTCTTCAAGCGGGTCGAACAGGCAGAGGTCGGCGGGGGCCCCGACGTCGATGCGGCCCCCGGGCAGTCGCAGGATGCGTGCCGGGTCGCGGGTGATGCGGGCGAGCGCGGTGGCGCGGTCGATCGACTGCTCGGCCGCCCACTTGAGCACGAGCGGCAGCAGCAGCTCGAGCCCGGTCGCGCCGGCCTCGGACTCGCCGAACGGCAGCTGCTTGGCATCCTCGTCGACCGGCGTGTGGTCGGAACAGACCGCGTCGATCGTGCCGTCGGCCAGGGCTGCACGCAGCGCATCGCGGTCGCGCACGCTGCGCAGCGGCGGCACCAGGTGGCTGTGGGAATCGAAGTAGCCGATGTCGATGTCGCACAGGTGCAGGTGGTGGATCGCCACGTCGCAGGTGATGTCCAGCCCGCTGGCGCGCGCCGCGCGCACCTGCTCGACCGCCTTCCCGCTGGACAGCCGGCACAGGTGCAGTCGCGCGCCGGTGAGGCGGGCGAGGGTGACCAGGGTGTCGATCGCGATCGTCTCGGCGCAGACCGGGATGCCGGGCAGCCCGAGCCGGGTGGCCACCTCGCCGCTGTGCGCGACGCCGCCGCGCGCGAGGAAGGGTTCCTGCGGCCGCAGCCAGACCGGGAAGTCGAAGCTCGCCGCGTACTGCATCGTGCGCATCAGCACGCGCGTGTCGGTCACCGGGTGGTCGGCCTGCGAGAAGGCGACGCAGCCGGCCTCGGTCAGTTCCGCCATCTCGGTGATGCGCTCGCCCGTCAGCCCCTGGGTGAGCGCGCCCACCGGATACACCCGCGACAGCGCGAGCGTCTGTGCGCGGTACTTGAGCATCTCGACCAGGCCGGGCTCGTCCAGAGGCGGGTCGGTATCCGGCGGGCAGGCGAGGCTGGTGACGCCGCCGGCGACTGCGGCGGCGAGTTCGGATTCCAGCGTCGCCTTGTACTCGTAGCCCGGCTCGCGCAGCCGCGCCGACAGGTCGACCAGCCCGGGGGCGACCATCAGCCCGGTGGCGTCGATGCGCCGCGCATTGCGGAAGCCGTCGGGCACCGCGCCGATCGCGCAGACGATGCCGCCTTCGATCGCGATGTCCGCGAGGTATTCGCGGCAGGTGACCGGATTGACCACCGTGCCGCCATGGATCACCAGTTGCCCCGCCATCTCAGCCCACCCCCAGGATCGACATCACCGCCATGCGCACCGCGATGCCGAAGGTCACCTGCGGCAGGATTACCGACTGCGACCCGTCGGCCACGCTCGATTCGATCTCGACGCCGCGGTTCATCGGGCCGGGATGCAGCACGATCGCATCGGGCTTCGCCAGCGCGAGCCGCTCGGCGGTGAGCCCGTAGCTCTTGTAGTACTCCTGCGCGCTGGGCAACAGGCCGCCGTCCATGCGCTCGTTCTGCAGGCGCAGCATCGACACCACGTCGACGCCCGTCAGCGCCTCTTCCATGCGGTTGAACACGCGCACGCCCATGCGGCCGAGCGAGTCGGGCACCAGCGTCTTCGGACCGACGACCCGGATCTCGGGCACGCCGAGGATGGAAAGCGCATGGATCTGCGAACGCGCGACCCGCGAATGCAGCACGTCGCCGACGATCACCACGGTGAGCCCGGTGAACGACTGCTTGTAGTGGCGGATCGTGTACATGTCGAGCAGCGCCTGGGTCGGGTGCTGGTGGCGCCCGTCGCCGGCGTTGATCACGCTGATGCCTTCGCGGACATGGCTGGCGATCAGGAACGGCGCGCCGCTCTGCGAATGGCGCACGACGAACATGTCGGCATCCATCGCCGAGAGGTTCGAGATGGTGTCGAGCAGCGACTCGCCCTTGCTCGCCGAGCTGGCGTTGATGTTCAGGTTGATGACGTCGGCCGACAGCCGCTTGGCGGCGATCTCGAAGGTGGTGCGGGTGCGCGTGGAGTTCTCGAAGAACAGGTTGAACACGCTCTTGCCGCGCAGCACCGGCACCTTCTTCACCTCGCGCTCGGTGACGCCGACGAACGGCCGCGCGGTGTCGAGGATGTTGACCAGGACGTCCCGGGGCAGGCCTTCGATCGACAGCAGGTGCTTCAGTGCGCCGTGCTGGTCGAGTTGTGGATTGCGGGTCATGGTCATCGCGTCGGTGTCACGCTGGGGAGGTGGGGCGAGGCTGCACCTTGAGCAGCAGCGTGTCGGCATGGGCGCCGCTCGCGCAGCGTTCGAGCACGATCTCGTGGCCGGCGTCGAGCTCGACATGGGCGCCCAGGAAGGTCGCCGCCACCGGCAGGTGCCGTCCGCCGCGGTCGAGCAGCGCGGCCAGGCGGATGCGCTGTGGCCGGCCGTAGTCGAACAGCTCGTTCATCGCGGCGCGGATGGTGCGCCCGGTATGCAGCACGTCGTCGACCAGCAGGATGTCGGCCCCGGCCACCTCGAACGGGATCATCGAGGCGCGCATGCGAATGCGCAGGCCCGAGGTCTCGAGGTCGTCGCGGTGCATGCCGACGTCGATCGTGCCCAGCGGCGACGATACCCCGAGCGCGCGGTGCAGGCGCTCGGCCAGCCAGACGCCGCCGCTGTGGATGCCGACGATCGCGCAGCGCGCCGGATCGATCTGCGGGCGGATCTGGTCGACCAGCGCGTCGAGCAGCGTATCGACCGCGGGCAATGCGGACGGATCGGCATCCGGGAAGGGACGGGGCGTCATCGCGGGGCTTCGAGGGAAAGCATGAAGGAGCGCAGGATGATGAACGCGGCCTGCGCATCGACCAGCCCGGCGCGGCGCGACCGGTCGAGGCCTGCCTCGCGCAGCGTGGCCTCTGCGTCGACCGAGGTCAGCCGCTCGTCGACCTCTGAGACCGGCAGTGAATGGCGGCGCGACAGCGCACGCCCGAACGCGCGAGCGGACCGGGTCATCTGGTGTTCGCGGCCGTCGAGAGAGAACGGCACGCCGACCACCAGCCGCGCCGGGCGCCACTCGTCGACCAGCGCGGTGATCTTCGCTTCCGAGGCCGCGCGGTCGCTGGCGTCGATGGTGGTCAGCGGATGCGCCGAACGCTGGCCGAGGTCGCCGACGGCGACGCCGATGCGCCGCGTGCCGTAGTCGAACGCGAGCACGGTGCCGGCCTGCTCATGCATGGCCGGCCTGCTCGGACAGGCGCGACAGGTCGATGCCGAGCAGGCCCAGTGCACCGGTGAGCCGCGCTTCCGGCGCGAGGTCGAACAGCGTCACGGCATCGGCATCGACGGTGAGCCAGGCGTTCTGCCGGATCTCGTTCTCGAGCTGGCCCGCGGCCCAGCCGGCATAGCCGATGGTGATCAGCACCTGTTCCGGCCCGCCGCCCTGGCCGAGCGCGGTGAGGATGTCCTTCGAGGTGGTGAGCCCGATGTCGTTTCGCACCTGCAGGGTCGACTGCCAGTTGCCGATCGGCTTGTGCAGCACGAAGCCGCGGTCGACCTGCACCGGGCCGCCGTAGTGCACCGGCAGCCCGCGCAGCCGCGGCGATTCGAGCGGGATGTCGACCTGCTCGAACAGGCCCTCGAGGGTCATGTCGGTCGGACGATTGACCACCACGCCGAGCGCGCCCTTCTCGTTGTGCTCGCAGATGTAGGTGACCGTCTTCGAGAAATTCGGATCGGCCATGGCGGGCATGGCGATCAGGAAGTGGCCGGTCAGGTTGATCGTTTCGATGGGCATGGGCGTGGTCATTCGGGCCCGCCATTGTAATCGCCGCACCGGGACGCCACAATTCGGTCCCTTTGCCTAGGGTGGGACCGGCGGATGACCGAAAAGACGCGCGACGGAACGCGCGACAGTGCGCTGTGCTGGTTCCGCCGCGACCTGCGTACCGGGGACAACGCAGCCCTGAGCGCCGCCCTGGCGGCCGCCCGGCGCGTCTGGTGCGTATTCGTGTTCGACCGGGCGATCCTCGACCGCCTGCCGTCGAAGGCCGACCGGCGCGTGGAATTCATCCGCGAGAGCCTGCTCGAACTCGACGCCCGGCTGGCGGCGGCCGGCGGCGGCGTCATCGTCTGCCATGACGACGCCCGGCGCGCTATCCCGGCGCTGGCCACGCGGCTGCAGGTGCAGGCGGTGTTTGCCGGCCACGACTACGAGCCCGATGCGATCGAACGCGACCGCGCGGTGGGCGAGGCGCTGGCCGCCGCCGGCATCGCGTTCGAGACGCGCAAGGACCAGGTCGTGTTCGAACGGCGCGAGGTGCTGACCGGCAGCGGCACCGTGTTCGGCGTGTTCACCCCGTACAAGAATGCCTGGCTGAAGAAGCTCGCCGAGTCGGGGGCGCGCGAACTGTCCGAATGCCCGTTCGCGCCGGCGCCCGGGCAGCTGCAGCCGCCGCCGGCCGGCGAACGGCGCCCGGCCGACTGGACGCTCGAATCGATCGGCTTCGAGCGCAGCAACCTGGCGGCGCTCGACATCCCGACGGGCGAGTCGGGCGCGCGCAGCCTGCTCGAGGCCTTCCTGCAGCGCATCGATGGCTACCACGAGCGGCGCGACTTCCCGGCGGTGAAGGGACCCTCCTACCTGTCGGTGCACCTGCGCTTCGGGACGGTGTCGATCCGCGAGCTGGCACGCCTCGCCCATGCGAAGGCCTCGGCCAGCGAAGGCGCGCGCGTCTGGCTGTCGGAGCTGGTGTGGCGCGACTTCTACTTCATGATCCTGTCGCAGCATCCGCACGTGGTCGGGGGTTCGTGGAAGCGCGAGTACGACCGCCTCGCCTTCGCGGACGACCCGGCGCTGTTCGCCGCCTGGTGCGAGGCGCGCACCGGCTACCCGATCGTCGACGCCGCGATGCGCCAGATCAACCAGACCGGCTACATGCACAACCGCCTGCGCATGGTCGTCGCGTCCTTCCTGGTGAAGGACCTGCTGGTCGACTGGCGCCAGGGCGAGCGCTACTTCGCCGACCACCTGAACGACTTCGACCTGTCGGCCAACAACGGCGGCTGGCAGTGGGCGGCATCGACCGGCTGCGATGCACAGCCGTACTTCCGGATCTTCAACCCGGTGAGCCAGTCCGAGCGCTTCGACGCCGACGGGAAGTTCATCCGCCGCTACCTGCCCGAACTCGCGAAGGTACCCGCGAAGTACATCCATGCCCCGTGGACGATGCCGGCCCTGGAACAGAAGATGGCCGGCTGCATGGTCGGCACCGACTATCCGGCGCCGGTGGTCGACCACGCGGTGCAGCGGGTCAAGGCACTGGCGATGTACAAGGCGGTGAAGGGTTGAAGGGTTGCCGGTTCAATCGATCCTTGCACCCGATCGCCGCACTGCGCCGCCCCAGCGCACGCCCTCGTCGCGCACGAAGGCACGGAACTGTTCCGGCGTGCCGGTGGTGATGTCCGCGCCCTCGGCCAGCAGCGGTGCGCGCACGTCGGGTACCTGCAACGCCGCGTTGATCTCCTGGTTGAGCCGCGAGACGATCGGCCGCGGCGTTCGCGCCGGCCCGACCACGCCGTACCACTGCACCGCACTGTAGTCGCGCAGCCCGGCCTCCGCCACCGAGGGCAGGTCGGGAAACGCGCTGGAGCGCTGTGCCGAGGTGACGGCCAGCCCGCGCAATCGGCCGGACCGGACATGCGGCTGGGCAGGCAGGGCGTTCGCGAACATCAGCGACACCTCGCCCGCCACGAGTGCACCGACCGCGGGTGCGGCGCCCTTGAACGGCACATGCAGGAAGTCGACCTTCGCCGCGGTCTTGAACAGCTCGGCTGCGAGGTGCGGCGGCGTGCCGTTCCCGGCCGACGAATAGGCGACCTGCCCGGGTCGCTGCCGCGCCAGCCGCAGCAGCTCCTCGACGGACTTCACCGGCAGCGACGGATGCACCGCCAGGATCAGCGGCAGGCGCGCCATCAGCGCGACCGGTTCGATGTCCTTCTCGACGTCGTAGCCCGCCTTGTCGTACAGCGCGGGCGCGATCGCCAGGGTCGCGGTCACGCCCATCGCGAGCGCGTAGCCATCGGCAGGCGACTTGGCCAGCGCCGCCATGCCGATGGTGCCGCCCGCACCGGGACGGTTCTCGACCACGACCGGCTGCCGCAGCCGCTCGCCCAGTTGCTGGCCGACAAGGCGTCCGATGATGTCGGCACCGCCGCCCGCGGGGTTGGGGACGATCAGGCGCAGCGGCCGCTCGGGCCAGACCCCGGCCTGGGCATGCGCGTCGACGAACGGCGCCGAAAGCAGGGCCAGGGCGAGGCTGGCGGGGAGTGCGAGCGGGGTGGTCCCCGGAGCGGGTTGGCATGCCGGCATCTGCAGGGGTCCGATCGAAAGGCGTTGGAGAGGCGGGTGCCCGAAGCAAGCTCCAGGCCACGCGATGCGCCGAGCATGCCCGAACGGCTGCCGTGCCGCTGCCGTGCCGCTGCGCCGGTCGTCGCGCTTGCCGCTCGCGGCAGGCATCGTCGATACTCGGCCGCTGCCGACCCCGAGGTCCGACCCGATGTCCCTGCGCCTTTCATTCCGTCCGTGTCGCTGGATCGTGGCGCTGTTCGCAGCGTCCACCGCCGTGCCTGCTGGCGCAGCCGCAGCCGCAGCCGCGCCTGCCTGGCCCGACCGTCCGATCCGCATGGTGGTGCCGTTTTCGCCCGGAGGCAGTTCGGACGTGATCGCCCGCATCATCGGCGCCCGCCTGACCGACACGCTGCGCCAGCCGGTGGTGATCGATCCGCGGCCGGGGGCGGGCACCTCGATCGGCAACGCGGTGGTGGCGCGCGCGAACCCCGACGGCTACACGCTGCTGCTCGCCGACACTGCGTTCCCCGCCTCCTCCAGCGTGCTGCAGAACCTGCCCTACGAGGCGGCGAAGGACTTCGCGCCGGTGAGCCTGCTCGGTACCTCGGCGCAGTACCTCTATTCCTCGCGCGGCCGGCATCGCGATGCGCAGGCGCTGGTCGCCGCGGCGAAGGCGAAACCCGGGCTGGTGACGATCGCCTCGGGCGGCACTGGAGCCACCACCCACTTCATGGTCGAGCTGTTCAGGCGCGCTGCCGGCATCGACGTGGTGCACGTACCGTACAAGGGATCGGCCCCGGCGCTGGCCGATGCCGCGGGCGGGCAGGTCGATGCGGTGTTCTCGACCTTCGCGTCCGCCGCCGCGCTGTTCAACGCAGGCAAGCTGCAGGTGCTGGCGATCGCCGCCGCGCGCCGGCATCCGTCGCAGCCCGACGTGCCCACGTTCGCCGAACTGGGCATCAAGGGCATGGTGTCCGACCACTGGTGGGGCGTGATCGCCCCCGGCCGCACGCCGGTCGCGGTGGTGCAGGCGATCAACGCGGAGCTGGTGCGCGCGGTGGCGACGCCCGAGGCGAAGGAACGTTTCCCGGCACTGGCGGTCGACCCCCGGTCGAGCACGCCGGCGGAATTCGGGAAGATCATCGCAGCCGACCTTGCGCTGTTCCAGCGCATCGCGCGCGAAGCCAGCATACGGGCGGACTGACATGGCGGGCAACGACGTGGGCAAGACGGTTTCGCTGAAGGACCTGTGCAGCGGTCCGAACACCTTCATGGGCGTGCCCTATGCGACCGAGATCGCCGGCGCGCATGCGGCCGTGCTCGGCATCCCGTTCGACGTCGGCACGCATGCGTTCCGCGTCGGGGCGCGCCAGGGTCCGACCTCGATCCGCGAGCAGTCGCGGCTGATGCGCCACTGGAATCCCGAGTTCGCCGACTTCCCGGTGGCCGAGAAGCTCGGCCTGGTCGACGTCGGCGACGTGAAGCTGGTGCCGTCGAAGGTGCACCATGCGTTCGCGCAGATCGAGGCGGCGGTGGGGGCCATCGTGGACGGCGGCGCGGTACCGATCACCATGGGCGCCGACGGCAGCATCTCGCTGCCGGTGATCCGCGCGGTCGGCCGCCGCCATCGCGGCATGGCGGTGCTGCACATCGACTCGCACACCGACAGCGCGCTGCCGCCCGGGCCAGACGAGCACAACGCGGGCACGCAGTTCCACTATGCGGCGGTGGAGGAACTGGTCGACACCACCAACAGCTGGCATGTCGGCGTGCGCGGCACGGTGTTCCGTCCCGGCGGCTTCGGCCACACGAACGAGCTCGGCTACAACATCGTCACGATGAACCAGCTGATGGCGCGCGGCATCCCGGCGGTGATGGCCGACCTGCGCCGGAAGCTGGAAGGCCGGCCGGTCTACCTGTGCCTCGACATGGATGCGTTCGATCCGTCCTGCGCACCGGGCGTCTGCGCGCCGAGCTGGGGTGGCCTGTCGGCACGCGAGGGCATCGACATGTTCCGCCGGCTGCACGGACTGGACATCGTCGCGGTCGACGTGAACACCGTGAGCCCGCCGCACGACGTGTCCGGCATGGCGGCCTTCCTCGCGGCGAACATGATGTTCGAGGGCATGATGCTGGTCGCCGCCCGCCGCTTCCCGGCGGAGGTGCGGCGCTTCGAGCTGGCCGGCGCCTGAGCGCAGGATGATCGTCCCCGCCTACTGGGCCGAGGCCCGCCTGCAGGCGCGTATCGGCGACCGGAAGGTCACCGTGCGCCGCTTCGGCTGGTCCGACACAGGCCAGGACGACGCCCGGGCGATGGCCGATGCGCGCGCGGCCGAGGCGATGCGGCGGATAGAGGCGGGCGAGGTCCTGCCGAAGCGCGAACCGAAGATGCCCTACAACGGCGCGGCCGGCGTGCCGATCCGCGAGGAGATCGTCGTCCGCGACGGCCGCGCGGTGGTGACCCGCAACAGCTACGGCGCGCGCTGCCTGAACGTGCCGGACGTGCTGTTCGCCGATGTCGACTTCACGCCGCGTTCGACCTGGAAGGCCGGGCTGGTGGTGCTCGCGGTGCTGGCGCTGGCCTCGATCGGTGCCGGGCTGGCACAGGGCTCCTGGCTGTTCGGCGGGCTGCTGCTGTCGGTGTCGCTGGTGGCCTTCTCGCCGATCGCGGCCTTCCTGCTGCGCGTCCACCAGTCCCTGCGCGGCGGGCCGGAGGCGATGGCGCTGCAGCGGATCGAGAGCTTCCTCGCGGTGAATCGCGGCTGGAACCTGCGCACCTACCGCACGCCGGCCGGGCTGCGGGTGGTCGCCACCCATCGCACCTTCGACCCGGCCGAACCGGAGGTGCAGCGCTTCTTCGAGGCGGTCGGCGCCGACCCTGTCTATGCGCGGATGTGCCTCAACCAGCGCTGCTTCCGTGCGCGCCTGACCGCCAAGCCGTGGCGCATCGGCGTCGAGGGCCACCTGCGGCCGCGTCCGGGCGTATGGCCGGTGGACCCTGCGCGGCTGCCGCAGCGGCGCGCATGGATCGACGCGTACGAGGCGAAGGCCGCGGCGTTCGCCGCCTGCCGCTACGTCGCCACCGTGGGCAGCGGCGTCACCGACCCGGCAGTGGCGCCGGTGATCGCGCTGCACGACGAACTGAGCCGCGCGAACGTGCAGGGGCTGCCGATCGCCTGAGCCGGGCGGGATGGCACGGCTCAGGGCTTGCGCGTTTCTGCCATCCCCTGCCAGTCCCCGCCCAATGCCTTCACCAGGAACACCGAGGCCAGCATGCGCTGGCCGAGGATCTGGGCGGCAAGCCGCTCGGCATTGAGCAGCGACTGCTGCGCGACGATCACGTCGAGCGAGGTGGCGATGCCGCCTTCGTAGCGGGCGGTCGCGATGTCCAGCACGCGGTTGGCGCTGGCCACGGCGGTCAGTGCCTGCCCATGCGCGCGTTCCAGCGCGGCGAGGCCGATGATGCCGTCCTCGGCTTCCTGCATCGCGGTGAGCACCACGCGCCGGTAGTTGCCCACCGTGATGTCGTAGCCCGACCGTGCGCTCGCCGACAGCGCGCGCAGGCGGCCGCCATCGAAGATCGACTGCGCGACGCTGGCGCCGAGCGACCAGACCACGCTCGGCAGCGAGAACAGCTGCGACAGGTCCCGGCTCTGTGCGCCGTAGGTGCCGCCGAGCACGATGCTCGGATAGAACGCCGCCTCGACGAGGCCTACCTGTGCATTGGCCACCGCCATCGCGCGTTCGGCGGCGGCGACATCGGGCCGGCGTTGCAGCAGGTCGGACGGCACGCCGATCGGCACCACCGGCGGCACCAGCGGATGCGTCTGCGGCGGCAGCGAGAACAGGGGTGCCGGCGTGCCGGTGAGCGTCGCGATCGCATGCTCGAACTGCCCGCGCTGGCGTCGCAGCAGGTCGACCTGGGTCAGCGTGCCATCGAGCAGGGCCTGCTGCTGGGCCATGTCCAGGCCCGAGGCCGCGCCCAGTTCATGGCGCGACTTCGCCAGCGCGAGCGAGCGCTGCTGCAGTCCGATCGCCCGCCGTACCACGTCGAGTTCGACGTCGACCGCGCGCAGGTTGAAGTAGGCGGTGGCGAGGTCTGCGGCGAGCAGCAGCTTCGCGTTCTCGAAATCGGCGGCCGACTGTGCCGCGGTGGCGCGGGCGCCCTCGATGGAGCGCTGCACGCGGCCGGCGAAATCGATCTCGTAGGACACCGACAGCACGGCGAGGTAGTCGTCCTGGACCGTGGAGAACTGGCGCTGCGCATAGTTGGTCAGCGGCCGGTTCTGCGACACGCGCAGGCGCTGGTCGCGCAGCGCGGCGGCAGCCTGCGGATAGCGGGCGGCGAGCGCGGACTCGAGCAGTGCACCGGTCTGCGCGAGGCGGGCGGTCGCGATCTCGAGCGTCGCGCTGCCGGCCAGTGCCTTGTCCTGCAGCGCATCGAGCGTCGGATCCTTGAAGCGCTGCCACCACGGCCCCCTCAGTGCGCCGTCGTCCGGCCGGCCGGTGCGAAACGGTGCCTCGACCTTCCAGCCCTCGGGCATCGCAAGCACCGGGCGCGTGTAGTCGGGTCCGGCGGTGCAGGCGGGCAGCAGCGCGGCCAGTGCCAGCGCAGGCATCAGCGCCGGCGCTGCCACCAGGCGCCGGCGCCGTGGATCCGGTTGGCGGTCGGTGCGCTTCATGCCTTCGGCTGCCCCTTGGGATCGCCGGGTCCCTTTCCGTCCCCTTTTCCGTCCCCTTTCCCCTTCGCGGCGCCGCCCTTCGCGCCGTCGCGGCCGCCGGGGGGCGCGGTGACCACGGTCACCCGGTCGCCTTCGCCGAGCGAGTCGGACGGGTTCATCACGACCCGGTCGGCTGGTGCGACGCCGTCCAGGATCTCCACCGTCTGCCCGAAGTTGCGGCCCAGGCGGACCGGGCGCAGCTTGACGATGCCGTCGGCGCCGACCACCGCGACCCGAATGCCTTCTGCGCGGAACATCAGCGTGTTCGATTCGACGGTCGTCGCCTGGCTCGCCTTCAGCGGCAGCGCGACCTGGATGAACGCGCCCGGCATCAGCGCGCCGTCCGGGTTGGGCAGGTTGACTTCCACCTGCATCGTGCGCGTGGCCGGGTCTATGGCCGACGCGGTGCGCACCACCTTGCCGGTGAACACCTGGCCCTGCAGTTCGACCTGGCTCACCTTCACTTCCTGTCCTGCGCGCACGAGGTGCGCATAGCTCTGCGGCACCGAGACGAAGGCGCGCAGCGTCTCCGTCTGCGTCAGCACGAACAGCGCGCGCGCGGCGCCGCCCCCGGCGTCGATCAGGTCGCCGACGTCCACGTTGCGCCGGGTGATCACGCCGGAGAACGGGGCGACCACGCGCTTGAAGCTCTCGAGCTGGCGCAGGCGCACGATGTTCGCGTCGGCGGCGGCGAGGTTGGCCCGGGCCTGCTGTTCGTTGCTGCGCCGTTCATCGAGTTCCTGCTGCGACACCGCGTCCTTTCGGCGCAGTGCTTCCCAGCGCTCGAGCGAGCTGGTGGCCAGCGCCAGGCTCGACGCGGTCTGTTCGCGCGCGGCCAGCGCCTGCACGAGCTGCTGGTCGATCTCCGGCGTGTCGATCTCGGCGAGTACCTCGCCTGCCTTGACGCGGCTGCCGATGTCGCGGTGCCAGCGCTTCACGTAGCCGCTCGCGCGCGCGCCGATCGGCGACTGGGTATAGCCCTGCAGGGTGCCGGGCAGCGTCACCGTCTGGCCGACGTCGGCGGTCTTCGGCTGCGTCACCCGAACGTAGACCTTGGACAGCTCGGCGATGCCCGCCTCCAGCGCGCTGGCATTGGTGTTGCGGATCACCACGGCGCGCCCGGCGCCGACGGCCAGCAGCACCAGCAGGAAGAAGGCCAGCCACTTGCCGCGGCGCACGACCTGCCGTCGCCGCACCAGGTCGGCGGGATCGGTGTCTTCTATCGGGTGGATCGCAAGGTCGTGGTGGCGTTGTTCGGACATCGAGGCGGAACTCCGGGTGTCGGCCTGCCGCTGCGGGTCGGGTTCGGGTCAGGTATGCGCCGGCGCGGGCGGCAGCCCGGTGCCGTCGCCTTCGGCGCGTGACGCCTTGCGCCGCGCGATCCGCTGGTGCACGTCGGCGAACAGCACCGGCACGAAGAAGAGGGTGGACACGGTGGCGAGCAGCAGGCCGCCGATCACCGCGCGGCCGAGCGGCGCGTTCTGCTCGGCGCCTTCGCCGATGCCCAGCGCCATCGGCACCATGCCGATGACCATCGCCAGCGCGGTCATCAGCACCGGGCGGATGCGCGTCGCGCCGGCCTCCAGCGCCGCGGACAGCGGCGGCACGCCGGCGGCCAGGCGGTCGCGTGCGAACGACACCACCAGGATGCTGTTGGCCGTGGCCACGCCCATCGTCATGATCGCGCCGGTCAGCGCCGGCACGCTCAGCGTGGTGCCGGTGATGAACAGCATCCAGGCGATGCCGGCGAGCGCGGCCGGCAGCGCCATGATGATGATGAAGGCGTCGGTCCACGACTGGAAGTTCACCACGATCAGCAGGTAGACCAGCACGATCGCCATCGCCAGGCCGACGCCCAGGCCGACGAACGATTCCTGCATGGTCAGCACCTGGCCGCGGATGGTGACATCGCTGCCGCGCGGCAGCTTCGGGCGGATTTCCTCCACCTTCCGTTCCACCTGGCGCGCGACCGAGGCGAGGTCGGTGCCCTGCACGCTCACGTACACGTCGACCACAGGCGACAGGTTGTAGCGCGACACGATCGACAGGCTGCGTGCTGGCCGAGCCTCGACCAGGTTGCCGAGCACCTGCGGCGCGCTGCCGGCCACGCTGCCGACGCCGGCCGCGCCGACCGGGATGTTGAGAAGCGCGTCGAGCGAATCGACGCTGTACTGGGGCGCGGACATCTGCACGCTGTAGACCACGCCGTTGTTCGGGTTGAGCCAGAACGCCGGCGCCGTCTGCGCGCTTCCGGAGAGCGAGATCAGAACGTTCTGGCCGACGTTGAAGGCGGTCATGCCGACCTGCTGCAGTCGTGCGCGGTCCATGCGCAGGTCGATCGAGGGGTTGTCGAGCCGCTGGTGCACGTGCACGTCGACCGCCCCGGGGATCTGCCGGATCGATTTCACCAGCTCGCCGGCGAGCGCCGCGTTCTCCGCCATGCGGGCGCCGGAGAACTGCACGTCGATCGCCGCCGGCAGGCCGAAGTTGAGGATCTGGGTGACGATGTCGGCCGGCTGGAAGAAGAACTCGATGCCGGGGAACCGCTTCGGCAGTTCGAGGCGAAGCTGGCTGATGATCTCGTCGGTCGGCCGGTGGCCCTTCTTAAGCGCGATCAGCACCTCGGCATCGAAGGTGCCGATGGTGCCGGCGTTGCTGTAGGACAGGTTGATGCCGCTGTTGGGCACGCCGATGTTGTCGAGGATCGTCTCGAGTTCCTCCGGCGGCACCATCTCGCGGATCGCGGTCTCGACCTGGTCGGCGATGCGCGCGGTCTGCTCGATGCGGGTGCCGGTCGGCGCGCGCAGGTGCAGGCGGATCTGCCCGGCATCGACAGAGGGGAAGAAATCCTGCCCGAGGAACGGGAACAGCAGGCAGGAAAGCGCGCAGAAGCCGAGGAAAAGGACGGCGAAGGTCTTGCGGGACGCAAGCGCGGCCGACAGCGTGATCGTGTAAGCGCGGCGTACATGCTCGAACTTCTGGTCGAAGCCACGGTACACCCGCTGCAGCAGGCTGCGCTTCGCGCCTTCGGGTTCCGCCCTGCCATGCACGCCGCGCATCAGCAGCATCACCATGGTCGGCACCAGCGTGCGCGACAGGATGTAGGACGCGAGCATCGCGAACACCACCGCCTCGGCCAGCGGGACGAACAGGAAGCGCGCGACGCCGGACAGGAAGAACATCGGCACGAACACGATGCAGATGCACAGCGTGGCGACGAAGGCTGGCACGCCGATCTCGCCGGCGCCGACCAGGATCGCCTGTTCCAGCGGCTTGCCCAGGTGCAGGTGGCGTTCGATGTTCTCGATGGTGACGATCGCCTGGTCGACCAGGATGCCCACCGAAAGCGCGAGGCCGCCGAGCGTCATCAGGTTCAGCGTCTCGCCCAGGATGTGCAGCATGATGATCGAGGCGAGGATCGACAGCGGGATGGTCATCGCGATGATGAGCGTGCTGCGCCAGTTGCCCAGGAAGAGCAGCACCATCAGCGCGGTGAGGCCGGCGGCGATCAGCGCCTCGACCACCACGGCGTTCACCGCGGCCTTGACGAACACCGACTGGTCGAACAGCGGCGTGACCTTGATGTCTTCCGGCAGGATCTTCACCGCCTTGGGCAGCATCGCCAGCAGGTCGTTGACGATGTCCACGGTCGAGGCGCCGCCGTTCTTCAGCACCGACAGCAGCACGCCGCGGTTGCCGTCCTGGCGCACCACGTTCGTCTGCGGCGAGAAGCCGTCGCGCACCGCTGCCACGTCGCGCAGGTAGACCGTGGTGCCGCCGGTGGTGCGCACCGGCAGGTCGCCCAGTCCGGCGATCGCATCCGGCGAGCTGTTCATCTTCACGCTGTATTCGGTGTCGCCGAACTTCGCGCTGCCGGCGGGCAGGATCAGGTTCTGCGCGTTCACCGCGTTGACCACGTCGGCCGGCGCAAGCCCGCGTGCCTGCATCGCCGGGATGTAGAGGTCCACCGACACCACGCGGATCTTGCCGCCGTAGGGGAAGGGGATGGCCGCGCCCGGGATGGTCACCAGCTGCGGCCGCAGCTGGGTGACCGCGGCGTCGAACACCGACTGCTCGGGCAGCGTCGGGCTCGACAGCGCAAGCTGGATCACCGGGATGCTGGAGGCCGAATACTTGATGATCAGCGGCGGCGTGATGCCGGGCGGCAGCTGGCGCACCTGCGGCTGCACGGCCGCGACCACCTGCGCGAGCGCGGTCTGGATGTTCGCGCCCTGCTGGAAGAAGATCTTCAGCACCGACACGCCGGTGAGGGACACCGACTCGATGTGCGAGATGTCGCTGACGGTCGTCGTCAGTCCACGCTCGGTGGTGTTGGCGACGCGCTGGCCCATCTCCTGCGCCGACAGCCCGTTGTAGGTCCAGATGATGGACACCACCGGAATGTCGATCTCGGGGAAGATGTCCGTCGCCATGTTGCGCAGGACGAAGGGCGTGGCGAGTAGGATCAGCAGCGCCATCACGATGAACGTGTACGGCCGCCTGAGCGCGAGCCCGACGACGGAGAAGGTCGAAGAGGCGGGGGCAGGCGACGGTTCGTTCACGATGTCATTCTAGACCCATCGTTCGCTGCAGCGCACGCTTTGGTTCGCACCGGGCGGCGTCGCGCTTTGCGATAGCATGCGCAGCTTGCAGTTCGTCAACCGGCGGCGTCGCTTGTCCACGACGAAGCCGTTGGATCGACATAAATCTGGTGCGATCCATGCGCCCACATACCCCAACAGAGGAGGCTGCGATGACGCAGTCGAACACGCCGGTCCGCATCCGCTTCGGCGGCTACCAGATGCCCGCATCGATCCACAACCAGGCGGCGCGCCGCTTCGGCGAGCGGCTGGCCGCGCGGCTGGGCGAGGATCGCGTGCAGTTCGAGCTGATCGGAAACGTGCTCGACCTGGGCCGGCCGTCGGGCGACTTGCCATCGATGGTCGAGAACGGCGAGCTGGAGGCCTGCTACATCTCGTCGGTGCGCTTCACCGGGCCGGTGCCCGAGTTCGGCGCGCTCGAGCTGCCGTTCATCGTGCGCGACCGTCCGACGGTGCATGCGGCGTTCGACGGCGAACTGGGCGCCCTGCTCGAGGCCGGCATGCATGCGAAGACCGGCGTGCGCCTGCTCGGCCTGTGGGACAACGGCTTCCGGCACCTGTCCAACAAGGTGCGTCCGATCCGCACGCCGGCCGACTGCCGGGGGCTCACCATCCGCACCCAGATGAGCGCGCTGCACGAGGAGCTGTTCGCCGCGCTCGGCTTCGTACCGATCCCGGTGGACGTGAAGGAGTTCGTCGAGCAGGTCGCCGGCCCGCGCTTCGATGCACAGGAGAACCCGCTGACCAACACGTACAACTTCGGCGTGCAGGAGTACCACCGCTACATGACGCTGACCGGCCACCTGTTCGGCGGCACCGCGTTCATCCTGAACGCACGCGTCTGGAACGGCTGGCCCGCCGACGTCCGGGAGGCCGTGCTCGAAGCCGCCCGCGAAGCGACCGTCTACCAGCGCGAACTCGCCGGCGCCGAGGACGCGTTCGTCCTGTCGCAGCTCGACCCCGCGAAGAACGAAGTCATCGTGCCCACCGCCGCCGAACGCCAGGCCTTCATCGACGCCGCCGAACCCGTGATCGCCCGCCACCGTAGCGGCTTCGACCCCCGCATCCTCGCCTGGCTTTCCTGATAATCGGGGTCAGAGACGATTTTCCGGAAAATCGTCTCTGACCCCGATTATCAGGAAAGCCAGGCGAGGATG
>JAJTHE010000033.1 GCA_021298815.1 Betaproteobacteria bacterium | reverse complement strand
TGGGCACCGGCGCCTACCTGCTCGCCTCGCATCCGTCGCTGCCGGTGAAGACGGTGAAGGACGTGGTCGCGCTCGCGCGCGCGAAGCCGGGCGCGCTCAACTATGCATCGGGCGGCATCGGCTCCGGCCAGCACCTGGCGGGAGAACTGTTCAAGAGCCGGACCGGCAGCGCACTCACCCATGTCGCCTACAAGGGCGGTCCGCCGGCGGTGGCCGCGGTCGCGGCGGGCGAGTCCGAGATCGGCTTCGTGACCGTGACCGCCGGGCTCGGTCAGGTCAACGCGGGACGCCTGCGCGCGCTCGGCGTCAGCAGCCCGCAGCGCCTGCCGACGATGCCGAACGTGCCGACCATCGCCGAGTCGGGCTACCCCGGCTTCGAGGTGACGCCGATCTTCGGGCTGTACGTGCCCACCGGCACGCCGAAGGAGATCATCGCGACGCTCAATGCAGCGGTGCGCAAGACCGTGGACAATGCCGAGGTTCGCGATCGGCTGGCGGCCCAGGCGGTGGTCGCGGGCAGCAGCACGCCGGAGGAACTGGGGCGCAGCCTCGCGGAAGAGATCGCCCAGTGGGCGAAGGTCATCAAGGCCGCCGGCATCAAGATCGAATAGACAACGGAGGCAGCACGTGGCAACGACAGCATCACTGGTCGCGGAATTCCAGGCACTGATGGACGACCTGCTGCGCAAGGTCGGCGCGAGCCGCACGACGATCCGCCTCGACGTGCCCGCGCACGGCTTCGCGGTGAACGGCGTGGTCGCGGAAGGACGCGGCGAAGGCATCAACTCGATCGCGGTCGAGACCTCGCTGCAGCAGCGCAAGACCCAGACCGCGTCCTGGCTCGAGCGCGAGCGGCGCATCCTGGTGCAGGACGACTGCGCGAACGCCGAGTTCCAGCCGCCGAAGGAACTGATGCAGATCTACGGCACCAAGGCGCAGATCCTCGCGCCGGTGATCCGCGGCGAGGCGCTGACCGGCTGGATCTCGGTGCACTACAACCCGTCGCCGCGCAAGTGGACGCCGCAGGACGTGGCGGCGGTCGAGGACGCGATCCGGACGGCGCATGCGATCCTCGATCGCGCCTGACCGGCGATTGCCGGGCGCGGACCACCGATGACGGCCGCGGCACCCGGGCACGCACCGGCGCGCCGCGTCGGCTTCATCGGCCTGGGCATCATGGGCTCGGCGATGGCCGGGCACCTGCTCGATGCCGGCTGGACGGTGGTCGGGCACGACGTCGATACGGCACGCATGCAGGCGTTCACCGCGGCCGGCGGCACGCCGGCGGAATCGCCGGCAGCGGTCGCGCGCGCGGTCGATGAGGTCCTCACCGTCCTCCCCGGCGCGGACATCCTGCGCGCGGTGATCTCGGGCGAGCAGGGCCTGGTCGCCGCTGGCAATCCGGCGCTGCTGGTCGCGGACTGCGGCACCTTCGACATCCCGGACAAGGAAGCCTGCCGCGAGCTGCTCGCCAGCGCCGGCATGCAGATGCTCGACTGCACGATCAGCGGCACCGGCGCGCAGGCGCGCACGCGCGACCTGGTCGTCTACACCAGCGGCCGGGCCGAGGACCATGAACGGATCGCGCCAGCCTTCGCCGGCTGCGCGCGGGCCAGCCACCATACCGGCGAGTTCGGCAATGCCAGCCGGGTGAAGTTCATCGCCAACCTGCTGGTGGCGGTGCACACCGTGGCGACCGCCGAGGCAATGGTGCTCGCCGAGCGGGCCGGCCTCGACCTGTCGGCGATCTACGACCTGGTGCGCAGCGGCGCCGGCAACTCGCGCATGTTCGAACTGCGCGCCCCGCAGATGGTGGAAGGACGCTACGACCGCGACGTCGCATCGAAGATGGACGTCTGGCAGAAGGACATGCAGGTGATCGGCCGCTTCGCGAAGTCGCTGGAATGCGCGGTGCCGCTGTTCTCGGCCTCGGCGCAGGTGTTCACCGCAGCGATGGCGCAGGGCATGGACAAGGAAGACATGGCCGCGGTGTGCCGGGTGATGGAGCGCCTGAACGGCATCGATCGCCCGGCGCCGGGCGGCGACTGAGCGAGGCGCTGCCGCCAGGCTTCTGCAGCGCTACTCGGGCTTGATGCCCACCTGCCGGATGATCTCGGCCATGCGCGGCAGCTCGGTGCGCACGGCACGCGCCAGGTCTTCCGCGCTGCCGCCCTGCGCCTCGAGCCCGAGTTGCGACAGCTTCTCGCGCACGTCGGGCTGCTTCAGGATGCGTGCCGACTCCGCGTTCAGGCGGGCGACGATCTCCGGTGGCGTGCCCGCGGGGGCGAACAGCCCGGCCCACTGCTCGTACTCGTAGCCAGGCACGCCGGCCTCCTGCACCGTCGGCAGCTCGGGCAGCAGGTCGGAGCGGCGTGCACCCGCCATCGCCAGCGCACGCAGCTTGCCGGACCGGATGTGCGGCAGCGGCGTGGCCAGCCCGTTGAACATCAGCTGCACATGGCCGCCGACCAGGTCGGTGGTCGCCGGCACCGCGCCCTTGTACGCGACATGGGTCATCCGGATGCCGGCCATCGAGCCGAGCATCGCCATC
>JAJTHE010000011.1 GCA_021298815.1 Betaproteobacteria bacterium | reverse complement strand
GATCTGCGCGTAGCTCTTCGCCTCGCCACCGAACTTGCGCGACAGGATCGTCGTGATCGCCGCGGTCAGCGTCGTCTTGCCGTGGTCCACGTGACCGATCGTCCCGACGTTCACGTGCGGCTTCGTGCGTTCGAATTTTCCTTTGGCCATGACTGGAGCTCCTGCTGCGGGTACGGGTGGATTTGAAGGACTGCCGGATCATCGCGCCGGCAGCCGCCGGGACTCCCCGGGCTGCCGGCTCTGTGGTGGTGCCCATGGCCCGGATTGAACGGGCGACCTCTCCCTTACCAAGGGAGTGCTCTGCCACTGAGCTACATGGGCGAAGACGGGGTGCTGCGTGGCGGGTGCTGCGTGTTCTGTGTTCTGTGTTCGGTGTTCGATGTCTGGTGTTCGGTGCGGGTTCTGGAGCGGGTGAAGGGAATCGAACCCTCGTCTTTAGCTTGGAAGGCTATTGCTCTACCATTGAGCTACACCCGCGATGGATCGTTGCCGACCCGCCTGACTGCCTGCCGGAACCTCCCGCTCGAAGGTTCCCGCCGACCGCCTGCCGCTGGTGCACCGGCGCTCACGGCCGCCACGCCCTGACTGCGGACGCGAACTCCGGCCGGACCTGATGTCGTGACCGGCCTGAATGAAGACGGCATCGCTGGATCGAGGGGCGGGTTCGATCGCCGGCTCCGGGAAACCCGGACACGCGGCCGCGACGCGGAAACTGGGGTGTATCGATGAGTGCTGAATTCCAGAAGCTTGATTCAAAACCTGATTCTTGTGGATGACGTCGTACCGACGTCGGAAAGGCGTGGTGGAGGGGGAAGGATTCGAACCTTCGAAGGCAGAGCCGTCAGATTTACAGTCTGATCCCTTTGACCGCTCGGGAACCCCTCCAAAATGCGAATCGCGGATTTTGGCGCTGACCGGCCCGCTTGTCAAATCCTAAAAGCGGAAAACATCAGCCCGGCCCCGGCAGGATGGCGTCGGCGCGGAACTTCTTCGGCAGGAGCAGGCCCTTTCTGGCGCGCCGGCCGACGTAGTGCTCGAGGTCGGCACCCCGGATATCGATCTCGCCGGGCTTGCCCATCTTGCCCGCACCGCCCAGCCGCAGCGACTTTCCGTTGCACGGCCCGATCGCGACCAGCTTTTCACCGTCGTCCAGCCCGATGGCGATCACGCCCCGCCCTCCGCCCGACAGCTGCTTGAACTCCTCCATCGCGAACACCAGCAGGCGGCCGAAGGCGGAGACCGCGGCCACCGACGGGGCCGAATCGGGCTGGAACAGCACCGGCTTCACCGGCTCTTCGTCCGGTGCCAGCCCCATGAACTGCTTGCCCGCCTTGATCCGGGACAGCATGTCGCCCAGGGTGCACCAGAACGCGTAGCCCCCGGTGCCGCCGAGCATCACGCACTCCTCGGGGCGGCCGGCGATCATCTGCGTGACGCGGGCGCCTTCCTGCACGTCCAGCAGCGACGGCGCGGGAACGCCGTCGCCACGGGCACCGGGCAACTGCGCCACCGGCACCGTGTAGGCCCGCCCGCGGGTGTCCAGGAACACCGCCTGGTCGACGGTGCGCACCTCGCGTGCGTACTGCAGCGAGTCGCCTTCCTTGAAGGTGAACTGTGTCCAGTCGTGGCCATGGCCGGTGCGCGCGCGCACCCAGCCCTTGGACGAGAAGATCACGGTCACCGGCTCGTCCACCACGGCCACCTCGACGCTCGCGCGCTCGGAGGCCTTGATCAGCGTACGGCGGGCGTCGCCATGCTGCTTCGCGTCGCCTTCGATCTCCCTGATCACCAGCTTCTTCATCGATGCCGGGTTCTCGAGCAGCTCGAGCAGTTCGGCGCGCTCGCCGCGCTTCGCCTCGAGGTCCTGCTCGACCTTGAACGCCTCCAGCTTCGCCAGCTGGCGCAGGCGCATCTCGAGGATGTCCTCGGCCTGGCGCTCCGACAGCTTGAACGCCGACATCAGCTCCGGCTTCGGCTCGTCGGCGTTGCGGATGACCCGGATCACCTCGTCCACGTTGAGCAGGACCAGCATCCGGCCCTCGAGCACATGGATCCGCTCGTCGACCTGGGCAAGCCGGTGCTCGCAGCGCCGGCGCACGGTGTCGAAGCGGAACTCGATCCACTCGGCGAGCACGCCGCGCAGGGACTTCTGCTGCGGCCGTCCGTCGCGGCCGATGGTGACCAGGTTCACCGACACGCTGGACTCCATGCTGGTGTGTACCAGCAGCGTGTTGATGAACTCGTCGCGGTCGAGCCGGGAACTGCGCGGCTCGAGCACCAGCCGCACCGGCGCATCCTTGCTCGACTCGTCGCGCGCCTTCTCGAGCACCGAAAGGGTGAGCTGCTTGAGCTGCGTCTGCTCCTGGGTCAGCGTCTTCTTGCCGGCACGCACCTTCGGGTTGGTGAGTTCCTCGATCTCGCCCAGCACCTTCTGCACCGACACGCCGGGCGGCAGTTCGGTGATCACCGCCTGCCACTGGCCGCGCGCGAGCTCCTCGAACACCCAGCGAGCGCGTACCTTCAGCGAGCCGCGCCCGGTGTCGTAGGCGGCGCGCAGGTCCTCGTCGGGGGAGATGATCTGCGCGCCGCCGGGGAAGTCGGGCCCGGGCACGTAGCCGCGCAATGCGTCGACGTCTAGCTTCGGGTTGCGGATCAGCGCGACCGCCGCCGAGGCCACCTCGCGCAGGTTGTGCGAGGGCACCTCGGTGGCCATGCCGACCGCGATGCCCGAGGCACCGTTGAGCAGCAGCATCGGCAGCCGGGCGGGCAGCAGGGTCGGCTCGCGGAACGCACCGTCGTAGTTCGGCACGAAGTCGACCGTCCCCTGGTCGATCTCGGACAGCAGAAGCTCCGCGATCGGCGCCAGCCGCGCCTCGGTGTAGCGCATCGCCGCCGCGCCGTCGCCATCGCGCGAGCCGAAGTTGCCGTGGCCGTCCACCAGCGGATAGCGCATGGTGAAGTCCTGCGCCAGGCGCACCATCGCGTCGTAGGCGGACTGGTCGCCGTGCGGATGCAGCTTGCCCAGCACCTCGCCCACGATGCGCGCCGACTTGACCGGCTTCGAGGTCGAGCTCAGGCCCAGTTCGCGCATCGCGAACAGGATGCGGCGCTGGACCGGCTTCTGGCCATCGCAGACATCGGGCAGCGCCCGTCCCTTGACCACCGACATCGCGTACGACAGGTAGGCATGCTCGGCAAACAGCGACAGCGGCAGGGAATCCCCGTCGGGCATCGCCGGCAGCGCACCGGGTGCGCGTGGCGGCACGCCGCCGCTGCCCGCGTCGGCCGTCGCCACGCCCGCGGACGGCTCGACTGCCGCCGCCGCGTCGCGCGCGCTGCCGAACAGGTCCGGCTGGTCTCCGTTGCCGCTCATCGCACGCCACCCACGCCTGCAGCCCCCGGCATACGGTCAGACATCTGCTTCGACCTCGTTGCCGTGACGTTCCATCCACGCGCGGCGCGACGCCGCTTCACCCTTGCCCATCAGCATCGTGAATACCTTGTGTGTCTCGGCCAGTTCCGCCCGGGTCATCGACACCGGCAGCAGCCGGCGCGTGGCCGGGTTCATCGTGGTCTCCCACAGCTGCTCGGCGCTCATCTCGCCCAGGCCCTTGAAGCGCTGCACCTGCCAGGCGCCGTCGCGCACGCCTTCCTTGCGCAGCTTGTCCTCGATCGTCTCGAGCTCGGCATCGTCGAGCGCATAGACCTTGCGCGCCAGGCGCTTGCCATGGCCGGGCACGTCGACCCGGTACAGCGGTGGCTTGGCGATGTAGACGTTGCCGCGTTCCACCAGCTTCGGGAAATGGCGCAGGAACAGGGTCAGCAGCAGCACCTGGATGTGCGAGCCGTCGACGTCGGCGTCGGCCATGATCGCGATCTTGCCGTAGCGCAGGTTCTCGACCACCGTGTCCGGCGCATCGAGGTCGTGCGGGTCGACCCCGATCGCCACCGCGATGTCGTGGATCTCGTTGTTCGCGAACAGCCGGTCGCGCTCGTGCTCCCACGAGTTGAGCACCTTGCCGCGCAGCGGCAGGATCGCCTGCAGGTTCTTGTCGCGCCCCTGCTTGGCGGAGCCACCGGCGGAATCGCCCTCGACCAGGAACACCTCGTTGTCGCGCGGATCGACGGATTCGCAGTCGGTCAGCTTTCCGGGTAGCACCGCCACCCCGGAACCCTTCTTCTTCTCGACCCGGCTCTGCGCCGAGCGCATCCGCTGCTGCGCCTGGCGGATCGCCAGTTCGGCGATCGCCCGTCCGTACTCGACATGCTCGTTCAGCCACAGGTCGGACGGATCGCGCACCATGGTCGACACCAGCCGTACCGCGTCGCGCGAGGACAGGCGCTCCTTGGTCTGCCCCTGGAACTGCGGGTCGAGCACGCGTGCCGACAGGATGTAGCAGGCACGCCCGAAGACATCCTCGGGCTGCAGCTTCACGCCCTTGGGCAGCAGGTTGTGCAGGTCGATGAAGTTCTTCACCGCGTTGAACAGGCCCTCGCGAAGGCCGCTGTCGTGGGTGCCGCCGGCCGCCGTGGGGATCAGGTTCACGTAGGACTCGCGCACCACCGCGCCGTCCTCGGCCCAGGTGATCGCCCAGGCCGCGCCTTCGCCCTCGGCGAAGGTGTCGTTCTCGCCCGGCTTGCCCGCGTATTTCTCGCCGGTGAAGATCGGCGTCAGGGTCTGCGCGCCGCCGAGCAGTTCCTCGAGGTATTCGTGGATCCCGCCCTTGTAGCGCCAGGTGCGCGACTCGAACGTGCCGCCGGCCTTCTCGGTGGCGAGCGTCACCGCCACGTTGGGCAGGAAGGCGGCCTTCGAGCGCAGCAGCCGCTCGAGTTCGTCCAGCGGGACCTTCGGCTGGTCGAAATACTTCGGGTTCGGCCAGATGCGCAGCCGGGTGCCGGTCTCGCGCCCCGCATCGCCCGCCTTCTTCAGCTGCTTCACCACGTCGCCGTCGGCGAAGCCGATCTGCCACAGCGCGCCTTCGCGGCGTACCTCGACATCGAGGCGCTGCGACAACGCGTTGGTCACCGACACGCCGACGCCATGCAGGCCCCCGGCGAACGAGTAGGCCTCGCCGGCGCGCTTGTTGAACTTGCCGCCGGCATGCAGGCGGGTGAACACCAGTTCCACCACCGGTACCTTCTCTTCCGGGTGCGGTCCGACCGGGATGCCGCGGCCGTCGTCGGCCACGCCGATGGAGCCATCGGCGTACAGCGTGACCTCGATCTTCTTCGCATGCCCGGCGAGGGCCTCGTCGACGCAGTTGTCGATCGCCTCGGCGATGATGTGCCCGGGGTCGCCCGTGCGGGTGTACATGCCGGGACGTTCCTTCACCGGCTCGAGCCCCTTCAGGACCCGGATGGAACCTTCATCGTAGCGCGCGTTGGCCATTCGATCCGTTCGACGAAACTAAAGTGGGGCGACGAAAGCGCCGAAGACACTGAAAACTATTCACAGCGATTGTGGATAACCGGGCCTGATCCGCCCCGCAGCCCGCATCGTTGCTTGCGATCGACCGGGTTGCCTCCATAACGGGCAATCGGTCCCGCAGCGCCGCGATCGGCTGCTGCCTGCTCGAAGCACGTTGCACTGTCAAGACTTGACGTCGCGCAACGCTTGCAGCAAGGCCTCCGGGGCAACGCATGCATGCGCTGCACGCATCGCAAGGCCATCCCGGCGCGGCGCAATTATAGTGAGCGCGCAGCCCTGCGCAGCATCCGCATGCGAATGATCGTGCTTGACAAACCGGTGCCGCCCACGCCGCCTGCGCCGTTCACGACACGGCCACCCTCGCCAGCAGCAGCACGCCGCTGCCGGTGAGCAGCAGCGCGATCACGCGCAGCAGCCGTTCGCGCGACAGCCGCTCGACCAGGCGGCTGCCGACGAACACCCCGAGCGCGCAGGCCGGCAGCAGGATGGCGAGCAGTTCGGGCAGCCCCGGCTGCAGCAGCAGGCCGGCGGCCATGAAGGCCAGGAAGCGGATGAGCAGGCTGATCAGCACGATCACCGCGATCGTGGCGCGCAACCGGTCGCGGTCGATGATCCGCCGCGACAGGTAGATCACGTAGGGTGGCCCGCCGATGCCGAACAGCGTGCCCAGCAACCCTCCGGCGAAGCCCGCGGGCCAGGCCCAGCGCGACGACAGCGGCCGTTCCGGCAGCCGTGAACCGAGCGACCAGGCACCGTAGGCGAGCAGGAACACGCCGAGCGCGAGCATCGATGCCTCCCGGGGCAGGCCCACCAGCAGGGTGACACCCAGCGCGGCACCGAGCACCGCGGTGGACCCCAGGCGCAGCAGTTCGGTGCGATCGGCACGTGCCCGTGCTGCCGACGCACGCGCCGGCGCCCCCGCGGCCGCAGGCACGCCGGCCGGCTGGCGCGCGCGCCAGCGCGTGGTGAGCGAAACGATGCAGGCCGACAGCAGGTCGGTCGCGACGGTCATCGACAGCAGCAGCGGCAGCGGCACCAGTTGCGACAGCAGCGGCACCGTGATCAGCGAGGCGCCGAAGCCGGACATCCCGAACACGACCGAAGCGGCCGACATGACCAGCAGGCAGGCTGCCAGCACCGGCAGGCTGACCGGAAGCGACCCAGAGGCACCGATGGCGCTGCCCAGCGAAGACAGCAGCTCGCCGATCAACGAGGGTACCGCCGCGGCAGGGCCGTGCGCCGCGATCGCCTGTAGGGGGACATCGTGCGCGATGATACTGCGGGAACGACCACCGGAGACCCGCCTTGAAGCCCGTGCGAATGCTCGAATTCCTGCGCCTGTTCTGGCGCCTCGCCAGTCCCTACTGGCGATCGGAGGAACGCCTGGCCGCATGGGCCCTGCTGGGCGCGGTGGTCGCCCTGAACCTGGCCTCGGTGTACATGCTGGTGCAGGTCAACGCCTGGTACAACGAGTTCTACAACGCGATCCAGGCCTACGACCAGCCCGGCTTCGTCGCGCTGCTCTGGTACTTCCTGCTGCTCGCGGCGCTGTACATCCTGATCGTGGTCTACCAGCTCTACCTGAACCAGATGCTGCAGGTCCGCTGGCGGCGCTGGCTCACCGGCCGCTACATGGATCGCTGGCTCGCCGGGCAGGCCTACTACCGGATGCAACTGGTGGACGCCGGTCCGGCCGCCGGTCCTTCGACCGGACCCGCCGCGGGCACCGACAACCCGGACCAGCGCATCAGCGAGGACGTGCGCCTGATGTGCGACCAGACGCTGGACCTCGGCCTGGGCCTGATGAACGCCATCGTCACCCTCGCCTCCTTCGTGGTGGTGCTGTGGACGCTGTCCGGCCCGGCCACCCTGTCGGTGGCGGGCATGGACCTGACGATCCCCGGCTACATGGTCTGGGCCGCGGTCGCCTATGCCGCGGTCGGTACCTGGCTCGCGAACCGCATCGGTCGGCCGCTGGTACGGCTGACCTTCGATCAGCAGCGCCACGAGGCAGACTTCCGGTACGGACTGATGCGCCTGCGCGAGAACAGCGAGAGCGTCGCCCTGTACCGCGGCGAAGCGGGCGAACGCCTGCGCATGGGGCACCGCTTCGGCGAGGTGTTCGCCAACTACTGGCGCCTGATGCAGCGCCAGAAGAAGCTGACCTGGTTCAGCAACGGCTACAACCAGCTCGCGACGGTGTTCCCGTTCGTGGTGGCGGCTCCCCGCTACTTCGCGAAGGAGATCCAGCTCGGCGGCCTGATGCAGATCTCGTCGGCCTTCGGGCAGGTACACGGTTCGCTGTCCTACCTGATCAACGCCTACCCGGCGATCGCGGCGTGGAAGGCGACCGTCGACCGGCTCACCGGGTTCGAAGCGCGCCTGCTTGCCTCGGAGGCACGGCCGGACGGCGTCGATCGCTTCACGTACGAGACGGCGGCCGCGGGGGACGCCACCCCGCTCGCCACACACGGCCTCGACGTGTCGCTGCCCGATGGCCGGCCACTGGTGACTGGCCTGGAGCTGGCGGTTGCCGCGGGTGACGCGGTGCTGATCAGCGGCCCCTCGGGCAGCGGCAAGAGTACGCTGCTGCGCGCACTGGCCGGGATCTGGCCGTACGGCAATGGCACGGTCCGCCTGCCGCCCCCGGCGCGGGTGCTGTTCCTGCCGCAGAAGCCCTACCTGCCGCTGGGCACCCTGCGCGAGGCGATCTGCTATCCCGGCCTGCCGGTGCCCGACGACCCGGCGTTCGACGCGGTGCTCGAACGCTGCGGCCTCGGGCACCTGCGTCCACGGCTCGAGCAGCAGGACCTGTGGGCGCAGGTGCTCTCCGGCGGCGAGCAGCAGCGGGTCGCCTTCGCGCGCGCCCTGCTGATGCGGCCGACGCTGCTGTTCCTCGACGAGGCCACCTCGGCGCTCGACGAGATGGCGGAAGCCGAACTGTACGGACTGCTGGCCGCCATGCTGCCGGACACCACCATCGTCAGCGTCGGACACCGGAGCACCCTGCGGCGCTGGCATCGGTCGACTCTCGGCCCGCTGGGCGAGGGTCGCTGGATGCAGGCAGCGGCCGGTCAGGCCGCGACCTGACCGCGCGCGCCGGCGTCAGGCTGCGCCACCCCGTACTGCCGCTTTGTCCATGGACAAAGCGGTGAGCTCGACCAGCGTCGACGGGCATGATCCGGCGGACGACCCCGTCCTTGCCCGGACAGCGAGGATACGACCCGGCTGTGCGGCCGGGACGTTTCTTGTGCACTACGGCAGCACCCGGCGGGGCCGCAGGCCCGGCTCGGTCCAGGCCTGGGGCAAAAAAAAAGCGGAACCTGTCGGTTCCGCGGAAAATCCACCAAAGGAGGAGGTTTCGGAGGATTATGCGAGACGCTGTTAACGTCTGGCACGGGACGAATAGTACGGGCTCCTTCCACCAAAATCAAGTGTTTCTTGTGCGGTGCGCCATTTGCCGCGCGGAAGACCGTTTTCGACACCGCCAGCCGGCCGACATCGGCAGGATCGACCGTCCGGCGATCCAACTGCGCGGCCTCGCTCGCGGGCCGGTTGTTCAGTCCAATCAGACGCTTGGACAGAATGCGGCCTGCACAAATGCGCGTCGCGACCGGATTTTTCGCGTGGACACCTAAAGTGCGGCGCATGCCGGGCCGTTAACTGGCTTGAGCAACAGACCCCCCCCTCCTCTTCTGTTGTCTCCTTCACGGGTGCGCCCAGCGGCGCGCCCGTTTTTTTTCGGCCTCCAGGGCAGCACGCTCGGCCCGGATGCGTGCCGCCAGCCGCGGCCCTGGTTCCGGCAGGCTGCGCAGTCCGAGCCGCTCGAGCCATTCCTGCTGCGCCGGTTCCGACACGCCGGCGCGCAGCGCGGCACCCAGCGCATCGACTGCCGCCGCCGGCCAGCCGGGGCCGGCCAGCAACGCGAACCAGCCCACCCCGGGGACCGTCAGCGCCGACGCGGGCAGCGACCCGGCGCGCAGCGTTCCGTCACGCACCCAGGGCCCGACCAGCGCTTCCGGCAGCACGGCCGAGCCAACCTGCCCGCCGAGCAGCGCCTGCAGCGCCGCCGCGCCGCCGTTGAACGCCACCTCGCGGCAGGCCACAGCGCCGGCGCGCACCGGCTCGCGAACCACGATGGCCTGCGCGAGCGCCGCCGAGCGCCCGCCATGGCCTGCACTGCCGATGTCGCAGTCCGCGAACCCCGGCATGCGAACCAGCTGGTAGGGCACGGCGATGCAGGTGGCCACCGGCTGCAGCCGGTCGAGCCGGGCCGCCAGTGACGGGCGTTCGAGCGCCGAATGCACGCACAGCGCCTCGCTCGCCAGCAGCAGCGTGCGCGCCTGCACCGGCTCGCCGAGCATGCGGTCGAGCGCACGATCGCCGCCGCCGGACGCCACACGCTCCACCGGCAGCGCAACGCCGAGATGCGTTTCCACGACGCGCCCGACCATGCGTGCGACCACGTCCGACAGCGCCGAACCGGACGCCGCCTGCATCGCGCGCTGGATGCGGCTGGCGGGCACCGTGCCCACGATCTCCGTCGGGCCCGACGGCAGGAACGGCAGCAGCAGTCGCGCCTGCACGCCCGCGACGGAATGCCTGCTGGACGCGAGAAGCAATGCTGCCATCCCGAGCCGCCGGCGCGCTACACTGGCCATGATCGCAAGAGGATAAACGCGATGCGCACTGCCTTCCGCACGACCCGGCCACGGACGTGGCCGACGCACGGCTCTACCCGCCTCCTGCCGGCTGCAGCCATGCTGGTGCTGCTCGGCCTGCCGGCCGGCCCGGCGATGTCCCAGGTGCAGACCCTGGGCACGGCGCCACCGCCTTCCGGCACCCAGTCGACCGCGTCCGGTCCACGCACGGTGTCCTCGAAACCGGTCAATTCGGCGCCGGTCTCGTCGCGTCCGCTGGGCGCACCGGGGGCGCTGCCGACCGCCCCGAACCTGGCACCGACGGTGGCCGCCGGAAGCCGCGACCCCTCCGCCGACCTGGCAGGCGGGTATTCGTCCCGCGGGCATGGCAGCCCGTTGCCGACCTTCGCCAGCCCGCGCCGTCCGTCGGCCGCGTTGCCCGCGGGAGGCATCGGCACGGCAGCCCTGCCGTTCACCGAACCGGTCATCGACACGCAGCAGCGGCGCTGGCCGATCGCCTCAGACCGCCGGCTCGACTGACCTGCCGCGTCGTTCGTGCATCCGGGCGGGCAGCATCCCGGGTGCACGTGCAGGCCGGGCGGGTCAGAAGCCCGGGCCGCGGCCACTGATCGGCCACAGCGATTCGACCCGGCCGGCGCGCACGCCGACGAACCAGTCGTGCAGGTTCACCGTCGGATCGCAGTGGCCGGGGATCAGCCGGACCTTGTCGCCGAGGGCGGGCAGCGGGCCCGGCCGCTCGAGCCGGAGCACACCGTGCTCGTCCGAGGCACCGACATAGGTCGCGCCCTCGATGTCGGGCACCGTCGGATAGCCCGAGTCGGACGACGATGCCTTGTGCCCGACGTCGCACACTGCCCGCTCCGGCACGGGCCGGCTCATCACCGTCGCCAGGATGAACAGGCTGTGCTCGAACTGCGCGAAGGTGCTGCCGCTGGCCGCATGGTTGCGCGCATAGTCGGCGTCGAGGAAGACGTAGGAGCCGGCCTGCAGTTCGCTGTAGACGCCGCTCGCGCCCTCGATCTCGAAGGTGCCGGTACCGGCACCGGTGATCTTCGGTACCGCGATGCCCAGTGCCTCGATCATCGTGCGCGTGCGCGCCGCCTTCTCCACCGCGCCGGCAATCGCCTGCTGCCGCTCGGCGACCGTGCGCAGGTGCTGCGCCGACCCGTGGTAGGCCTGCAGTCCCGCGAAGCACAGGCCGGGCGACGCCGCCACCTGGCTGGCCAGCGCCGCGGCCGGCTCGCCCGGCGGCACGCCGCAGCGGCCGGCGCCGACATCGATCTCGACCAGCACGTCGATCGTCGCACCGGCCTCGACCATCGCAGCCGACAGTTGCCGCACGTTGTCCGGATGGTCCACGCACACCGACAGCCGGGCCCGGCGCGCGAGCGCCGCCAGGCGCGCGAGCTTGGCGCGCCCGACCACCTCGTTGCTGACCAGCACGTCGGCGACCCCGCCGTCGACCAGGGCCTCGGCCTCGGCCACCTTCTGCACGCAGACGCCGACCGCACCGGCGGCGACCTGCCGCGCGGCGATGTCGGGGGACTTGTGCGTCTTGGCGTGCGGACGCAACTGCAGCGCCGGGTTGCCGCCGGACGCGCGCATCGCGGCCACCCGGGCCGCCATGCGTGCGATGTTGCGCTCGAAGGCATCGAGGTCGACGATCAGCGCCGGCGTGTCGATGTCGGACAACGGGTCGCCGATGCGGGCGGGCGCCCGGATATCCGCGCTGCGGGCATTGCTGCCGGCGGGCACGGCGGCTGCGGTGGTCGAGGCTCCTGCGTTCGGGCTCTGCATGCGGGCGATCCTCTGCACTGGGTCAGGACAGGCGGGCGATCGACAGGTCGTCGGCGAGCTTGCCCAGGATGTCCAGCAGCGGCGCCGGCAAGGCGATGCCGTCCCTGGACTGCTGCGCATGGCGGCGGTCGCTGTCCTCGCCCGGCACCCGGATGCGATCGACGCCCGGCATCTTCTGCGCCGAGCGCATCTCCCGCGACACGCGGTCGACATCGCGCTTGATCGTGTCCGGATCGCCGAACGCGGACAGGCTGACCGCGACGATGCACTGGCCGGTGTTGGTCACGCTCTTCGAGTCGGCGTTGAAGTCGACCACGTTGCGACCCATCGCCGCGCCGTTGAGCGAACCGCCGAGCAGGCCGATGATCAGCGCCAGGCCGTAGCCCTTGTGGCCGCCGATCGGCATCAGGAAGCCCTCGGCCGAGCGCTTCGGGTCGAGCAGCGGCTTGCCGTCGTTGCCCATCATCCAGCCCTCGGGCATCATCTCGCCGCGCTGCGCGCGCGCCTTGATCTTGCCGTAGGAGGCGACCGTCGTTGCCATGTCGAGCACCACCGGCGGCTCTTCATGGGCGGGCACCGCGATGGCCAGAGGATTGGTCGACAGCAGCATCTCGATGCCGCCCCACGGCGGCAGGTGGTTGGCGCTGCCGACCGCTCCGTAGATGCCGACCATGTCGTGCTTCAGCGGCATGCGTGCGTATACCGCGCCGGCACCGGCATGGTTGCCGTGGTGCAGGCCGACCCATGCGACGCCGGCGACCTTGGCCTTGGCGATCGCGGTCTCGGCGGCGAAGCGCATCACCAGGTGGCCCATCGCGTTGTCGCCGTCGATCAGCGCAGTGGCCACCGTCTCGCGCTCGATGCGGATCTGCGGGTTCAGGTTGAAGCCGCCGGCGCGGATGCGCTTCACGTACTGCGGCAGGCGGAAGATGCCGTGCGCGTCGGAGCCGAGCAGGTCGGCCTCGATCATCATCTCGGCGGTGGAACGTGCGTCGGCGGGCGGCACGCCACAGGCGACATAGGTACGGGTCATGAAGTCGACCAGCTGGTCGACGCTGAAAACCTGGCTCACGGGAATCGCTCCTCGATACGGAACACTGGGGACACGTCGGACAGCGCGAAGGGTACCGCAACGCCGTGGGGCGGAGCCGGCACCTGGCCGGCGGCCCGGGCATGCGGCCACGGACGGGTGCCCACGGGGAGAGCCGCGGGCGCACCCGCGCGCTGGCGGTCGTATCATGGGCGCCTGGATTCCTTCACCGGCGCCCGGCCCTGCCGCCGCACGCCTGCCGCGAGCAACCCCATGCCACCGCCGACCATCGCCGCCCAACCCGCCACCGCCGGCCCGTCCGGCATGCCTGCAGGATCCGGCACCGGCTCGCGCCGAGCCCTCGGCCTGCTGATCAATGCCGGGCACCTGATCGACCACCTGATGCTGCTGATCTTCGCCACGGCGGTGTCGACCATCGCCGCCGAGTTCGGGTTCGCGCGCTGGGAAGACCTGATGCCCTACACCATCGGCGCCTTCGTGATGTTCGGCCTGTGTTCGCTGCCCGCCGGCCGCCTCGGCGACCAGTGGGGCCGGCGCCAGATGATGCTTCTGTTCTTCTTCGGCATCGGCGGGGCGGCCACGCTGGTCGGGCTGGCCGGCAACGAATGGCAGCTCGCCGCGGCGCTGACCCTGGTCGGGGTGTTCGCCGCGATCTACCATCCGATCGGCATCCCGATGCTGGTGCGCGATTCGAAGAACGCCGGCCTGACCATCGGCGTCAACGGCCTGTTCGGAAACCTGGGCATCGCGGTGGCGGCGGTGTCCACCGGGCTGCTGATCCAGTACGCGGGCTGGCGTTCGGCATTCGTGGTGCCGGGACTGGCCGCGATCGCCTGCGGCATCGCGTTCGCGCTGCTGGTACCGAAGGAACCCGGCTCGCCCGCGATGCGTCCGGTGAAGAAGCCGATAGAGGTGCCCAAGGGCGTGCTGGTGCGCGTGGTGGCCCTGATGACCGGCACCGCGATCTTCGGCACCATCGTGTTCAACTTCACCACCAACGGCAACCTCGAACTGCTGCGCGAACGGCTGCAGTGGCTGGGCGACCAGCCGGCGACGCTCGGCGCGCTGCTCGCCGCGGTCTACGTGGTCGCTTCGCTGGCGCAGATCGCGGTGGGCACGCTGCTCGACCGCTTCCACGTGCGCCAGGTGATGGCCCCGATCGTCGGCCTGCAGATCCCGCTGTTCATCCTGGCCGCCAACACCGACGGCTGGGCGTTCTACGCGGTGCTGACAGGCCTGATGGTGTTCGTGTTCGGCGCGATCCCGTTCACCGACACGATGGTGGTGCGCTTCGTCGACGACCGCATGCGCTCGCGCGTGACCGGCACCCGCTTCTTCATCGCCTTCGGCGTGAGTTCGGCGGCGGTCGGCCTGCTCGGTCCGTCGGTGAAGGCGGCCGGGTTCACCACCATGCTCTACGTGATGGCCGCGGTCGCGCTATGCACGACGATCTGCGCGACCCTGCTGCCGGACGACCCGCAGCGGCCGCGCTGAGGCCCGGCCTTCAGCGGGCCACCGGCGCCGCGGACGACACCGTGGGGCCACCTTCGGCGAACGCGGCGGGATCCCAGCCTCCGCCGAGCGACTTGTAGAGGGCGACGGTCGCCGAGAGCAGTGCGCGCCGTGCGTCGCTCTCGGCGAGCTGCACCGCGAGCAGCTCGGTCTGTGCGTCGATCACCTCGAAGTAGGCCGCGAGCCCGGCCTTGAATCGCTGCTCGGCCAGCGCGGCCGCGCGCTCGAGCGACTTCGCCTGGCCGGCCAGCGTGTCACGCAACTCGGCCTGGCGGCTGCGCGCCACCAGCGCATCGGACACTTCGCGCAGCGCCTGTTCCGCCGCGCGCTGGTAGCGCACCAGCGCCTGCCGTTCGCGCGCTTCCTGCGCCTGGGCCAGGAACTTGTTGCGCGAGGCGTCGATCAGCGGCTGCAGCAGGCCGGCGCCCAGTCCCCAGGTGGTCGCGCCGCCGCTCAGCAGGTCGCCGAGCGAGCGGCTCTGCAGACCCAGCGACGCGGTGAGCGAGATCGTCGGCAGCAGCGCGGCGCGCTGCGCATCGGCGCGGAACGAGGCGGCCTCCAGCTCCTGCCGCGCGGCCAGCAGGTCCGGCCGGCGCTCGAGCAGCGACGACGGCAGGCCGGCCGGCACGTCCGGCGGCAGCGGCAGTCGTGCATCGGGCGCGACCAGCGCGCCCGGTTCGCCGGCGATGCCGCCCACCAGCAACGCGAGCCGGTTCTCGAGCTGTCCCAGCTGCTGTTCGAGCATCGGGATGCGTGCCTGGACGCCGAGCATCGCCGCCTCGGCCCGGCTGGCCTCGACCGCAGACGCGCGGCCGCCTTCGAACCGGCGCCGGGTAAGGTCCAGGAACGCACGCCGGCCCTCCAGCGTGCCGCGCGTGATGGCGAGCTGCTGGCGCGTCGACAGGATGTCGAAATAGGCCTGGGCGACATCGCCGACCAGCGAGATGGCGACCGTCTCGCGAGCGAAGCGCGAGGCCAGGTAGTCGGCGCGCACCGCGGCCTCCAGGCTCTTCAGCCGTCCCCAGAGGTCGAGTTCGTAGGAGGCATTGGCGGTGAGTCCATACAGGCGCAGGTCGCGGCCCGCCCCCGGCGGCAGGTTGAACCGGTAGGCCCGAGGCTGGCGCTCGGTCGCGGCGTCCGCCCCGACCGACAGCCGGGGCAGCTCGGCATACTGCGCCGGGCCGATCAGCGCCCGGGTTTCCTCGATGCGCGCCACCGCCAGCTGGATGTCGCGGTTGCGCTCCAGGGCCTGCGCGATCAGCTTCGCCAGCGCAGGATCGCGATACGCCTCCCACCAGGGCAGTTCGGCGCCGCTGCGCAGGCGCTCGTCGGTGGTGCTGCCGCGGTAGGCGGCGGGCAGCGGGAGGTCGACCTCCAGCGGCGCCTTGCGTGCGCCGGCACAGCCGGCCAGCAGCAGCGCCAGCGCCAGCGCGGCCAGGCGCCCGTGCAGGGGAGGCATCCGGCGCTCAGCCATGCGGGGCGCCTCCGTGCACGGCGGGCGCCGGGCTGCCCGACACCCGGGATACCAGGCCGCGGATCAGCACGTAGAACACCGGCGTGAGGAACAGGCCGAACAGGGTGACGCCGATCATCCCGGAGAACACCGCCACGCCCATCGCCTGGCGCATCTCGGCACCCGGCCCGAACGACACCACCAGCGGCACCACGCCCATGATGAACGCGAACGAGGTCATCAGGATCGGGCGCAGCCGCAGCCGGCTCGCCTCGATCGCAGCCTGCACGTAGGTGCGCCCCTGCATCTCGAGCTCGCGCGCGAACTCGACGATCAGGATCGCGTTCTTGCAGGCGAGCCCGACCAGCACGAACAATCCTATCTGGGTGAAGATGTTGTTGTCCCCCCCCTTGCCGAAATGGCCGAACACCCAGACGCCGAAGATCGCCGACAACACGCCCATCGGCACGATCAGGATCACCGCCAGCGGCAGCGTCCAGCTCTCGTACTGCGCGGCGAGCACCAGGAACACCAGCAGCACGCACAGCGGGAACACATACAGCGTCGTGTTGCCGGCCAGGATCTGCTGGTAGGTGAGCTCGGTCCATTCGTAGGCGACGCCGATCGGCAGCGTCTCGGCGGCGATGCGTTCCATGATCGCCTGCGCCTGGCCGGAGCTCACGCCCGGCGCGGGGCCGCCGTTGATCTCCGCCGACAGGTAGCCGTTGTAGCGCTGCACCCGGCCCGGCCCGTAGCTGGTCTCGATGTCGACCATCGCGCCGAGCGGGATCATGTCGCCCGCTGCATTGCGCACCTTCAGCGACCGGATGTCCTCGGCGTTGGTGCGGAAGGCGGCGTCCGCCTGCACCTTCACCTGGTAGGTGCGGCCGAACAGGTTGAAGTCGTTCACGTAGAGCGACCCGAGGTATATCTGCATCGTGTCGAACACGTCGGACACGCCGACGCCCAGGCGCTTGGCCTTGAGGCGGTCGAGGTCGGCGTCGAGCTGGGGCGTGTTGATCTCGAAGCCGGAATAGGCGCCGACGATCTCCGGCGTCTGCCACACCTTGCCGAGCATCGACTGCGTCGCCGCGAACAGGGCCTCGTAGCCGAGGCCCGCGCGATCCTCGAGCTGCATCTTGAAGCCACCGGTGGTGCCGAGCCCGGCCACCGGCGGCGGCTGCAGCACCAGGACGAAGGCACCTTCGATCGCCTGCAGCTTCCGGTTCAGGGCGCCGGAGATCTCGTTGCCCGACAGCCCGGGGCCGCGGCGCTCGGCGAACGGCTTGAGCCCGAAGAACACCACGCCTGCGTTCGAGCTGTTGGTGAAGCCGGCGATCGACAGCCCCGGGAAGGCGATCGAGTTCTCCACGCCCGGATGGTCGAGCGCGATCTGCGACATCCGGCGGATCACTTCCTCGCTGCGGTCGAGCGTGGCGCCGTCGGGCAGTTGCGCGAAGCCGATCAGGTAGCCCTTGTCCTGCGCCGGCACGAATCCGTCGGGCACCCGCTGGAACAGCACCACGGTGCAGCCGATCAGCACCGCATAGACCACCAGCGACAGCGCCTTGCGGCGGACGATGCGCGCCACGCCGCCGGAATAGCGATCGGAGGCACGGGCGAACATCCGGTTGAACGGCCGGAACAGCCAGCCGAACAGCGTGTCGATCAGCCGGCCGAACCAGTCCTTGCGCGCATCGTGCGGCTTGAGCAGGATCGCCGCCAGCGCCGGCGACAGGGTCAGCGAATTGATCGCCGAGATCACGGTGGAGATCGCGATGGTCAGCGCGAACTGGCGATAGAACTGGCCGGACAGGCCCGAGATGAACGCGATCGGGACGAACACCGCGCACAACACCAGCGCGATCGCGATGATCGGGCCGCTGACTTCCTCCATCGCGCGGTGCGCCGCGTCGCGCGGCGACATGCCGTTCTCGATGTTGCGCTCGACGTTCTCGACCACGACGATCGCATCGTCGACCACGATGCCGATCGCCAGCACCAGCCCGAACAGCGACAGCGCGTTGATCGAGAAGCCGGCGGCCAGCATCACCGCGAAGGTGCCCACCACCGACACCGGCACCGCGATCAGCGGGATGATCGACGCGCGCCAGGTCTGCAGGAACAGCACCACCACCAGCACCACCAGCAGCACCGCCTCGACCAGGGTGCGCACCACCTCCTCGATCGAGGCCCGGGTGAACTGCGTCGGGTCGTAGACGATCGAGTAGTCCATCCCCTCCGGGAAGTTCTTCTTCAGCTCCGCCATCGTGCGGCGGATGTTGTTCGACAGCTCGAGCGAGTTCGACCCGGGTGCCTGGAAGATCGGTATCGCCGCCGCCGGCTTGTTGTTCAGCAGGCTGCGCAGCGCATAGTCGCCGGCCGACAGTTCGATGCGCGCCACGTCGCGCAGGCGCACGATCGAACCGTCGCTGCCGGTCCTGACCACGATCTCGCCGAACTCCTCCTCGCTGGTGAGGCGGCCACGCGCGTTGACCAGCAGCTCGAACGCCGCGGCGCCGGTGGCCGGCTGGCTGCCGACCACCCCGGCGGCGACCTGCACGTTCTGCTCGCGGATCGCGCGCACCACGTCGCTCGCCGCCATGCCGCGCGAGGCGACCTTGTTCGGGTCGAGCCAGATGCGCATCGCATAGTCGCCACCGCCGAACAGCAGCACCTGGCCCACGCCCTCGACCCGCGCGAGCACGTCCTTCACGTTCAGAACCGCGTAGTTGCGCAGGTACAGGGTGTCGTACCGGTTGTCCGGCGAAACCAGGTGCACCACCATGGTCAGGTCGGGCGAGGCCTTCTGGGTGGTGACGCCGAGCGTGCGCGTGACCTCGGGCAGCCTGGGCAGCGCCTGCGATACCCGGTTCTGCACCTGCACCTGGGCCTTGTCGATGTCGGTGCCGACCTTGAACGTGACGGTCAGCTGCAGCGCACCGCTCGCGGTCGACTGCGAGCTCATGTACAGCATGTCCTCGACGCCGTTGATCGCGTCCTCCAGCGGCGAGGCTACGGTCTCGGCCAGCACCTTCGGGTTGGCGCCGGGGAACTGCGCGCGCACCTGCACCGACGGCGGCACCACTTCCGGGTACTCCGAGATCGGCAGGAACCAGACCGCGATCGCGCCGGCGACGAAGATCAGCAGTGAGACGACCGATGCGAGGATCGGGCGGTCGATGAATACCTTCGAGAGATCCATCGCGGGCTACTTCTTCGCAGCCGGGTCGGGCTTCGGCCGTTCCTTCGGATCCATCGGCACCGTGGTCGGCTTCACCTTCATCCCCGGGCGGACCCGCTGCAGGCCGTCGACGATGATCGTCTCGCCGGCCTTGACGCCCTCGCGCACCACGCGCAGCCCTTCGTACACCGGCCCCAGCCTGACCTCGCGGTACTGCGTGCCACCGTCCGCGCCGACCACCAGCACGAAACGGCGGTTCTGGTCCGTGCCCACCGCACGATCGTCGATCAGCGCGGCCGGATAGGTGCCGCCGCCGACCACGCGCACCCGCGCGAACAGGCCGGGCGTGAACCGCCCCTCGCGGTTGTCGATGACCGCGCGCGCGTAGATGGTGCCGGTCTGCGGGTTCAGGCGGTTGTCGACGAACTCGACGGTGCCCTTCGTGGAATAGCCCTGCTCGTCGGCGAGGCCGACCTCGACCGGCGTTCCCGAACGCCGCGGCGCACCGGCACTGCCCTTGCGCACCATCGCGCTGAAGCGCAGGTAGACTCGCTCGTCGGCTTCGAAGGTCACGTAGACGGGGTTCACCCTGACCAGCGTCGTGAGCACGGTCTGTCCGGCGGTGACGAAGTTTCCGGCGGTGACCTCGGCACGGCCGCTGCGCCCGGAGATCGGCGCCAGCACCCGCGTGTAGCCGAGGTTGAGCTTCGCGCTGGCGAGGCTCGCCTCGGCGGAACGCACGGCCGCTTCGGCGTCCTTCTCGGTGGCGATGCGCTCGTCGGATTCCTGGCGCGACACCGCGCCCGACTCGACCAGCCGGTCGGTGCGCAGCCGCTCGTTTCGCGCGAGTTCGGCCCGGGTACGCGCCCGCGAGAGTTCCGCCTCGGCACGCCGGACCTCGACCTGGAACAGTTCCGGATCGATCTCGAACATCACCGCGCCCTGCCCGACATCGCTGCCCTGCGTGAACGCGACGCGCTGCAGGTATCCCGATACGCGCGGCCGCAATTCGACCCGTTCCACGGCCTCGACACGGCCGACGAACTCCTCCCAGTCGCTGACCGTGCGCTCGACCACCTGGGCCACGGTGACCGGCATCGCCGGCGGCGGACCGCCCTTGGCGGACGGATCGGCGCCGCCCTTGCCTTCGCCGGACGGGCCGCATGCTGCGAGCAGCAGGGCGACACCACAGGCGGCCAGCCATGCCGCGTACTTGCGACCCCACACCCCTGAACCCATCAAGCCCCCTTGACGGCCGACCATCGTTCGACGGACTTGCGGATGCATGTCTTGATGGACAATCGGCGCGACCCCATTATGCTTTCCCGAATCGAAGTTCCGCAACGAGTGACCTAGCCCCAGCGCTTCAGTTCGTGCTCGACGAAAGCGCGGAAGTCCTGCGGGCTGCCACCGGTGGTCTCGCTGTCGGCATCGGCGTAGCGGTCGCGCAGCGTCTGGCTGGCAAGCGCCTTGTCGATCTCTCCGCTCATCCGCTTCACTGGTGCCGCAGGCATCTTCACTGGCGCGATGATGCCGCCCCAGGCGGTCATCTCGAAGCCGGGTACGCCCGCCTCGACCATCGTCGGGACCGCCGGCCGCGCGGCCGAGCGCTTCGGACCGGTCACCACCAGTGCGCGCAGCTTGCCCGAGCGCACATGCGGCAGCAACACGCCCATGTTCTCGAGCGTGAGGTCGACCTGGCCGGCCATCGGATCGGCGATCGATTGCGGCAAGCCCTTGTACTGCACGTGTACCATCCGGGTGCCGGTCTGGAACATCAGCAGTTCGCTCGACGGGTGGCTGGTGGTGCCCTGCGACGTGGAGGAGAACAGCAGCTTGCCGGGCTGCCGGCGCGCCGCCTCGACCACGTCAAGCACGTTCTTGTACGGGGCGTTGCCGTTGACCACCATGATGTTGGACACCTGCAGCACGGGGGCGACCAGCGCGGAGTCGCGCAGCGGGTCGTAGGGCATCTTCTCGAACAGCGCCGGATTCACCGACGGCGTGCCGATGTTGCCGCAGCCGATGACGTAGCCATCGGGGCTCGCATCCTTCACCAGTGCCATCGCGCTCTGGCCCGCGGCGCCCGGACGATTGTCGACCACGACCTGGTGCCCCAGCCGCTTCGTGAGCTCGTCGGACAGGATGCGCATCAGGAGGTCGGCAGAACTGCCCGCAGCCGAAGGCAGGATCATGCGCACCGCGCGTGCCGGCCACTCGGCTGCGTGCACCGACGGCGCACCGGCGAGCCGGCGAGCGTCGTCACCGCCGCGCCGGCCATCATCGCCATCGATCGCGTCACCTGCGCCAGTGCTGCACTCGTGCGTTTCGTTTTCACTCAGGCACCTCCGGAAGGCCCGCAGCAGGGTTTGCCATCGCGTCGAGACTCCGGTGCACTCTCGACGGCACGCGTCCTGCAGGCCTGGCCTGGATCCAGGATGCCGGGCGGATCGAGGGTACGCTTGCGCCACGGGGTACGAAGGGTACTTTCAAACGCCCCGGCGAGGACCTGAGAGTGCCCGACAACCTCGCGCGGGAGCTGGCCACGCTTCGCCCTGCCGCCGCGCACTGCGCCGCGTTCCCGCGCTTGGCGAAACGTGGGATGCTCCACTGGATTTCCAACGCGAAGACCTTGGCGGCGCGGGCGACGCGCATCGAGGGAACCGCGCGACTGTCCGACGCGAACGTCAGGACGAACCCGTGGCGCAGAAAGCCATCCGAACGACCTCCAACCGAACGACCCGCACGCAATGTCCGCCGACCCGAGCCCGCGCATCTCGACCGACCCCGCCGAACTCGACATCCCGCTGATCCACCGCTTCCTCGCGAAGGAGTCGCCCTGGGCGCGCGGCATCCCGCTCGCGCTCGTGGAGGAAGGCATACGCAACTCGCTCAACTTCGGACTCTACATCGGCAGCGGGCAGGTGGGCTTCGCGCGGGTGATCACCGACCATGCGACCTTCGCCTACCTGACCGACGTGTTCGTGCTGCCCTCGCACCAGGGCCGCGGCCTGAGCCGGTTGCTGGTCGCCGCGATCCTGGGGCACCCGAGCGTGAAACGCGCGCGCCGTGTGCTGCTGGTGAGCACCAGCGCGCGCGGGCTGTACGCGAAGTTCGGCTTCGTGCCGCCGCCTCACATGGAGCGGTTCATGGAAATCACCCGGGCCAGTCCCTACGGAGCGGGGTGAGGCGATGAGCAGCGCCTTCGTCCAGTGCCAGGGCTACCTGGCGGATACCGGGACCGCGAAGGGCCTGGGTGTGTTCGCGTCCCGCGACGTCGCGCAGGACGAGGTCGTCGAACTCTCGCCCGTCATACGGATCGAGAGCGACCTCCAGCAGGTCCACCAGGCCTTGCGCACGCGCGTGTTCGACTGGCATCGGCTCGCCGGCCAGCCTGGCGTATTCGCGGTCGCGCTCGGCTATGGCAGCCTTTACAACCATGCCAACCCGGCCAACCTGCGCTACTCGGCGGACCTCGACGGCGGGGCGCTGCGCTTCGTCGCCGCGCGCGCCATCCGGTCCGGGGAAGAACTCACCATCAACTACAACGATGCGGGCGGCGATGTCGTTTCGAGCGACGACAACTGGTTCCGCTGCAATCAGGTGGACTGCGTCGGTCCGCCCGATGCACCCTGACCGGGGGCGGCGAGCGCGCCCTCTTGCTGCGGCGCGCGGCGCTTAGCGCCGGGCCCAGGTGCAGGGCGGCTGTCCGCCGGGCGCTGGCGGTCGGCGATCAGCCCGGGCGGCGTCGACGCGCGGCTGCGCCCAGGGCGAGGAGGCCGACGCCGAGGAGAAGTGCAGGAGCGGGCAGCGGCACGACGGCGGATCCACCGTCCAGGCCGGTGCCGAAGGTGAAGTTGTCCACCGCGAAACTCAGGCGCATGCCGTTCGTCGAGAACAGGGTCATCGAGGCGATGTCGCGTGCGCTGCTCAGGAAGCCGAAGAAGTCGTTGCTCGCGGCCCCCGGGATGGCGAACAGGCCGATGTACGGGGTACCCGAGGTGAAATTGATGATCACCTCGAGTTCGGTACCCATCACCCGCCGCGTCTCGAAGCCGAAGCCACGCACGGGCGAGTCGAAGGTGGCCGTCAGGGTGCCCGGCATGCCATCGAGGAAGGCGCCGGAGAAGCCGCCACCGACGTCGAGGTTGAAGAACAGGCCGGTATCCACCGGCGTCGAATACGTCACCCCCGGACGAACGCGGCCCGGGACGATCGGTGCCCCGAAGGCGACGGCGCTGCTGGTGGTCGCGTTGAGCGTGCCGGTGCTGATCCCGTAGCTCTCGGTGGTGCCGAAGTCATCGACCGTCCGTGCTCCGCCGAGCGCGCCCTCGAAGGCGGCCCGATCGGAGAACGTCGCGACCGATCCGGCCAGTACTGGTCGGGAGGCAAACATGACTGACGAGGACACGATGGCAGCGGATACGGCAAGCCAGGAACGGAACGACATCTGCGGCTCCAGTGACACGATGGAAAAAAGTATCTGACGGGTGCGCACAGGTGGCAAGCCTTGCGCGACCCTCGCATGTACGGTGATTGGTCCGTTCGGATCAATGGCCGCGCCGGCCGCCTGGTGCGGTTGCGGCCGCCCGCCAGATCGAGCTTAAGGAATGCGAGGCTGCAGCTTAGTATCCTCGGACACGCGCTGCATCCAAGCTGGTGGACCGTACTCGCCGCGATGGCATCGACCAATCCCGATCTCCTGCAGCCGAGCCTGACGTCAGCGCGCGTCGAGCGCAGCCCGTACAGCCAGCAGGCGCATGTCCTCAGTGCGTTCTTCGGTGGGCCACTGTCGGCGCTGGCGATGAGCGGGATCAACGCATACCGGCTGCGGCGCATCGAAAAGGATGCGCCCTGGCTGATCGTGGCGATGGTGCTCTACCTGTCGTTCGAGGTCTGGCTTGCCATCGACCCCGGAGGGCAGGACTTCGTTCGCTGGGCCGGGAGTTGGGCCGGGAGCAATGCCCTGACCTACGTGACCCGCGCGCTCGCATTGGCGTTCTTCGCGATCGGTACCGTCATGCATCGGCGTGAACACACGGCGACGGATCTGATGGGCCTGAAGCGTCCGTCGGGCTGGATCCTCGGCTTCGGCCTCGTGGCTGGCGGCATCCTGGCCACGACGGCGCTGCGCAACCTGCTGCAATGAACGAGATTCCCGACCCTGGCGCCGGCCCGGCCGGCCGCCCGGAGGCGATGACCGCCCACCAGTTGACCGAGCAGGCGCGCGCCCTGCTGGATCGCAGGCGCGTGCAGCAGGCCCGGGCGCTGCTTGCGCGAGCGCTGAAGGAGTACCCGGATTCGACCGGATTGCTGGTCGAGGCGGCGCGGGCAGACCTCATCGATGGCGCGAACGACGAGGCGCGCGATACGTTGCAACGCGTGCTGTCGCTCGACCCCGACCACCCCGATGCGCGATGGTTCCTGTTCAACCTGGAACTGGGTTCCGATCGCCTGGAACAGGCCGAGGCCCTCGTGCTGGGCCTGCTGCGCGACTGGCCGGAATCCGCGCAGTTCTACGCGGGATACGCCAGGCTGATGTTGCGTGCGCTGATGTTCCCCAAGGCACGCGCGCTGGCACTCGAGGCCCTGCGCCGCGATCCCGATTCCGACGATGCGCTCCGTGCGAGCGCGCTGTGCGACATCGTCGAGCGACCGGGAGCGAACGACAGCGTTGCCCTGGCTCGCCTGGTGGCGAGCAATCCGGACGACATGTACACGATGCGACTGGTCGTGGCTGCGCTGGCCAACGCCAGCCGAGACCGCGAAGCGCATGCGCTCGCGAGGGAACTGCTTCGCCTGCAACCCGACGACCCGGGCCTGCTCGAACTGGTTCGTGCGCTCCGGGCGCAGACGCACTGGAGCCTGCTGCCGCTCTGGCCGATGCTGCGCTGGGGCTGGTACGGTTCGATCGCGATGTGGATCGCGGCGCTCGCGCTGTTGCAGACGCTGCGCCAGGTCGCACCCGGCGCAGTGGGCTGGGTCACCCTGTTCCTCGTGGTGTATATCGCCTACAGCTGGGTGTGGCCCCCGCTGCTGCGCCGATGGATCAACCGATGAGGCGTCGCCATGGCCGCTGACCCGCCCTCCGCGCAAGTCGAGATCGAGCAGCAGCTCCTGCGCGAGCCGTTCAACGCGGCATTGCGATCCCGGTATGCGCAGGTGCTGCTGGAGACGCTGCAGCCCGAGGCCGCGCTCGCGCAGGCGGAACTGCTGTGCAGCCAGTCCGTGCAGGACGCCCCTGCCCATGTGCTGGCGGCGCGCGCGCTGCAGGCCATGGCGCAGCCCGAGGCCGCACTGGCGCGCTATCTGCGTGCCGGCACGCTGCCCGGATTCGTCCCGGATGCGCGACTGCAGTCGCTGCTCGAACGGGCACAGTCGACGGCAACCGAAGCGCCTCGCCTGCAACTGGTGGGAAGCAGCGCCAGGGCGGACGTGCGTGCGATCCAGCAGGTCAGCGCCGACAAGGTCCGGTTCTCCAGCATCGTCGGCATGGAGGACCTGAAGAAGACGATCCGGCTGAAGATCATCGAGCCCTATCTGAACCCGGGCCTGTTCGCCCGTTTCCGCATGCAGAGCGGCGGAGGCATCCTGCTGTTCGGCCCGCCCGGGTGCGGCAAGACCATGCTCGCGCGCGCGGTGGCGAACGAGTGCAATGCGGCGTTCCTGAGCGTCGGCATATCCGACGTGCTCAACATGTGGATGGGCGAGAGCGAGCGCAACCTGGCGGCGATGTTCGACAAGGCGAGGGCGAGCGCTCCCACCGTGTTGTTCTTCGACGAGCTAGACGCGCTCGCGTTCTCGCGCTCCAAGGCCGCCACCTCCAGCGCACGCACCGTGGTCAACGAGTTCCTGGCGCAACTCGATGGAATGGGTCGCGACAATCGCGGCGTGCTGATCCTTGCCGCCACCAACATGCCCTGGGACGTGGATGGCGCGATGAAGCGACCCGGTCGGTTCTCCCGGCAGATCTTCGTGCCACCGCCCGACGCGGCGGCGCGCGAGCGCATGCTGCAGATCAAGCTGACGGGCGTACCGGTATCCGCGGGGCTCGACCTCTCGGCCATCGCGCGGCGTGCCGAGCATTTTTCCGGCGCGGACATCGATGGCCTGATCGAGATCGCCAAGGAGTGCGCGCTCGAAGCGAGCCTGGCGGGCGGCGAACGCGGGGTGGATCCGGATGATTTCGCCGCGGCGTTCGATCGGATGCAGCCCTCGTCCCTGGACTGGCTGCGCACGGTGCGCAACGTGGTCAAGTATGCGGGCGACGACGGCACGTACAAGGATGTCGAACGCTACCTCAGGCAGGTGAGGATGCTGTGAGACGAACGCTCCCCCTCAGGGTGGCGTGAGCGTCCCGCCCAGATGGCGTCGGCCTGCAGCACCGGCAGGCTGGCCGACGGGCACATCACCGCAGCACCCGCGACGCGTCCGGCAAGTCAGCCAGGCGGTCACACCACTTCCGGGCTTCGGTTGCGTCGTCGAAGCCACCCAGCAGCAACGCGGGGTGGCCGTGCGACACGATGCGCACCTGGTGCAGCGGCACTCGTGACTCGCGTTCGAAGGCTCGAACTTCGGGTCGCTGCAGGCTGTCGAAGGCGAACGAAACGCGCCGTGTGCCTGCCAGCCAGTGCCGAACCTGCCCATGCAGCCTTCGCTGGTGCGCGTCGAAACACAGCCGCTGCAGGGGCGCACAGGCCAGCGCCACCATCAGCAGGCCAAAGCACGCGAAGACCACCACCGCCACGGCAGGTCACACCAGGGCGTTTCCCCGAGGCCAGGGGTTCGGGCGGGTGCCCAAGGGACACGAGCACGCGGCTGCCGATGCAGGGCGCTGCCAGGTCCGGCGGCAAGGCCAGCTCGAAGGCGAGAAGCTGCTCCATCGACGAATGCTACCTTCAAACGCCCCTTCAAGCCCGCCGAGCCCTGCGCCAATCGATCTTCCTGCCAACGATATCCGGGCAAGTGACCGCCGCTCTCGACCGGCAAGGGTAAGCTCCGGCGCATGACGACCGCGTTCGCCGAATCCGGAGCCTTGTTCGCCGCGCACTGGCAGGCGATCCTCACGATCGCCTACCTGGCTTGGGCGGTCGCCGTGATCGTCGGACTCATCCTGGCCAGGCGCTCGTCGGCGGCTACATTGGCCTGGACGCTCGCACTGCTCGCCCTGCCCTATGTCGGCGCGGCGGTATACCTCTTCTTCGGCCCGCGCCGGCTCCACCGCAGGAAGCTGCGCTACGCGCGCGCGCGCCGCCAGATCGGACAGGTTGCGCCGGGGCTGGGCGCAACAGTCGGCGGCGTCATGGGCGAGTCGATCCGGGTGCGCTATCGGCAGCTCGCGCGCCTCGCCACGGAACTCGGGCAACCGGCGCCGCTGCGCGCCGACGAACCGGTGACGCTCTACATCGACGGCGACGACTGCTACGCGGCGATCGAAGCGGCCATCCGCGCCGCCACCGATCACGTGCACCTGGAGTACTACATCTGGGACCCGGGTCGCGCCGGAGACCGGTTGCGCGACGCGCTCGCCGAGCGCGCCCGGGCCGGCGTGAAGGTGCGACTGCTGCTCGATGACGTCGGCTCGGGCGGCGCGAGCGACGATTACTTCGCGCCACTGACCCGCGCGGGCGGCGAGCTCGCGTGGTTCAACCCGCTGCGGATCTCGCGGTTCCGACTGACCCTCCTCAACTTCCGCACCCATCGCAAGATCGTGGTGGTAGACGGACGGATCGGCTTCATCGGTGGCATGAACGTGAGCGACGTGCAGTCCAGCGACGGGTCGGCGGGCTCCGGCACGCCCGCGCAGGGCAACGCGCTCGAGTGGCGCGACACCCACCTGCGCATCGCCGGCGCACCGGTGGGCGCGCTGCAGCGCGTGTTCCTTGATGACTGGGCGTTCGCCTTCGGCGCGTTCAAGGTGGAATCGACGCACTTCCCTGCCAGCGGGCGCGACCCGACCGGCCCGCGCGTGCAGGTCATCGCATCGGGGCCGGACGACTCGGTGTTCGCGATCCAGCAGTTCAAGTTCGCCGCCATCGCGAGCAGCAGGCAGTCGCTTTCGATCACCACGCCCTACCTGGTGCCCGACGACGCGACACTCGCCGCGATCAAGTCCGCGGCACTGCGCGGCGTCAACGTGCGCATGCTGGTGCCGAAGCAGGGCGACTCGAAGCTGGTGACGGCGGCCGGGCGCAGCTACTACGACGAGCTGGTCGCATCCGGGGTCGTGCTCTTCGAGTACGGCCCGGCGATGCTGCATGCGAAGACGATGGTGATCGACGACACGGTCGCGGTGGTAGGGACCGCCAACCTCGACAACCGCAGCTTCCGGCTCAACTTCGAGGTGATCGCGGTGGTGTACGACGTGGCTGCGGCCGGGCAACTCGGCGCGATCTTCGATCGCGACCTGCGCAGCGCCGTGCGCTACAAGCCGCCGGCGGGGAAGCGCCCGATCGGCGAGCGGCTGATGTTCGGCGTGGCGAGGCTGTTGTCGCCGTTGCTGTAGCCGACGGGGCATCGAGCCTGATGCGCAACGAAGCGCGACTGGACTGATCGAACGACGGATCGCAAAGGACAAGGGAACATGGTAAATGCGGCTCAAGCGGGTGCCAAGACCCCTTGTCTGCACCGGTGACAGGAGAGTGATTCTCATGCGCGCCGGGCGCTGTCCTGCGCGTCCTGCTGCAATCCTTGCCACCGCGCTGCATGCGATAGCCGCCAGTCCCGTGAACGCCCAGCCCTGGCCGACCGAACCGGTTCGCCTGGTCGTGCCCTTCTCACCCGGCGCCAGCAACCATATGCTGTCGCGCGTCACTGGGCAGGCAATGAGCCCCGAGCTCAGCCAGCGGAACGTTGTCGAAAACCGTCCGGCGTCCCGTCGAACCACCGGAGCGTCAGCGGCCGGCCGCTCGAGGCGAAAACTCGGGCAAGCCTTCGAGCGCGGCCGGCTCCAGGCGATCGTCGCGAAACAGCTTCGGGTAGTAGAACTCGCGCAACGAGGCGTGAAAATCGCGAACCCGGGCCTCGTAGGCGAGCGACGCCCGCACGTCAGTCCTCGCCAGGACCTGAAGGGCACGTTCGAGCAGCACGGGCGGTGCGATGAGGGCGAGCCAGCCGGCCAGCCGGTCGCGTTCCATGCGCCCGTCGGTGTAGGCCTCTGACAGCGCCTGCGCCTTCTGGTCACCCACCTGCTGGAAGGCGAAATACCATTTCCATTCGAAAGGACGCTCGACGGCGGTGTAGGCCGCCCATTGCGGGTGACGTTCGACGAAGGCCGCCATGGTGTTCGCCTTGGGCAGGTCCCAGCCGGCATTCACCGCCTCGCGCTGGGTCATCACGATGTCTGCGCCGGACGGCATGGGCACTGCGCGGTCGATGGCGATGCGGCCGGCGGCCGGGACGACGACGCCCAGAAGGATCCACAGCGCCACCAGCGCAGCCAGGATCACTTCCGCGGTCTGCTGCCATGCCGCCAGGACGGCGCAGACCAGGGTCCAGAACAGCACGTAGGCGAACAGTAGCGCGCAGGCCGCGAGCAGCGTCGGTGCGGCGGTACCACTCAGCCCGGCGGCCACCACCAGCGGAAGCACAGCCGCACTGAACACGACGGTGGCGCGCAGCCCGGCGCGAAGGCGCCACAACCGGCCGGAGTCTCCAGCGGCAGTCGCCACCAGCAGTTCATGCCGCCCGGCCACGCGCTCGCCGGCGCGCAGACCGTGCAGCAGCACGATCAGCACCAGGGGCAGCACGAAGGCCGCGAAGAACGCGAAGTCGAAGCGTCCGACCAGGGCCAGCACCGGATGACCGGCGTCGCGCTCGTGGATCTGGCCTTCCAGCGCCAGCATGCGCACACGGTGCTTCCACGCCGCATCGTCGCGTCGTCCGAGCGCGGCAAACGCGAACTCGGACGGTGGGTCGTAGGTCAGGTGGAAGCTGTGATAGACGGCGCTCCATTCCTTCCGCGTCTTGAGCACGGCCATGCGTTCGGCGCGATCCGCTTCGACCAGGTGGGCGATCGTGGCCTTCTGCCGATAGACTTCGTTGAGCCCCGCAGACACCGCCAGCACCGACAGGAAGAGCACGACCAGCCACCAGGCCCACGCCGACCGGTCACGCGCGAGGAAGGCCGCCTCGCGACGGAGCGCGGACCAGACGCTGGCGGACGCGGAGCGCGCACTCATGGCTTCAACCGTCCGCCGACCCATGCGCCAGCTCCGACCAGGACCGCGAACCACGCACAGAGCATCAGCCACTGGGACTGCGACCGGGCGAGTCGGCTGCCCGCCGCATCCGGCTCGAAGACGAAGCGGTCGAGCAGCCGCCAGTGGCTTGCATCCACGCGCGTTCGCGCCTCGGCCTGTGCATCGCTGCTGCGACGGATGTCGTCGCTGAAGGACAGCTTTTCGGCATGTACCCGGTTCAGGCCCTGCACGAAGGCGAAGCGCAGGGCCTCGGCCTCCTGCAGGAAACGATGGTGGTGAGCGAGATCGGTGCCGGCAAGCGCACGCGACGCATCGGCCACCGCAAGCAGTGGCGTGAACCAGCCATGGCTGGCCAGCACGATTGCCTGGCGCGTTTCCGCCGCCATCTGCGCCCGGGCATAGGTATTCAGCGTGTCGGTGAGCTTCTGCTCGCTGGCCTGTGCAACGAGGCCACGCAGGTTCACCGGGAGGTCTTCGACGCGTTGCACGCCGTGTTCGGCCAGCAGCTCGGCACGCAACCGGGCAAAGGCAGGATCGTTCACGTTGTAGCCATCGCCCAGCTTGCGCAGGTCGGACAACATCACGAGGTCGGTCTCGAGCTTGCCGGCCATCGGCGCGGCGTTCGAAGTCGCACTGACGGCAACGGCGGGCAGCACCAGGGTCAGCACGACCCACAGCGTTGCCAGCGCCGCGAGCACGGCCGTGCGGCGCCTGAGCAGCGCCGAGGCGAGCAAGGCCAGTGCGCCCCAGATCGACAGGTACAGCAGGTAGACACCCACCAGCGCCACCGCAGCCAGTGGCGGATCACCGTCACGCACGGCCAGGGCTGCGCTCAGCGCGAGCGGCAATGACATCAACACGATGACGGACAGCAGCGCCGCCGCCTTGCCCGCGAGCAGCAGCCGGCCAGGCGTGCCTTGCGCAAGCAGGGTTGCCAGCGTGCCGGCCTCGCGCTCGCGGGCGATCAGGCCATGCCCCAGCAGGATCACCAGCAGGGGACCGAACAGCTGGTACACCAT
>JAJTHE010000131.1 GCA_021298815.1 Betaproteobacteria bacterium | reverse complement strand
GATGTGGCTGATCGAACGTTCAGTGGTCGGCACCACTCGGGCGATACGCGCTGGGCAGCCCTGCACAGCGCTGCCCGCGATCCCGGTCTCCACGCTCGTCGAAGCCGCGACAAGCCTGATGCCCGGCTACCGGATCGTCGAATGGTCGATGCTCGATCGCTACGACACGTATCACTATTCGCGCCGGGGCTTGCGCGTGCTGCCGGTATTGAGGGTTCGCTTCGATGACCCTGCAGCGACCTGGTATCACATCGATCCGGCGACCGGACGCGTCGTCGACCGTATGGATCGCTCGCGTCGCGCCTACCGCTGGCTGTTCAACGCGCTGCACAGCCTTGACTTCCCCGGTCTGTACACGGCTCGACCGGTCTGGGACGTGGTCATCGTGTCCGCGAGCGTCGGTGGGTTCGCCGCGAGCATCACGGCTGTTGTCATCGGTTGGCGACGGCTGCGGGGCCAGCGCCGTGCAACCCGGCGCGAGGTGCGTGGGCCCTGAGAACCGGGCGGGTCCGGTGCGTCTACGTTGCTCCTGCACCTTCAATCACGCCGCTACAGCGAGATGAGTGGTCCAGCCTTCCCTGCTAGAGGCATTCCTTGCAACGACCGTAGAGCGTCAACTCATGGCCGTCAACTGCGAAGCCTGGCGGCGCCAGCCGGGAGAGGTCGCCTGGGCAGCCGCTCACGTCGAAGACGCGCTGGCAGTGCATGCACTGGAAGTGGTGGTGATGCTGGCTTCCGCTCTTCTCGAAGCGAGCGTTCTCCCCAGGCAACTCGACAGCGCTGAGTTGCCCCTCGGCAAGCATCGCCTTGAGATTCCGATACACGGTCGCGATGCCGAGCCCGGGCGTCGTTCGTTGCGCGGCGGCGAGGACTTCCCTGGGCAGCAACGGACGACCGGCCCGCGAGATGGCGTCGAGGATCGCAGCGCGCTGGCGCGTGTTTCTTTCCATCGTGCAGTTGCCTGAGCATTCGTTGACATTTCCAATGTATCATCCATTAATGAGATGGACATATCATTAAGAATCACACAGCCCATGAGTCAGTTCGCAGGCTTCGCGTAGTGAACGATCCGTCTTTCCTTCCCTTCCACCGCACGGCAGGCGCGGGGGCATCCAGATTCGTTTCAGATCCGGCCGATCTGGTATGCGTGTTCGATCCTGAAGTCCAGGTGGTGTGCCTCAGGCGCGAGCCTGACCCGGAGATATCACGGCGCCTCGATCTTCTTGCCCTCCAGGGGCAACTCGTGAACGGCTTCCGAACCCGGGTGCCTGCGCCTGAGGGTGGCCCTGCGCACGGCCTGCCGGACAGCCCACTCGCCGACGCTGTCAGGGCGGACGTTGCGGGCCTGCAGGAACTTTTCGCGGACCTGATCGGCTGTCCCGCCATGGGCGTTCGGCTCGAGTTGATCAGCCGGGCCATGTGCCCTCGATTCCATGTCGACAAGGTCGGACTGCGCCTGTTGTGCACGTATCGGGGGGCGGCGACCGAGTGGCTGGATGATCGTGCGGCCGATCGCGGAAAACCCGGCGCAGGCGCGGACTGGCCGGCCGACCCGGCCTCCGGCCCGGTACAGGATGCGGCGGGGATTCTTCAAGCCGCACCTTTCGACCTCGTGCTGCTCAAGGGCTGTGCCTGGCCGGGCAACGAGCGCCGGGGCGCCATCCATCGGTCGCCGGCAGTCACCGCCGATGAGGCGCCACGCGTACTCCTTGCAATCGATGGATTGTGGATGGACGACTGAGTCCTGGCTATGCGCGTCCATCCTGGCCACGGCCTACGGTCGCGCGTCCCGATTTCGGCACTCGGCGTCCCGGAACTGTTGCCGAGCACCCTGACCAGCCCCCTTCACCCGAGGTGCAGATGAATCCGAGCGTCACGTCCCTTGCCCACATGCCGAAGCTTCAGGCCGAGCAGCTGCGCGTGCTTCGCTCGGGGAAGGAAGTGCTGTCGGGCGTCAGCTTCAACGTGGCTGGCGGCGAGGTCTACGGGCTTCTGGGCGGCAACGGTGCAGGCAAGTCGACGACCCTGGCCGCCTTCCTCGGCTTCGTGCCTGCCGCCAGCGGCCGGGTTGTCGTCGATGGCCTCGATGTCGGGTCCGATCTGGCTGCTGCCCGCCGCGCCATGGCCTATCTGCCGGAAGCGGCCTCACTGTACGAACATCTCGATGCCCGCGAGAACCTGGACTACTTCCTGCAGCTGGCGGACATGCGATGCAGCGCGGGCGAGATCGACCTGGCGCTGGACCGGGTCTCGCTGGGGGCCGAGGCGAGAGGCCTCAAGTTACGCAGCTATTCCAAGGGCATGCGCCAGAAGGTGGCCATTGCCCTGGCCATCCTTCGCGACACGGGCATCCTGCTGCTGGACGAACCGACGTCCGGGCTGGATCCCACGGCCATCGACGAATTCCACGGACTGGTGCGCGGCCTTGCCGATGCCGGCAAGGCCATACTGATGGTGACGCACGATGTCTATGGCGCCTGCCAGGTGGCCGATCGCATCGGCCTGCTGCGTGGCGGGCAACTGGTGGCACAGTTCGAAGCGCCTCCCGGCGGGCGCATCGACACCGAGACGGTGCATCGCGCCTTCTCACCCCGGGCCGCAGCATGATACGCCTGCGGGGGATCGCCGGCGCCGAATGGCGCTACTGGCTGCGTTCACGGCTTGTCCTGGGCAGCGCGCTCCTCATGGCGGGGCTGCTGCTTGCAACGACGGCGGTGACCACGCTGCGGATGCAAGGTGAGGCGGCCGAGCGTACGCACCACCAGGACAAGGCCGAGGCAGCCTTCCTGGCGCAACCCGCCCGCCATCCGCACCGCATGGTGCACTACGGGCACTACGTGTTTCGCACGCCGACACCCCTGGCCGGATTCGATCCGGGTCTGGACCCCGTGACCGGACAGTCGATCTTCCTCGAAGGCCACCGGCAGAACACGCCCATGTTCGCGCCATCCGGTGCCAGCGCGGATCTAGGGGGCTTCAGCTGGCTGAGCCCCGCAATGGTGTACCAGCTGTTCGGTCCCCTGCTGGTGATCCTGCTGGGGCATGGCCTGATCGCCCGCGAGCGCGAGGCCGGCACGCTGGCAACCCTGCTTGCGCAAGGCACGCCTGGCCGGCTGCTGCTCGCGGGCAAGGCGGCG
>JAJTHE010000066.1 GCA_021298815.1 Betaproteobacteria bacterium | reverse complement strand
CGCGCAGGCCTGCTCCAGCACCCACCGACCGAGCGGGACGATGAGACCGGTGCGTTCGGCGATCGGGATGAACTCCTCGGGAGATACCGCGATACCGTCGCCGCCGGTCCAGCGCAGCAGGGTCTCGGCTCCGACCAGGCGTCCGTCGGCCGCAGCAACGAGCGGCTGGAACGACAGCCACATCTCGCCGCGCTCGACCGCCCCGCGCAGACGGGCTTCGATCCCTAGATTGCGCGCCGCGCGTTCGTGCATCGCGGCGTGGAAGAACCGGAAGGTGTTGCGTCCGGAAGCCTTGGCTTCGTACATGGCGAGATCGGCGTTGCGCAGCAGCGTCGAGGGGTCGCGACCATCGTGGGGATAAACGGCCATGCCCAGGCTGGGGGTGATATGGACCGAGGAGTCCGCGACCCTGAAGGCCAGCTGAAAAGCGTGTTGCAGCTTGTCCAGAACGGCGTGGGTGCTGTCGAGGTTCGCAATGTCGCCGAGGACGACGATGAATTCGTCGCCGCCGAGCCGCGCCACGGTGTCACTCGCGCGCACGGACTCGCGCAGGCGCCGTGCCGCCTGCACGAGGAGTTCGTCACCACCGGCGTGGCCGAGAGTGTCGTTGACCTTCTTGAAGTCGTCTAGGTCCAGGAAGACCACCATAGCCAGCGTACCACCGCGCTCGGCGTGAAGCAGCGCCTGCGAAAGACGCTCCAGGGCGAGCATGCGGTTGGGCAGTTCGGTCAGGCTGTCGTACTGCGCCTGGCGCTGCAATTGCACCTCGGCGCCCCGCCGTATGTCGACTTCGTGCAGCAGCGCGGCGTTGGCGCTGGCGAGTTCGTTCGTGCGCTGCTCGACACGGCACTCGAGCTCGTTACGCGCGGCACGCAGCAAGGCCTCGCGCTCGGCGACACGGTCCTGCAGCGTATTGAAGGCATCGCCCAGATCGGCCAGCTCGTCCCGTCCTGTCACCGGCACAGGCGTCTGGGCCGTCCCCTCGGCGACTCGTATCGCAGCGGCGCGCAGCCCGGCAACGCGGCGCAGGAGTTGGTGCGTCAGCGCGCCCAGGCCCACACCCACCAGCAGCAGACCACCCAGCGAAACCAGGACGAACCACGCCCGCTGCCGTTCGCGGGCCTTCGCAGCGGCCGCCAACTGCTGCTCCGCTTCGCGTTCGGTGTGGCCACTGGCCGCCAGCAACATGCGTGTGATGACCTGATGCCGGGGCCCCGAGTCGAAAGTGGAGATAGCGGCGATGGCGCGGCTGTCCATCGCTATCGCCAGGTCGGAGACCCTTTCGAGATCGGCCTGGTAACGCGCCCAGTGGTCGATCAGGCGCGCACGATCGTTCTCTGGCACCGCTGCCGCCGACTGCGTCCAGCGCCGCAGGCTGAGGTCGAAGGCCGACACTTCCGAACGCAGGAAGCTTACCTGATCGGACATCGCGAACATGTCCTCGATACGCGCCAGCTCGATCTCGAGCACGCGGATCCGGGCCACCTGGGCCTGCAGTCCGTTGAGCTGCACGAGGGGCAGGAGCTGTTGCTGACGAGCCTTCTCGAGTTGCACGGCCGCTTCCCGGAGCGTCCGGTCGCCGAGGAACACGAGCGCGAGCACGAGGAAACCGACGCCGACGAATGCCAGCGTCAGCTTGATGCGCAGGGAGTGGCGGTGCTGGACAATCACTGCTGTGGCGACGGGAGGATCACGGTCTGCTGGTCGCTGCGGTGCCGGGCGCCGCCTGCCGCAGCGCGCGCCAGTGTGCAATCTGCGCCGCGCGTCCGAGCCGGTCGGTAATGGCATCCCACTCGCGCGAGGTCCGCGCCATCGCCTCGCGGGAAGTGATGCGCCCGGCCGCCGCCTGCCAGAGCTGGTTGCTCAGCGCCGCCATGTACTCGGCATCGCCGGGCAGCGCGGTGCCTCCCGGGCGCACAATGCGCAACTCCTGGCGCATCAGGTCCAGCGCCTGCGGTGTGTAGAGCGCCCGCACCTGCTCGTCGCGCAGGTGGTGGTGCCGGTAGGGGTCCGCGATACCGTTGGCCGTGACCGAACGCAGCGAGTTGTCGGGATCGGTAAGCCACATCGCGTAGAGAAAGGCGAGTTCCGGGTGGCTGCCGCTTCTGGGAATGACGAGGTTGTTTCCGTAGATGAAGGTTGTGCGGCGCAGCAGCTTCCCGTGATGGACGTACCCGGGCATCGGCGCGGCAATGAAGCGGCCGCGGATCGCGGAACCCTCGCGGTTGGCAATCTTTGCGGTCGCCACGGTGAGGATCGTAGAAAACGTGTTGCCCCGAACGAACAGCGGCAGCGTGTAGTTGAAGTCCTTGCCGTCCTCCAGCACCTGCGGCGGCGAGAAGGGTACCGTCGCGACAAAGCTCTCTGTGGCGGAGATGCCTGCCGCCGTGAGCAGTTGCGGGCGCATGCGCGCGTCGAAGAAGGCTATCCCGCCTGCGCTGGCAGAGAGGTAACGGGGCAGCCAGTACATCCACGCGGTGTGTCTCTCGCGCGGCTCCCCAGCGCCGTAGAAGCCGTCCTGCGGCCGGTGGAAAAACTCGGTGAGTTGCTGATAATGCGCCCAGGTCAAAGGCGGTGCCAGCTCGCGGCCGTAACGGGCACGGAACCGGGTCCGGTTGTCTTCGTTCTCGAGCAGATCGCGGCGCAGGAAGAGCAGTGCCAAGTCGAGGTCGGCCGGGATCGCCAGCAACTTGTCGCCGCGGCGCGACTGCGAATCGAGCAGCAGGTAGCCTTCCGGCTCATCGGCCCGTAACTGGAAGCCGAAGCGCTGCAGCAGCGGGCGCAGGTCGACGATCAGCCCGGCGGCGTCGAGATCGGCAAACTCGTGCGTGCGCGCGATGGTCAGGTCGGCGTCACGCCGGTCCCGGATGAAGGTCATCGAATCGACCTGAGGCATGACGCTGGCGTCGATCGGGATGCCGGTCAGACGCTCCCACTCACGTTGCAGCTCAGCGTCGCGGCCCAGCAACGATACGAGGTTGCCCTGCTTGACACGCAGGCGCAGGACGGTGCCAGGCTTGACCTCGCCGGAGGCGACGAGCTGGCGCACGGCAGCGATCGCCCGGTCGGCCTGTTCACCGGCCACCGCATGCATCGAGCAGAGCGCGAGGGCTGCGACCAGAAGGACTGCGCGAATCAGATGTGGCGAGCGCGGCGCGATACTGAAACGTCGCGCTGCAAAAAGACAATGTACCGGGTGCTCCATGAAGATACTTCTAGAGTGCACGAACCTTGCAGTCTATCCTCCTGAATAAATGGCTCATATCGATTATTGCACATCGGCAGCAGCAGCTTTGGCATGCAGTGGACCGCCCGGCGGAATGCTCCCCTCCAGGTTCATGCCTCGCTGAAAAAGCCTCCCGATGTTCAGGCGATCAGATTTTCGCATATAATCCGGGTCATGCGCCTGTAGCTCAGTTGGATAGAGTACTTGGCTACGAACCAAGGGGTCGTGGGTTCAAATCCTGCCAGGCGCGCCACTGCTTTCACGCCCGGACTTCGGTCTGGGCGTTTGTTCTTTTGCCGCTGATCGAGCAGCGCCGTCCCCGCTGCCGGCGTTCTGCTAGCATCGCCCGCACTTCGGCAACGCCGAAACGCAGGGGGAGAACTGGTGTCCAGCACGATCGGCATGACGCCCGGGCGCGAGCTCGAAGGCAAAGTAGCGCTCGTAACCGGCGGCGCACGCAACATCGGGCGCGCGATCTGCCGCTCGCTGGCCCGTGGCGGCGCATCGGTGATGATCAATGCGAACACGTCGAAGGCCGAGGCCGACGAGACGCGCGCGATGATCGAGGCGGCCGGCGGCACGGCCCACGTGCATGTCGCCGACGTCACCGACCCTGCCGCGGTCGCGCGGCTGGTCGAGGCGACCGTGCAACGGTTCGGCCGCATCGACATCCTGGTCAACAACGCGGCGATCCGCGCCGAGACGCCGTTTGCAAAGATCACCCATGCCGAATGGCAGCGGGTGATCGCGATCATCCTGGATGGTGCATTCCTGGTGACCCAGGCCTGCCTGCCGTACCTGTCCAGGGCGGGCGGTGCGGTGGTGATGATCGGCGGCCAGACCGGGCACAAGGGTGCAGCCAGCCGTGCCCACGTGGTCGCGGCCAAGGCCGGCCTGGCCGGATTCACCAAGGGCCTTGCGCTCGACCTCGCGCCGATGGACATCACGGTGAACAACGTGGTGCCGGGCACGATCGACACGGTGCGCGGCCTGCCCGGCGCACCGCCACGGCCGGCCCACCGCACCAGCCTGCCGCCGCTGGGGCGGCGCGGCGAACCGGAAGAGATCGCGGCGATGGTGCGCATGCTGTGCGGCCCCGATGCGCGCTACCTGACCGGACAGACCATACACATCAACGGCGGGGGATGGTTGCCATGAGCGGCGGCACTGCAAAGGGAAAGAAGGGTCCGGCGATCTCGCCGATGATGACCACGCTGGCGGCCTACCTGGCCGCCTCGCCACGCAAGCCGCTGCCGCCGGCCGTGGTCGAGAAGACCAAGCACCACCTGCTCGACACGCTCGCCGCGATGGTGTCCGGCTCGCGGCTGCTGCCCGGGGAACGGGCGATCGCCTTCGTCGAAGCACTCGGCGGCAAGCCCGAGGCCTGCGTGATCGGCACGCCGATCGTCACCTCGGCGATCAATGCGGCACTGGCCAATGGCATGCTCGCGCACGCCGACGAGACCGACGACTCGCATGCCCCCTCCCTCACCCATCCGGGCTGCGGCATCGTGCCGGCGGCACTGGCGATCGGCGAGCGCAACCGGGTATCCGGGCGCGCGCTGCTGCGCGCGATCGCCGTCGGCTACGACCTGTCGTCGCGGCTCACCATGTCGCTCAACGCCTACGAGTTCCGCGAGGACGGCCACTCGACGCACAGCTTCGGCCCGATGTTCGGTGCCGCCGCGGCCGGCGGCGCGCTGCTCGGCTTCGACCCGCGGCAGATGCGCCACCTGCTGTCCTACACCGCGCAGCAGGCTTCCGGCGTGTCCTGCTGGATGCGCGACCCGGACCATGTCGAGAAGGCATTCGACTTCGGCGGCATGCCGGCCCGCAACGGCGTCTATGCCGCACTGATGGTCGACTCGGGCATGACCGGCGTCGAGGACGTGTTCTCGGGCGAGCGCAACTTCTTCGTCGCCTACGGCCGCAAGCCGGAACCGCAGGTGCTGGTGAAGCGCCTGGGCAGCACCTTCGAGATCATGAACACCAACATCAAGCGCTGGTCGGTCGGCTCGCCGATCCAGGCCCCGCTGGATTCGCTGCTCGCACTGATCACCACCAAGGGCGTGCGCGCCGAAGACGTCGAGCGCGTGGACATCCGCGTCGCGAAGCAGGGTGCGAACACCGTCGACAACCGAGACATGCCGGACATCTGCATGCAGCACCTCGCCGCGGTGATGCTGCTCGACCGCACGGTCACGTTCGTCTCGACCCACGACGTCGCGCGCATGCGCGACCCGAAGGTGCTGGCCCTGCGCAAGCGGGTGAGCCTGGCAGGGGACGAGGCCCTTACCCGCGTGATGCCGAGCCGCCAGGGCATCGTGTCGATCACCCTGAAGGACGGCACGAAACTCACCCACCACACGAAGGCGGTGCGCGGCACGGCCGAGAACCCGATGAGCCGGGCCGAGGTCGACGCCAAGTGCTACGACCTGCTGGCCCCGATCACCGGCAAGCGCCGCGCGCGCCGGCTGTGCGACACGGTCTGGTCGCTCGACAGGCTGGCCGACGTGCGCTCGCTGCGCCCCCTGCTGAAGGCCTGACCCCATGCGTACGTACACGATTGCATCCATCCCCGGCGACGGCATCGGCAAGGAGGTCATCCCGGCCGGCCAGCGCGTGCTGGAACACCTTGCGAAGAAGAGCGGCGATTTCTCGATCGCGTTCCGCACCTTCGACTGGGGCAGCGACTACTACAAGCGGCATGGCGTGATGATGCCGGCCGACGGCCTGTCGCAGTTGAAGGACCTGGACGCGATCTACTTCGGCGCGGTCGGTGCCCCTGACATCCCCGACCACATCACGCTCTGGGGCCTGCGCCTGGCGATCTGCCAGCCGTTCGACCAGTATGCGAACGTGCGCCCGGCGCGCGTGCTGCCCGGCATCACCAGCCCGCTGTCCAGTCCCGAGGCACAGAAGCTCGACTGGGTGATCGTGCGCGAGAACTCCGAGGGCGAATACTCGGGCGCCGGCGGCCGCGTGCATCGCGGGCTGCCGGAAGAGACCGCGATGGAGGTGTCGGTGTTCACCCGCACCGGCGTCGAGCGGGTGATCCGCTTCGCGTTCGAGCTCGCCCGCTCGCGCCCGCGCAAGCTGCTAACCGTGGTCACCAAGTCCAATGCCCAGCGCCACGGCATGGTGCTCTGGGACGAGATCGCCGAGGAAGTGAGCCGAAAGTACCCGGACGTCACCTGGGACAAGATGCTGGTCGATGCGATGACCGTGCGCATGGTGGTGAAGCCCGGCAGCCTGGACACCATCGTCGCCACCAACCTGCATGCCGACGTGCTGAGCGACCTGGCGGCCGCGCTGTCCGGCTCGATGGGCGTGGCCCCGACGGCCAACCTGAACCCCGAACGCCGGTTCCCGTCGATGTTCGAGCCGATCCACGGGTCGGCCTTCGACATCACCGGCATGGGAATCGCCAACCCGATCGGCACCTTCTGGTCGGCGGTGATGATGCTGGAGCACCTGGGCGAGAAGGACGCCGCGGCGCGCCTGATGGGCGCGATCGAGGCGACCACGAAGCAGGGCCGCCTGCACACGCCCGACCTCGGCGGCGAGGCCTCGACCGAACTGGTCACCGAGGCGGTGCTCGACTTCCTTGCCTGACTTCACGCCATGAACGACCCCGCACGCCCCGTCTGGTCCCCGTCCCCCGAGCGCATCGCGCGCTCCCACCTCAGGCAGTTCATGCGCGAGGTCGCGCGCGCCTGGGGCGTCGACTGCCGCGACCAGGCGTCGCTGTACCGCTGGTCGCTCGAGCATCCGGAACGGTTCTGGACCTCGGTCTGGGATTTCTGCGACGTGATCGCCGAGACCCGGGGCGAGGTGGTGCTCGAGCACGGCGACCGGATGCCCGGGGCACGCTGGTTCCCGCAGGCCCGCCTCAACTATGCCGAGAACCTGCTGCGCCGCGCAGACGACGCGACCGCCATCGTCTTCCGCGGCGAGGGAAAGGTGCGCAGTTCGGTCACCTATGCCGAACTGCACCATGAGGTCTCGCGCATGCAGCAGGCGCTGCGCGACGCCAGCGTGGGCGTCGGCGACCGGGTGGCCGGCTACGTGCCGAACATCCCTGGCGCGATCATCGCGATGCTGGCCACCGCCAGCCTGGGCGCGACCTGGTCGTCCTGCTCGCCCGACTTCGGGGTGCAGGGCGTGCTCGACCGCTTCGGGCAGATCGAGCCGAAGGTTCTGGTCGCCGCCGACGGCTACTTCTACGGCGGCAAGACGATCGACGTGATGCCGCGAGTGGCCGAGGTGGTGGCGCGCCTGCCCTCGGTGCAGCGCACGGTGATCATTCCGTATACCCGGCGCGACCCCGACCTGTCCGGCATCGCGAACGCTGTCGACGTGCACGACTTCATGGCCCCGTTCGCGCCGGCGAAGCTGTCGTTCGAACGCCTGCCGTTCGACCACCCGCTGTTCATCATGTTCTCGTCGGGCACCACCGGCGTGCCCAAGTGCATCGTGCACGGCGCCGGCGGCACGCTGCTTCAGCACCTGAAGGAACACCAGCTGCATGTGGACCTGCATCCCACCGACCGGCTGTTCTACTTCACCACCTGCGGCTGGATGATGTGGAACTGGCTCGCCACCGGGCTGGCCAGCGGCGCCACGCTGATGCTGTTCGACGGCTCGCCGTTCTATCCGAAGGGCAACGTGCTGTTCGACTTCGCGCAGGACGAGGGCATGACCATCTTCGGCACCTCGGCGAAGTACATCGATTCGCTGCGCAAGCTCGACCTGAAGCCGAAGGACACGCACGACCTGTCCCGGCTGCGCACGATGCTGTCCACCGGCTCGCCGCTGGTGCCGGAGAGCTTCGACTACGTGTACGCGAACATCAAGGCGGACCTCTGCCTGTCGTCGATCTCGGGCGGCACCGACATCGTGTCCTGCTTCGTGCTGGGCAGCCCGATGCTGCCGGTCTGGCGCGGCGAGATCCAGTGCCGCGGGCTCGGCCTCGCGGTGGACGTCTGGGATGACGACGGCCGGCCGGTGCGCGGCGAACGCGGCGAACTGGTCTGCACCCGGCCGTTTCCCTGCATGCCGGTCGGCTTCTGGAACGACCCGGATGGCAGCCGCTATCGTGCCGCCTACTTCGAACGCTTCCCCGGTGTCTGGTGCCATGGCGATTTCTGCGAGATCACCGGCCATGAAGGCATGGTGATCCACGGACGATCGGATGCAGTGCTCAATCCGGGCGGGGTGCGCATCGGCACGGCCGAGATCTACCGGCAGGTCGAGCAGCTCGACGAGGTGGTCGAGGCGCTGGTGATCGGCCAGGACTGGCCACCGGCCCAGCCGAACGATGTCCGCGTCGTGCTGTTCGTGCGGCTGCGCGAGGGGCTGGTGCTGGACGATGCGCTCGTCCCACGCATCAAGTCGCGCATCCGCGAAAACACGACGCCGCGGCACGTGCCGGCCAAGGTGCTGCAGGTCGCGGACATCCCGCGCACCAAGAGCGGCAAGATCGTCGAACTCGCGGTGCGCAACGTGGTGCACGGCCAGCCGGTGAAGAACCGCGAAGCGCTGGCCAACCCGGAAGCCCTGGAGCTGTTCGCCGGACGCCCGGAACTGGCTGGCTGACCCTGCGCTTGACCGCCATACCCCATGGGGGTATGGTCGCTGCATGGACACGCTGCCCGCACCGGGCGCCCGGCGCCCTTCCCCTGCGTCGCTCGACCTGGCCATAGAAGGCATGACATGCGTCGCCTGCGCGGCCCGCATCGAGAAGGTGCTCGGCCGCCTGCCCGAGGTGACCGCGTCGGTGAACTTCGCCACCGAGCGCGCGCATGTCGGGTTCGATCCCGCGCGCACCGATGAAGCGGCGCTCACCGACGCGGTGGCGCGCGCCGGCTACACGGCCCGGGTCGTCGACACCGGGCCGGGCGCGGCAGAGGGGCCGGAGTCCGTCGCCGCTGCTGCCGCCGCCGACGCGAGCCACCGCGCCGCCACGCGCGCATTGCTGCTGTCCGCGCTGCTCACCGCGCCGCTGCTGGCGCAGATGGCCGGCATGTTCGCCGGGCGCCATGACTGGATGCTGCCGGACGCGGTGCAACTCGTGCTCGCCACCGTCGTGCAGTTCGCGTTCGGGCGTCCGTTCTACCGCAGTGCCTGGAACGCGCTGCGCGGTGGCGGCGCCAACATGGACGTGCTGGTCGCACTCGGCACCAGCATCGCCTGGGGCTACAGCGCCGTGGTGACGTTCGTCGAACCGGGCGGCCACCTGTACTTCGAATCGAGCGCGACGATCATCACCCTGGTGCTGTTCGGAAAGTGGCTGGAGGCACGCGCACGCAGCCGGACGGGGGCCGCGATCAGCGCCCTCGTGGCGCTGCAGCCACCGACCGCGCGGATCGAGCGCCGCGCTGCCGTCGGCGCCGCGGCGGCACCTGCGGCGGCACCCGCGGCGGCAACCGTGCCCGACCGGGTCGAGGTGGTGGAAGTCGACGTGGCGCAGGTCCGACCGGGCGACATCCTGCAGATCCGCCCCGGCGAAGCGTTCCCGGTCGACGGCGAGGTGGTCGACGGCCGCTCGAACGTCGACGAAAGCATGCTCACCGGCGAGAGCCTGCCGGTAGCCAAGGCCGGCGCCGATCCGGTGTTCGCCGGCACGGTGAACGGCACCGGGGCCTTGCGGGTGCGTGCGACCGGCGTCGGCTCGACCACCGCGCTGGCGCGCATCGTGCGGCTGGTCAGCGAGGCACAGGGGTCGAAGGCGCCGATCCAGCGGCTGGCCGACCGCATCGCCGGGGTGTTCGTGCCGGTGGTGCTGGTGCTGGCCGCCCTCACCTTCGGCGGCTGGATGCTGTCGGGTGCGAGCCTGGTCGACGCACTGGTGCCGGCGATCGCCGTGCTGGTGATCGCCTGCCCCTGCGCGCTCGGGCTGGCCACGCCGACGGCGGTGATCGTCGGCATCGGCGAAGGCTCGCGCGCCGGCATCCTGATCCGCAACGCGTCCGCCCTGGAGGCCGCACACCGGCTCGACCTGCTGGTGGTGGACAAGACGGGCACGCTGACCACCGGGCGGCCACGCGTGGTCGAGGTGGTCGCCTTCGACGGTGCGACCGAGGCGCGCGTGCTGGCGGTGGCCGCCGCACTGGAAGCCGATTCGGAACATCCGCTCGCGCACGCGATCCGTGACGCGGGTGCGGCGGGTGCAAGCGCTGCCGGTACAGCCGACGCCGGCCTGCCGGCAGCACGCGCCGAGGACTTCGAGGCAGTGGTCGGGCGCGGCGTGCGTGCCACCGTCGATGGCAGGCCCGCGCTGCTGGGCGCGGCGGAATGGCTGCAGGCCGAAGGCATTCCGATGCCCGCGCGGCCCGTGCATGCGGCCGACGGCCGCAGCGCCAGCCAGGACGGCGACCGCCTGACGTGGATCGCGGTCGCCCACGACGGCCGTGCACTCGGCCTGGTCGGCCTGGCCGATGCGTTGCGCACGGACACCGTCGACGCCGTGGCACGCCTGCAGGCCGCCGCGATCGAGGTACGGGTGATGTCCGGCGACCATCAGGCGGTCACCGCCCGGGTCGCCGCCGAGGCCGGCATCCATTCGTATCGTGCACGCTGCACGCCCGCGGACAAGGCCGCCGAGGTCGTGCGCCTGAAGGCGGCCGGCCATTCGGTGGGCATGGTCGGGGACGGCATCAACGATGCGCCCGCGCTGGCCGCCGCCGACGTGAGTTTCGCGATCGGCAGCGGTTCGGGCATCGCGCTGCACACCGCCGACATCACCCTGATGGGCAGCCGCCTGTCGCAGGTGGTCGATGCCATAGACCTGTCCCGGGCGACGATGGCGAAGATCCGGCAGAACCTGTTCCTGGCGTTCGGCTACAACGCGCTGGGCATCCCGCTCGCCGCCGCCGGCATGCTCGACCCGGTGATCGCCGGGGCGGCGATGGCGGCGAGCTCGGTCTGCGTGGTCGGCAATGCGCTGCTGCTGCGGCGCTGGCGACCGGCTCCCTTTCCACCCACCCCGAAAGGAACCTGAACCATGGAAACCACCCGCATCCCGGTCGATGGCATGACCTGCCAGGGCTGCGTCAACAGCCTCACCCGCGCACTGCAGGGCACGCCGGGCGTGAAGTCGGCGACGGTGACGCTCACGCCGGCGCAGGCGAGCATCGAGCACGACCCGGCGATCGCGCCGGCCGACCGCCTGCGCAGCGTGATCGCCGATGCCGGCTTCGAAGCGCGCTGAGGGCACCCGGGCCTCGAAACGCGCCGGGCAGCCTGCGACCGCGCGTGCCGACGCACGCCCCGCGAAGCGGCCGCGTCCCGCACCGGCGGCCCCGCTGCGCACGGTCGCCCGCCCCGACAAGCTGGAACTGCTGCGGCGGCTGAACCGGATCGAGGGGCAGGTGCGCGGCGTCGCGCAGATGATCGAGGCGGATCGCTACTGCATCGACGTGCTGACCCAGCTCGCCGCCATCCGCTCGGCGCTGGACGCCACCGCGCTGGGCCTCACAGAGAACCATGTCCACCATTGCGTGTCCGGTGCCATCGAGGCCGGCAACGGCCACGCGGCGGTCGACGAACTGATGCGGGTGCTGCGCCGGTTCGCGCGATGAGCGGACCGTGACCGCTACCAGAGATGCCACCAGCGCCGGCCATCCCCTCGGGGGTCGGCGCCGAAGTACTTGCTCTTCGGGAAGTTCGCCTTCATTACCCGCTCGGCGTCGTTGCGCAGGTCGGTCAGCCCCATCGCATCGTAGGCCTTGACCATGATCAGCAGGCCCTCTTCGTTGGCCGGCGCCTGCGGGTAGGTGGTGAGCGCGGTCTGCGCACGGTTGGCCGCCGCCACGTAGGCGCCCTTGCGCAGGTAGAAGCGCGCCACGTGCACCTCGTGCGACGCCAGCATGTTGACGATGAACTTCATCCGCGCCGCCGCATCGGGCGCATAGCGGCTTTCCGGGAAGCGGGTCAGCAGTTCGCGGAAGGAGTCGAACGACTCGCGCGCGGCGCGTGGATCGCGCTCGCTGACGTCCTGGCGCGACAGCGAGCCGAGCAGGCCGAGGTCGTTGTTGAAGTTGATGAGTCCACGCAGGTACCAGGCGTAGTCGGCGCTCGGATGCGTCGGGTACAGCTTCAGGAAACGGTCGAGCGTGGCGATCGCCGGGAGCGGCTCGGCGTCCTTCCATTGCGAGTACGCGAGTTCCAGCAGGGCCTGCTGCGAGTAGCGCCCGAAAGGAAAGCGCGCCTCGAGCGTCTCGTAGAGCTTGATCGCGCGCGTCCAGTTGCGCGAATTCATCTCGTCGCGCGCCTCGGCGTAGATCTTCGGCGCCGGCCAGCCACGGGTCTCGTCGAAGTTCCGGATCGACGCGCAGCCACCGATCAGGCAAACCGCCGCGACCGCGATCACGGCCTGCCGCAGTGCCAGTAAACTCGACCATCGCCCTGCGCCGACGGCGATCCCGTCGACGCGGCGGGCGCGCTGGCGGTCGCTGTCACCTTCGTCGGGGTTTCCACCTCTCAGCCCGGCATGCAGCCGGTCGGGATTCGAAGCTGCGGCATTCATCGGTTGGTCCGTTCCATGGCAAGCAATTGATTCCGCATCAGTATAGCCCGAGCCTCCCGCCGCCAGACGGCGCTGCGGCGCATTCCGGCGCCGAAGCATCCCCGGCCGCGCCGCTGCGCCTGGTCGTGCCGGCGGCCGGCGCTGGCGAGCGCATCGACCAGGCACTGGCAGCGCTGATGCCCGAGCACTCGCGCAGCCGGCTGCAGCAGTGGATCCGCGGCGGCCGGGTGCTGGTCGACGGGCGCGTGGTACGCAGCGCCGACCGGGTCTGGGGCGGCGAACTGCTCGAGGTCAGCCCCGGCGCCGACCCGCGGCAGTCCGCCGCGCTGCCCGAGGCGATCGCCCTGCAGGTCGTGCACGAGGACGCGTCGGTGATCGTGCTCGAGAAGCCGGCCGGGCTGGTCGTCCACCCGGGCAGCGGCAACTGGCAGGGCACGCTCCTCAACGCCCTGCTGCACCATCACCCGGCGATCGAGGCCCTGCCCCGCGCCGGCATCGTGCACCGGCTCGACAAGGACACCAGCGGCCTGATGATGGTGGCGAAGACGCTGGTCGCCCATACGGCGCTGGTACGCGCGCTGGCGGCACGCGAGGTCGAGCGCATCTACCAGGGCATCGTGCTCGGCTACCCGGCGCCAGCGGGCGAGATCGACCAGCCGATCGGCCGGCATCCGGTCAACCGGGTGCGCATGGCGGTGGTCGCCGGCGGCAGGCCGGCACTGACCCGGTTCCGCGTCCTGCAGCCGCTGGCCGGGGCGGCGCTGGTGGAATGCCGGCTGTCCACCGGCCGCACCCACCAGATCCGTGTGCACCTCGAGTCGATCGGCCATCCCCTGCTCGGCGACCCGGTCTACGGGCCGCGCAGCAGCCGCCTCGCCCCGGCGCTGGCCGCGGCAGCCGACGCCCTCGGGCGGCAGGCGCTGCATGCAGTCGAACTGGCCTTTGCGCATCCGGACAGCGGCGAAGCGATGCGCTTCCGGTCGGCGTTGCCCGCGGACATCCAGTGCGCACGCGATGCGCTGCGCCTTCCATGAAGGCGCCCGGGCCGCAGGCATCGGACATGCAGCCGGCCGACACGCCGTGCGCCGCGGACCTGATCGTGCCCGACTGGCCGGCGCCGCCGGGCGTGCGCGCGCTGGTCACCACCCGCAACGGCGGGGTCAGCACCGGGGCGCACTGCTCGCTCAACCTGGGCACCCGTGCCGGGGACGACCCGCTGGCGGTGGCCGAGAACCGGCGCCGGCTGGACGCCCTGCTGCCCGCGCCGGCGCGCTGGCTGCAGCAGGTGCATGGCAGCCGGGTGGTGGCCGCGCACGACATCGACGCGACGCGACCGCCACCGCAAGCCGACGCCTCGTTCACCGATCGCCCGCATGCGGTCTGCACGGTGATGATCGCCGACTGCATGCCGGTCCTCCTGTGCAGCGACGATGGACGCTGGATCGGCGCGGCGCACTGCGGATGGCGCGGGCTGGCCGGGGGCGCGATCGAGAACACGCTGGACGCGATCGGCATCGATGCACGGCGGATGATCGCCTGGCTCGGACCGGCGATCGGCCCGGACGCGTTCGAGGTCGGCGCCGACGTGCGTGACGCCTTCCTGGCGATCGACCGCTCCGACGACGTCGCCTTCCGGCCATCGCCCACCGTGCCCGGGAAGTGGTACGCCGACCTGTTCACCCTCGGCCGGCGCAGGCTGGCGCGTGCCGGCGTGACGCAGGTGCACGGCGGTGGCCTGTGCACGGTGTCCGACCCGGCGCGGTTCTTCTCCTACCGGCGCGACGGGACCACCGGTCGCATGGCCGCGCTGGTCTGGAGGGATGCATGAACCATCCGCCGGCGATCGCGCGCGCCTGGACCACGCTCGCGGCCGCGCTGGAGCGCTCTCCGGGCGCCTGGCAGGCGCTCGGCCGCGAACTGACCGAAAGCCACCTGGCCCTGTGGCAGGCCATGGTCGGCCAGGCACCGCAGGCCGCGCCCGACCCGGAACTGCCCGCACTGGCCGCGCGCGACCGCCGCTTCAGTGCGCCCGCCTGGCAGTCCCATCCCTGGTTCGACTACCTGCGCCAGGCACACCTGCTGAACGAACGCTGGCTCGAGCGTGCGATCGAGGCGGCCGCCCTCGATCCCGCGGACGAACGCCATGCGCGCTTCTTCCTGCGCCAGTGGCTGGAGGCGATATCCCCCGCGAACTTCGCCCCGACCAACCCGGAGGTGCTGGAACTCGCGGCGAGCAGCGGCGGCGAGAGCCTGGCGCGCGGCCTGCAGCGCGCGGCCGAGGACACGCGCCGCGGCGCGCTGACCATGACCGACGAACAGGCGTTCGCCGTCGGCCGCAACCTCGCCCTGACCCCGGGCTCGGTGATCCACCGCAACGAGATCGTCGAACTGATCCACTACCGGCCGGTGCATCCGACCGTGCATGCGCGTCCGCTGGTGATCGTGCCGCCGTTCATCAACAAGTACTACATCCTCGACCTGCAGCCCGGCAACTCGTTCGTACGCTTCGCGCTCGAGCAGGGCTTCGACGTGTACATCCTGTCCTGGCGCAACGCGCCGGCCGAACTCGGCCACCTGCGCTGGGAGGACTATGCACGGCGCGGCGTGCTGGAATCGATCGGCATCGCGCGCGCGGTGTCGCGCTCGGCGCAGGTGAACACGCTGGGGTTCTGCGTCGGCGGCACCCTGCTGTCCACCGCGCTGGCACTGGCGGCGGCGCGCGGCGAGCACCCGGCCGCATCCACCACCCTGCTGGCGACGATGCTCGACTTCAGCGATGTCGGCGACATCGGCGTGTACATCGACCGCGACTACGTGGAAGCCTGCGAGCGCCGGTTCGATCCGGCGGCGGCCCCGGCGGTGATGCGCGGACGCGACCTCGCGTTCACGTTCGCCAGCCTGCGCGCGAACGACCTGATCTGGCGCTTCGTCGTCGACCACTGGCTGAAGGGCAAGGCACCGGAACCGTTCGACCTGCTCTACTGGAACAGCGACGGCACCAGCCTGCCCGGGGTCCTCTACGCCTGGTACCTGCGCCAGATGTACTACGAGAACAACCTGCGGCATCCCGGCCGGGTGCAGCTCGACGGCGTGCCGCTCGACCTGCGCGCGATCAAGGGCGCCTGGTACCTGCTCGCCGCCGAGGAGGACCATATCGTTCCCTGGCGCACCGCCTGGCTAGCGCGCGACCTGCTGCGCGGTAGCCGGACCTTCGTGCTGGCCGCGAGCGGCCATATCGCCGGGGTGGTGAACCCGGCGGCGAAGAACCGTCGCCACTTCTACGCAGCCGACGGCACCGCCGGCTCGCCGGCGCGCACGAAGACGCCCGAGGCCTGGCGCGCCGCGTCCAGCCGCCATGAAGGGAGCTGGTGGACGCACTGGGCCGCCTGGCTGAAGGCACGATCGGGCCGGCGCGTGAAGGCCCCCGACGTCGATGCCGACCCGCGCCACCCGCCACTCTGCCCGGCGCCTGGACGCTACGTGCTCGAACGTTGAGCGGCGCGCCGGCGCGGTCCCTTCCCCCGCGCCGAGCGGCGAATCGCCGCCGCATCGACTGGCACGCTTGCTGCTTAGCAGCAGCGGTTCTGGCGGGAGGCCGCGAGACCTTGGGTTAACATCTTCGTCACGATACGTCGTTACCGTGCCGCGCGGATCCACTGTACGGCCATCGGGGTTGCGATGCGATCCGGCGCGCGTCCGGACAGGGTCGGTCGAAGGCATTGATCAACGAAGCGAACGCAACGGAGGACCTGATGGAAAAGAGAGTGGCGCTGGTGACGGGTGGCATGGGTGGCCTGGGCGAAGCGATCGCGACCAAGCTGTCGAACATGGGCGACAAGGTGGTGGTCAGCTATTCGCCGGGCAACACGAAGGCGGCCGGCTGGCTCGAGGAGATGAGGGCGAAGGGCCACGACATCTACGCCGTGCAGATCGACGTGTCCGACTACGACTCCTGCGCGGCAGGCTGCGCGAAGGTGATGGCCGAGGTCGGACCGATCGACGTGCTGGTCAACAACGCCGGCATCACCCGCGACATGACGTTCAAGAAGATGGGCAAGGTCGACTGGGACGCGGTGCTCAAGACCAACCTCGACAGCGTGTTCAACATGTGCAAGCCGGTCGTCGACGGCATGGTCGACCGCGGCTGGGGACGCGTGGTCAACATCTCCTCGGTGAACGGCCAGAAGGGCGCGTTCGGCCAGACCAACTATTCCGCCGCGAAGGCCGGCATGCACGGCTTCACCAAGGCGCTCGCCCTGGAAGTCGCGCGCAAGGGCGTGACGGTGAACACCATCTCGCCGGGCTACATCGGCACCAAGATGGTGATGGCGATCCCGAAGGAAGTGCTCGACACGAAGATCGTGCCGCAGATCCCGATGGGCCGGCTGGGCAAGCCGGAGGAAGTGGCCGGGCTGGTGGCCTACCTGTGCTCGGAAGAGGCGGCGTTCGTGACGGGGTCGAACATCGCGATCAACGGCGGGCAGCACATGTCGTGATGCGGTTACCTGCCGGGGCGACGTGCCGCGGCAGGCAGCCTGTTTCGGATCGAGGCGACGGGACACGCTGCTTTCCGTCTGGTATCGGATCGAGGCGATGGGACACCCTGCTCCGCTCATGTCCTCCGGGCCGGACCCGCTCCCGCGGCTCCGGCCCTCCCCCTTTACTTCGCTCCGCAGGGTGTCCCATCACCTCGATCAGCCGAGGTGCCCTGCGCCGGCCAAAGCAGTACGACCTTCAGGCGCTCGCCAAAGGCGGTGCGGTCGCAGGGCCCGGCACCTTGCCGCCCTTGACGGTGGTGGCGCAGACGAGCGCGCCCGCCGCTCAGCGCTTGCGCGACGCCTTCACCGCCGCAGCGGTCGCGTCGCTCGCCGCCTTTACGCCGGAGCGTGCGATCTCCGACATCTGGCGCGTGGTGCGGGTCATCTCGTCGAAGGCTGTCTGGCCGGCGACCATCGCGTGGCGGACGGCATCGGCCGCCGCGGCAGCGCCCGGCGGGGCTGCGTCCAGCAGATTCTCCATGGTGCCCTGCAGGTCCGACGAACAGGCGTCCATGCGCTGGCCCACCAGCTTCCCGAACTGGTCCTGCAGTTCGGCCGCCACCGAGTAGACGCTCTCGGAATAGTCGAGGGCCTGTTCGACCGCCTGGCCGGCGAGTTCGGTGCGCAGCGCGATCGCGTCCTCCGGGGTCTTCGCCCTGGCCAGGGCATCCATGTTGCGCGTGCCGGCCTCGATCGCCTGCCGCGCCGCGTCGAGCTGCACGCCGAGCAGCTTCTGGGACGCTTCCACCGTCAGCTGCGCGAAGCGGATCGCAGCCGAAAGGTTCTCCTGTTGCAGCCTTGCAATCTCTTCCGGCGACTTCAGCGGTTTCATCGACTCCGGCCTCCAGCAACCATGGGAAATCCATTAGAATCCGCGCCCCCGGGGCGCCTGCGACCGCCACCGGACCATGCAGGATGCATGCCGGCGCAGGCGGGGCCGGCCGCCAGGGCAGCCGGTGATCGAATCATGCCCGATCCGCTGCGCCGGCGGCACAATGGCGAACAGGTGCATACTTCATGCTGCAGCACCGATCGCCACCGCTGAACTGCCGGACGAGGGAAACAGGGACCATGAGCGACACGCCGCGCATCATCAAGAAGTACCCGAACCGCCGTCTCTACGACACCGCCACCAGCACGTACATCACGCTGGCCAACGTGAAGCAGCTGGTCCTCGAACAGACGCCGTTCCAGGTGATCGACGCCAAGACGAACGACGACCTCACCCGCAACATCCTGCTGCAGATCATCCTCGACGAGGAGAACAGCGAGGCGCCGATGTTCTCGTCCGACATGCTGTCGCAGATGATCCGCTTCTACGGCAATGCGATGCAGGGCATGATGGGCAGCTACCTCGAGAAGAACATCCAGACGTTCATGGGCATCCAGCAGCAGCTGCAGGACCAGTCCCGCTCGCTGTACGGCAACAACCCGATGGTCAACACCGAGGCCTGGAACCAGATCGTCAAGATGCAGGGCCCGGCGGTGCAGAGCCTGATGAGCGGCTACCTCGAGCAGAGCGCGAAGATGTTCGTCGAGATGCAGCAGCAGATGCAGAAGCAGACGCAGAACATGTTCACCGGCTTCCCGTTCCCGGGCTTCGGCGGCTCCGCGGGCAACGCCGGCGGCAAGCCGGAAGAGAAGTAGCGTTGCCGTCCGCGAAGAAGCGCCCCGGCAGCGCCGGCGGCGCCGGTCCAGCGCGTGCCCCGGGCGGCGAAGGGGTGGCCGTGGCGCCGCCGCAGCAGCAGCCGGTGCCGGTGCCCCGCGTAGGCTTCGTGTCGCTCGGCTGCCCCAAGGCACTGGTCGACTCCGAACGCATCCTGACCCAGCTGCGCGCCGAGGGCTACGCGATCTCGCCCGACTATGCCGGCTCGGACATGGTGATCGTGAACACCTGCGGCTTCATCGGCGCGGCGGTCGAGGAATCGCTCGAGGCGATCGGCGAGGCGCTGGCCGAGAACGGCAAGGTGATCGTCACCGGCTGCCTGGGTGCCAAGGGCACGATCGTGCGCGACACCTTCCCGAACCTGCTGGCGGTCACCGGCCCGCATGCCACCGATGAAGTCATGCAGGCGGTGCACGGATACATGCCGCGCCCGCACGATCCGTTCACCGACCTGGTGCCGCCGCAGGGCATCCGCCTGACGCCGCGGCACTACGCCTACGTGAAGATCTCCGAGGGCTGCAACCACCGCTGCACCTTCTGCATCATCCCGTCGATGCGCGGCGACCTGGTGTCGCGGCCGGTCGGCGACGTGCTGCAGGAGGCCGAGAACCTGGTGCGCGCGGGCGTGAAGGAACTGCTGGTGATCTCGCAGGACACCTCGGCCTACGGGGTGGACGTGAAGTACCGCACCGGCTTCTGGGGCGGCCGGCCGGTGAAGACGCGCATGACCGAGCTGGTGCAGGCGATGTCCTCGCTCGGCGCCTGGGTGCGGCTGCACTACGTATATCCGTACCCGCATGTCGACGAGGTGATCCCGCTGATGGCGGAAGGCAAGGTGCTGCCCTACCTGGACGTGCCGTTCCAGCATGCGAGCCCGCGCATCCTGAAGCTGATGAAGCGCCCGGCCAGCGCCGAGAACAACCTCGTGCGCATCCGCGCCTGGCGCGAGGCCTGTCCGGACCTCACCATCCGCAGCACCTTCATCGCGGGCTTCCCCGGCGAGACCGAGGCCGAGTTCGAGCAGCTCCTCGAGTTCCTCGAGGAAGCGCAGCTCGACCGGGTAGGCTGCTTCGCCTACTCGCCGGTCGAGGGGGCCGCCGCCAACGCGCTGCCCGACCCGGTGCCCGACGCGGTGCGCGAGGAGCGCCAGGCACGCTTCATGGAGGTGCAGGCCCGCATCAGCGCGGCACGCCTGGCGCGCAAGGTCGGTTCGACCGTGCGGGTGCTGGTCGACTCCGCGCAGGGCACGCGTGCCATCGGCCGCACCGCCGCCGATGCGCCGGAGATCGACGGCGTGGTGCATGTGTCGCGGGCGCGCGGCGCGAAGCCGGGCGATTTCATCGACGTGAAGGTCACTCGCGCCGACGAACACGACCTGCACGGCAGCCGCGTCGGCGGCTGAGCCCGGCCAGCGGGTTCAGCCGCGGAAGAACGCCTGCACCGGTGCCAGTTCGCGCGTGAGCTTCATCGGCGGCAGGCTCTTCAGGATCTTCCGGCCGTAGCCCTTGGACATCAGCCTGGGGTCGCAGATCATCAGCACGCCGCGGTCGGTCTCGTCGCGGATCAGACGGCCGGCGCCCTGCTTCAGCGTGATCGCGGCATCCGGCAACTGGATCTGCGAGAACGCATTGCCGCCGTTGCGGTTCATGTGCTCGATGCGCGCGGCGAGCACCGGGTCGTCCGGTGGCGAGAACGGCAGCTTGTCGATCACCACCAGCGACAGCGCATCGCCGCGCACGTCGACGCCTTCCCAGAACGAATGGCTGGCCACCAGCACCGCGTTGCCGCGCTGGCGGAACTGCTCGAGCAGTTCGGTGCGCGAGGCCTCGCCCTGCACCATCAGCGGGAACATCAGGCCGCGGCGCCGGAAGGCTTCGTCGAGCAGCTGGTGCGCCGTGCGCATCGCGCGCAGGCTGGTGCACAGGATGAAGGCACGGCCGCCGGCTGCCTCGATCACCGGCAGCGCGGCCTGCACCACCGCGCGCACGTAGTCCGGCGTGTTCGGCTCGGGCATCCCGGTGGGCACGTAGAGCATCGACTGGCGCGGGAAGTCGAACGGGCTCGGCCAGCTGGCGCATTCGGCGCCGGCCAGGCCGAGTGCGCCGGCATAGTGGCTGAAGTCGCCCTCGATCGACAGCGTCGCCGAGGTGAACACCCAGGCCTTCGGATGCCCGCCTCCCCCGTTGCCGCCGCTGCCGCCCAGCTGCTGGCGGAAGATGCGTGCGATCGACAGCGGCGTGGCATGTAGCTGCAGAGACTGGGCGAAGGTTTCGCCCCAGAGCACCCATCCCGCATCTTCGTGGGGATCGGTGCCGGCAACGGCGCCCGCGTCGTGGCCGGCCGCGGCGCCGCGTGGCGCCGCGGCCGGGCGTGCCGGAGACGCCTCGGCCACCGCCTGCGCATGCCAGCGCGAGAGCCGCCTGGACAGCTCCTCGCAGCGCTCGGCACACTTGCCCAGCCCTTCGCTGCGCTCGCCCTGTTCGGCCAGGTGATCGCCCAGCCCTTCCAGCGCCGCCAGCACCTGCACGAGCGCCGGCATGAACGACGCCCGTTCGCGCAGCAGGCGCAGGGCGAGGCGGCCGGCGTCTTCGCGCACGGCGAGGCGCAGGTCGCGTGCAGCCTTCTCGACGGCTGCCGCCGCGGGGGGCAGCGGTGCGTAGTCGCGCGCGCCGGCCAGCGCCTCGGCGCGCGTGTCGCGCGCGAGGTCGAGCAGTTGCGAAGTCGATACCGATTCGCCGAAGAACATGCTGGCGGTGTCCGGCAGCGCATGCGCCTCGTCGAAGATCACCGCGTCGCAGGCCGGCAGCAGTTCCGCGAAGCCGGTGTCGCGCAGCGCGACATCGGCGAAGAACAGGTGGTGGTTCACCACCACAAGGTCGGCCGCCAGCGCGTTGCGCCGCGCCTCCATCACGAAGCACTGCTGGAACTGCGGGCACTCCGCGCCGAGGCAGTTCTCGCGCGTGGACGTCGCCATCGCCCAGGCGGGCGCGTTGTCCGGGACGGAGGCCAGCTCGCTGCGGTCGCCCGACTTGCTGGTGGCCGCGAAGCGTTCGATCTCGCGGAAATGCCGGGCATCGAGCGCGCTGCCGAACAGTCCGTCGCGCGCATTGCGCGCGAGGTGGTAGTGGCAGACGTAGTTGGAGCGCCCCTTGAGCAGCGCGACCGACACCGGCACGTTCAGGGCCGCCCGCACCAGCGGAAGGTCGCGGTCGAACAGCTGGTCCTGCAGCGTCTTGGTGCCGGTGGAGATGATCACCTTGCCGCCGGCGAGCAGCGCCGGCACCAGGTAGGCGAAGGTCTTGCCGGTCCCGGTGCCGGCCTCGGCCACCAGCACGCCATCCTCGCGCAGCGTACGCGCGATGGCGTCAGCGAGCTCGACCTGGCCTGGGCGCGGCCGGTATCCGGGCACCGCGCGGGCGAGCGGCCCGTCGGCGGAGAAGACATGTTCCAGGGTGGCGTTCAGGACTCGAAACCGGTTGCGTCAGTCGATCGTCGATGATCGCACGCGCTGCGCCCCCGCGCGCACGCGGGAAGGCTACCCCAGGACCGAAACCGTCCCCATCCGGCAGCCGGCACGGCCGGCATGCTATCCTCAGGAGTTATGGCAAGTTCAGATTACTCAGATCAACCGCCGCTGACCGGCGCGCCGTCAGGCGAACCCTCGGTCCAACCCTCGACCGAACCCGCGGGCGGATCCCACGGCGCCGCCTCGGCCGACGCTCCGGCACCCGTGCAGGCGGCGCCCGAGCCGGCCGCCGTGGTGCAGTTCAGCGACCTCGGCCTCGCGCCCGAGATCCTGCGCGCGCTCGACGAACTGGGTTACAAGGCCCCGACCCCGATCCAGACCCAGGCGATCCCGCACGTGCTGCGCGGCATCGACCTGCTCGGCGGCGCCCAGACCGGCACCGGCAAGACCGCGGCCTTCGCGCTGCCGATGCTGCAGCGTCTGCGCGTGCACGCGAACAACAGCGTCTCGCCGGCGCGCCACCAGGTCCGGGCGCTGATCCTCGCGCCCACGCGCGAGCTCGCCGCGCAGGTCGAGGAGAGCGTCCGTGCTTACGCGAAGTACACGATGCTGCGTGCCACCTGCGTGTTCGGCGGCGTGTCCATCGATCCGCAGATCGCGCAACTGCGCTCGGGCGTCGAGATCGTCGTCGCGACGCCGGGACGGCTGCTCGACCACATCCAGCAGAAGACCATATCGCTGTCGCAGGTCGAGTACCTGGTCCTCGACGAGGCCGACCGCATGCTCGACATGGGCTTCATGCCCGACATCAAGCGCATCCTGGCGCTGCTGCCCGAGCGCCGGCAGAGCCTGCTGTTCTCGGCCACCTTCCCGGAAGAGGTGAAGCGGCTGTCCGAGCAGCTGCTGAAATCGCCGATCCGCATCGAAGTCGCGCGCCCGACCGCGACCGCCGAGACGATCACCCACATCATCCATCGCTGCGACGAGGGCAACAAGCGCAGGCTGCTGTCGCACCTGGTGCGCAGCCGCGAGTTGACCCAGGTGCTGGTGTTCACCCGCACCAAGCAGACGGCGCGCCGCCTCACCGTGTCGCTGCAGCAGGAAGGCCTGTCCACCGCCGAGATCCACAGCGACAAGACCCAGGCCGAGCGCATGCAGGCCCTGGCCGACTTCAAGGCCAACCGCATCACGCTGCTGGTGGCGACCGACATCGCGGCGCGCGGGCTGGACATCGACCACCTGCCGCACGTGATCAACTACGAACTGCCGCAGTCGGCCGAAGACTACGTGCACCGCATCGGCCGCACGGGCCGCGCCGGCATGCTCGGCGAGGCCATCTCGCTGGTCAGCCCGGGCGAGGACGAGATGCTGGCCAGCATCGAGAAGCTGATCAAGCGCAAGCTGCCGGTCTGCGAGGTCGAAGGCTGGACGCCGTCGGCCCGTCCCGGGCCCGGCCTGGGCGCGGGCAGCCACGAGCGCGAGCGCCCCGCACGCGACGGCGACCGCGGCGCCAGCCGGTCCGGCCCGTCGCGCGACCGCGGCGCGGATCGGCCGCGCCCGGGACGCGATGCCGTCCGCGATTCGACCCGTGACCCCGCCCGCGAGCGCGGCCGTGGCCCCGATCGTCCTTCCGATCGCACGTCAGGCAGCAGCGCGCGCCGGCGCATGCCCGACGATCCGCTGTTCACCACGGCCTACGTGCCGCCGCCGCTGCCTGCAGCACCGGCCCATGGCACCGCCGCGCCCGGCACCGAATCGGCGGCCGTCGTGCGCCGGCGTCGCTCGCCGGTGCCGGCGCTGCTCTCTGCCCCACCCGAGTCGGCCTGACCGGATCCCCGATGCGGTTGCCCGGTCCCCTCGCCGGTGCAGCCCGCATCAGGGTTGCGCCCTTCGTTGCAGCGGCGGCCACGGTGCTGCTTGCGGTGCTGCTTGCGGTGCTGCTGGGCGCGCTGGCCGCGCTGGCGCCCGGCACGGCCGGTGCGCAGCCCGGCAGTGTGCGCGGCGCCGATGCAGCCACGACCGCATCGACGCCCCCGGCAGGGGTCGTCCGGGAGGGCATAGCCTCGGCCCATCCGCTCGCCACCGAGGCCGGCCAGCGCATGCTGGCGGCTGGCGGCAATGCGTTCGACGCCGCGGTCGCGGTCGCCGCGGCGCTGGCGGTCGTCGAGCCGTACTCGTCCGGCATCGGCGGCGGCGGCTTCTTCCTGCTGCACCGGGCACGCGACGGCCACGAGGTCATGGTGGATGCGCGCGAGACCGCGCCCTCGGCCGCCGATGCCCGCCTGTACGTGGACGCATCCGGCCGTGCGCTGGCGCGCGCCTCGCTCGACGGCGCGCGCGCGGCCGCCATCCCCGGCCTGCCCGCGGGACTCGTGCACCTGGCGCGCCACCATGGCCGGCTGTCGCTGGAACGGACGCTCGCCCCGGCGATCGCCCTGGCGCGCGACGGGTTCGCGGTGGATACCCGCTTCGTCGCCGTCGCCAGGCTCGCCGCCGCGCGTCTGCAGCGTGATCCGCGGACCGCCGCTGTCTTCATGCCGCAGGGCCGGCCGCTCGCCGAAGGCGAGCACCTGCGCCAGCCGGCGCTCGCCACCACGCTCGAGCGGCTCGCCGTGGAAGGTCATGCCGGCTTCTATGCCGGGCCGGTCGCCGCGGAACTGGTCGCCGCCGTGCGCGCCGACGGCGGCATCTGGCAGATGCAGGACCTCGCCCGCTATGCGGTGGTCGAGCGTGCGCCCATGCGCATCTCGTTCCGCGATCTCAGGATCACCGCCGCCGCACTGCCCTCGTCCGGTGGCGTGGTCATCGGCCAGAGCCTGGGCATGCTGGCGCGCTTCGAGCCGTTCGACCATCGATCGGCCGACGGTGCGCACCTCGTCTCGGAGGCGCTGCGCCGCGCGTTCGACGACCGTGCACGCTGGCTGGGCGACCCGGCGTTCGATCCGGTCCCGCTCGAGCGGCTGCTGTCGAAGGCGCACCTGTCGGCACGGGCAGCGGACATCGATCCCCGGCAGGCGACCCCGAGCAGCCGCCTCGGTTCCGGCCGCACCGGCCCGGAAGGCACCGACACCACGCATTTCTCGGTGGTGGACCGCGACGGCAACCGGGTGGCCGCGACGCTCACCATCAACACCCTGTTCGGTTCGGGCTTCATCGCCGGCGGCACCGGGGTACTGCTCAACAACGAGATGGACGACTTCGCGCTGCCCGACGAACAGCCGAACGCCTACGGACTGGTGGGCCGCGGCGCGAACCTGATCGAGCCCGGCAAGCGCCCCCTGTCGAGCATGACGCCGATGTTCGTCGAGTCGAGCCGCGGCGTGCACGTGCTGGGCACCCCGGGCGGCTCGCGCATCATCAGCATGCTGCTGCTTGCCGTGCTCGACATCGCGTCACCCTGCCCGCCCTGCCCGCCCTCGCCCGCGGAACTGGTGGCCCGCCCGCGCTACCACCACCAGTTCAGGCCGGACCGCATCGAGGTGGAGCCCGATGCGTTCGTGGATGCATGGACGGGTGCGCTGCGTGCCCGCGGCCATGCGGTCGAGGCCGGGCGCCGCGCATGGGGCAACATGCAGCTGGTGTTCATCCACCGTGGCAGCGGTGCGGTCGAGGTCGCGAACGACCCGCGCGGCCGCGCCGGCATCGCCTGGTTCTGAGCTCGCGCCCGGCTCAGGCCACGCGGTCGAGGTACTCGACGTAGCGTACGACGCCCTCGGCGACGGATGCGAACGGCGCCGCATAGCCGGACCTGCGCAGCAGCGTGAGGTCGGCCTCGGTGAAGCTCTGGTACTTGCGCGCGAGGTCTGCCGGCATCGGGAAGTACTCGAGCAGCCCTGCTGCACGCATCGCATCCGGCGCCAGCGCGGCCTCGCCCTCGCGCGCGCGACAGGCGTTGATCGTGGCCACCGCCACGTCGTTGAAGGTCTGCGCACGGCCGGTGCCGCAGTTGTAGATGCCGCTGGCATCGGCCTTGCCGAGGAAATTCAGGTTGACCGCCACGACATCGTCCACCGACACGAAGTCGCGCCGCTGCTCGCCGTCGCCATAGCCGTCCGAACCGGCGAACAGGCGCACCTTGCCGCTGGCGCGGTACTGGTCGAAGAAGTGCATCGCCACCGACGCCATGCGTCCCTTGTGCCGTTCGCCGGGGCCGTACACGTTGAAGTAGCGCAGACCGACGATCGGCGCGGTGCGCTCCGCGAGCTGGCGGCGCACGACCTGGTCGAACAGGAACTTCGAATACCCGTAGACGTTGAGCGGCCGCTCGTGCTCGCGCGACTCGCGGAACACCCCGCCGCCGCCGTACACCGCGGCCGAGGACGCATAGACGAGCGGCACCTCCTCGTTCTGGCAGAACTCGAGCAGCTCGACCGTCCAGCGGTAGTTGTTGTCCATCATGTAGCGGCCGTCGGTCTCGACCGTGTCCGAGCACGCGCCCTGGTGCAGCACCGCCTCGATGCCGCCCTCGAACGCCCCTGCCGACAGCGCCTCGAGGAAATCCTGCTTGTCGAAGTAGTCGGCGATCTCGCAGTCGACCAGGTTGTTGAACTTGTCGCCCCGGGTGAGGTTGTCGACCGCGATGATGTCGCGCTCGCCGCGGGCATTGAGGGCCCGCACCACGTTGGCGCCGATGAACCCGGCCGCGCCGGTGACGATGTAGTAGCCTGCCATGCTCAGCTTCCTTCCTGCGGGAGTGCCGCGAGTTCTTCCGGATGGACCACCGCGGTGCCGAGCTTGCCCACGACGATGCCGGCCGCGCGGTTGGCCACGCGCATCGCCTCGACCAGCGGCGCTCCGCAGGCGAGCATCACGCCGATGGTCGCGATCACCGTGTCGCCGGCACCGCTCACGTCATAGACCTCGCGCGCATGGGTCGGCTGGTGGTGCATGCCGCCGGCGTCGAACAGGGTCATGCCCTCTTCGCTGCGCGTCACCAGCAGCGCGTCGAGCCCGAGCTCGCTGCGCATCCGCTGCGCCTTCCCGGCCAGTTCCTCGTCGTCGGCCCAGGGCCCGGCGACCTGGCGAAACTCGCTGCGGTTCGGCGTGAGCAGCGTCGCCCCATGGTAGCGCCGGTAATCCTCGCCCTTCGGGTCCACCAGCACCGGCCTGCCTGCCGCGCGCGCCGCCGCGATCATCCGCTCGATGTGCGCGAGCCCGCCCTTCGCATAGTCGGACAGGATCACCACGTCGCACTCCGGCAGGGCTTCCTCGAACGCGGCGAGCTTGGCCGCCAGCACTTCGTGGCTGGGCAGCGTCTCGAAGTCGATCCGCATCAGCTGCTGCTGGCGGCTGATCACGCGCAGCTTGACCGTGGTCGAGATCGTCGGGTCGCAGTGCATGTCGGCCACCACCCGCTCCGCGCTCAGCAGGCGCTCGAGCGCCACCCCGGCCTCGTCGTCGCCCACCACGCACAGCAGCCGGGTACGCGCACCCAGGGCCGCCGCGTTGCGCGCGACGTTGGCCGCGCCGCCGGGACGTTCCTCGCTGCGCTCGATCCTCACCACCGGCACCGGCGCCTCGGGCGATATGCGCTCGACCGCGCCGAACCAGTAGCGGTCGAGCATCACGTCGCCGACCACCAGCACTCGCCCTGCGCTGGCGCGTGCCTCGCTGTAGCCCTGTGCCGCCGCCGCGGGGACGGGGGCTGCCTTCGCCCGGGCCATCAGGCGGCCGGTCCCCTGGACTGCGCGCGCCCGATCGGGTAGTACTCGATGCCGAAGTCGGCCACCAGCGCAGGGTCGTAGAGGTTGCGCCCGTCGATGACCACCGGATGCCTCAGCTCGGTGCGGATCGCGTCGAAGTCAGGACTGCGGAACTCCTTCCACTCGGTGACGATCAGCAGCGCATCGCAACCCTGCAGCGCCGCGCGTGCGCTGGTGCACAGGGTGACGCCGTCCCGCCCCTTCAGCAGGTCGCGTGCCACGTCGAGCGCGACCGGGTCATAGGCGTTGACCGTCGCGCCGCGCGCGAGCAGCGCCTCGATGATCACCACGCTCGGTGCTTCGCGCATGTCGTCGGTGTTGGGCTTGAACGCGAGGCCCCAGACCGCGAAGCGGCGGCCGGCCAGCGACTCGCCGAAGCGCGCGACCACCTTGTCGACCGGCACGTGCTTCTGCCGCTCGTTGACGTCGTGCACCGCCTCGAGGATCGCCAGCTCCATCCCGTGCTGCTGCGCGGTGCGGCGCAGCGCCTGCACGTCCTTCGGGAAGCACGAGCCACCGAAGCCGGCACCGGGGTAGAGGAAGTCGTAGCCGATGCGCCGATCGGACCCGATGCCCTTGCGCACCTGCTCGATGTCGGCGCCGAGGCGCTCGGCCAGGTTGGCCAGTTCGTTCATGAACGAGATGCGCGTGGCGAGCATCGCGTTGGCGGCATACTTCGTGAGCTCGGCCGAACGCACGTCCATCACGATCAGGCGTTCATGGTTGCGCTGTACCGGCCCGTAGAGCGTGCGCATGATGCGCAGCGCGCGATCGTCGTCGACGCCGAGCACGACGCGATCGGGGCGCATGAAGTCCTCGACCGCCGCGCCCTCCTTCAGGAACTCCGGATTGGACACCACGCTGAACGGGTGCGACAGGCCGCGGGCGGCGATCTCCTCCGCGACCGCGGCGCGCACGATGTCGGCGGTGCCCACCGGCACGGTCGACTTGTCCACGATCACCCGGTAGCCGTCGAGGTGGCGGCCGATCGAACGGGCGGCTGCGACCACGTACTGCAGGTCGGCCGAACCGTCCTCGCCCGGCGGCGTACCGACGGCCAGGAACTGCACCGTGCCGAACGCCGCCGCGGCTTTCGGATTGGTGGTGAAGCGCAGGCGCCCGACCGCGACGTTGCGCTTCACGACCGCCTCCAGGCCCGGTTCGTGGATCGGGATCCCGCCCGACTGCAACATATCCACCTTGCGCTGGTCGATGTCCAGGCACAGCACGTCGTTGCCGAGGTCGGCGAAGCAGGCGCCCGAAACGAGGCCGACGTAGCCGGTGCCGATGATGGTGATCTTCATGGGCTAGCTTACGGTCTGCTCGATGATCGAAGCCAGCGCCGCCACCGGATCCACGGCCTGGGTGATCGGCCGGCCGATGACCAGGTAATGCGAGCCGGCGGCGATCGCCTCGGCCGGCGTGGCGATGCGTGCCTGGTCGTCGGCCGCCGCGGTCGACGGACGCACCCCCGGGGTCACCAGCACGAAGCCGGGGCCGCAGCGCTCGCGCAGCAGCCTTGCCTCGCGCGGGGAACAGACGACGCCATCCATGCCGCTGTCCTTGGCCAGCAGCGCGAGCCGCAGCACCTGCTCTTCCGGGCTCGCCGCGATGCCGACCTCGGCCAGGTCTGCATCGTCCATGCTGGTGAGCACCGTCACCGCGATCAGCAGCGGCCGCGCGCGCAACGGCTCCAGCGCCTCGCGCGCCGCCTCCATCATGCGGCGCCCGCCGCTCGCATGCACGTCGAGCATCCAGGCGCCATCGGCCGCGGCCGCGCGGCAGGCACCGGCCACCGTGTGCGGAATGTCATGGAACTTCAGGTCGACGAAGACCTCGAAGCCCATCGACCGCAGGCGCGCGACCAGCAGCGGGCCACCGGTGGCGAACAGTTCCTTGCCGACCTTCACGCGGCAGCGATGTGGATCGAGCCGGCGCGCCATGTCGAGCGCCGCATCGGCGCTCGACAGGTCCAGCGCGACGATCACGCGCGGGCCGATCGGCAGGGAGGACTGGTCGGTCATGTTCGGGCTCACAGGGTTCGAGGGCATTCGGTGAATGTTCGCACAATGCAGTGCCGCGGCGGGGCCGAGACGGGGCGGCGGCGGCGGCGAAAGGCGCGACGGCGGAGCCATCTGGCTCAGACGCTCAGCTCGCGCTCTTCGGTCCGTTTCGGCGAGTAGGTCTCCCAGCCGCGGCAGGCCGGGCAGTGCCAGTAGAACTGGCGCGCCTTGAAGCCGCACTGGTCGCAGCGGTACATGGCGAGGCTGCGGGTCTGCTGCTGAACGACGTTCTTGATCAGTTCGAGGTCGGCCCGCTGTTCGATCGGCGTGGTGACCAGTTGGGCCTCGAGCAGCTTCGCCAGCCCGATCAGCGTCGGGTTGCGCTTGAGCTCGTCGCGCACCAGCCGGTAGGCGTCCTCGGCGCCCTGCTGTTCCAGCGTGGCCTGGAACACCACGGCCATCAGGTCGAGCGACGGATGGTTGGCGAGGTAGTACTGCAGCAGGCGCAGGCCGACCTCCGGCTTGCCGAGGCTGCGGTAGGCGTTCAACAGCCGCTCGGCCACCATCGACAGGTAGGCCGGGTTCTGCGACTCGATCCGCTTCCATGCATCGATCGCGGGCTCGATCTGCCCGGTGGCCAGTTCGATGTCGCCGAGCAGGATGCTCGCGCGCACGCTCTTGCGATGGCTGGCCAGCGCCAGCTCGAGGTTCCTGCTCGCCTCCGCCGGGCGCGCATGCGCGAGTTCGTTGGCGGCCAGTTCGCAGTAGTAGTTGGCGATGTCCATCTGGAACGAGCGGCCGTCGCGCGACTCGGCGCGGCGCGCGGTGTCGATCGCGCGCTCCCATTCGCGCTCCTGTTCGTAGATCTCCAGCAGTGCGAGCGACGCGACGTCCTCGCGGGCGGTGCCTTCCAGCTTCTTGAACAGTTCCTCGGCACGGTCGAGCAGCCCCGCCTTGAGGTAGTCCTGCGCGAGTTCATAGATCGCATCGAGCCGCTGCTCGGCGGGCAGGTCCTCGCGGTCCACCAGGTTCTGGTGCATGCGGATCGCCCGCTCGACCTCGCCGCGCCGCCGGAACAGGCTGCCCAGCGCGAAATGCAGCTCGACCGTCTGCGGATCGACCTTGACCACCTCGATGAAGGCCTCGATCGCCTTGTCCTGCTGTTCGTTGACCAGGAAGTTGATGCCGCGGAAGTAGGACACCGGCAGCGCGCGCGATTCGGTCACCAGCTGCTTGATGTCGATGCGCGCGGCCAGCCATCCCAGCCCGAAGAATATCGGGAAGGCGAGCAGCCACCAGTACTCAAAGTCCATGCGGCACCTGCCTGTCGGTGGCTGCCATCGCGGCGGCGACCGCCGCGGGATCCGTCGGCAACGGCGCCCTAGCCGCCAGTTCGCCGGCCAGCGCGTCGCGCTCCGCACGCAGCGCGTCGCGCTCGACGCGCAATGCCGCACCCTCGGCGCGCGCCCGCGAACCGTCGCGGCGCAGGCCGATCACGTAGCCGGTCATCGCCAGCACCCCGAACAGGGCGCCGGCGCACAGCGCCGCCACCAGCGCCAGCGCGAGAGAGGTCTCGACCTCGCGGCCGAGGAAGAACTTGAGCGTGACCGGGTCGCTGTTCTTGACGGCCAGCGCGAACACCAGCGCGAACAGCGCCAGCTTGACCGCCAGGGACAGGTACCCGAGCAGGCGCCGGAAGGCCGAAGGACCGGCGGCCGGCGCCGGGACGCCGGGCGCGGTGCCAGGCTCCCCTGCAGGACCGCTAGCCACGATCAGGATGCCGCGGGCCTGCGGCGCTCACGCGCCGGAGACATCCACGCGTTCCCGCAATTCCTTGCCTGCCTTGAAGTGCGGCACGTGCTTCGCGGGCACGTGCACCTTCTCGCCGGACTTCGGATTGCGTCCGACCCGGGGCGGCCGGTAGTTCAGGGCAAAACTGCCGAACCCGCGGATCTCGATGCGGTGCCCGTCGGCAAGGCTCTGCGCCATTGCGTCGAGGATCATCTTGACCGCGAGTTCGGCGTCCTTCGCGACCAGTTGCGTATGACGCGCCGCAAGGTTGGCGATCAGCTGCGACTTGGTCATGGCGGACGATTACTCCGACTTGTTGTCGAGTTTGGCCTTGAGCAACGCGCCCAGGTTGGTCAGGCCCGCGTTGGAAGGCTGTTCGCGGGTGACCTGCTGCATCGCCTGTGCCTCGTCGGCCATTTCCTTGGCCTTGATCGACAGGTTGATGCCGCGGTTCTTGCGGTCGATGTTGATCACCATCACGGTGATCACGTCGCCTTCCTTCAGGTGCGAGCGGATGTCCTCGACACGGTCGCGCGCCACTTCGGAAGCCCGCAGGTAACCCTCGACCTCGCCCTCGAGCATGATCACGGCGCCCTTCGGATCGATCGCCTTCACCGTGCCGCTGACGATGCTGTTCTTGTCGTAGCGCGAGACGAAGCTGTTGAACGGATCGCCCTCGAACTGCTTGATGCCCAGCGAGATGCGCTCGCGCTCGACATCGATCGACAGCACCATGGCCTCGACCTCGTCGCCCTTCTTGTAGTTGCGCACGGCCTCTTCGCCCGGCGCCGACCACGACAGGTCGGACAGGTGCACCAGGCCGTCGATGCCGCCCGGCAGGCCGATGAACACGCCGAAGTCGGTGATCGACTTGATCTGGCCGGTGACCTTGTCGCCCTTCTTGAACGACATCGCGAACTCGTCCCACGGGTTGGCCATGCACTGCTTGATGCCCAGCGAGATGCGGCGGCGGTCTTCGTCGATCTCGAGGATCATGACTTCGACTTCCTCGCCGACCTGCACGACGCGGCCCGGGTTGACGTTCTTGTTCGTCCAGTCCATCTCGGACACGTGCACCAGGCCTTCGATGCCCTGCTCGATCTCGACGAACGCGCCGTAGTCGGTGATGTTGCTGACCTTGCCGAACAGGCGGGTACCCGACGGGTAGCGGCGCGAGATGCCAACCCACGGATCTTCGCCGAGCTGCTTCAGGCCCAGGGAGACTCGGTTCTTTTCCTGGTCGAACTTGAGCACCTTGGCCGCGACTTCATCGCCGACCGCCAGAACTTCCGAGGGATGCTTGACCCGGCGCCAGG
>JAJTHE010000072.1 GCA_021298815.1 Betaproteobacteria bacterium | reverse complement strand
CGATCCGCCCGCGCCGCGGCGACGAACCGCAGACCGCGATCCGCTGATGCGCGACGAAGGCAGGCACGCATGACCCCTACCACCGGCAGGGATGGCGCAACCGGCCCTTCGGTCGTGGTGCTGATCTCGGGACGCGGCAGCAACCTGCGCGCGATCGTCGAATCGCAGCCGCCGTGCCGGATCGCGGCGGTGATCAGCAACCGCCCGGATGCGGCAGGGCTCGCCTATGCGCGCGGCCACGGCATCGCCACCGAAGTCGTCGACCATGGCGCGTTCGCCGCGGCTGACGACCCGCGCGCCGCCTTCGACGCGGCGCTGCGCCAGGCGATCGACCGGCACCAGCCGGCGCTGGTGGTGCTGGCCGGCTTCATGCGCATCCTGACCGCGCCGTTCGTCGACCACTACGCGGGACGGATGATCAACATCCACCCGTCGCTGCTGCCGGCCTACCCTGGCCTGCATACCCACCGGCGGGCACTGGCCGAGGGCGTCCGCCTGCACGGCTGCACTGTGCATTTCGTGACCTCGACGCTGGACAACGGCCCGATCATCGTCCAGGCGGCGGTACCGGTCCACGCTGGCGACACCGAGGATACGCTGTCGGCGCGGGTGCTGGTGCAGGAGCACCGGCTGTATCCGCAGGCGGTACGCTGGTTCGTGCAGGGGCGGCTGTCGATCGAAGGGTCACGGGTCCGCCTTGCGCCGCCGGCAGGCAGCCCCGTACCGGCGCAAGATGGCACGCTGGTCGTGCCCCCGCTGGACTGAACAGAACGGAGGACGGATGGATTCGCCCGTCAGGCAGGGACCGATCGGCAGGCGCCGGGCCTGCGCCGCCACGCTCGCGACCCTCGCAGGCGCGATGCTGGCGGCGGCACCGGGCGGCGGGTCCGTGGCACGGGCGGCCGAGGGCGCTGCAGACACCGGCGGCAAGGGCCATTCCCTCAGCCTGGTCTATGCACTGTCGCGCAACGGGCTCGAGATCGCGCGCGTCGAGGAGTCGTTCGAGCGCGACGGCGGCAACTACCGCATCACCAGCGAAGCCCGCGCCGTCGGCGTCGCTGCGCTGCTGGCGCGCGGCCAGGGCTGGCGGCGGGAAAGCCGCGGCACCGTCGACGCCGCCGGCCTGCGGCCCGACCAGTTCACCGACCAGCGCGGCGCCAATCCGATGCTGCGCGCACGCTTCGACTGGGCGGCCAGCCGCATCCGCTTCGACCGGCCGGGGACGGATGCGCCCGACGGGCCTGCGGAACCGCTGCCGCCGTCGACCACCGACCGGCTCAGCTTCCCCTACGCGCTCGCCCTGCGGGCCGCCCGGCCGCCCGGCCTTCCGGCCACGGAATGGGATGCACCGATGACCGACGGCCGGCGCATCAGCCGCTACCGCTTCGCAGTGGTCGGCCGCGAGACGCTCGGTACGCCCGCCGGCAGCTTCGACGCGATCCGGGTCGGCCGCGTCCGCGACAAGGGCGACAACGCGACCGACGTCTGGCTGGCAGCCGGGCGCGGGATGATCCCGGTACGCATCCTGGTGGCCGAAGACGACGGCGCGACGTTCGACCAGGTGCTGGTGCAGATCGGCGGGCAGTGAACCCCGGCACCGCCCGGTCCCCCCGGCGCGGATTCGTCTGGGCGCTGTCCGCCTCGCTGCTGCTGCATGCGCTGACACTGACGCTCGGGCCGCTTCGGCCCGGTACCGGGTCGCAGCCGGCGGCGCCCGGCGCGTCGCCGCAGATCGCGGTGACGCTGCTGCCACCGCCGCCGGCGGGCGCGACCTCCCGGCCGCCACAGGCCCTGCCGCCGCCCGCCGCGGCCTCGCGCCCGGCTCCACCCGTGGCGCGCGCCACCGATCCGGCGCCACCCCCACCCGCCACGTTCACGGCGCCTGCGCAGTCGCCGGCCGCAGTACCAGCCGCCGAGCCGACCCCGGTACCGACCACCGCGCCGGCCGGCTCCCCCCCCGGCGACGACGCACCGGCGGCGGCGCAGGAACCGTCGATCCCGGCGGACGCACCTAAGCCACCGCGCGCCGTCGCCGCCGCGGGCGACACGGCGCCTGCGCGCAGCGCCACCGACGGGCCGGCCACCGAGCCTGCCGGCGCCGGCGGCACGGCCGCGCCGCCGCCCGGCAGCATCCGCTTCCCGCGCAGCGGCCGCCTCGAATATGCGGTGACCCTCGGCACGCCGCCGACGCCGGTCGGACGTGCGACCTATGCCTGGGAAGCGAACGAGGCGGCCTACCGGCTCAGCCTGAGCGCCGAGACGACCGGGCTGGTCGGGCTGCTGCGAAGGGTGCGCGTGGTGCAGACGAGCAACGGGCGGATCACCCTGGACGGCCTGCGCCCGGATTCGTTCGCGATGGACCGCGGGCAGAACGCGCGCAATGAATTCGCGCGCTTCGACTGGACGGCGAAGCAGCTGACCTTCGGCTATCCCGACGCCGTGCAGACCGCAGCACTCGCCCCCGGCACCCAGGACACCCTGTCCCTGATCCTGCAGTTCGCGTTCGTGCCGATCGGCGACGGACGCCGCGACGTGCTGCTGACCACCGGGCGCAAGCTCTACGTGCAGGCCTATGAACGCGTCGGCGAGGAGGTGATCGAGACCCCGTCCGGCAACTGGCGCGCATGGCACCTGCGCCGGGTACGCGCACAAGCCGGCGACGAAGGCTACGATATGTGGCTCGCGACCGATCGACCTTTCCTGCCGGTGCGCATCCGCTGGACCGATCGGAACGGACGCGTGACCAGCGCGACCCTCGACACCGTGCGGCTCGCGCCGGACTGACCCCGCGTCGCGGCCGGCCCGACGGGCACCCCGTGCCCGCTCCCGCAGTTCCCGTCCCTGTTCCCTGTCCGCGATCGGCCCTTCCCAGATGGATGCACTGCCCTCCCCCAACCCGCTGCGCATCGACGCGGCCACCCAGGCACTGAGCCTCGCATCGACCTTCGCGCTGCCCGCAGACCAGGTGCTGCACCAGTTCTTCCGCACCCGGCGCGAACTGGGCCCGCTCGACCGCGCCTTCGCGGCCGAGGTGATGTACACGGTGCTGCGCCGCTGGCGCACGCTGAACGCCCGCGCCAGCGGCGCGGCACCGTCATCGGTAGCGGCAGCAACGGCGGAAGGCGCGACGGGCAACGCCCTCGATGCCTCCACCTTCGCTGTCGCCCCGGTTGCCGCGCCCGCGGCGGCCGGCATGCTGGCACCGACCCCGCGCCGGCTGGTGCTGGTCGCGCTGACCACGGTGTTCGGACTGTCGGCGCGCGCGCTGGAGCCGGTGATCGGGCGCAACGACAGCGAATGGCTGGCGACCACGCATTCGATGGATCCGTCCGCGCTGTCGGCCGGCGCTGCACTCGACATTCCCGACTGGCTGTACGACCGGCTGCAGGTGCGTTTCGGTGCCGGCGAGACCGCGCAGCTGGTGGCCGCGCTGAACCAGCCCGCCCCACTCGACCTGCGGGTCAACCCGGCGAAGATCGACCGCGAGGCCGCGATCTCCCAGCTGCAGTCGCGGCGGATGGACGCGCGCGCCACGCCGTACTCGCCGTTCGGGCTGCGCATCGAAGGCCGCCCCAACCTTGGGCGCGACCCGCTGTACGAGCAGGGCGCGATCGAGGTGCAGGACGAAGGCAGCCAGCTGCTCGCCCAGCTGGTCGCGCCGAAGCGGCGCGAGATGGTGGTGGATTTCTGCGCCGGCGCCGGTGGCAAGACCCTTGCCCTGGGCGCACTGATGCAGTCCACCGGTCGCCTCTATGCGTTCGACGTGTCCGAGCGCCGGCTGAAGGCATTCGAACCGCGGCTGCGGCGCAGCGGCCTGTCGAACGTACATCCGCAGCTGCTGTCGAGCGAAGCCGATGCGCGGGTCAAGCGCCTGGCCGGCAAGATCGATCGCGTGCTGGTCGATGCACCCTGCACCGGGTTGGGCACGCTTCGTCGCAATCCCGACATGAAGTGGCGGCAGCCGGAATCGGCGGTGGCCGAGATGGCGGCGAGGCAGTCGGCGATCCTGGCCAGCGCGGCGCGGCTGCTCAAGCCGGGGGGTCGCATCGTCTACGCTACCTGCAGCCTGCTGGAGGAAGAGAACCGCCTGGTGGTCGAGACCTTCCTCGCCGCGAACCCGGCGTTCACGCTGCGTCCAGCGAATGAAGTGCTGGCCGGGCTGGGCATCGCGCTCGACACCGGCCCGTACCTCGAACTGCTGCCGCATCGCCATGGCACGGACGGGTTCTTCGCCGCGGTGCTGGAACGCACGAAGGCCTGAGGCGCCTGCGCATGCATCTGCATCCGTCACTGCGCACGCACCTGCGGACGGCGGGGCTCGCCTGCCTCTTCTCGACGCTGGCCGTCGCAGCGCCTGCAGGCACCGCGGCATCCGCGACCGGGACGCGCGAGTCCCCGGCCGCGCAGTCCCGCCTGTTTTCCGCCACGGGGACGGTGCAGGTCGCGTTCACCCCGGGCGACCCGATCGACGAGATCCTGGTCGGCGTGATCGGCCAGGCGCGGCAGCAGGTGCTGGTGCAGGCCTTCAGCTTCACCCACAAGCGGATCGCGCGCGCGCTGGTGGACGCACACCGGCGCGGCGTGCGCGTCGAGGTGCTCGCCGACGACCGCCAGGACCGGCAGCTCGGGGGCAGCGTGCTGGCCGACCTCGCGCGCAACGGGGTCGGAGTGTGGCTCGACACCCGGCAGTCGAGCGCGCACAACAAGGTGATGATCGTCGATTCCGGCACGCCTGCGGCCGTGCTGGTCACCGGCAGCTACAACTTCACGTACTCAGCGCAGCGGCGCAATGCGGAGAACATCCTGGTCATGCGCGGCAACCCGGCCCTCGCCGACGCGTTCGAGGCCAACTGGCAGCGCCTGCGGGTCCATGCGAGGCCCTTCCGGTCGCACGGCGGTGCCTGACCGCGCGCGGCGCTAGTCTGAACAGATCAATGCCACGGCGATGCAGCGTCGAAACCCACCTCGAAAAAGATGATGCTTCGCGGACACGTATCAGGGCTCGCCCGCGGGTGCTGGCAATGCCCGCCCGGGGCATCGACCGGGCTTCCCCAGAAGCAGAACCCTTCAGGAACCGGACCATGACCCACGCCCTGCGCTCCCATGCCGCCGCCGCCGCGCTGTTCTGCGCGGCCGCCGCCTTCGCCCCAGCCGCCTCGGCCGGCTATACCTACACGCTGGTGCCCGGCTCGGTCGCATGCTGGGGCACGCTCAGCGACGCGCAGCTCGGCGTGGCCGGATACCAGGTCGAGCGCTTCGAGTCGCGCACGCTCAATGCGAACGTGCGGGTCGGCTGGACCGCCCAGGGCAACACGCTCGCTCGGTCGAGCACCCTGCCGAACACATTCCAGCCGTCGGTGAACGACCTCGCCGGCAACGCCTTCCTGACCGGCGGATGCTGCGGTGGCGGCGTCTGGGCGGGTGAACGCGGATCATCAACCTCTTCGGCAACGGCCCGATCCCGGGTGGCGGCTACAGTCCCGTCCCGAAAGTCTGGGGTGCGCTGCGCATCGAGTTTGCACAACCCGTGCGCTCGGTCGGCTTCAGCCTCCAGCAGGCGGAGCTTCTCGTCGGCCTTTCCATCAACGGTACCGCAAGGGGCACCCTGCAGGGGCTGTTCGGTTTCCCGGCGAATGGACAACGCGGCGGCTACCTGCGCATCGACGGCACCGGCGGCGACACGATCATTTCGCTCGACCTGTTCAACAACTTCCCGACGACCCAGCACGGGTCTGGCGGCTGCGACGGCTGGATGATCGACTACCTGGCCTTCGATGCGGTTCCGACCGGCGTGGTACCGGTGCCGGCGTCCCTGCCGCTGTTCGCGGCCGGGCTGGGTGCCCTCGGCTGGGGTCTTCGCCGGCGGCGCTGAGCAAAGGGCCGGCACTGCCCTGCCGTATCGTCCGCGAGCACTGCCCGGATCGGGCAGTGCCGGAATCGCCCCTCCCGCGGATCAGCCGCGGCGGCCGCGCAGCACTGCGCCGAGGAGCGCAACGCCACCGAGGAGCAGTGCGGCCGCCCCGGGCACCGGCACGACCTTGGCATCGATCGCCGTGATCGAGACGTTGTCGACCGGGGGGCCCGCGTCGTTGAAGCGCGAGCTCAGGCTGCGGAACTCCAGCAACGATCCGGTGCCGCCGTAGGTGAACGTGGCCGAATACGGAACCCATTGCCGGTGCTGCCATGTATCGCCGGCGAAATGGTGTACGTGAACGAGCCCAGCGATGCGCCGGCAAACAGCACCGCAAGCGACTTGGAGCCGTCGCCGCTGGCATTGCCGCTGGGACCGGCATTGCCGGACATCAGGAAATCGACGCGATACTGCTGGCCGTTCACCAGGCCGGCCACGTTCTGGCCGATGCCACCGGCATTCTGAATGCCGTTCAGGTCGACGAAGCCGAACTGGTCTCCTGCGGGTCCGTAGGGGCCCCGCGAATCCAGGAATTCGGTGTCCCGGTTCGGTACGGTCGCCGTCCAGCCGTATCTGCGGCTGCCGCCGGGCACGGAGTCGATGAACGGGCCATTGGACCCGGTGAACTCGAGGCTGCCATTGAACAGCGTGGCAGCCGAGGCCGGGACGGCACACAGGAAAAGGGCTGCAAGCGCGCAGCGCGCCAGCACGGCGGGGACAGCGCAACGGGATCGTTCGAGCGTCATGGAAAACTCCTCGGTTGGACGCTGGCGAGCCAGACCTCGCCGTCCGCGCCCCGACACGCCTCGATGTTCTTCAATCGCTCACGGCCATGCGATGGCGAGGTCGGCCCCGATTGATCCTTTCGGACTAGCAGCGGCCGCGACGCTGCCGGGGTGCGGCAGGCGCGCGCACCTGCCTGCCGGTTGCGACTGGTGCACGCGCAGCCTAAAATGACCGGACAAAAGGTACGGACAAATCGCCGCAGCGCCGGGCGACCCGATCCTCGGAACGAACAGTGTCCAGATCTTGCCGGAGGAGCCTTCGAATGCGCGTGACGTACCCTGCAGCGCCCTGCCTGATGCTGCTTTTCGCGGCGGCCGCCAGCACGTCCGCGCTTGCGCAGCCGGCATCCGCCTGGCCTGCCAAGCCGGTGCGCATGGTGATCCCCTGGCCACCCGGCGGCGGTGCCGACATCGTCGGCCGCATCCTCGCCGAGCCGCTGGGACAGGCGCTCGGCCAGCAGGTGGTGGTCGAGAACCGCGGCGGGTCCAATGGCGTGATCGGTGCCGAGGCGGTCGCGCGCGCGGCGCCCGATGGCTACACGATCATGTTCCACAGCGTGACCTCGCACATGCTGAATCCTTCCTTCTTCGCCAAGCTGCCGTACGACACCTTCGCCGACTTCGCCCCGGTCGGCCTGGTCGCCGAGGTGCCGCTGGCGATCGTGGTCAACCCGGTGCTGCCGGTGAAGACCCTGAACGACCTGCTCGCGCTGGCGAGGAAGAACCCGGGGCAGCTGTCGTTCGCCTCTTTCGGCGCCGGCAGCATCAGCCAGCTCGCCGGCGAACTGTTCAACCGCCAGTTCGGCGTGAAGATGACGCACATCCCGTACAAGGGCGGCGGGCCGGCGCTGGTCGACACCCTCGGCGGCCACGTTCCGATCTACTTCTCCGGCATCGGCACCTCGCTGCCGATGCTGCGCGCCGGCAAGCTGCGCGCGCTGGGCGTGACCACCGCGGCCCGCTCCAAGCTGCTGCCCGACGTGCCGACCGTCGATGAGGCCGCCGGCAGCAAGGGCTACGAAGCCTCGGTGATGTTCGGCCTGTTCGCGCCGGCGAAGACGCCGCAGGCGATCGTCACCCGCCTGAATGCCGAGACCGTGCGCCTGCTCGAGTCGGCGGACTTCCAGAACCGGCTCGCCAACCAGGGCGGCTCGGACCGCGCCACCGCGACCTCGCCGCAGGCGATGCTCGACTACATGAAGACCAACACGCCGCGCTGGGCGGCACTGGTGAAGGAAATCGGAGCCCGCATTGACTGACACTGAATTCCGCATGCGTACCCTGGCACTGGCCCTGTCGGCGGTCCCCGCGCTGGCCATCGCAACCCCGGCCTCGGCGCAGGCCTGGCCAGCCAAGCCGGTGCGCTGGATCGCGCCCTACCCGCCCGGCGGCTCTTCCGACCTCGTCGCCCGCGCCGTCGGCAACCGCCTGGCCGAGCAGCTCGGGCAACCGGTGCTGATCGACAACCGACCGGGCGTGGGTGGCAGCCTGGGCACCGAGCTGGCAGCGCGCGCCGCCCCGGACGGCTACACGATGCTGCTGGCGAACATCGCGCCGCTGGCGATCAACCCGCACATCTACCCGAAGCTCGGCTACGACGTGATGCGCGACTTCGAGGCGGTCAGCCTGCTCGCCACCGGCCCGACGCTGCTGGTGGTCGGGCCGTCGCTGCCGGTGAAGAGCCTGCAGGAACTGATCGCGCTGGCGAAGACGAAGCCCGGGGCGATCAAGTACGGCACCGGCGGCAGCGGCACGCCGGCACACCTGACCACCGAACTGCTGCGCCTGATGACCGGCATCGAGCTGCTGCACGTGCCGTACAAGGGCACCGGCCAGTCGGTCACCGACCTCCTCGGCGGCCAGATCGACTTCGTGTTCGCCAGCCCGCCGGTCGCGGCTGCGCATGTGAAGAGCGGCAAGCTGCGCGCGCTCGCCGCCTCCAGCGCGAAGCGCACGCCGCTGGCACCGGACATCCCGACCGTCGCCGAGAGCGGCGTGCCCGGCTTCGACATGGTCACCTGGTGGGGCGCGGTGGTGCCGGCGAAGACCCCGGCCGCGATCATCGACCGGCTGAATGCGATGCTGCGCAAGTCGCTCGAGTTCGCGGACACGCAGGAGCGGTTCGCTGCGCTGGGCATCGACGTGCAGTCGAGCACGCCGGCCGCGTTCCGCAGCTTCATGGCGGCGGAACTCGCCCGCTACGCAAAGCTTTCCAAGCAGGTCGGACTGAAGAACGAATGAAGGAGCAACACCTGATGAAGCGATCCACCCTGGTAGCGCTGCCTGCCTTCGCGATCGGCGCCCTGCTGGCAATGCAGTCGCCGGTGCTGGCTGCGCAGACGCAATGGCCGGCCAAGCCGGTGCGGATGGTGATCCCGTGGCCGCCCGGCGGCGGCACCGACATCCTCGGGCGGCTGTTCGCCGAACCGCTGGCGCAGGCGCTCGGCCAGCCGGTCGTCATCGAGAATCGCGGGGGATCCAACGGACTGATCGGTGCCGAGGCCGTGGCGCGTGCGGCACCCGACGGCTACACGATCATGTTCCACAGCGTGACCTCCCACATCCTGAACCCCGCCTTCTACCCGAAGATGCCCTACGACACGCTGGGCGATTTCCAGTCGATCTCGCTGGTCGGAGACGTGCCGCTGGTCATTCTTGCAAATCCGGCGTTGCCCGTGCGCAACCTCAAGGAACTGGTCGCGCTGGTCAAGCAGCAGCCGGGCAAGATGTCCTACGCGTCCTTCGGCATCGGCAGCATGAGCCATCTCGGGGGCGCACTGCTGATGGACATGCTGGGTCTGAAGATGATCCACGTGCCGTACAAGGGCGGCGGGCCGGCGATGACCGACCTGATCGGAGGACACGTCCCGCTTTTCTTCGCCAGTTCCGCCACGGCACCGGAGCCGGTCAAGGCAGGCAGGGCGCGCGCGCTGGCCATCGCCTCTGCCTCGCGCAGCGCGCTGCTGCCCACCGTTCCCACGGTCGATGAAGCCCTGGGAATCAAGGGCTACGAGGCGACGATCATGTACGGCGTGTTCACGCCGGCGAAGGTTTCCCCCGATATCGTGCGGCGGCTCAACGAGGTCACCGGCAAGGTCCTGCGCGCGCCCGATATCGTCGCCCGCCTGCAGGCGCAGGGCATGGCAGCCCCCGCCCCCGGGACGCCGGAGCAGATGACCGCGTACATCAAGGAGAACCTGCCGCGCTGGGCGAAGGTGATCCGGGACGCCAACATCCGCATCGACTGACGTCCGCAACGAGACGACAGGTTTCGCGGTGCCGCGTGCGTTTCCGCAGCGGCTTTCGCACGAATCTTGCATTACCTTTCCGGCAGGACCGCCGGGTTCCATCACAGTACGCCACAGACGCGCAAGAAAGGAATACGAATGTTCAACCCGTTCCAGCCCCTGCAACTGATCGAGACCGAAGTCTTCGCCACGCTGCCCGCCAAGTACCGCAAGAAGCAGTACAGCGACTGGGCGCATCCGAACCGCCAGGGCACCGAGATCGAGTGTTTCCTCGAAGGCCCGTCGTTCGACCGTGACGGCAACCTGTGGTTCGTCGACTGCGCGTTCGGCCGCATCTTCCGCGCCGACCCGAAGGGCAACATCGAACTGGCACTGCAGTACAACGGCTGGCCCAATGGCCTGAAGTTCCACAAGGACGGCCGCATCTTCGTCGCCGACTACAAGATGGGCATCCTGACCATCGATCCGAAGACGATGAAGATCGAGGAAGTGCTGCGCACCGCGTTCAGCGAAGGCTTCAAGGGCTGCAACGACCTGCACTTCGCCACCAACGGCGACCTGTACTTCACCGACCAGGGGCAGACCGGCATCGCGGACCCGACCGGCCGCGTGTTCCGCTGGCGCGCCGACGGCGGCCTCGACCGCCTGTGCAACAACGTGCCCAGCCCGAACGGCATCACCCTGTCGACCACCGAGAAGCATGTGTACGTCGGCGTCACCCGCTCGAACTCGGTCTGGCGCCTGCCGCTGATGCAGGATGGTTCGATCTCCAAGACCGGCGTGGCGATCCAGCTCTCGGGCGGCGTCGGCGGCCCGGACGGCATCGAGATGGACGGCGAGAACGGCCTGTTCGTCTGCCAGCTCGGCGTCGGCGTCTGGCGCTTCGATTCCAACATGCTGCCCACGCACCTGATCCACTCGAAGAACCATGCGCACCACCACCTGGCCAACATCTGCTTCGGCGGCCCGGACCTGAAGACGCTGTACATCACCGAGTCGCTTTCGGGCGATATCCTGATGGCCAAGCTGCCGGTCGCCGGCAAGCGCATCTGGGGCCTGAGCTGACCGACGGCAACAGGCAGGCAACACCCGCGGGCCGCATCGGCTCGCGGACGTGTACGACGCGCGCGGGCCGCACCGACCCGCGCGCGGGCAACAACCACGGGGCGGCACCGCGCCCCCGGAGAGCACGATGAAGAAGATCCAGAGCGTACTGATCTACGGCTACGGCGTGATGGGCCGCGGCGTGGCGAAGACCTTCGCCCAGGCCGGGTTCCAGACCATGGTGCGCTCGGCGCGCGCCGCGTCGATCACCGACCTGCCCGAGGGCGTGACCGCGGTGGCCACCCTGCCGGCGAAGGCACCCGACCTGATCATCGAACTGGTGCCGGAGATCGTCGCCACCAAGCAGCAGGTGTTCGCCGACGTCGAGGCGGCCTACGAAGGGCAGGACTACCTGCTCGGCACCGGCACCTCGGGCCTGGACCTGATCGAGCTGGCGAAGACGCTGAAGCATCCCGAGAAGTTCCTCGGCATCCACTACTTCATGCCGGCCGACACTGCACCGGTGGTCGAGGTGATGGGCGGGCCGGCCTCGCCGCGCGAATCGGTCGACATCACCGCCGACGCACTGCGCCGCTCGGGCAAGGAGACGGTGGTGCTGTACAAGCCGATCATCGGCTTCCTGGTCAACCGGCTGCAGCATGCGATCCTGAACGAGGCCTACTACCTGATCGAGGCAGGCGTCGCCGATGCGGCGGCGATCGACCATGCGGCACGCCGGCTGCTCGCGCCGCGCATGGTGCTCAACGGCCTGATCCAGCAGAAGGACATCAGCGGCCTGAAGATCCATGCCGAGGCACAGGCGTCGATCGTGCCGGCGCTGTTCCACACCAACGTCGCCAACCCGATGCTGCAGGCGATGGCGCAGCGTGGCGAGACCGGGCTGGCCGCCGGCAAGGGCTTCTACGACTGGGCGGGCTGCGACACCGATGCGGTGCGCAGGCAGGCGTCGTCGCAGCTGTCCGCGCTGCTGAAGTTCATCGACAACGACCTGCCGAAGTCGCTGCCGGCCACCGAGCCGAAGCCGCGCGATCCCCGGCAGCCGGGGTGACCGACGGCGGCATCGCCCGCGCCCGGGAAGTCCTGGGCCGGGTGTTCGGCTACCGGGAGTTCCGCGGCCACCAGCAGGAGATCATCGGCCACCTGGTAGAGGGTGGAGATGCGCTGGTGCTGATGCCCACCGGCGGCGGCAAGTCGCTGTGCTACCAGATCCCGTCGATCGTGCGCGACGGGGCCGGCGTCGTGGTGTCGCCGCTGATCGCGCTGATGCAGGACCAGGTCGACGCGCTGAAGCTGGCCGGCGTGAGCGCGGCCTTCCTCAACTCGTCGCTGGATGCGCGCGCGGCGCGCGAGGTCGAGCAGGCCTTCGAGGCGGGCGAGCTCGACCTGCTCTATGTCGCGCCGGAACGGCTGCTCACCGACCGCTTCCTGGCGCTGCTCGAGCGCTCGAAGGTCGCGCTGTTCGCGATCGACGAGGCGCATTGCGTGTCGCAGTGGGGCCACGACTTCCGGCCGGAGTACATCCAGCTGTCGGTGCTGCACGAGCGCTTCCCGTCGATCCCGCGCATCGCGCTGACGGCCACCGCCGATGCAATCACCCGGCAGGAGATCCTCGACCGGCTCGGCCTGAACGACTCGCGCGTATTCGTGTCGAGCTTCGACCGGCCGAACATCCGCTACCGGGTGGTCGAGAAGGATGCCGCGCGAGAGCAGCTCGGCCGCTTCCTGAAGGACGGCCACGAGGGCGCGGCCGGCATCGTCTACTGCCAGTCGCGGCGCAAGGTCGACGAGACCGCGGTCTGGCTGTCGGGCCTGGGGATGAATGCCCTGCCCTACCATGCCGGGCTCGACGCCGACGTGCGCAGGAAGCACCAGCAGCGCTTCCTGCGCGAGGACGGCATCGTGATGGTCGCCACCGTCGCCTTCGGCATGGGCATCGACAAGCCCGACGTGCGCTTTGTCGCCCACCTCGACCTGCCGCAGAGCCTCGAGGGCTACTATCAGGAGACCGGCCGCGCAGGCCGCGATGGCGAGGCGTCGGAAGCGTGGCTCGCCTACGGCCTGTCCGACGTGGTGCTGCTGCGGAACCGCATCGACGAATCCGGCTCGCCCGACGAGGTCAAGCGCATCGAACGGCAGAAGCTCGATGCGATGCTCGGCTACTGCGAGACCACGCACTGCCGGCGCCGGGTGCTGCTCGACTATTTCGGCGAGACGCTGGATGCCGACTACCAGTGCGGCAACTGCGACAACTGCCTGGAGCCGCCGGAGACCATCGATGGCACCGTGCCGGCGCAGAAGCTGCTGTCGGCCGCGCTGCGCACCGGGCAGCGCTTCGGCGCCGGCCACCTGATCGACCTGCTGCTCGGCAAGTCGACGCCGCGCATGGTGCAGTTCGGCCATGACAAGCTGCCGACCTTCGCGATCGGCACCGAGTTCGACGACATGGGCTGGCGCGCGGTGGCACGGCAGCTGATCGCTGCCGGCTACCTGCATGCGAATGCGGAACGGTTCGGCGCGCTGCAGCTGACCGAGTCGGCACGGGCGCTGCTCAAGGGCGAGGTGGAGATCCGCATCCGCAAGGTGTCGCGGCGCAAGGCAGGCAGCCGCGACCGCAGCGCGAAGGTGAAGCGCGGCGCCGAGCTGCCGCCGGGGACCGACGCCGCGCTGCTCGAGGTACTGCGGGCGTGCCGGCGCCGGCTGGCATCGGAACAGGGCGTGCCGGCCTACGTGGTGTTCCATGATGCGACGCTGGTCGAGATGGCGATGCTGAAGCCACGGACGCTGGACGACCTGCGGCAGGTGAGCGGGGTCGGGGACACCAAGCTCGCGCGTTATGGCGAGGCGTTCCTGGCGGTGCTGCGCGAAGGGGCATAGTCGCAGTATAGTGATCCGGTCGCGTCGCCCGACGGGTGGCGCCGTGAACCGGAGACCGATCCCATGGACCTCAGACCGCTCAGCCGCGACTTCGGCGCAGAAGTGCTCGGCGTCTCGCTCGCCGATGTCGCGGACGCAGGCCCGCGCGGCGATGAGGCCTATGCCTTCGTGCGCGCCGCGTTCGAGGAACACTCGGTGCTGCTGTTCCGCAGGCAGGAGATCACCGACGAACTGCAGGTAGCCTACTCGCGCCGCTTCGGCACGCTCGAGGTCGCGAAGGTCGCGTCCCTCGGAGAAGGCACGCCGTTCAGCATCCTGACCAACGTCGATCGCGACACCGGCAAGCTGGTGCCACCCGATCACAAGGAATCGCTGCGCGCGAAGGCCAACCAGCTCTGGCATACCGACAGCTCGTTCAAGCAGCATCCGGCACTCGCCTCGGTGCTGTCGGCACGCATCATCCCGCCGACCGGCGGCGAGACCCAGTTCGTGTCGCAGCGCGCGGCCTGGGCGCGGCTTCCGGACGCGATGAGGGCGCGGCTGTTCGATGCCTGCGTCTGGCACGACTATGCGCATTCGCGCGGGCAGATCGCGCCGCACCTGGCCTCGGAGCGCGAGCGCGCGGCGATGCCGCCGGCGTGCTGGCGAATCCGCTGGCGCAACCCGGTCAACGGACGCGATTCGTTCTACCTCGCGTCCCATGCGTATGCGATCGAGGGTCTGCCGGACGCCGAATCGAAGGCCCTGCTCGCCGAGTTGATGGAACACATCACCGACCCGGCGCATGCCTACACCCACGAATGGCAGGCCGGAGACGGCGTGATGTGGGACAACCGGGCGACGATGCATCGCGGCCGGCCGTGGCCGGCGGGCGACCATGCTCGGCTGATGAAGCGCACGACGATCAGTGCGTCGGATGCGGACGGGGTCGCGGCAGCGCGACCGCCTGCCGCCACGGCAACCGCCTGAACAGGGCGCGGGGGTCAGGTCTTGCCTTTCGCCTCGGTGCCCGGCGTCCTGGGGACAAGACCGACTTCGTGCAGTGATCTTCCCCGGCCGCATGGCGCTCCCTGACAGCGCCCGGGCTGCGGGCTCGTTCGTCCGGGCCGGCCCCAACACGGGCCTTCCCGCTTGCACTCGCGGCGCACGTGTCTAAGATGACGGCCATGTCGATCCATGCCGTCCACCCCCGCCGCCGACTTGTCCCGCTGGTGCTGCTCGTGCTCCTGCTGGCGGCGGTCGGCGGCTGTTCGCGTGACCCGGCGAGCGAACCACGGCCATCGGGGCCTGCGAGCGAGGCTCCGACCACGCCAGATGCAGGACTTGCCGAAAGCGTCGCGCTGGCAGACCTCGGGCGCGAGATCTTCTTCGACACCTCCCTGTCCAATCCACCCGGCCAGGCCTGCGCGTCCTGCCACGACCCGCGCTGGGCGTTCGCGACGCCGCGCGACCGGATGCAGGCCGGGATGGCCCCGGGCGCCGACCCGTCCCGCCTCGGCATGCGCAATCCTCCGACGCTGATGTACGCCGCGTTCAGCCCGCCTCGCCATGTCGACCCGGTGCGCGGCACCCTGGTCGGTGGCCTGATGCACGACCAGCGCGCCGACTCGCTCGAAGACCAGGCGCTGCGCCCGTTCTTCAACCCGGCCGAGATGGCGAACACGTCGCCCGCTGCCCTCGTGGAGCGCCTGCGCCGGGCCTCGTACGCGCGCCGGTTCGACCAGTTGTTCGGCAGCGGTGCGCTGTCGGACCCGGGCAGCGCGATGCAGCGCATCGCTGCCGCGGTCGCCGCCTACCAGCGTAGCGAGGAGTTCTCGCCCTTCAGTTCCAAGTTCGACGCCGTGATGGAAGGACGTGCCACGTTCGATGCCAGCGAGGCCCGCGGCTACGAGGCGTTCCGCGACCGCAACCGCGGCAACTGCGTCGAATGCCATTCGCTCGGCGACAACCGGGGGCGGCGCGCGCTGTTCACCGATTTCAGCAGCCACAACCTCGGACTGCCGCCCAACCGCGAGAGCCCGTTCTACCGCATGCCGGCGTCGATCAACCCGGACGGCGCCAGCTTCATCGACCTGGGCGTGGCGCGAGACCCGCAGCGCGCCGGCATGGAAGGCCGCTTCCGGGTACCGACGCTGCGCAATGTCGCGGTCACCTCGCCCTACATGCACAACGGCGTGTTCGCGTCGCTCGGCGAGGCGGTGCGCTTCTACACGACCGGCTGCGTGCCGGGCAACCCGGACCGCTGGGCGGCGCCGGAAGTGGCGGCTGGCCGCGAGTGCCGCAAGGTCGGGCGCCTGAAGCTGACCGCTCGCGACACGGCCGACCTGGTGAACTTCATGTACACGCTGACCGACGGCTGGTACGACCCGGCCACCGGGCTGCCCGGGCCGATGCAGGTCGAGCCGCGGCCACCGATCATCGGCGGCGCTGGCCAGGTCGCGTCCAGCCAGTAGCTGGCAAGACCTGACGCCGTTCGATGACGCCGTTCGGCGCTAGCGCTTGGGAGCCGGGGCGCCGACTTCGCGCTTGATCACCACTTCCTCGAACTGCAGCGCCTGCCGTTCGCCGGAGGGCAGCACCACTGCGCCGGCGAACACCACCATCGGCCGCGGCAGCCCAGGGCGGCGGATCTCTTCCGCGGGTTCGTACACGAGGCGCATCGGCGGCGCGGCGGCCCCCGCCTCATCTTCATCGACATAGTCGATCGTGCGCTGGCCGCACTGCTCGGCGACCTTCACCGGCTTCCAGTAGGTGCGGTCGTACAAACGGTTGCCGTCGACCTTGTTCATGATCAGCACGGCTGCGTCGATCGAGCCTTCGACCTGCAGCCTGAACAGCAGGTCCTTGCCCAGCGCGACATAGGTGGCGGCGCGGATGCGCACGGACGAGACCCCCGGCGGGCAGGCCGTGGCATTGCCCTGCGCCAATGCAGGCTTCACCGCGACCGGCAGCCCGGCCAGCACCGCGGCCAGTGCGACTGCGACGCCGGCGAGCACAGCGCGCGTCGCATGCCTTCCGCGCACGCCCATGCTCAGCGCAGCCGCGTGATCAGGCTGGACGTATCCCAGCGCCGTCCGCCCGCCTGCTGCACGTCGGCATAGAACTGGTCGACCAGCGCCGTCACCGGCAGCAGCGCGCCGTTGCGCCTGGCCTCGTCGAACACCAGCCCGAGGTCCTTGCGCATCCAGTCGACCGCGAAGCCGAACTCGAACTTGCGCTCGACCATCGTCTTGCCGCGGTTGTCCATCTGCCAGCTCTGCGCAGCCCCCTTGCCGATCACCGCCAGCACGGCGTTCATGTCGAGCCCGGCGCGCTGGCCGAAGGCGATCGCTTCGGACAGCCCCTGCACCAGCCCGGCGATCGCGATCTGGTTCACCATCTTCGCGAGTTGCCCGGACCCGCTCGGTCCGAGCAGCGTCACCGCCTGGGCGAACGCACCGGCCACCGGCGCGATCGCATCGAAGGTCTGCTGCGAGCCACCACACATCACCGTCAGCATCCCGTTCACCGCACCAGCCTGCCCACCCGACACCGGTGCATCGATGAAGCCCAGCCCCTTCGAGGCCGCCACCACGGACAGTTCGCGTGCGATGTCCGCCGACGCGGTCGTATGGTCGACGAAGATCGCACCGGCCTTCATGCCGGCGAACGCGCCCGACGTACCGTCGCCGACCACCACCGAACGCAGGTCGTCGTCGTTGCCGACGCAGGCGAACACGATGTCCGCCCCTGCCGCGGCCGCCGCAGGCGTCGCAGCGGACGCACCACCGTACTCGGCCACCCACTGCGCCGCCTTCGCCGCGGTGCGGTTGTAGACGGTCACGGAATGCCCGGCACGCGCCAGGTGCCCGGCCATCGGATACCCCATCACGCCCAGGCCGAGGAACGCCACCTTGCATGGCGGCACTGCCGCATAGGTCTTCGCCATGGTCAGATCGCCCTCTGGTACTTGCGCACCTTCGACTCGTCCACCTCGACGCCCAGCCCGATGCCACCCGGCACTTCCGCATGGCCCTCGACCACGCGCAGCGGCTTCGTCACGATGTCGTCGGCGAGGTACTGGTTGGTGATCGACAGGCCCCAGTCCAGGCCCGGCAGCGCGGCCGCCAGGTGCAGCACGCCGGCGATGCCGATGCTCGACTCGGCGACCTTGTTCGCCAGGTTCACCCGCATGCCGAGCTTCGCGCACAGCACGCCCGCCTCGAACACCTCGCGCATGCCGCCGAGCTTGATCGTCTTCAGGCTCACGCCGCTGGCCGCCTTCAGGTCGTGGTGCGCCTGGATGTCGTCCAGCCCGTGCAGGCCCTCGTCGGCGCCGATCAGCACCTTGCTCGCGGCGGCGACCTTCGCCATGCCGGCGAGGTCCTTCGAGCGCACAGGCTGCTCGAAGAAGTCCAGCCGCGAGCCCTTCACGATGTCGACATAGGCCAGCGCGCCCTCGACCGTGTAGCCCTGGTTGGCATCGGAGGAAATCAGGTTGCCGCCGCCGAGCACGTCGCAGATCGCCAGCGACCGCCGCGCATCGTCGGCCGCCTCGCCGGTGCCGACCTTGATCTTGTAGGCGACGAAGCCGGCCGCCTTGCGCGCCTTCGACTCGGCGACATCCCCATCGGTGGAGCCGGTGCCGATCAGCCAGAGCACCGCCATCCGTTCGCGCCGCTGAGCGCCGAACAGCTTCCAGGCCGGGATGCCGGCCGCCTTCGCGGCGAGGTCCTGCAGCGCCATCTCGACCGCCGACTTGGCCGCATGGTTGCCGTACATCGAGAACGCCCAGTCGGACTCGATCGACGGCAGGTCCTCGACGTTGCGGCCCTCGATCGCGGGTGCGAGGTAGCGCACCGCGGCCACCATGCTATCGACCGTCTCGCCGGTCATGTGCGGCGCCGACGCGGCCTCGCCCCAGCCGACGCTGCCGTCGGCCGCCTCGATGCGCACCAGCAGGTTGTCGGCGGTGCGGATCTCGACGCCGGCCATCTTCATCGGCTTGGCCATCGGCAGCGCGACAGCGATCGCCTCGATGCGCTTGATCTTCAGCATGGATTTCCTCCAGGTTGGTGTGGTCTGTCGTTCAACCGCGGCGCGGCTTGCGCGGCTCGCGCTGCACGTCCATCGTGTAGGTGAACCGGTGCTCGGGATGCACGGTCACCGAATTCTCGAAGTTCTCGCCGCTGGCACCGAAATAGCGGCGCACGAAGGTGAGCGCCGGCGTGCCGCTGGCCACCTTCAGCGGCCGCGCCAGGCGGGTCGGGATGCGGCTGGCGAAGATCTCGAACCGGGCGCGCACCGTCGGTTCGCCGAACATCCGCTCGACCTGCTGGTAGACATGGGTCTGCGCATGGTCGACCGCGTCGACCACCTTGCTGTAGCGCGGCAGCAGGTAGATGTCGGTCCAGCCAAGCGGCTCCGGGCTGGAATTGGTGCGGCGGATCGCGCTGATCCGGAACCAGCGGGTGCCGACCTCGCAGGCGAGCAGTTGCGCCAGCGCCTTGTCGGCCACGACCAGCCGGCTGCTCACGTTCTCGCGGAACGTGTCCGGCGGATAGTTCATCAGCTCTTCGACGTTCTTCACGCTCTGGGTGAAGGCAGTCGGTGTCTCGGAGGCGACCACCACCGATCCGGCACCGGGGCGGCGCACCAGCAGGCCGCGCTCGGTGATCGTGCGCAGCGCCTCGCGTACCGTGTAGCGGCTCGCCTCGAAGCGCTTGCACAATTCCACCTCGGGTGGCAGCAGGCCGCCAACCGGCAGCACGCCGGTACGGATCTCCTCGACCAGGCGCTGGGTGATCAGCTGGTAGAGCGGTGCAGCCGCGCGGGCACGCGCCGGGCCGGCGCCGCCGGCACGCTTCGATCGTCCGCCGTCGACTGAGGTTTCCACGACTGTTGCTCCGCTGGTGGCGCTTCACCGAAACGCCACCGATGGTAACATTTGTCCGGACAAAATCATCCGGCAAGCCTGCGGCAGCAGGCCTCTCTGGCAGACTCACGGCCGGACCCACCTGCATACCCACGTCCACCAGCGTCATCCACCACCGATCCGAGGGGAGACAGCAGCAATGGCAACGAGCGGCACCAAGGCCACCAAGGCGAAGAAATCGGGCAAGGCGAAACCGACCATCGCGACCGCACGGGCGCGCAAGTACACCGACATCCTGTTCGAGGTGAAGGACCAGGTCGCCTGGATCACCATCAACCGTCCGCGCGTGCTGAACGCCTTCCGCGAGCAGTCGCTCGACGAGATGATCGACGCGCTGAAGGCCACCCGCGAAGACCCCTCGATCGTCTGCGCGGTGATCACCGGCACCGGCGACAAGTCGTTCTCGGCCGGCGGCGACTTCTACGCGATGAAGCGCCTGAACTTCACCAACGCCTACATGTGGAACGACCGCATGCTCGGCCTGGCGATGACCATCCGCGGCCTGCCGATCCCGGTGATCGCGATGGTCAACGGCTGGTGCATGGGCGGCGGCCATGAACTGGCCCTCTGGTGCGACCTGGTGATCGCCTCCGAGAACGCGGTGCTCGGCCAGACCGGCGCCAAGGTCGGTGCCTGCCCGACGGTCGGTGCCACGCAGTACCTGCCGCGCATCATCGGCGAGCGCCTCGCGCGCGAGATGATCTTCTGCGCGCGCCGGTTCCCGGCCAAGGAAGCGGTCGAGATCGGACTGATCAACAAGTGCGTGCCGCAGAAGGACCTGATGGCCGAGACGCTGAAGTGGTGCGAGACGATGAAGGGCCACAGCGCGCTCACCCTGCGCATGACCAAGAAGTCGCTCAACTTCGAGTCGGACAACCTGTACTCGTCCTGGCAGCAGGGCATGGAACTGCTCGCGCATGTCTGGGGTTCGCCCGAGGCGAACGAAGGCATGGACGCATTCCTGGCCGGCCGCAAGCCCAACTTCCAGCAGTTCCGGATGCAGGCCAAGCGCGAACTGGCGAGCTACATGGACGGGTTCGAGCGGAACCTGAACGAGCCGCCCGAGATGCGCAAGCTGCACAAGTAAGGCCTGCACGATGAGCGAGTCTTCTGTCTCGGGCAACGGGAACGGCGGGCCGGCAGGCGCGCTCGACGGCATCCGGGTCCTCGACCTGACCCGGGTGCTGGCCGGGCCGTTGTGCGCCCAGATGCTGGGCGACCTCGGCGCGGACGTGATCAAGGTGGAGCCGCCGGGTACGGGTGACGACACCCGCACCTGGGGTCCGCCCTGGGTCGCGAAGCCCGGCGCCGCGCCGGGCGATGCCGAGGCCGCGTACTACCTCGGCGCGAACCGCAACAAGCGCTCGATCACCCTGGACCTCGGCCAACCGGCCGGGCGCGAGCTCCTCGGCAAGCTGATCGAGAAGGCCGACGTGGTGGTCGACAACTACAAGAAGGGCACGCTCGCCCGCTGGGGCTTCGACGATGCATGGTTCGAAGCACATGCCCCGCGTGCGATCCGCGCCAGCGTGACCGGCTACGGCACCACCGGCCCGAAGTCGGCGCTGCCCGGCTACGACTTCATCGCCCAGGCCGAGTCCGGCCTGATGAGCATCTGCGGCGACGTCGATGGCGAGCCGATGAAGTACGGCGTAGCGATCGTCGACATCGCCACCGGCCTGATCACCACCAACGGCGTGCTCGCTGCGCTCGCCGCGCGCCAGCGCACCGGACGCGGGCAGAAGGTCGAGGCCTCGCTGTACGAGACCGGCCTGTTCCTGCTCGCCAACGTCGCGATGAACCATCTGGCGAGCGGCCGCGACGCGCGCCGCTTCGGCAACGGGCATCCGAACATCGTGCCCTACACCACCTACCCCGCCTCGGACGCGATGATCGCGGTGGCGGTCGGCAACGATGCGCAGTTCGCGAAGTTCGCCGATCTGATCGGCGAAGGGCAGTGGGCCGCGGATCCGCAGTTCGCGACCAATGCCGAGCGCATCGCGAACCGGGAACGGCTCGATGCCTCGATCAGCCTGCGCACCCGCGAGCATCCGGCGGAATCCTGGATCGTCGGCATGCGTGCCGCGGGGATCCCCTGCGCGCGCATCAACACCGTGGCCCAGGCGCTGTCCGACGAGCAGACCGAGGCGCGCGGCATGGTGGTGCCGATGTTGCACGAGTCCTACGGCGACTTCCGCACCCTCGGCTGCCCGGTGAAGCTGTCGGAGACGCCGGCCACCTACCGCAAGGCGCCGCCCCGGCTGGGCGAGCATGGCGACGAGGTGCTGCGCGGCGAACTCGGGCTGGACGATGCCGCGATCGCCCGCCTGCGTGCCGACGGCGTGGTGGGAGGCTGACCGATGTTCACCCACCTCGCACATGTCTCGATCGCCGTGCCCGACCTCGAAGCAGCGATCGGTACGCTGACGGCCCGCTACGGCCTGGCGGCCGGCGAAGTCATGGAGAACCCGCAGCAGCAGGTGCGCATGACCTACATCGAGCTGGCCAATGCCCGCATCGAACTGATGGCGCCGACCGGCCCCGCCTCGCCGATCGCCGCCTTTCTGGCGCGCAACCCGCGCGGCGGCATCCACCATTTCTCGCTCGGCACCGGTGATGTCGGTGCGACCGCGGCCGAGCTGAAGGCCGGCGGCGTGCAGGTGCTGGGCGATCCGTCGACCCAGCGCAACGTCCATGGCGACCCGATTGCCTTCATCCACCCGAAGGAGTTCCTCGGGGCGCTGGTGGAGATCGAGCCCGCGGCCGGGCCGACGCACGACTGAGCATTCCTGCCACTCGGGAATCGACGCGGGTCTGGTAGGCTGGCCGGCCACGCAATCAGGTGCCACCCGACATGAACGACCTCGAGCCGCAGGCCCATGGGCAGGAGCCCGTCGACGACGACGGCCGCCGTTCCGCACCGGCTGCCCCTGCCGCAAGTCCGGCGGGCGGCGCACATCCCGTCGAGTTCACTGCCAGCGGCAGCGAATACTTCCGCATCTGGATCGTGAACCTCGCGCTGACCATCGTCACCATCGGCATCTATTCGGCCTGGGCGAAGGTGCGCACGATGAAGTACTTCTACCGCAGCACGCAGGTGGCCGGATCCGTGTTCGACTACCACGGGTCGCCGCTGGCGATCCTGCGCGGCCGGCTGATCGCGCTGGTGCTGGTGGCGGGCTGGTCCGGACTGGGCCACTTCTCGCCGCTTGTCGCCCTGGTGGTCCTGCTCACCATCGCCGGGCTGATGCCCTTCCTGATCCAGCGCTCGTTCCGGTTCAAGCTCTACCAGTCGAGCTACCGCGGGATCCGCTTCCACTTCGACGGCACGCTGGCCAACGCCTACCGCGTGGTGCTGGTACCGATCGCCTGCTTCCTGCTGCCGGGCGCGCTCGGCGTGATGTTCGGGCCGGAAGCCGGCGAAGGGGCGGACCCGTCGTTCGCGGCACTGGTGGTGCTGGCGTCGCTGGTGGTCGCCGCGCTGGTGCCCCGCTTCCACCACGGCCTGAAGCGCTACCAGCACGACAACGCCGCCTTCGGCACCACCCGGAGCGCGTTCGACGTCGGCTTGCGTGCGTTCTACGGCCTCTACGGACGGGTCTGGGCACTGCTGCTGGGCCTGGGGGCGGGCGGCTTCGTCGCCGGCGTGGCCTTGTTCGCGTTCTCGGCGGGCGACGCATTCAGCGGCGCCGGCTTCGTACTGGTCATGCTGCTGCTGTCCATCCTGTTCTACGGGTCCATGCTCGCCGTGATGGCCCTGTTCACCGCGCGCCTGCAGAACGTCGTCTGGAACGGCACCACGATCGGCGAGTTGTCGTTCCGCAGCACCGTCGAGGCGATGCCGCTGGCACGCCTGTACCTGAAGAACGCGCTGCTGGTGATCTGCACGCTGGGGCTCTACACGCCGTTCGCGGTGGTCAACAGCATGCGCTATCGGCTGCAGTCGATGACGCTGCTCGCGCCCGCCGGGCTCGATGCCTTCATGGCCGATGCGCGGCCGGGCGAGGAGAACGCCACCGGCGAAGGCGCGGTCGACCTGTTCGACATCGACATCGCCCTGTGAGCGACCCGGCGGCAGGACCGGCGTTCGCACCGGGCAGCGCGCCGGTCGACGTGCGCTACTTCGACGGCCGCAGCGCGCGGCCGGTCGCGGCCCTGCTGTCGGTCGAGGACGGGATCGCCCGGCTCGAAGGCGAGTCGCTGTCGCTGCGGGTGGAACTACACCAGTTACGCGTGTCGGAGGCGATGGCCCGCGGCCCGCGGCTGGTCACCCTGCCCGACGGCAGCCATTGCGAGGTCGACGATGCCGTCGCCTTCGCCGCGCTGCTCGACCGGACCGGCTACCGCGAACCGCTGGTGTCGCGCCTGCAGTCGCGATGGCGCAACGTGCTACTGGCGGTGCTCGCGGTGGTCGCGATCTCCGCCGCAGGCGTCTACTGGGGCGTGCCCGCAGCCGCCGGGGTGATTGCCCGGCAGGTGCCGATCGAGATCGAGACCAGCCTGGGCGAGCGTGCGCTGGCCGTCCTCGACGGCGAACTGATGCGGCCCTCGACGCTCGATCCGGCCGTGCGCGAACGACTGGCCGCGCGCTTCGCTGCGATCGTCCCGCCGGAGGGCCGGCCATACCGGGTGGAGTTCCGCCGCTCGATGATCGGACCCAACGCGTTCGCGCTGCCCGGCGGCACCATCGTGATCACCGACGAACTGGTCGAGATCGCCGGCAGCGACGACGCGGTGGTGGCAGCCTTCGCGCACGAGGTCGGCCATGTCCACCATCGCCACGTGATGCGTCGGCTGATCGCCAGTGCCATCGTCGGCAGTGGTGCCGCCGTGCTGTTCGGCGACTGGAGCAGCCTGCTGGCCGGCGTGCCTGCGGTGCTGATCGAACTGCACTATTCGCGTTCGATGGAGATCGAGGCGGACGACTTCGCGCGCGACCTGCTCGCTCGCAACGGCATCCCGGTGCAGGCGCTGGTGGACATGCTGGAGGCACTGGCAGGGGCAGGACCGGCGCGCGCGCCGGGGCCGTCAGCGCGCGAAGAGGCCGCGCAGGCGCCTGCGGAGGCGCAGTCTCCGGCGCGTGCCGCGCGCCTGCAGCGCTACCTGCAGACCCATCCGGACATGGCCGAGCGGATCGAGCGGCTGCGCGCGCCCGGCATGCTATAACCCGCCGTACCCCCCTGTGCGGCCGCCGGCTGCAGCACTCCTTCCGCCCGGTACCGATGGCACAAGTCCCCGCGATCAACGACCTCCAGGCTACGTTCGTCATGCTCGGCCATGACCTGCAGCGGGCGGCCATCGCCTGGCAGGTGGGTGCGATCGTGCTGGCGCTTGCGCTGGCATGGCTGTTCCATCTCTGGCTGAAGCCGAAGCTGGCCCGCGCGGAAGGCCGCTGGAAGTCGAGCATCGCCGGGCTGGAAAGGGTGCTGTTCCCGCTGTCCGCGCTGCTGCTGCTGGTGCCGGCCCATGCGCTGCTGGCGGAATGGAACCCGACCTCGCTGCTCGGCATCGCCAGCGCGCTGCTCGCCGCGATGGCGATCGTGCGCGTGCTCGCCTACCTGCTGCGCTCGGCGTTCGACCCATCGCCCGCGCTGGACACCTGGGAGCGCCTGGTCGGATGGACCGTGTGGATCGGCTTCGCGCTGCACCTGACCGGCGTGTTGCCGGCGATCACCCGCATCCTCGACAGCGTGTCGATCCCTGTCGGCAAAGGGCATGTGTCGATCCTGCTGATGATGCGCGGCGCGCTGTCGGTGGTGCTCACCCTGCTGGTCGCGATGTGGATCGGCCGCCTGATCGAGACCCGCCTGATGGGCGCGCAGGCGATGGACATCAACGTGCGGGTGATCTTCGCCAAGACCGCGAAGGCGCTGCTGATCGTGATCGGCGTTCTGGTGGCCCTGTCCGCCGTGGGCATCGACATCACGCTGCTGTCGGTGTTCGGCGGCGCGCTCGGCGTCGGCCTGGGCTTCGGGCTGCAGAAGATCGCCAGCAACTATGTCAGCGGCTTCATCATCCTGGCCGACCGCTCGGTATCGATCGGCAACACGGTGGTGATCGACAACCGGGAAGGCGTCGTCACCCGCATGACCGGCCGCTATGTCGTGGTGCGCAGCCTCGACGGCAACGAGGCGATCATCCCGAACGAGACGATCATCACCAGCACGGTGATCAACCAGTCCTACAGCGACCAGAAGGTGCGCATCGCGGTACCGATCCAGATCGCCTACGAGTCCGACCTCGAGGGGGTGATCGAGCTGATCCGCAGCGTCGCCGCGCGCAATCCGCGCGTGCTGGAGGACCCTGCGCCGACGGTGCTGGTCAGGCTGTTTGGCGAAAGCGGCATCGACCTCGAACTCGGCGCCTGGATCGGCGATCCCGACCGCGGACGCAACAACCTGCGCTCGGATCTGTACCGCGAACTGTGGCAGGCCTTCCGGGAACACGGCGTGCGCATTCCCTACCCGCAGCGCGAGGTGCGCCTGCTCGGTCCGGACCTGCCCGAGCCCCCTTCTGCCCGGGCCTGCGCAGCGCCTTCAGGCAGCACTCCCGAACCTGAAAAGGGCGCTGCAAGCGCTTGAAATTCAAGGTTTTCGGAACAACATCCGAAATAGTTGACGCGGAGACCAGAAACCCCCGGTTTTTCGGTAGACTGCCGCACACTTTCGCTCAAAACAGGACACTTGATGCTCTCCGGCCTGATCGATCTTCCGTGGTGGGGTTACGTCGTCTACGCCCTGGTGGTTACCCACATCACCATCGCAGCAGTGACGATCTTCCTCCATCGCGCACAGGCGCACCGCGGCCTCGACCTTCACCCCGTCGTCTCGCACTTCTTCCGTTTCTGGCTCTGGCTCACCACCGGGATGGTCACCCGCGAATGGGTCGCCATCCACCGCAAGCACCATGCGCGCTGCGAGACGCCGGAGGATCCGCACAGCCCGCAGATTTTCGGCATCCGCAAGCTGCTGCTCGAAGGCAGCGAACTGTACCGGGCGGAAGCGAAGAACCGCGAGACGCTCGAGAAGTTCGGTAGCGGCACGCCGGATGACTGGATCGAGCGCAACCTCTATTCGCGCCATTCGGTCATGGGGCCGTACACCACCCTGGCGCTGAACGCGCTGCTGTTCGGGCCGATCGGCATCACGATCTTCGCGGTGCAGATGCTCTGGATCCCCGTGACCGCAGCCGGCATCATCAACGGCGTCGGCCACTTCTGGGGCTACCGCAACTTCGCGGCCGAGGATGCCAGCCGGAACATCCTGCCCTGGGGCATCATCATCGGCGGCGAGGAACTGCACAACAACCACCACGCATACCCGAGTTCGGCGCGGCTGTCGTCGAAGTGGTACGAGTTCGACATCGGCTGGATGTACATCCGCATGCTCGAGATGGTCGGCCTGGCCCGCGTGAAGAAGGTGGCGGCGCAGGTGAAGCTCGACATGACGAAGACGGTCGCGGACGTCGACACGCTCGACGCGGTGATCGCCCATCGCTACGACGTGCTGTCGCGCTACGGCAAGATGCTGGCCGCCACCTGGCGGCAGGAAATCGGCAAGATGAAGCAGTTCACGCCGTCCGCGCCAAACCTCGACCTGTCCGCGCTGCGCCAGTGGTTGCAGCGCGACGCGGCTGAGGTACCGGAGACGGTGCGCCCGGCGCTGTCGGAAGTGCTGAGCCGCAGCGAGGCACTGCAGAAGACGTATGCGATGCGCCAGGAGCTCTCTGCGCTGTGGGCCCGGTCCACCGCGTCGAAGGAACAGCTGGTGCAGCAGTTGCAGGACTGGTGTGCCCGTGCCGAGCAGAGCGGCGTCACCCAGCTGCGCGACTTCTCCCTGCGGCTGCGCAGCTACGCCTGACGGCGCGCTGCAACCTGCGGTCCGGCCTGCGACGGGGTCCTTCGGGACTCCTTCCTGCTTTCCGCTGCCCGATCGTGCGCCGGGTCAGGCGCTGGGCAACGTCGCCAGCATCGACGGCCGCTGGCTGAAGCCGGCGAACCAGGCCGCCAGCGCTGGCCGGCCGATGCGCCAGTCGTCCGCGCCGTAGCGGAAGTCCAGCCAGGCCAGCGTCGCGGCGACGGTCAGCGAACCGATGGTCGGGTCGCCTTCCAGCGCCTTCGCATCGGCCTCCAGGAAGTCCAGCGCCTGCTTCCACTTCGCGCGCTGGCCGTCCTGCCACGCGGTCCACTGCAGTTCCTTCGGTGCGAGCGCGGTCTGGTAGCGCACGCCGATCGCCGCATCGAGGATGCCGTCGGCCACCGCCTGCTGGCGCAGCGCGGCCCAGCGCGCGGGCCCGGCAGCGGGAAACAGCTTGCGCCCCGCGTTCAGGCTGTCCAGGTACTCGCAGATCACCGGGGAATCGAACAGCGCGTAGCCGTCGTCGGTGACCAGCGTCGGCAGCTTCATCAGCGGGTTCGCCTTCGCCAGGTCGGCGTTGGGCTTCACCGGCGACACCACCGTCGGCACCTCCTCGACCCGCGAGGCGAGGCCTGCCTCGTGCGCCACCAGGCGCACCTTGCGCGCGAACGGCGACGCGGAACTGATGTAGAGCTTCATCGGGGATCTCCCTGGAATGGTCTGCGGAGCCGCGATCCTACCGCCAACACGCACCAGAAGCGGAAATCCGGGTCAGAGACGATTTAGTGAAAAAGCGTCTCTGACCCGGATTACCCGGATTTTCAGAGGCGCGCTGGTCGCCGAGCAGGGACGCGCCGCCCTGCATGCGCTGGCGACGGTGCAGGTCCAGATTCGCGCACCGGCCCTGCCCTTGCCGGCCCCACCCACGCCGGATCGCCCTGTTCCCGCTCGGACCGCCCCCGATCGGACCGTCACGCACGGAAAAACGCCCCTGCTGTTCCCGGCAGGGGCGCTGGTTGCTGCCACATCCAGCCGCTGTACCGGGCGCCTGCCCGGCCGACGGCGGAACGCGCCGTCAGGCGAAGTTCTTCTCGGCGAACGACCAGTTGACCAGGCTGTTCAGGAAGGTCTCGACGAACTTCGGACGTGCATTACGGTAGTCGATGTAGTACGCGTGCTCCCAGACGTCGATGGTGAGCAGCGCCTTGTCGCCGGTGGTCAGTGGCGTGGCGGCATTGCTGGTGTTGACGATGTCCACTGAACCGTCCGCCTTCTTCACCAGCCAGGTCCAGCCGGCACCGAAGTTGCCGACCGCGCTCTTGGTGAACGCGTCCTTGAAGCCGTCGTAGGAACCGAACTTCTTGTCGATCGCGGCTGCCAGCGCACCCGACGGCGCGCCGCCACCGGATGGCTTCATCGAGTTCCAGAAGAACGTGTGGTTCCAGACCTGGGCGGAGTTGTTGAACACGCCGCCGCTCGACTTGCGAATGATTTCTTCCAGCCCGAGCGATTCGAACTCGGTGCCCTTGATCAGGTTGTTCAGGTTAGTGACGTAGGCCGCGTGGTGCTTGCCGTAGTGGTACTCGAACGTCTCCTTCGAGATATGCGGAGCGAGTGCATCCATCGCATACGGCAGGCTGGGCAGGGCGTGTTCCATGGCGGGGGTCTCCAGGTCGTTCAGGAAAAAACGGTGGGACAGCCTCGCATGCCATCCGGGGCCGTGTCCACCGCTTCGGGTCTGCTCACTGCATGTTCACTGCGGGGCACGGACGCGAAGCCGGTGCCAGGGGCGGTCACTTCAACTTCGTTTCCTTGTACATCACGTGCTTGCGCGCCACCGGATCGAACTTCTTCATCTCGATCTTCTCGGTCGTGGTCCGCTTGTTCTTGGTCGTGGTGTAGAAGTGGCCCGTTCCGGCGGAGGATTCGAGCTTGATCTTGTCACGCATGGTCAGGTCTCCGGATGGGGGTCTAGATCACTTCGCCGCGGGCGGCGAGGTCTGCCAGCACGGACTCGATGCCGTTCTTGTCGATGGTGCGCAGGCCGGCGCCGCTGACGCGCAGGCGGACCCAGCGGTTCTGGCTCTCGACCCAGAAGCGGCGGTAGTGCAGGTTCGGGAGAAACCGGCGCTTGGTCTTGTTGTTGGCGTGGGACACATGGTTCCCGCCGATCGGCTTCTTGCCGGTGACCTGACAGACGCGTGACATGACGACCTCGGTGCGATTTTGTGAAGTTTGTCGAATCGTTGAACGAATCGTTAAGATTCTGGCCGTTCGCGCCGGTTCTCTGGCGTCGAATCGAAAGCCGGTGTTTATAGCACGGGCGCCCCCTCGCCGGCAAGCTCCCCGGCGCGGAGCGCGGGTCGGCCTCCGGCCTCAGATCAGACCCCGCTCCGCGAAAGAGACCACGCCGCCGCGCGCGACCACGAAATGATCGAGCACGCGCACGTCGACCAGGGCCAGCGCGTCCTTCAGGGCCCGCGTCAGCAGTTCGTCGGAGCGGCTCGGCTCGGCGATGCCCGACGGATGGTTGTGCGCGAAGATCACCGCTGCGGCGTTCGACGCGAGCGCCGCCTTCACCACTTCGCGCGGGTAGACGCTGGTCTGGGACAGCGTGCCGCGGAACAGTTCGCTGTCGACCAGCACCCGGTGCTGGGTATCGAGGAACACCGCGACGAACACCTCGTACTCGCGCCCCGCCAGGCTCAGCTTCAGGTAGTCGCGCACCTGCTGCGGCGAATCGAGCACGCTGGACGTGCGCAGCGTCTCGTGCAGCATCCGGCGCACCACCGCGACCATCGCCTGCGTTTCCACGAAGCGCGCCGGACCCAGCCCGGGCGCGCCGCAGAACGTACGCTCGTCGGCCATCATCAGCCGGCCGATGCTGCCGAAGCGGTTGATCAGGTCGCGCGCGAGGTCCAGCGCTGTCAGGCCGCGCACGCCGTGGCGCAGCAGGATCGCCAGCAGTTCGGCATCCGACAGTGCGTCGGCACCGCGCGCCAGCAGTTTCTCGCGCGGACGTTCGCCCGCCGGCCATTGCTTTATCGGGGTCATCTCGGTTCCATCGACTGGCAGGACTGGCCCCGCGTCGCGGTCGGAAGCGGCACGGGGACGCGCTACACTAGGCGGTCGGCTACCTGTTCGCGCACGCGGGATCGCCCCGATCCCGGCCGAAACAGTACCCGGCAGCCGGAGCCCGCAGTGCGGCATCCGGGCAGCCCGGCCAACCCGCCTCGCCTGCTTCTTCCGCATCGCCCGCATCCTTCGCACCGTCCGCATCGCGATCTCCCCTCCGCCGCCCTCTCCTGCTCCCGCCCCGGCCATGACCCCTTCCCGCGTCGACCGCCTGCTGCTCGGCATCACCGGCGGCATCGCTGCCTACAAGACCGCCGAACTGGTCCGGCTGCTGGTCGGCCAGGGCAACGAGGTCGACGTGGTGATGACCGAGGCCGCGCGCCAGTTCGTCACCCCGGTCACGCTGCAGGCGGTGTCTGGCCGCCCGGTCTGGCACGACGCCTGGGATCCACGGGTGCCGAACAACATGGCGCATATCGAGCTGTCGCGCGACAAGGGGCTGGTGCTGATCGCACCCGCCTCGGCAGACTTCATCGCCAAGCTGGCCAACGGGTTGTGCGACGACCTGCTGTCCACGCTCTGCCTCGCGCGCGACTGCCCGCTGGCGGTAGTGCCGGCGATGAACCGCCAGATGTGGGAAAACCCGGCCACCCAGCGCAACGTCGCGCGCCTGCTCGACGACGGCATCGAGGTCTGGGGCCCGGCCGCGGGCGACCAGGCCTGCGGCGAGGTCGGCATGGGCCGCATGATCGAACCGGCGCAGATCGCCGGACGCGTGGTGCGTGCATTCACGCCGAAGACGCTGAACGGCCTGCGCGTGCTGATCACCGCCGGCCCGACCTTCGAGCGCATCGACGCGGTGCGTGCGATCACCAATCTCAGTTCCGGCAAGATGGGGTACGCGATCGCGCGCGCCGCCTGGGAAGCCGGGGCGGAGGTGACGCTGGTGAGCGGCCCGACGTCGCTCGCCCCGCCGCCGGTAGCGCGCTTCGCGCAGGTCTCCAGTGCGCAGGAGATGCTGGCGACGGTCAATGCCTTCGTGCCGGACGCCGACATCTTCGTGAGCGTCGCCGCGGTCGCCGACTACCATGTGCTCAATCCGAGCGACCAGAAGATCAAGAAGGATGCGCACATCCTGACTCTGGAACTCGCGCCGAACCCGGACATCCTGGCCAGCGTCAGCGCGCTTGCGGATCCACCATTCTGCGTCGGTTTCGCCGCCGAGAGCGAGAACCTCGACGAGTTCGCCGAGGCCAAGCGCCGACGCAAGAACCTGCCGCTGCTCGCCGCCAACTTCGTGCAGACCGCGTTCGGCGCGGATGACAACGAACTCGTGCTGTTCGACGACGAAGGTCGGCATCCGCTGCCGCGCGCACCTAAGCTCGAACAGGCCCGCATGCTGATCGCCCACATCTCGAAGCTCTACCAGCCCCGATGAACCACCCCGCCACCGCCGCAGTGCATCCCACCGTAGCCCTGCGCATCCTGGACGAGCGCCTGCGCACCCAGATGCCGGCCTATGCGACAGCCGGCTCCGCCGGCCTCGACCTGCGCGCCTGCATCGCCGGGACGATGGTGCTGGAACCCGGCCGCACCGAACTCATCCCGACCGGCATCGCGTTGCACCTGGCCGACCCAGGCCTGGCGGCGATGGTCCTGCCGCGCTCGGGCCTCGGCCACAAGCACGGCATCGTGCTCGGCAACCTGGTCGGGCTGATCGACTCCGACTACCAGGGGCAGGTGTTCGTCTCGCTCTGGAACCGCGGCAGCGCGCCGTTCACGCTGGAGCCGATGGAACGCATCGCGCAGCTGGTCGTGGTGCCGGTGGTGCAGGTCGCGTTCGAGGTGGTCGATTCGTTCGAGCAGAGCGAGCGCGGCGCGGGCGGTTTCGGCAGCACCGGACGCGGATGAAGCAACGCCGGTGGCAGGAGCCACCGGCGTAAATGCTGCAGCCCGACCGTTGGGTCAGACCCCGGGATCCGACCCCAACGTGAGGCCTGAGCGTCAGACCGCCTGGTACTTCAGCCGGCGCACCTTCTCCATGTTCGTGCCTTCGATGCGGATCAGGTGCGTCGACGCGGCACGGTGCGGCGAATGCAGGTCGCCTTCGTTGTACACATGGGCGACGCCCGGGGTCAACGCATAGCTGCGGGTCTTCTTCACCTTGCCCGGCGTGTCCTCGGTGGCGGCCTCGAGCAGCTGGTAGTCGTTCATCATCGTCTCGCCCTTCGCCTGGCCGTAGATGGCCCACGACGGGCCATGGTCGTGCGGGGTGCTGTCCTTCGGCCCGCGGTAGTGGTGCGCGAGGATGCAGAAGCCCAGCTTCGGATCTTCGTAGATGACCTCGCGCTCCTTCGTGTCCTCGCGCAGGTACTTCGCGACGAACTCGGGATCGGTCAGCACCTGCTTCAGGCGGTCGCGGACCTTCTCGCGCCCTTTCGGGCCCGGTTCGGCTTCGAGGTAGCCACGGAACTCGTTACCCAGTGCTTCGGCGGTCAGGCTCATTACAACGCTCCTCTCTCAAGGCGGCGGCCATGCGACGCGCCGCATCCGGAATGCGCCCGGAAGATCGCGCGCCCTGCGGCGCGCGCCCGGGTACAGGTCAGGCCAGCGTGACTTCCAGCTCGCCCAGGTGTTCCACGACCGTCTTCACGCGGTCTCCGGCCTTCAGCCACTTCTGCTTGTCCTGCGGGTAGCCGAGGATCACGCCCTGCGGCGTGCCGGTGTAGATGATGTCGCCCGGCTTCAGCGTCATGTGCTTCGAGCAGTAGCTGATGATCGTCCTGCAGTCGTAGATCATGTCGGACGTGTTCAGGTCCTGGCGCACCTTGCCGTTGACATAGGTCTGGATCGCCAGGTTGTTCGGGTCCTTGATCTGGTCGGCGCTGACCACCCACGGGCCGAGCGGCGCGAAGCCGTCCGGGATCTTGCCGAGCATGAACTGGCTGGTCGCGCGCTGCAGGCCGCGTGCCGACAGGTCGTTGCCGTTCGCATAGCCGAACACGTACTTCAGGGCATCGGCTTCGCTCACCTCGCGCGCGGTCCTGCCGATCACGATCACCAGTTCGACCTCATAGTCGAACATCCTGTCGACCTTGCTCGGCAGCTTCACCGTCGAGCGATGGCCGGTCAGCGCGTTGTTGAACTTGTTGAACAGCAGCGGCACCGGCGGGATCGCGCTGCCGGTCTCGGCGGCGTGCTGCCGGTAGTTGAGGCCGACGCAGATGATCTTCTCGGGGTTGGGCACGGCCGGGCCGAACTTCGCCTTCGCCTCGGCGACGAGCACCGACTTCCCGCGCGCATCGGAGGTGGCCTTCTCGACCAGCTTCGCCAGCGGTGCGCAGTCGGCGCCTTCCATCACCTGGTGGATCGTGGTCGGTGCCTTGATCCGGAACAGCGCCGCGGCCTTCGCCACGTCGAGGATGCCCTTGCCGGTACGCACGCCGAGGGTCATGCCGTCGCGCCCGGCGAGCGTGCAGAAGGTCATCCCCTTCGGCCCGAGCTTGCGCGCAGCGGATTGCTTCTTCGCGACGGACTTCTTCGTACCGGTTGCTGTCTTCTTCGCCATTCGTGTCTTCTCCATGCTGGGACAGACGCGATCGTAGCAGAGGCGCGGCATGCTGCCGCGCCGCAACCGGCCTCAATCGATGCGCGTACCCGAGACCTGGATCACCTTGGCCCAGCGCGCGATGTCGTTGCGGATGAGCTGCTCGAACTGGGCCGGCGTGTTGGGCGCCGGCTCCGCGCCCTGCTGCAGCATGCGCTCGCGCACCTCGGGCGACTTCAGCATGCGCACCACTTCGGCGTTCAGCGCCGCCACGATCTCCTTCGGCGTGCCGGCCGGCGCGAACAGGCCGAACCAGGACCCGGAGTCGAATCCCGGCAGCGCCTGCTCGGCCACGGTGGTCGTGTCGGGCAGCGCGACCGAGCGCTGCGCGGTGGTCACCGCGATCGCCCGCACCTTGCCCGCCTTGATCATCGGCAACGCGGAATTCATGTTGTCGGCCATCACCTGGACCTGCCCGCCGACCAGCGCGGCCAGGCCCGGGGCACCGCCGGAGAACGGGACGTGGACCATCTTCGTGCCGCTCATCATCTGGAACAGCTCGAGGCCCAGGTGGCCGGGAGTGCCGGTACCCGCCGAGCTGTAGTTGAGCGCGCCCGGCTTGCCCTTCGCGTAGGCGATCAGTTCCTTCACGTCCTTCACCGGCAGCGAGGGGTGCACCATCAGCGCCTGCGGCACGTTGGCCACCAGCGTCACCGGCGCGAAGTCCTTCAGCGGCGAATAGGGCAGCTTCGGGTAGAGGCTGGGCGCGATCGCATGCGAGGCGTTGGTGCCCATCACCAGCGTGTAACCATCGGGGTTGGCCTTGGCCGCGATCGCCGCGCCGATGGTGCCGCCTGCCCCGGCCCGGTTGTCGATCACCACGGTCTGGCCCCACACCTCGGTCAGCCGCGCGCCGGTGATGCGCGCGAGGATGTCGGTCGCACCGCCTGGCGCGAACGGCACCACCATGCGGATCGCCCGGTTGGGATAGCCCCCGGGGCCGGAAGGCGCGGCAGCCATGGCCGGCGCCGCGGCCGCGGCGGCCACCAAAGCCACGGTACGCAGGGTGATCGGACCGACGGCATCGGCCATCGTGAGGCGGGACTGCGGGCGTTGTTTCATGCGGAAGCTCCTGGGAAAGCGGGTCGGACGGTTTCAGCGCGGCGGCGCAGGCGCGAACTCCGGCCCATTGTAGTCGGCTGCGAAGATGCAGTCGCCGGCCGCCAGCGCCGCGGTGCGTGCCTCGATCGCCGCGGCATGCGCCTGCTGCAGCCGCGGCGCCAGTGCCAGCCGCACCACGGCCGGGTTCGACACGCCGACCCGGACATGCGAGCCCGCCGGGAAGCGGCCAGCCAGCCAGTCCTCGACCGCGCGTTCGACGCCCCAGCCACTGTCGGCGATCGCCGATGCGATGCACACCTCGGGTTCGCGCAACGTCCAGTCCTCCACGTTCCCGATCAGCGCCGTGCCGCGTTCCTGACAGGCATCCACTGCACCGGGGCGGCCGCCGTCGAGCATCGTGAACAGCACGTCCGCACCGGCGTCGAACATCGCGGATGCCCAGTGCCGGGCCAGCGCCGGGTCGTGCTGGTGCCCGCAGAACGCGGTCAGCACCGGCATGCCCGGTGCCTCTGCCTGCACGCCGGCGACGAAGGCCGCGCGGCCGAGCAGTCCGGGACGCACCCGTTCGCCCGACAGGTGCGCGACCTTGCCGGTGCGCGTGGTACGCGCCGCGAGCACGCCTGCCAGGAAGGCGGAGTCCTCCTGGCGCACTTCGTAGCTGGCGACGTTGGAGCCGGTGACCGCGCCCTGGGTCACCGCGAACTGCAGCGACGGATGCAGCGGTGCGAGCCGTGCGACCGGTTCGTCGCCCTGCCCGCCGTGCACGATGGCCAGGCCCGTGCCGCCGGCAGACAGCACGCTCGAGATCGCCTCGATCCGGCTCGGTGCGTCGAACGCCTGCAACCACTGCGCCGCGATCTCGAACCCGCGCGCCGCCAGCGGCGCCTTCAGGCGATCGACGGCCCCGGCGGCCGACGCATTGAAGCTGCCACGACCCGGCCAGCCGAACAGGAAGACTGGCACGCGTACGCCACCCACGACTGCGGCGCTCATTCGGTACGGATGCCGGCCGCCTTCAGCACCGGCTGCCAGGCGCCGACCTCGGCGGCCACGAAGGCGGCGAACCCGGCCGCACTCATCGGCCTGCGCACGATGCCCAACTCGTCGAGCCGGGTCGAGACCGCCGGCAGCGCCAGCACGTCGCCGACCGTGCGATGGAGCAGCTCGACCACCGGGCTGGGTACGCCCGCAGGACCGGACAGTCCGAGCCAGTTCTCCGCCACCAGCGCGGGATAGCCGAGCTCGCCGACCGCCGGGATGTCGGGTGCGGCGCCCAGCCGCTTCGCCGAGGTCACCGCCAGGATGCGCAGCGCACCGCGCTGGGCATGCGGCAGGCTTTGCGGCAGCGTGTCGAACGCGAGCGGGATCTGGTTGGCCAGCAGGTCCACCAGCATCGGCGCCGCGCCCTTGTAAGGTACGTGCGTCATGGATACCTTGAACTGACGCTGGAACAGCTCGCCGACGACATGGCCGACCGATCCGGCGCCGCTCGAGCCGTAGTTGAGCGGGCGGCCGCCGCGCGCGACCGCCACCAGTTCGGCCACCGTCTTCACCTGCAGTGCGTTGGATACCGCGACCACGTTGGGCACCGCGCCGATCGAGGCGATGTGCGAGAACCCCCTGACCGGGTCGTAGCGGACCGACGGATAGATGAACGGCGACACGGAGAACGGCGCCGTGTTCGACAGCACCAGCGTATGGCCGTCGGGCTGGGCCTGGGCGACGAGGGTGGCGCCCAGCGTGCCGCCGGCGCCGGGCCGGTTGTCGACCACCACGGTCTGACCGACGCGTTCGGCCATCTGGCTCGAAAGCAGCCGTGCGACAATGTCGCTCGAACCACCGGGCGGGAAGGTGACGACGATGCGTACCGGGCGGGCGGGCCATGGCGCGGCCGCCTCCGCCACCCGGGTGGCCTGGCCACCGACCGCCAGCACGAGGGCGAGACACCAGGGCAGCCACGCTCCAACCACGCGGCCAGGGAAGAACGATCGATGTACCGACTGTTGCATGACGCCACCTTCCGTCTGTTGCTGATCTGTTTCGCGCTCGCCGCCTGCCTCACGGCCGGCGCCGTGCATGCCCAGGGCCAGGGGCAGCCGAAGCTGCCCATCGTGCCGCTCACCATCGGCAAGCACGTGCTCGCCGCGGAGGTCGCCGCGAGCCCCGAGACCCGCGAGCGCGGGCTGATGTTCCGCTACGACCTCAAGGAAAACGAGGCGATGCTGTTCGTCTTCCCGGCGGCCCAGCGGCAGTCGTTCTGGATGAAGAATACCCCGCTGCCGCTGTCGATCGCGTTCATCGATGCGAAGGGCGTCATCCTGAACATCCGCGACATGATGCCGTTCACCACCGATGGCCATCCGTCCGAGGGCGATGCGCTTTACGCGCTCGAGGTCAACCGCGGCTGGTTCGCGCAGCGCGGCATCAAGGCCGGCGACCGGGTCCAGGGGCTCGACAAGGCGGGCAAGGGGCGCTGAGCCCCCTGCCCGGGCGGTCAGTTCACCTCGATCCCGGCCGCGTGCAGCACCGGCGCGTATTCGCCCACCTCGGCGCGCACGAACTTCTGGAAGTCGGCCGCACTCATCGTGCGCCGCTCGATCGATAGTTCGTCGAAGCGCTTGCCCACCTCGGGCAGCGCCAGCGCCTCGGTCACGTACCTGTGCGTCGTCACGGCGATCGACACCGGCAGGCCGGCCGGCGCGGACAGCGCGATCCAGTTCTCCACCGCGAGCCTCGGATAGCCGAACTCCACCACCGACGGCACGTCCGGCGCAGCGCCGACCCGCTTCGGCGAGGTCACCGCCAGCCCGCGCAGCGCGCCGGTCTCCAGGTGCGGCACGATCTGCCGCAGGGTGTCGAACGACATCTGCACCTGCCCGCCGAGCAGGTCGGTGATCATCGGCGCCGAGCCCATGCAGGGGATGTGGTTCAGCTTCACCTTGCATTCGCACTGGAAGAACTCGCCCACCAGGTGGCCGGCCGAACCCACGCCGCTCGAGCCAAAGGTCACCGTGTCCTTCGCTGCCCGGGTGCAGGCCACCAGGTCGGCGAAGGTCTTCACCGGGAGCGAAGACGGCACCACCGCGATGGGGGTGGTGGCCGCGCCGATGAAGTTGAGGTGGCTGAAGCTCTTCAGGGGATCGTAGGCGACCTGGGCGTAGATGAACGGCGACACCGAGATCAGCACGATGTTCGACAGCAGGAAGGTGGAGCCGTCCGGCGCCGATTCGGCCGCGATCTGCGCCCCGATCATGCCGCCGGCACCCCGGCCGGTTGGCGACCACCACCTGCTGGCCGACCCGTTCCGACGGCGGCCCGGACAGGATGCGCGCGACGATGTCGCTGGATCCGCCCGGGGGGAAGGTGACGACGATGCGCACCGCGCGCGACGGTCACTCGTCCTGCGCCCATGCAGGCCCGGTGCCGCCCGTCGCGGCGGCAGCTGCCAGCGCCGTTCCAGCCTGCAGGAATTACCTTCTGCCCGTATCGTCCATGCGCGTGCGCCTCCCGCTGCGCTCGCACGGAAAGAAGCAATGGACGTACCACCGCCCTTACGACTGGCGATTGGTCGACGGGCGGCCGGATCCCCCCGTTCCCGCCTCCCGCCGCCGCTCAGCTCGCGGTGAAGCGCAGCTTGCGCTGGTCGATGCCGAAGCGGTCGCACAGCCAGTCGAGCATCAGCTCCTGGCCGATGGTCGGGTTGTCGTGCTGGCAATGTTCGGCACCGGTCTCGTCGGCGGTGACCAGCCGCAGCGTCGCGTCGATGCCCCTCGACTTCGCATAGTCGTAGACCGTGCGGGCGTTCTCGACGCCCAGGACGTCATGCCCGCCATGGATCACCAGGTAAGGACAGCGCATCGAATCGAGCACGCCCTCTAGCACGAACTCGCGCACGTATTCGGTCGCCTCGGCCATCGACTTCGTGCCGGTGATCCACTTCATGTGCCCGGCTAGTCCATGGTCCTCGCCGCGCTCGCCGAAGCGCTGGTGCACACTCCAGATCGCGTTGTGCGAGATCGCCGCGGCGAGCCGGGGTTCCTTCGCGCCGGCGCGCGCGGCGTAGTAGCCGCCCAGGCTCGAACCGCTGACCGCAATGCGCGCCGGGTCGATGTCGCTGCGCGCCACTAGCCAGTCGATGCACTTGCCGACCGGCACCTCGTAGTCGTGGCGGGTACGCAGGCCATGCCGCCGCAACGCGCCGCCCTGCCCGGGGCCGTCCACCAGCAGCACCGAGATGCCCCGCTGCAGCGCGCCATGGCCGGTCATGAACCACAGTTCGTCCTTGAACGAATCGATGCCGCCGAACGAGATCAGCACCGGCTGCTTCCCGGCCGCATGCGGCGAACGGATGAAGTAGGCCGGCAACGGCTTGCCCGGCTCGTACGGGATGTCGACCACCTCGCCCGGCGGGTCGAGGTGGCGCAGGAACTGGTGCGAGCAGCGCTCGCCCTCGGTGAAGGTCTGCAGCCGGCGCGGATCTTCCCCGTCGAGCCAGAACTCGGCCTGGCGATAGTAGTTGGCCGCGCGCAGCCAGCAGTTCATCGCTGTGCGTACATGGCCCTTCGCCGCGGCCTCGTCGCCGCGGGCATGGTTGCGCCTGGCGGTGATGGTCCATTCCGCGAACCAGCTCTCAGGGTCGAGCGGGGTGATGCGGCTGGCGGTCTGGAAGCATTCGCTGACCGCGCCGCCGCCTTCCTGGGTCTCGCCAAGGCCGCGCCGGAACTGGTACGAGAACCAGAAGTCCTCCGGCCACTGGTGCCAGCCGAACGGTTCGTAATGCGGACCTGCCTTCATGCCTGCTGCGCTCATCGGAAGCCTTTCACGGGACGGCGGAACGAAGGCGCAAGCGTAGCACTGCCGCCTCGTGCGCGTGACCGTCGCCCGGCGCCAGCCGCGGGCGAATCCCTCAGGCCGCGGCGAGGCTGCCCGCTTCCACCGCGACCAGCGCCTTCGCCTGGTTCATGTCGCTGGTGTACCCGGTCGCATAGAGGCAGCAGGCGAGCTGGTTGATCAGCGGCATCGGCAGCGGCACCTTGCCCGCGAGCGCGCCGCGGATCCACTGCGCGGTCACCGCCGCGTCGGCCGAGCGCGGGACGCTGCCGTGCAAGCGCGTCGACTCGGCCTCGGCTTCGAACAGCACGCTGCACATGCCGCCGTCGTAGCGCTCGATGCGCGGACGCCGGCGCGGGTTGGCGAACGGTTCTCCGCCCATGCCTTCGAGCAGCATCGCCACTTCCCCCGAAGCCATGAAGTACTGCTGGAGCTTGTTGAAGTCGCCGGCCTGGCTGGCACCGATCACGCGCAGGCAACCGTCCGGGAACGGCGACAGCAGCTTGGCCATCAGGTGTGCGACGCTGCGCATGCCCAGCCGCGCCTGCAGCGACATCAGCGTGGCCAGCCCGGGCGACAGCGCGCCGCCCGGCATGAACGCGATGCCGCGGGTGGCGAGTTCTTCCTGTGCCTGCTCGGTGCCGATGCTCGGCATGATGCCGAGCTCGCGCAGCACATAGGCCGCCGACGCGCTGCCCTCGCGGTTGAGCGTGCCGTGGATCAGGACCGGCACGTGGAAGCGCTGCAGCAGCAGCGCGAGCAGCGGCAGCAGGTTGGGTTCGTCGTTCGAACCGCCATAGCTCGGCAGCACTACCGGCAGCACCGACTCGTGCACCCGTTCGAGCCGGGCCACGCGCTGCGACAGCGCGCGCGCGAAGCCGAGCAGTTCGGTGGCCGACTCGCCCTTCTGGTGCAGCATCGTGAGCAGCGCACCGAGCTCCAGCTCGGGGACGCCGCCATCGAGCATCGCGGCGAACAGGGTCTCTGCCTCCCACTCGGCCATGTCGCGTGGAAGGTCCGCCTCGCCGGCCAGCTGCTTCAGGATTTCGCTGTAGTTCATGTCGACCACTTCATCAGGCACTGCGGACCGCGGGACAGGATGCGCGGGGACCCGATCGACGGGCGTTGGCGGCGGGTTGCCGGCGATGCCTCCGGAGCGCCGGCCTGGCCGCGCTCTGCATCGCAACGAATGTTCCCTGCCGCCCGGGCCTGCTCGTTCGAGTCTCCGGTCCTCCTCTTTCCTTCGCCACGCCAGTATCTGCCTGCAAACGCCATGCCAAGGCCGTGCCGGCCAGCGACACGCTGCGGCAGGACCGTCATGCCACGTACGCCCGCGCCGCGCATGCCGGATGCTGGTGCATCGTGCACGAATGCGCACGGTCGAGGTGCGCAGCCACCGGCCTGCGCCCATCGATGGCGCAGGCAGGCCGCTCGCCGGTCAGAACCGCTCGGGACTGTAGGGCGCGGGATCGATGTTCGGCGGGCGTCCGGCCACCAGGTCGGCGATCAGCCGGCCGGTCGGTGCGCCACCGCATAGCCCGGTATGGCCATGGCCGAACGCGAAGAAGACATTGCCGAAGTGCCGGGACTGCCCGATCACCGGCAGCGAATCGGGCGTGCACGGCCGATGGCCCATCCAGGTGTTCATGCCGTCGAGGCGTGCGCCGGGGTACATGCGCCGCGTGTGGCGCACCAGCGCATCGATGCGCGCCTGGGTCGGCGGCGCCGCCAGCCCGGCGATCTCGACCGTGCCGGCGTTGCGCAGCCCGTCGGCCATCGGCGTCACGAAGAACTTGTACTCGCCTGACATCACCGGCGTGCGCGGCGATATGCCGGGCTCGGGGAAATGGACGTGGTATCCGCGCTGGGATTCCAGCGGCACCCGGGTACCGAGCGTCGCGGCGAGCTTCGCCGAGAACACCCCGGCGGCGAGCACCACGCGATCGACCGCGATCGGCCCGCCTTCGGCCGACAGCGCGCGCACCGAGCCGGCCGAGTGTTCGAAACCGGTGACATCGCGCTGCAGGTAGCGGCCGCCGGAGGCGATGAAGTGGCTGAACAGGCGCCGGGTGAGCCACAGGGGATTGGCCACGTAACCCTGCTCGGGCAGCAGCACGCCACGCACGTAGATCGGCGCGAGGTCGGGATCGTGTTCGCGGATCTGCGCCGCATCGATGTCGACCACCTTGACGCCGCGCGCGCGGCGCAGTTGCCAGGCGAGCGCATCGGCGCGGAAGGCGGCCTCGGTTTCGTAGACCGCGATGTAGCCCGACTGGTTGATCAGGTCCGTGCATCCGGCGGCGTGGGTCAGCGTGCGATAGGCATCGAAGGTCTGCCCGAGCAGCGGCCGCAGCCCGTCCGCGATCTGCTCGACCCGCTCGCGCCGGCTCGACCGGATGAAGCGCCATAGCCAGGGCGCCGCCTGCGGAAGGTAGCCCCACTTCACCGACAGCGGCGCCGCCGGGTCGGTCAGCCACTGCGGCACCTTCTTCAGGATGCCGGGCATGCCGACCGGCACCACCGAGCCGGGGCTGAGGATGCCGGCATTGCCCATCGAGGTGAACTCGCCCGGCGGCCCGCGATCGACCAGCGTGACCGCATGGCCGTCGCGCTGCAGGTAGCTGGCGACCGCGACCCCGACGATGCCGGCGCCGACGACGGTGATCCCAGGTGCGCTCATGGACGTCCTCCGGCGGCGGCAGGGCGACCCGCGCCCTCTCCGCGCACGTCCTGGCCGCAGTTCCAGCAGCAATCGAAGTTCGCAGGGTTGTCCTCGCCGCAGCCGGCGCAGCGCATGCTGCTGCGCGACGCAGGCCGACTGGCGTGGGCGGCGACGACCGCCTGCGCGCGTTCGAGGTCGCGGTCGTCGGCGATCCAGACTTCCGGCCAGGTCTCGCCGAACGGCAGGTCGCCCATCGCGCCGATCGCATTGGCGTTGAACAGATGGGTGCGGATGCGCACGTCGTCCAGTGCGTCGGCGAGCAGCCGCGCATCGAACAGGTCGCTGGCCGAGTACACCCGCTTCACGCGCACGCCCCGTGCATCGCGCGTGCCCGCCTCACGCAGCGGCGGCCGCGGCGGCCGGAGCCGCGGCCTGCGGGCGCTGCAGCTCGAACACCTCGGCCAGCAGCTCATAGGAGCGGCGCCGCGTCGCGTAGTCGCCGGTGATCGTGAGCACCATCAGTTCGTCGGCGCAGAACGCATCGGCCAGCTCGAGCATCTCGCGGTGCAGCCGCTGCGGCGAGCCGATCAGCGTCCGGGCCCGGTTGCGCGCCACCACCGCCCGCTCCGGTGCGCTGTAGGCGTAGCCGTCGACCTCGGCCTGGGATGGCACCGGCAGGTTGATGCCCTGCTCCATGCGCAGCCGACGCAGGTCGATCGCACCGGCCAGCCGGTCGGCCTCGGCATCGGTCGGCGCGCACACCGCGAACACGGTGAGCATCGCGTGCGGACGGAGCTCGCGCGGCGACGGACGATAATGTTCGCGGTAGGCATTCATCACTGCCTCGCCGCCATGGGCGCTGATGAAATGCGCGAACGAGAAGCGCAGACCCAGGTGCGCGGCGAGCGCGCCGCTGTAGTCGGAGGAACCGAGCAGCCAGACTTCGGGCGAGCCTTCGCCCGCGGGCTGCGCGGTCACCCGCGCGAACGGATGTTGCGCAGGCAGCGTGCGGTCGAGGAACCCGACCAGGTCGACCACCTGCTGCGGGAACTCCTCCGCCGTCGGATAGCGGCCGCCGCCGACCGCGATCGCGGTGCGCTGGTCGCTGCCGGGCGCCCGCCCGATGCCGAGGTCGATGCGGCCCGGGAACAGGGCTTCCAGCATGCGGAACTGCTCGGCCACCTTGAGCGCGCTGTAGTACGGAAGCAGCACGCCACCGGTACCCACGCGCAGCGTGGAGGTCGCGGCCGCCACCCGGCCGACGAGGATCTCGGGACAGGGATCGGCGAGCGCCTGGGTCGAGTGGTGTTCGGCCAGCCAGTAGCGCGAATAGCCCAGCGATTCGGCGGCGCGCGCGAGAGCCACGGTCTCGGCTATCGCCTGCGCCGGCGTGTGGCCGCTGATGATCGGAGACTGGTCGAGCACGGAGAGCTTCATGCCGGCATTGTAATGCCGTGGCCGCGGCGCGGTGCCCTTGGCGCTCAGAACAGGCCGAACTGTCCGTCCCGCGGCGGCGCGGCGGCCGGCCTGCCGGCGCGCGGCGGCGGCCTGAAGCGGGTGAGGTCCAGGTCGCGGTTGCGCCGCCCGGTATCGAAGCCGAGCCGGGCACACGCCCTGGCGAAGTGCTGCGCCAGCAGGTCGGCCAGTTCGCCCTCGCCCCGGATGCGGGACCCGAAGCGGGCATCGTTGTCCCGTCCGTCGCGCATCGCCTGCACCCGGTTCATCACGTGGCGCTCCTTCAGCGGATAGTGCTCCTCCAGCCAGGCACGGAACAGGTCCTTCACTTCCCAGGGCAGGCGCGTCAGCACGTAGCCGGCCTGCGTCGCCCCGGCCGCGCGCGCGGCGTCCAGCACCCGCTCGACCTCGTGGTCGTTCAGAAACGGGATGACCGGACCGAGGATCACCCCGACCGGCACGCCCGCCGCGGACAGCCAACGGATCGTCTCCAGCCGCCGGGCGGGTGCCGGCGCACGGGGCTCGAGCCGCCGCGACAGGTCGGCATCCAGGTGGGCGAGGGACACCTGCACGCGGCACAGGCCGTCCGCGGCATGCGGCGCGAGCAGGTCCAGGTCGCGCTCCACCAGGGCGTTCTTCGTGACGATCTAGAACGGATGCGAACACTCGACCAGCACTTCGATCACCTGCCGGGTCACCTTCCATTCGCGCTCGCACGGATGGTACGGATCGGTGTTCGCCCCGAGCGCGATCACGCCGCATTCGTAGGACGGCGCGGAAAGCTCCTCGCGCAGGCGCTGCGCGGCGTTGATCCTGGCGAACAGCCGGGTCTCGAAATCCAGCCCCGGGGACAGGCCCAGGTAGCCGTGGCTCGGCCGGGCATAGCAGTAGATGCAGCCATGCTCGCGGCCGCGATACGGATTGATCGAGCGGTCGAAGGGCACGTCCGGCGACCGGTTGCGCGAGATGATCGACATCGCCTGCTCGGCCGCAACCACGGTGGGGACGATGCGCGGTGCCGGGGTGTCCGGGTCTGCGTGCGGATCGGCGGCACTCCAGCCATCGTCGAAAGCCTCGCGCACCACCGTGTCGAACCGCCCGGCCGGGTCGATCGTCGCTCCCCTGCCGCGGCGCCTTGCGGTGGCGGATGCACCGCCGGCCGAGGCAAGGCTGCCGCGCCCCGCGCCAGTACCCGTGCCGACCACCGGCAGGCTCGCCCGCGCCGCGATGATCGTGGTCTCGGAGATCGCGGACACCACCGGCTTGGCATAGGCATCGAGCACGGCGGCCCGGAACTCGGCGGCAGACTGGTAGCGCCGGCCCGGTTCCTTCGCCAGTGGCGTGGCCACCACCAGGTCGTAGTCGGTCCAGCAGCGATCGGTGTCGCGCTGCCACGGCGGCCGAGGGTCGATGCTGCAGACCCGGTACATCACCGCTTCCGCCGGGCCGGTGAACGGCGCCTCCCAGGACAGCATCTGGTAGAACACCGATCCGGCCACGAACAGGTCGGTGCGATGGTCCACGGGCAATCCCTGGTAGCGCTCGGGCGCGATGTAGCCAGGCGTGCCGAGCATCTCCGACACCTGGGTGAGCTCGGACCAATCCACGCGTGCGATGCCGAAGTCGGCGATCTTCAGCTTGTCGGCATTGGTGACGACCAGGTTCGCCGGCTTGATGTTGCGGTGCCACACCCCCTGCTCGTGGGTCGCCTGCAGCGCCTCGGGCAGCTGGGACATCAGGCTCACCACGTCCTTTTCCTCGAACGGCACCTTGCGCTGGAAATACTCGCGCAGGCTGTGACCCTCCACGAACTCCATCGCGATGCAGGTGTAGCCGGCGTCCTCGCCGTACTCGTAGATGCCGACGATTCCCGGGTGGGTCAGGCGGCCTGCCGCCTGCGCCTCGTGCCGGAAGCGCGCGGCGAACAGGTCGACCATGCCGGGGCGTCACCGGCCGCATCCTTGCGGATGGTCTTGACCGCGACGGTGCGCCGGATGTCCGGATCGAAGCCCCCTTAGACGACCTCCATCGCGCGCTTGCCGAGCACGCCGGTGATCTGTTACTTGCCGAGCTTTTCGGGAGTCTGCATGGGATCGCAGGCGCTTCGTGGGCGAGTCCGTTCGTTCCGGGGCCGGTCAGCCCTCGCGCATCTTCATCGCCCGGACCAGGCTCTTGCGCATGCGGATGAACGCGCCGGCCAGTGCACCGATCTCGTCCTTGCCGCCCGCTTCGAACGCGACAACACCAGCCCGATCATCGGCCGGCCTGGCGGGTACGGTCCCTGCGCGGTGGCTCCCGTGGGCGCGGCCTCGAGCGGCTGGGGCACGCCGACGGCGGGAAGCAGCAACAGCAGCGTACCCAGCGGCAGGCTGGCGCGCGTTCCGCTCAAGCGTCGTCCCCGTGCAGGCGATCGATCTCGCGCCGGTCGCGCTTTGTCGGTCGGCCGGTGCGGCCAGCCCAGGCACCGGCCATGGTCGCCTTGCGGTCGGCCGCCTGGGCCGCGCGGCGCGCGATGCTGTCGGCCGATTCCTCGTAGAGGGTGCGTGCCAGGTCCGCCGAGCCGCGCTTGTCGGCCAGGGCGGTGACCATGACGGACCACTCGTACTCGCCGATCCGGATGTCGACGGCATCGCCGGGTCTGACATCCTTTGCAGGCTTTACCCGGTCTCCGTTCACCCGGATGCGCCCGCCGGCGACCGCATCCTGGGCCAGCGTGCGTGTCTTGAAGAAGCGCGCGGCCCACAGCCACTTGTCGATGCGGACGCTCATCGTGGTTTCATCGGGTTTCCCGCATGCAGGGTCGTGTCGGTCGCGTGGCTCGTGCGGACCACAGGATATCAAACGGACGGACGGCAGTAGCCAGCATCGGTCGTGCGCGCTACAGTCCCGCGTCATCGACATCAAGGTTGTCGCATGCCTCGCCGCCCTTCCGCAATGTCAGCCGGGCACCTGCTGCCGGGCATGGCGGTCCTCTGCGCCGGCAGCCTGGCGCATGCATGGCCGGACAAGCCGATCCGCATGATCGCGGTGTCGGCTCCGGGCGGCAGCACCGACCTGCTCGCGCGCATGTACGCCGCCCGCCTCGGCCCACAGCTCGGGCAGCAGATCCTGATCGACAACCGGGCGGGTGGCGGCGGGATGATCGCGTCCGAACTGGTCGCGCGCTCTTATGCCGACGGCCACACGCTGCTGTTCACCCACACCAGCCATTCGGTGCTGCCGAGCATGCACAGCCGGCTGCCCTACGATCCGTTCGACGACTTCGCGCCGATCGGGCTGGTCGCGCTCACCCACAGCGTGCTGCTGGTGGCCCCGGCAGTGGCGGCCAGGACGGTGGGCGAACTGATCGAGCTCGCGCGCGCGCGGCCGGGCCAGCTCAACTACGGCGCCGGGTCGACCGGTGCATCCGCCCATCTCGCAGGTGAACTGTTCAAGCTGATGGCGAAAGTGAACATCGTGCACGTGCCCTACAAGGGCACCGGGGCGCAGCTCGCCGGCCTGCTCGGCAACGAGATCCAGATGAGCTTCTCCACCGTGCCGGCGGCGATCCCGCACATCCAGGCCGGGCGACTGCGCGCGCTGGGCGTCGGCAGCCTGGTCCGTGCCACGGCCCTGCCCGACGTGCCGACCATCTCGGAAGCGGCGTTGCCGGGCTTCGACGTCAGCGCCTGGAACGGCGTGCTGGCCCCGGCGCGCACGCCGGCGGCGATCGTCAACCGCCTCAACCGCGAACTGGCCGAGATCGCGAAGCATCCCGAGACCCGCGAGAAGGCGGCAACGCAGGGCACCGAACTGGTCAGCGGCACGCCGCAGGAGTTCGCGGCCTACATCAAGGCGCAGATCGCCAAGTGGTCGCGGGTGGTGAAGGCCGCCGGCATCCAGTCCGACTGACCCGGGTCAGACCCCGGGGGCTGACCCCACGGTCGACGCACTGACGTTCAGATCGGGCACTGCCCGATCGCCGGCGAATCGAGGGCCTCGCGAACCCAGGATGCGAAGCGATGGCAGTCGAACTCCTGCGGCATGTACACGCCGTGCCGGAACACGCGCGCACGGATGCCGCGCTGCTGCCATTCGCAGTTGCGCGCATCCTGCTCGTTGGTCAACCGCCAGAGTGCGACATAGTGTTCGAGGTCGAATCGCGGATCGGCCAGCGCTTCGGGTTCGAACAGCCAGTCGTAGACGATGCGCACCGACCCGGGCCCGGTCGGGAACATCAGGTGTGAATTGACGTAGTCGGGATGCACGTTCAGGAACAGGTTCGGCGGCAGCAGCGCCGGCAGGTAGAGGGTCGCGCGCTGCGTATCGTCGAGGCCGGCGAACGGCGCCACGCGCGTCGTGCCGTCCAGGGTCAGCGTGCGCGCATCCGACCGGTATTCGCGCGTCTGCTCGGGAACCGGCCGGCCCTGTTCATCGCGGCGCAGGCCCCAGGCGCCGCCCCTGCGGTACGCCGGGACGATCCGGCAAAGCTCCGGATGCACCGAAGGACAGTGGAAACACTCGCAGAAGTTCTCGCACACGAGCTTCCAGTCGGCCTGCACGTCGACGATCATCCGCTGTCCGGAGACGAGCCTGTCCAGCCCGTGGTTGGCGAACGTCGAAGGGATCCAGCCGAGCGCCCCGGACAGCGGCTGCACCGGCACGCTGCCCAGGTGCACGAAGACGAACCCGCCCCAGGTATCGACCGCCACCGGGAAAAGCCCGAACTCGCCCGGGTCGAAATCGGCGGTCGGCATCCGGCGCGACGTCGACTGCAGCCGGCCGTCGAGGTCGTAGGTCCAGGAATGGTACGGACAGACGATGCGCCCGCTGCGCAGGCGGCCCTGGGCCTCGGTGCACAGGATGGACCCGCGGTGGCGGCAGGTGTTGTGGAACGCACGCAGGCCGCCGACCTGGTTGCGGGTCAGCAGCACCGACTGGTCGCCGATGTCCACCACCCGGAAATCGCCGGGCGAGCGCACCTCGTCCCACCGCGCCACGGCGATCCAGTTGCCGTGCCAGATCCGCTCGAGTTCGCGCCGGTGATGGCCCTCGTCCAGGTACCACGACGCAGGCAGGCCGGCCTCGACGCGCACAAGCGGCTCGCGCGTGCCACCCGCGGCGGGACGGGCGGCGGTGGCGGAAGCGGGGGTGGATTCAGGAAGACCGGACATACGGAAAGTGTATGCGAACACGGGATTGGGCTATATTTCTCCCACCATGACGACACCTCCCTCCCCCGCGAATCCCGCCACGACACCCGGCCGCTGCGGCTACCACGACATCGGCGGCCTCACCGCCGGCGAGATAGACCCCGCAGAGGAACCCATCGAGTTCTGGCACAAGCAGAACGAGGCGATGCGCGGGCTGCTCGGCGACCCGCTGCGCCGCATGCTCACCGTCGACGAGGTGCGCCGCGCGTTCGAGAGCTTCGGCGAGGAGAAGTACAACACGCTGAATTTCTATGAGCGCCGCCTCGAGGCGATGCTGGATATCCTCACCGAGAAGGGGTTGATCGACCGCGAGGCCTTCATGCAGCGCGTCGACGCCGCGATGAAGCAGCGTGCCGCCGGCGCGCCCGCGGAATAACCGGAGCATCCGATGACTGCGTCCGTCGCCATCAACACCGGCCGCCGCTTCTCGGCGGGAGACCAGGTGCGCGTGCTCGACCTGCCGAAGACCGGGCATGTACGCACGCCCTGGTACATCCGCGAGAAGGTGGGCACCGTCACCGAATGGACCGGCAAGGTCCTCAACCCGGAAGACCTCGCCTACGGCCGCTGCGGCGGACCGGCGGTGAACGGCTACCGGGTGGTGTTCGACCAGCGCCACATCTGGCCCGACTACCAGGGCCCGGCGCACGACAAGCTGCACATCGAGGTCTACGAGCACTGGCTCGAGAAAGCCTGAACGACATGCCACACGATCATCCGCCGCATCCGCACGACCACGCACATCCGGAAGGCGTCGATCCGCACGCCCCGGCCCCCGATTTCGGCGACGAACGCTCGCGCTGGTACGAGGTCGCCTCCGACGTGATGCGCGACATGCTGATCGAGCAGAACGTGTTCTCCGCGCGCGAGGTGCGCAAGCAGATCGAACTGATGGAGAGCAAGACCATCCAGCTCGGGGGCAAGCTGATCGCACGCGCCTGGGTCGATCCCGAATTCCGCCAGACCCTGCTGAAGGACGGCAAGGCTGCTGCCGCCTCGCTCGGCATCCCGGTCACCGAGGCTTCGCTCACGGTGGTCGAGGACACGCCGGCCGTGCGCAACGTGATCGTCTGCACCCTGTGTTCCTGCTACCCGCGTTCGCTGCTCGGCCAGCCGCCGTCCTGGTACCGGAACAAGGCGTACCGCTCTCGAGTGGTGCGTGAACCGCGCAAGGTCCTGGCGGAGTTCGGTTCGGCGGTCCCCGACGATGTCGAGGTGCATGTGCACGATTCGAACGCGGACCTGCGCTTCATCGTGCTGCCGATGCGGCCGGCCGGCACCGAGAAGATGGGCGAGGCCGAACTCGCCGCGCTGGTGACGCGCGACAGCCTGATCGGCGTCGCGCCGCCCCGCGCCGCCTGATCCGGGACGGAATCCGGAGACCGCGCCCCGTAACGGTGCGCGGTGCGGCAGGGAGGGCACGCCGATCGGGCCCTCGCCTGCCGGCGGCCTGCGTTCGCGGCGGCTGCGCGATGGCACGGGACTTGCACGGGGAGAACGATCCAACGTTCCGATGCAGGCGCCCTTCCGATGCAACGATGCTCGCCACAGCGACGGCTCCGTCCTTCCGCAGCCCGCCTGTTCGCTGCAGGGCTGCTGGCCGCGACGGTAGCGCTGCCGTACCGGGCAACCGCGGCGGCCGGCTATCCTGAACGCCCACTGCGCTTCGTCATCCCGTTCCCCGCCGGTGGCGTGTCGGACATCATCGGCCGCTCGATCGCGGCACGGCTCGGCGAATCGCTGAAGCAGACAGTGATCGTCGACAACCGGGTCGGCGCCGGCGGCACCATCGGCTCCGACGTGGTGTCGAAGGCGACGCCCGACGGCTACACGCTGCTGCTCGGCAGCCTGTCCACGCATGCGATCGCCCCGCATGTGTTCCGCAAGCTGCCCTACGACCCGGTGACCGGCTTCGCGCCGGTGGGTACGGTGGTAGTGGCACCGAACCTGGTCGGCGCCAGCATGAAGCTCGACGTGCGCTCGGTGAAGGACGTGATCGCGCTGGCGAAGGCAAAGCCCGGCAGCCTCAGCTATGCGTCGTCGGGCATCGGTGCGGTGTTCCACCTGTCGGGCGAACTGTTCAACCTGCTGGCCGGCGTCGACACGGTACATGTTCCGTTCAAGGGGCTGGCCGCGGCCTACCCCGAGGTCGCCTCGGGGCAGATCGGGCTGGTCTACGACAGCGTGGTCTCGGCGATGCCGCACATCAAGGCCGGACGCATCCGGCCGCTGGCGATGCTCGGTACCCGGCGCAGCGCGTTGCTGCCCGACGTGCCGACGATGGCCGAAGCCGGCGTGCCCGGCTACGACGTGACCTTCTGGCAGGCGCTGTTCGCGCCGGCCGGGACGCCGGCACCGATCGTCGCGCGCATCAGCGACGACGTGAACCGGAGCCTGAAGCTGCCCGAGGTGCGCGACGCCTTCGCCGCGCAGGGCGCGGAAGTGTTCCCCGGCAGCCCGGCGCAGCTCGCGGCGCTGCTGAAGAACGACATCGCCCTGATGGGCAAGCTGGTCCGGCGGGCGAAGGTGCAGCCCGACTGACGGGAGGCACCGGCGCACCCAGGCAGCCGGCCGGGAATTCCGTGATCGAAACCAGGAGCCACACGTGACACGCAGGTCCTCGCCTTCCACCGTATCCGCCGCTTCGACCTGCGCCGCATCGCTCGCGCTGGTCATCGCCTGTTCATCCGCCGCCGCCCAGGACTTCCCGAACCGGCCGGTGCGCATGGTGGTGCCGTTCGGCGCCGGCGGCGTGTCCGACATCATCGGCCGCACGCTGGCGAGCCGCATGCAGGAGGGCCTCGGCCAGCCGATCATCGTCGACAACCGCGGCGGCGCCGGCGGCTCGATCGGCAGCGACATCGTGGCCAAGGCACAGCCCGACGGGCACACCATCCTGCTCGGCAGCAACGGCACGCATGCGATCGTGCCCTACCTCTACAAGAACCTGCGCTACGACCCGATCAAGGACTTCACGCCGGTCGCGATGATCGCGATCACGCCGACGGTACTCGCGGTCAACCCGGAGCTTCCGGTGAAGTCGGTGAAGGAACTGATCGCCTATGCCAGGGCCAAGCCGGGCGCATTGTCGTTCGGCTCGTCGGGTATCGGCAGTACCTCGCACCTGGCCGGAGAGATGCTCGGCGCCCTCGGGGGCGTCACGCTGACGCACGTGCCGTACAAGAACGCGTCGGCGGCGTACCCAGACGTGTTCGCCGGCCGCGTGCCGATGATCTTCGACAGCGTGGTGTCGATGACGCAGCACCTGAAGGCCGGCAAGCTGCGGCCGCTGGCAGTCACCACGCCCAAGCGCGTGGCCACCCTGCCCGACCTGCCGACGATGGCCGAGGCCGGCCTGCCCGGCTATGCGATCACCCTGTGGATCGCGATGTTCGGCCCGGGCGGGATGCCGCCGGCGATCACCACGCGGCTCAACAAGGAGATCAATCGCGTGCTGACCCTGCCCGAGGTACGCGACCAGATGGCGGCCCAGGGCTCGGAAGTCACCCCGGGCGCGCCGGCCGACCTGCTCGCCGCGGTGAAGGTCGACCTGAAACGCATGGGCGAGATCGTCAAGGCCGCGAAGATCCAGCCGGAATGAGCGCGATGACGACCCTGAAGACCGTGAACGCGACTGCCGCGATGGCGCTCGGCATCGCCGCCGGCGCAGCCCTGTCGCCCGCGCTCGTCCATGCGCAGGCGGCAGACACCTTCCCCAACCGGCCGATCCGCTTCATCGTGCCGTTCGCGCCCGCAGGCGTGTCCGACATCGTCGCCCGCACCGTGGGCGCCCGGCTGCAGGAAACCCTCGGCCAGCCGGTGATGTTCGACAACCGCGGCGGCGCCGGCGGCACCATCGGCACCGAGATCCTGGCCCGGGCCAACCCCGACGGCCACACCATCAGCATCGGCAACCTGTCCACCCACACGATCGCGCCCAGCGTGTATCGCAAGCTGCCCTACGACCCGCTGAAGGACTTCTCGCCGATCAGCATGGTCGCGACCGCACCGAACGTGATGGCGGCGACCGCCGCGCTGCCGGTGAAGAACCTGAAGGACGTGATCGCGCTGTCGAAGACGCGCAAGCTGTCGTTCGCGTCCTCCGGCGTGGGCACGGTGTTCCACCTCGCGGGCGAGATGGTCAACACGATGGCCGGCATCGACATGGTCCATGTCCCGTACAAGGGTGTCGCCGCCGCCTATCCCGAAGTGATCGCCGGCAGCGTGCCGTTGATCTTCGACAGCCTGATCTCCTCCTCGGGCCACATCAAGGCCGGCCGCATACGGCCGCTCGCGCAGACCGGGAGCGTGCGTTCGCCGGTGCTTCCCGATGTTCCGACGATGATCGAAGCCGGGCTGCCGGGCTTCGAGCTCAACTTCTGGATCGGTATCTTCGCGCCGGCGAACACCCCGGCCCCGGTCGTCGCACGGCTGAACGCGGACACGCTCCGGGCACTGAAGACGACCGAGGTGCGCGAGCAGTTCGCCGCGCAGGGCGCCGACGTGGTCGGCACCTCGCCGAAGGAACTGCAGGAACTGATCCGCGGCGGCATCCCGCGGATGGCGAAGCTGGTCAAGGCCGCACGCATCGAACCGGAGTGAGCCCGGGGGTCATGACCCCGGGGGTCAGGTCTTGAGTATTGCAGCGGGTGACGCAGGCAACGGCAGTACGGGCCCGCAATCAGCCGGCGTGCCGCGGTTCCGGCGCCGGTTCCACCAGGATACGCACCGCAAGGGTGGCCAGCACGCCGCCCATCACCCAGCGCTGGGCCGCCATCCAGGTCGGGTTACGCGCGAACCATCGGGCAATGGCGGCAGCCGTGCCGATCATCCAGACATCGAACAGGATGCTGATCACGATCTGCACGCCGCCCAACGCGACCGACTGCAGCAGCACCGACCCGCGTGCCGGATCGACGAACTGCGGGAACAGCGCGAGGTAGAACATCGCCACCTTCGGGTTGAGCAGGTTGGTGAGGAAGCCCTTCACGAACAGCGCGCGCGGCGACTCGGCCGGCAGCGCACGCGGCTCGAGCGGCGAGCCCGCACCGGGACGCACCGTGTCCCAGGCCATCCACAACAGGTAGAGCGCGCCGGCGAACTTCACTGCATCGAAGGCGACTGGCACCGCGACCAGCAAGGCGGACAGCCCGACCGCCGCGCACAGCATGTGCACGATGAAGCCGGCGACCACGCCGGCGAGCGAGACCATGCCGGCCGCCCGCCCCTGGCAGATCGCCCGCGACAGCAGGTAGAGCATGTTCGGGCCGGGCGTCACCACCAGCACGACGCAGGCGGCGGCGAACAGCAGCAGGTCGGGGATGGGGATCAGGGACGGGATGGACATGGCGTGCAACCAAGATACCCTACGCAGTCAGCGCGATGAAGTACCCCCCACGCCCGGAAGGAAGACCGATGACCGCACCCGACACCCGCCGCCGCCTCGCCCTCGGAACGATGCTCGGCGCACCGATCGCGCTCGCCGCGTCCGCTGCTGCGCTTCCGGCGTCGGCGCTGGCTGCCGAGGCAGCCGAAGCGGCCGGCACCCCTGCAGCGAAGACCGCCGTGCCCGGGGCACGCGGCCCGGAGGTGTACATGGGACTCGACCAGCGCGAACTGGACGACGCCTACGACCAGCGCGTCTGGGCACCCAACCGCGACATCGTCACGCAGCGCATGAACAACACCTGCGACGATGCCCGTGCGCGGCTGGGCGAACCGCTGCGCCGCGCCTACGGCGACAAGCCGGTCGAAGGCCTGGACATCTTCCGCACCGACCGGCCGAACGCGCCGATCCAGATCTACATACATGGCGGCGCCTGGCGCAGCAACACCGCGCGCGACCATGCGTATCCCGCCGAGACCGTCGTGCGCGCCGGCGCGCATTTCATCGCGATCGACTTCGACAACGTCAACGGCACCGATGGCAGCCTGTTCCCGATGGTCGACCAGGTGCGCCGGGCGATCGCATGGACCTGGCGCAACGCGAAGAGCTTCGGCGGCGATCCGCAGCGCCTGTACGTGTCCGGCCGCTCGTCGGGCTCGCACCTGGGCGCCTGCGCGGCGATCACCGACTGGAAGGCGTTCGGCCTGCCCGCTGATGCGGTCAAGGGCTATGTCCTGCAGAGCGGCATGTACGACCTGCGCGGTCCGCGGCTGTCGCGCCGCAGCAGCTACGTGAAGTTCACCGACGAGATGGAACACGAGCTGTCGCCGCAGCGCCACCTGGCGCGCATCGGCGCGCCGCTGGTCCTGCTCTGGGGCTCGAACGATTCACCCGAGTTCCAGCGCCAGGGACGCGACTTCACCGCCGCCGTGCGCACGGCCGGGAGGCCGGTGCAGGGCATCTTCGCGCAGGGATACAACCACTACGAGATCGCCGAGAGTTTCGCCAATCCGTATGGCCCGGTCGGGCGCGCGGCGCTCGAGCAGATGAAGCTCGCGCGCGCCTGAGCCGGTAGCCGGGGCTTCCCTGGCAGGAGGCAGGCGTGCCTGCCAGGGAAGTGCCGGCTACTGATGTTCCAGGCGCCCGGAGCGCACTGAGCGACACGCCGTACCAGGCCGGCGCTGTCGGGATGACGCGTGAAGCAGCCCGCAGCTACGCCTCCAGCCGGAAGATCGTCGTCGTCTCCAGATCGTCGCCGAACCAGGCCATCACCCGTGCATCGCGCTGGCCGAGGTACTCGGTGCACCCGTCGACCTGGGTCATCGGCACGTCGTGGCCGGGCACCAGCACGCTGCCGGGCTTCTCCTGCCAGTACCGCCAGATCGATTCGATCGAGGCCGCCGACTGCGCCGCGTTGAACGTCATGTCGGTCCCGCGCGACACCATCTCGGCCCGGTTCTTCGCGGCATCGCCGGTGAACACGATGTCGCGCTCGCGGCCATGCAGAACGTACACCAGGCAGCCGGGCGTGTGGCCCGGCGCGAGGTGCGCGGTCATGCCCGGGAACACGGTGTCGCCATCGGCGGCTGCGGCCAGCGTCGGCCATTTCTTGAGCTCGCGCACATAGAGCTCGGGCACCGGCGACTCGCCCCACGGCTGCTCCGCCGCCCAGCTCAGTTCATCCGCACCGATCACGATGCGGGCATTCGGGAACAGCGTGAAGTTCACCGAATGGTCGTAGTGCGAATGGGTGAGGATCACGTCGGTGACGTCGGCCGGCTTCACGCCATGCTCGGCGAGGCGCTCGCGCAGCAGCCGGCGCATGCCGAACGAGCCGGTGTCGACCAGCGCCACCCGGCCCTCGCCGCGGATCAGCACGACAGAGCTCCAGCCCATGCCGCCGTGGCAGACCGCCTTGCCGGGGAACCCCTGCACGACGATCTCGATATCGTAGTTGTCGAGTTTCATCACTGCTCCATCCTGTGTGTTCAGGGCGACCCGGGCTTGCAGTCGCCGAGGCGCTTCCCGGTCAGTTCGTTCCTGACCTGCATCGCCTTGCCCTCGGCCGTCGTCATCACCATCGTCGACTGCATCGCATAGCTGTCGCCGCTGCTGGTGACCGAACCGTCGCCGACGATCTTCATGCGGCCGGTGCACTCCATCTTCCAGCTGGTGGTGCTGCCCTGCGTGCGCTGGTCGAACACCTTGCACTGGTCGGAGCCCGGCGGCCGGCTGGCCTTGGCCTGCAGGTCCTGGATCTCCTTCGCGCTGATGCACTTCTTGAGCGAGATCGGCGGCATCGGCTTGGTGCCGGGCACCTCGGCGCGGATGGTCATCTCCCACAATCCATCGCGGAAGCTGCCCATGCCGGGCGGGGCGGCGGCGCCCGCGACGGCGCCGGCCATCGCGGCCGCCAGGCCGAGGGTCGCAAGCAGGGGACGCTGCAGGCTGCGGTTCAGGGTGTTCACGACGGATCCTTCCCGGGGCGATGCGGATGGTTGAGAAGCGCGCGACGGCACATGCTGGCGTGGCTCACCCGAGCAGCGCCATCGCACTGCGGCCGTGGATCCATTCCCGTTCCTCGTCGGTGAGGCGCGGGACCTTCTCCAGGTTGGCCACCGGGTCGAAGTCCGCCATGTCGAACGGACAATCGGTGCCGATCACCACGCGGTCGGCACCCATCGTGTCCACCAGGTGCCGCACCGACTGCGGCAGGTGCGCGAGCGCGTCGTACCAGAAGCGGCGACGGTACTCGGTCGGATGCTTCGCGATGTGCTTCTTCGCCTCCGCCCGCACCTCGAAGCCATGGTCGAAGCGGCCGATCTGGTAGGGCACGAAGCCGCCGGCATGCGGCAGCACGATGCGCAGGCCGGGGCAGTCGTCCAGTGCGCCGCTGAAGATCAGGTGCGCGACCATGATCGTGGTGTCCAGCGGGTAGCCGATGAAGTTCTGCAGGTAGTAGTCGTCCATGCCGCCCTTCGCCACGCACTGGTACGGGTGCGTGAACAGCGACATGCCGAGCTGCTCGATCGTCCTGAGCACCGGACGGAACTTCGGTGCGGCGAGCAGCTCGCCCTCGACCGAGGTGCCGGTCTCGACCATCCGGAAGCCGTATTCCTTCTTCGTGCGCTCCAGTTCGGCGATCGCGGCGTCGGGATCCTGCATCGGCAGCGTGGCCATGCCCTGCAGGCGCGACGGATGGGCTGCGACCATCTGCGCGATGCCCTCGTTCACCAGCCGGGCGGCGGCGAGTCCCGCGTCGGCCGGCAGCCAGTAGCAGTATGCCGGCGGCCCGACCGAGATCACCGAGACGTCGAGGCCGAGGCGATCCATCTTCTCGACCTTCGCATCCGCATCATGGAACGCGCGATCGAGCGGTACCGCATGGCTGCCGCGCACGATGAAGCGCCGCTCGCCCCGCTGCTCGACCCGCGCATGGAACCGGACCGGGTCCGCATCCAGTGCATCGAGGAAGGGCTGCGGGATCACGTGGGAGTGCAGGTCGATGCGTTGCGCCATCGGGACGTACCGGTCGGAAGTATTGGGTCATTATCGCGCGCATCGTCCCTTCGCGTCGCTGCCGATGCCGGTCCCTCCCGCGCATGACCATCCTGCCTGCCGCTGCCGTGGCCGCTGCTGCGGCGCCTGCGCATGCGCCGCCGCTGCCGGCAGCGATGGCAGGCAGGCGCGGCGCCGGCGCCTGCTGTCGGCGACCGCCGGCACGCTGCTCGCGGCACTGGCCGCGCGCAGCCCTGCCGCCGCCCTCGCGCCGGGTCCTGCGTCGGCTGCACGGGGAGCCGCACCGCCCACGGGCGCGGGTGTCGGGCATCGCGCGTTCCCGCTGCAGCCCGGCGCCGGCGGACGGGCCGCCCGCCGCCTGCTGTTCTGGTACCCGTCGACCGAAGGTGGCAGCCGGACCGAGCCCGCCGGACACGGCAGCCGCATCTGGCGCGATGCACCCGCTGCACCTGGCCGGCATCCTGTCGTGCTGTTCTCGCACGGCTTCCTCGGTGCCGCCGACCAGTCGCTGTTCATCACCGCGAACCTCGCGCGCATGGGCTACGTGGTCGCCGCGATCGACCATGGCGATGCGATCGACCGCGGCGCCCGCATGGAACTGCCGGACGTGCTGCGCCCCGGTAACTGGACGGATGCGACCCAGTCGGAGCGGCGCAACGACCTGGTCGGCCTGCTCGACCGCCTGGAAGGTCTGGACGGCGATGCGGATGCCTTCCTGCATCGCCGTCTAGACCTCGGCCGCATCGGCGCGATCGGCCATTCGCTGGGCGGCTATGCCGTGCTGGGCCTGGCCGGTGCGCGTACCGCCTGGCGCGATGCGCGGATCCACGCCGTGGCCGGGCTGTCGCCGTACACGGCGCCCTACCTCATGCCCGGGGGATTCGGATCGATCGAGATACCGGTGATGCTCCAGGGCGGCAGCTTCGACTTCGGCATCACGCCCCTGCTGCCGCGGTTCCATGCGCTGCTGCGCGCACCGCGCTACCTCCTGGTGCTGCGTGGCGGGAACCACCTGGGCTGGACCGACCACGCCATCGCCGGGCAGGACGCGCGGGCCGCGATACGCGACGGCAACCCGCGCTGGATCTTCGAATACCTGCTGGCCTTCCTCGACCATCACCTGCGCGGGCTCGACCGCACGCCGGTGCTGCGCACCCCGAATCCGGCCCTGGAGTCCTTCGAGTCCGACCCGGGCCGGGTTCAGCGCACCGGCCAGCCTGCGCGCGAGGCCAGCCCGCGCAGTCGAGCCGACTCCGATCCGATGAACGCCGCGAACGCCTCCGGCGTGCTGGCCACCGGCCGGTAGCCGAGTTCGGCCAGCCGCTCCGGCATGCCCGGGCGCTTCAGCGCGAGCGCCACTTCCGCCTGCAGGCGGACGCCGATCCCCGCCGGCGTTCCGGCCGGCAGCCAGAGCCCGTGCCAGCCGGCCAGGTCGATGCGTCCGACGTCGGCGCCGGCGACCTTCGATTCGACCAGCGTCGGTAGCGCGGGCCACGCAGCCAGCCGCGCCGGCCCGGCCACCGCCAGCGCGCGCAGCTTCGATGCTCGCAGCGCCGCATCCGCATCGTGCGCATCGACGAAGCCGAGCAGCGTGCGGCCGGCCAGCAGTTCGCCCAGCGCAGGCTCGCCCGCCGGCGACGTCCTCGGCAGCAGCGCCGGACCGAGCGCCGCCCGCAACAGGCCCGCAGCCAGTGCGATCGCGGGATCGCCATCGCCATCGCCACCGCCCACGCCCAGTTCGAGGGTGCGCCCTTTCTGCGTCGCCAGCACGGCGAGCTCGCCGACGCTGCGCGCCGGCAGGGTCGGATGCGCCACCAGCAGCGGGCCATCGCGCCCGGCCACCTGCGTCACCGGCTGCAGGGCCTTCGACAGGTCGAACGGGAGGCCTGCCCGCAGCGCGGACAACGGATGCCGGTCGTCGGCGGCAAGCCAGGTGAGGCCATCGGGCGCGGCCGCCGCGACCGCATCCGACGCGATGCGCCCACCCTCGCCCGGCCGGTGTTCGACATAGACCTGCTGGCCGAGTGCCTCCACCAGCCGATGCGACAGCACCCGCGCGAGGATGCCCGCCGGCGACTCCGGTTCGGCCGCGAAGAACAGACGGATCGCAGCCTGCGGCCATGCCTGCCGCTCGGCGGCACGGGCCGGCGTCGCCGGCACTGCGGCCCCCGGTGGCGGCGTGACGGCACCGCGAGACTCGGCGGCCTGCGCTGTGCAGGCCGAGAGCGCCAGCAGCAGCCCGACGACCAGCCGCAGCCCGGAGCGCTCTCCGGACCGCAGCCCGGTGAGCCAGCGGCCTCCGGCCTGCAGCTTCAGCCGGCTTCCCCGAGCAGGGTGTACGCCGTGCGGCAGCAGATCTGCTCGCGTTCCTGCGGCGTGAGGCGCGGCACCGCATCGAGGTTGGCGATCGGCGTCTCGTCGCCCATGTCGTACGGCGAATCGGTGCCCAGCACGCAATGGTCAGCGCCCACGCTGTCGATCAGGTGGCGCGTCGACTGCGGGTTGTGGGTCAGGCAGTCGAAGTAGAACTTCCTGAAGTGGTCGACCGGCGAGGTGGTGGACAGCGCGCGCGCCTCCGGCCGCACCGAGTGGCCATGGCGGAAGCGCCCGATCTGGTAGGGCACGTAGCCGCCGCCGTGGGCGAGCAGGAAGCGCAGGTTCGGCACTTCATCCAGCGCGCCGCTGAACATCATGTTGGCGGTGAAGATCGTGGTCTCGAGCGGGTTGCCGATCATGTTGATCAGGTAGTACTTGTCGAGGCCCATGTCGGTGCACCACCAGTTGGGATGCACGAACACGAACAGCCCGAGCTGCTCGGCGGTCTTGAACAGCGGCCGGTACTTCGGGTCGGCGAGCTGCTGGTTGTTCACCATCGCCTGCATCTCGACCGCCTTGAACTTGTGCTCGCGCACCGCGCGCTCGAGTTCCGCGATCGAGGCATCGACGTCCTGCAGCGGCAGGCTGGCCATGCCGCGCAGCCGGTCCGGCCGCTTCGCCACCATCGCGGCGATGCCGTCGTTGTGCAGCTTCGCGATCTTCAGGCCGATCTCCGGCTTCGTCCAGTAGTAGAACGTCGGCGGTGCGGCCGAGATCATCGAGATGTCGATGCCCTTCCTCTCCATCGCCTCGACCTTGGCGTCGGCATCGTAGTACTCGGGCACCAGCGGGAAGCTGTTCTCCTTGCGCACCACCCGGCGCTTGTCGCCCTCGCCCTCGATGCGGGTCTCGAAGGTCGCCTGGTCGGCGAGTACGGCATCGATGACCCCCTGCGGGATCACGTGGTTGTGCAGGTCGATTCTCTTCATCGAGGCTCCGTCGGTGTCGGTTCGGGCTGCCGGCGCGGACCGCGCAGCGGCGAGCGAGCGCGAAGTATAAGGGCTCGCCCGCCGCCGGGCGGGGCCAT